>NZ_BPER01000007.1:0-237408 GCF_020521355.1 Leifsonia sp. LS1
CCACCCCACCCCACCCGACTAAATCCGGAGATGAGCCACGACAGGCGCGTTTCCTCCGGTCGAACGGCGAACTGAGCGGCGTGGCGATCTCAGCCTCCGGAGTTACGGAGTGCACCACAGGCGGCCCAACGGACCGGTTATCCACCGATCCTGCCGACGCACGCCACGTGTGCCCGCCGCCCGGCACGCTGGGGCCATGGATTGGATGATGCGTTTGCGAGACCTCGGGGGTGTCGCATCGTCGGCGCAGCTGATCGCTGCGGGCGCGACAGCCGAGGCCCTCACCCGTGGCGTGCGGAGTGGCACGATGATGCGCCCGCGGCGCGGGTACTACGCGCTTCCCGCCGCTGATCCGATGGCTGTCAACGCGGTGCGAGCGGGAGGTCGGTTGTCGTGCCTCTCGGCGGCGGCGACGTACGGGCTCTGGGCAGGGCGCGATCCGCGGCTGCACGTCACCGTCCCGGCAAAGTCGACGCGGCTGGCTGATCCCGGCGTCGACGTCGTGCGGCACTGGACGACGCGGAGCGGCGGTTCGGAGGTGTGGCGGGTGTCCGTGGTCGACTGCCTGCGCTCGGTCGTCCGATGTGCGCCCCGGGAGGATGCTGTCGCAGTCTTGGACACGGCGGTCACCTCGGGGTTGGCCCGTCTCGCGGACATGGCCTCACTGGTCGCCGGTGAGCCTGCATGGACGGCGGGCGTGTTCGCGCGCGCTCGCCCCGGTTCGGAATCAGGGGTCGAGTCGATCGTCCGGCAGCGACTCACAGAGCGCGGCCATGTCGTCGAGCAGCAGGTGCATGTCGCCGGCGTCGGACGGGTGGACCTGCGCGTCGGAGGACGCCTCCTCGTCGAGATCGACGGGTACGCGTTCCATTCCGACCGCGGTGCGTTCGAACGGGACAGGCATCGCGATGCGGAGCTCGCGCGTCGTGGGCTGAGCGTGCTCCGGTTCTCCGCCGCGCAGGTGCTCGACAGTTGGCGCCAGGTCGAGGCGGCAATTGATCGTGCGGTCACAGATCCGGAGGTCCGGTACGACACTCCGCTCAGAACGCAGCAACTCCGGAGTCTTGCCTGATGTCGGGCAAGAACGCCGGAGTTACTGGGGCGATGCGCGAAGCGCTAGACGATGCTGAGGAGGAGGTGGCCGGAGGAGACGGTCTCGCCGACGGCGGCATTGATGCCGGAGATCGTCCCGTCCTTGTGGGCGGTGAGCGGCTGCTCCATCTTCATGGCCTCGAGGACGAGCACGAGGTCGCCCTTGACGACCGCATCGCCGTCCGCGACGGCGACCTTGACGACGGTCGCCTGCATCGGGGCCGTGAGGGAGTCGCCGGTCGCGGTGTCGACCGCGGCGGCACTGCCGCGGCGACGCGGGGCGGGAGCGCTGGACGCGGATGCGGCGCCGCCGCCGGTGAGGAGCTTCGCGGGCAGAGACACCTCGATGCGCTTGCCCTCGACCTCGACGACCACGCTGCTGCGGCGCTCGGCCGGCGTCTGGTCGCCCAGCTCACCGGACCACGGCTCGATCTCGTTGGTCCACTCGGTCTCGATCCAGCGGGTGTAGATCGAGAACGGCTCGCCGTCCTGCGGGGCGAAGGCGGGGTCGCGGACGATCGCGCGGTGGAACGGCAGGACGGTCGGCAGGCCGGCGACCTCGAACTCGTCGAGGGCACGGCGGGAGCGCTCGAGCGCCTCCTCGCGGCTGGAGCCGGTCACGATGAGCTTGGCGAGCATGGAGTCGAAGGCGCCGCTGATCTCGTCGCCGGCCTGGATGCCGCTGTCGACGCGCACGCCGGGTCCGCCGGCGGGCTTGAAGACGTGCACCGGACCGGGGGAGGGGATGAAGCCGCGGCCGGCGTCCTCGCCGTTGATGCGGAACTCGAACGAGTGACCGCGCGGCGCGGGGTCCTCGTAGTCGAGGGTGCCGCCCTCGGCGAGGCGGAACTGCTCGCGGACGAGGTCGATGCCGGTGACCTCTTCCGAGACGGGGTGCTCGACCTGGAGCCGGGTGTTGACCTCGAGGAAGGAGACGGTGCCGTCCTTGCCGATGAGGAACTCGCAGGTCCCGGCGCCCTGGTAGCCGACCTCCTTGAGGATGGCCTTGGACGCGGTGTAGAGCTGCTCGGTCTGCTCCGTGGTGAGGAACGGGGCCGGCGCCTCTTCGACGAGCTTCTGGTGGCGGCGCTGCAGCGAGCAGTCGCGGGTGGAGACGACGACGACGTTGCCGTATGCGTCGGCGAGGCACTGGGTCTCGACGTGGCGCGGCTGGTCGAGGTACTTCTCGACGAAGCACTCTCCGCGGCCGAAGGCGGCGATGGCCTCGCGGGTGGCGGAGTCGAAGAGCTCCGCGACCTCCTCGCGGGCGCGGGCGACCTTGAGGCCGCGACCGCCACCGCCGAAGGCGGCCTTGATGGCGACGGGGAGGCCGTACTGGTCGACGAACTCGAGGACCTCCGCGGCGTCGGCGACCGGGTTGAGGGTTCCGGGCGCGAGCGGGGCGCCGACCTTCTCGGCGACGTGACGAGCCGACACCTTGTCTCCGAGACGCTCGATGGCGTCGGGCGACGGGCCGATCCAGGTGAGGCCGGCAGCGATCACCGCGCGGGCGAAGTCGGCGTTCTCGGCGAGGAAGCCGTAACCCGGGTGCACGGCGTCGGCGCCGGACCGCCGGGCGATCGAGAGCAGCTTGTCGATGACCAGGTACGTCTCCGCGCTGGTCGTGCCCTCGAGCGCGTAGGCCTCGTCGGCGAGCTTCACGTGGAGGGCGTCGCGGTCCTGGTCGGCGTAGACGGCGACGGAGCCGATCCCGCTGTCCTGAGCGGCGCGGATGACGCGGACGGCGATCTCGCCCCGGTTTGCGATGAGAACCTTGGTGATGGCTGGCACAGTTCTCTAGCCTATGCCGCCCGGCACCCCTCGTTTTGGACGATCCTCACAAAAATGAGTGCCGCGGTAATTGGAGGGTCTACAACCGATTCCAGAGCGAGGTCCACTCCACGCCGAGTTCGCGGACCAGGGTGCGCAGTGTCGAGAGCGAGAGGCCCACCACGGTGCTGGGGTCGCCGTCGACGCGTGTGATGAAGGGGCCGCCCAGGCTGTCGATCGTGAACGACCCGGCGACCTCGAGCGGCTCGCCGCTCGCGATGTAGGCGTCGATCTCGGCGACGGTCACGTCGGCGAACGTCACGGATGCAGTCGCGGTCGCGCCGACCGCGGCGTTCTCGCGGCCGTCGCGGTGGTCGATCAGCCAGTGGCCGGAGTGCAAGACGCCCGTGCGGCCGCGCTGGGCGAGCCAGCGCTCCCGCGCGACCTCGGGCCGATGCGGCTTGCCGTGGATCAGCCCGTCGATCGCGAAGGCGGAGTCGCCGCCGAGGATGAGCCCGTCGATCGGTGCGCCGTCGAGCGTGCCGCGGACGGCCTCGGCCTTCAGTCGCGCGAGGAGGTGGACCATCGCGTCGGGGGCGAGCGGACCGTGCTCCGCCTCCGCCGCGGCGACCGCGGCGGGCTCGTCGACGTGCGACGGCACCACGATCGGCTCGATGCCGGCGGCGCGCAGGAGCGCGAGGCGTGCCGGGGACGTGGACGCGAGGTAGAGGCGCATGGTCACCTGTGGGATGCTCGAAGGATGCCCCAGAACGATGAGGTCGACCTCGACATTACCAACGTCGCCCACGGCGGCGTGTTCGTCGCGCGCCATGAAGGACGGGTCGTGTTCGTTCCGGACACGCTTCCGGGCGAGCGCATCCGCGCGCGGATCTCCGACCGCACCCACGACCGATTCTGGCGCGGCGAGACGGTGGAGGTGCTGGAGGCCGCCCCCGAGCGGCAGGAGCACGTCTGGGAGGCGGCGTCGATCGACCGAGCACCAGGGCGGCGGGCCGGAGGCGCCGAGTTCGGGCACATCCGCCTCGACCATCAGCGCGAGCTCAAGCGCCGGGTCATCGAGGACGCTCTGCAGCGCACCGCGAAGCTCGACGCCGACGCGATCGCGCAGGTCGGCCCGTCGGGAGGCCGGGTCCAGGTGGAATCCGTGGCCGGTGAGACGGCGGACGGCACCGGCTGGCGCACGCGCGTGCGGCTGCAGGTCGGTGCGGCCGGCGAGGTGGGCCCGTACGCGGCGCGCACCCACACCATCGTCCCGGTGCGCAGTCTCCCGCTCGCGACCGCGCTGGTGCAGGAGTCGGCGCCGTTCGGGCAGACGTTCCCCGGCGCGGAGTCCGTCGACGTCGTCGCCACCGGGGCGGGAGCCGCGCACGTGCTCGTCAACGAGGCGCCCGTCCGCATGGGCAAACGTCTCGCGCGTCCGCGCCGGCGTCCGGTCCCGATCCGCGAGCGCGTCGGGGACCGGGAGTTCCGGCTCGACGCCCGCGGGTTCTGGCAGGTGCACCGCGGTGCGGCCGAGACCCTCACGCGGGCGGTGCAGGAGGCGGTGGACGAGGCCCTCTTCGACCCGCGTGCCGCGAACCTCGACCTTTACGGCGGCGTCGGCCTGCTGGCGGCGGCGGTGGGGGACCGGTTCGGCTCCACCCTCCGCATCACCTCCGTCGAGAGCGACGAGGCCGCGACTGACGACGCCGCGGAGAACCTCGCCGACTGGGTGGGCGCCTCCGCCGTCACGGCGAGGGTCGAGCGATTCGCGGCCGACCTCGCGGCCAACGCGAGTGCGAGCGAGCGTGCGCGGCTGCGGGCCGCGACCGTCGTCCTCGACCCGCCGCGCTCGGGCGCCGGACGTGCGGTCGTCGACTCGATCGCCGCTCTCGCGCCGGCCCAGATCGTCTACGTGGCGTGCGACCCCGTCGCGCTGGCGCGCGATCTGGCGTTCTTCGCCGACCGCGGCTACCCGCTCCGCTCGCTGCGCGCGTTCGACCTCTTCCCGAACACGCACCACGTCGAAGCGGTCGCCACGCTGACGCCCTGACGGGGGTCATGGGGTCCTGCACCACTACGATGAACCACATGGTGCGGGTATCTATCGTCGACGATCACGAGTCGGTGCGGCTGGGGCTGAAGGCGGCCTGCCAGGACGCCGGTTACGAGGTCGTCATCACCGCCGCGACGGTCGACGAGTTCGTCGCCGAGATCGGCGGCCAGGAGTGCGACGTGGTCGTGCTCGATCTCTCGCTCGGCGATGGGTCGAAGGTGACCGACAACGTCAAGCGCGCCCAAGCCACCGGAGCCGCCGTGCTGGTGCACAGCATCGCGGACCGCGTCGCCAGCGTCCGGGAGGCGCTCGCCGCGGGCGCGGCGGGAGTCATCCCGAAGTCGTCGCCGACGACGACCGTGATGAACGCCATCGCCACGGTCGCGCGGGGGGATGTCCTCAACAACCTCGAGTGGGCGACCGCGATCGACGCGGATAGCGATTTCGCCAAGGCCCAGCTGGGCCGGCGCGAGCGCGACGTGCTGCATCTCTACGCGTCGGGCCTGCCGTTGAAGGCGGTCGCGGCGCAGCTCGGGATCGCGAACTCGACGGCTCGCGAGTACCTGGACCGGATCCGGGTCAAGTACGTGGAGGTCGGCCGCCCGGCCCCCACGAAGGTGGATCTGCTCCGGCGCGCGGTGGAAGACGGCATCCTGCCGGGTCTCGACCCCGACACGGGCAATGAGCGCGTCTGACTTCGCGCGCCCCGGCAGCGTGCCGGGTGCCCCGCGCGAGTCGTCGAAGCCTCGCAACCCGCTGAGCCGCGCCCGCATCGAGCGCATCGCGGACCGCACCGTGGCGGCGTTCGGACTCGTCTTCGGGCTGCAGACCATCCCGTCGGCACTCGCCCAGCAGCACGCGCTCGTGCAGCCGTGGGGTCTCGTGATGACGATCGTCATCTTCGGCGGCATCGTCGTCACCGTGCTCCTGGCGATCCTGCAGCGCTGGGTCAAGGGGGCGATGGCCGTCCTGGCCGTGCTCTACCTCGTCGCGATCGTCACGTGGCCGTTCGTGGTCTCCGACCCGGCGGCGTTCACGGCGGACAAGCCCTGGATCTGGTTCCTCTGCAACGTCTTCACCGCGTTCGCCGCCGTCGCCTACCCACTCTGGCTGGCTGTGGTCTACACGCTGATCGCCCCGATCGCGTACGGCGTCGTCCGGGCGCTGCCTGCCGGTGGCGGCGTCGGCGCCGAGCTGGCCGGCTTGGACGCGGTCTACGCGATCATCCTCGGCGGAGCCATCCTCGCCATCATCGCGATGATGCGTCAAGCGTCGTCGGGCGTCGACGCGGCGCAGAGCCAGGCGCTCGCCCGGTACGCCACCGCCGTCCGTCAGCACGCCACGGAGGTGGAGCGCGTCCAGGTCGACGCCATCGTGCACGACAGCGTGCTCACGACCCTGCTCTCGGCGGCCAGCGCGCGGACTCCGGAGCAGAAGGAGCTGGCGGCGACCATGGCGGCGGACGCGATCGGCCACCTGCACGCGGCCGAGGCGTCCGGTCCGGAGGACCAGTCCCTCGTCGGCCTCGACCGCCTGAGCGACCGGCTGGTGACGGCCGCCAACGCGTTCTCCTCGCCGTTCGCGATCGAAGTGCAGGACGTCGAGGTCCACAGTCTGCCCGTCAACGTGGCGGAGGCCGTGTACTCGGCCAGCGTGCAGGCGATGGTGAACAGCATGCAGCACGCGGGCGGGCCGGAAGTGCGCCGCAGCATCAGCATCCGCGGGGGCACTCCGTCCGCGACCGTTCATATCGTCGTGCGCGATGAGGGGAAGGGCTTCGCCGCGGACGAGGTGCCGGCGGAGCGTCTCGGGCTGCGGGTGAGCATCCGCGATCGCCTCGCGAAGGTCGGCGGGCGCGCGCGCATCGAGTCCGAGCCCGGTGCGGGGACGACCGTCGTCATCCTCTGGCCGTCCTCCGACCGGGAGCCGGAGGTGGTCGAGTGATCACCCTGAACCGGGTCCTCTTCCTCGGCCTCGGCGCCCTGTTCTCGGCGTATCACCTGTTCCTCGCGCTGTCCTCGCTCTCGATCCCCGCCAATCCCGGGCCGCCCATCGCGGCGATGATCCTGTACGGGGTCGCGACCGTGATGAGCCTCTGGCCGACGAGCCCGACGAAGATGCCCCTGTGGCTCGCAGCGTTCGACCTCGCCGTGTGCGTCGTCATCCCGATCCTCGTCACGAGTCAGCTCGACCCGGCGAAGGACAACGGCTACGGCACGTGGTACGTCGCGGCCGTCGGCACGCTGATGACCATCTGCGCGGTGCGCCGGCAGTCCATCTTCGCGTGGGCCGGAGTCGGTTTCCTCGCCGTGCAGACCGTCGTCTGGGCCGGCCCGGGGGCGCTCGCCGGGCTCGGAGTCATCGGCTCGGTCGTCTGGGTCGGCGTCGCCGTGGTGATCGCGGGCTCGCTCGCCAAGGCCGGCCGCGACTCCCTCCAATTCGCCAGGGCCGAGCGGGAGGCCACGGAGTGGCAGGCCGCTCAGGAGGCGCACGTCATGGAACGTCAGCTGCGGCTGCGGCAGACGTATCGCGTCGCGGCCCCGATGCTCGCCGAGATCGTCCGACGCGACGGCGACCTGACCGAGGCCGAGCGTCGCGAGTGCCGTTATCTCGAGGGCGCCATCCGCGACGAGATCCGGGGGCGACGCCTGCTGAACGACGACGTGCGCCGGGAGGTCATGGACGCCCGTCGGCGCGGCGTGGTCGTCAGCCTCCTGGACGAGGGCGGGATCGACGACCTGGACCAGCGTGGACTCGAGACGGTGTTGCGCCGTCTCGCCGAGGCGATCCGGGGGACGACGACGGACAAGCTGATCGTCCGCACCGTGCCCCGCTCGTCGAAGACGGCGGTGACCGTCGTCGGCCTGCGCATGTCGGACGACGGCGCCGCCAACGCACTGGGCGCCGAGTCGGACGACGACGAGGTCGATCTCTGGCTGGAGATCCCGCGACCGGTCGTCTAGCTCGCGGCGCGCACGAGCGCCAGATCGTGTTCGACCATGGCGCCCACGATCTCCTCGAACGCCAGCGTCGGTGACCAGCCGAGCTCTTCCCTGGCGCGGGAAGGGTCGCCTCGCATCTCCGCGACGTCGGCAGGACGCTTGAACCGGTCGTCGACTTCGAGACGATCCTGCCAGTCCAGGACTCCGGCACGCAAGAAGGCGGCCCCGGCGAAATCGCGAACCGAATGGGTTCGGCCCGTGGCGATGACATAGTCGCCGCCGCTCTCGGCGTCGGCCATTCTGACCATGGCGTCGACGTAGTCCGGCGCCCATCCCCAGTCACGGCGCGAATCGAGGTTGCCGAGCTGCAGCGTCTCCTCGAGGCCGGCGGCGATCCGGGCGACCTGGGCGGTGATCTTGCGCGTCACGAATGTCTCCGGACGTCGAGGTGACTCATGGTTGTACAGGATCGCCGAACTCGCGTGCATGCCGCGGCTCCGGTAGATCCCCATCAGGCTGTGCCCGAGTGCCTTCGCGGCCCCATACGGGCTCGCGGGCCGCACGGGTGTGGTCTCCGTCTGCGGCGACTCGATGGCCGAGCCGAAGATCTCAGAGCTCGACGCCTGAACGAATCGGACAGTGCGTCCCTTACGCTCTTGCAGGCGCCACGAAGCTTCGATCAGAGCTGCCACCGCGGCACCCGACACTTCGACCGTCGCCAGTGGCTGTTGCCACGAGAACGCGACCGAACTGATCCCGGCGAGGTTGAACACGATGTCGGGTTCGACCTCGTCCACAATGTCGACGAGGCTCTGAGTGTCTGCGAGGTCTCCCGTCCGCCAGATCACCCGATCGTCTGCGGGAAGGAGATCACCGGGACGGATGAGGGCATGGATCTCATGCCCTTCCCCGGAAAGCTGGTCGACAAGGTAGCTGCCGTCCTGACCGGTCGCACCGGTGAGGAGGATTCGCTGGGCGGCCGCCACGATCAGCGGGAGAGGTCGGACTGCTCGCGGAGATCGTTCTCGACCATCATCGTGATCAGCTCTTCGAATCCGACCCGGGGTGTCCACCCGAGGACGTCGTGTGCCTTGCTCGCGTCCCCAATGAGGAGGTCGACTTCGGCCGGCCGCATGAAGCGCGGATCCTGACCGACGTACGGGCTCCAGTCGTCCACTCCGATGGTACGGAATGCCACGTCGAGGGCCTCGCGGATGGAGTGCGTCTCGCCGGTCGCCACGACGTAGTCGTCGCCGACCGGCTGCTGCAGCATTCGCCACATCGCGTCGACGTAGTCGCCGGCGAAGCCCCAGTCGCGCTTCGCGTCGAGGTTGCCGAGGACGAGCTGATCCTGCAGCCCGAGCTTGATGCGCGCGACTGACTGACTGATCTTGCGCGTGACGAACTCGGGGCCGCGCCGAGGCGACTCGTGGTTGAAGAGGATGCCGCTGGACGCGTGCATGCCGTAGGACTCGCGATAGTTGATCGTCATGTAGTGACCGAAGACCTTCGCGACGCCGTACGGAGAACGCGGCCAGAGCAGGGTGGACTCGCGCTGCGGGACCTCCTGCACTTTGCCGAACATCTCAGACGAGGACGCCTGATAGAAACGGACCTTCGAGATATCGTCGCCGGCGTAGAGGCGCGTGGCCTCGATGATGTTGAGGACGCCCTTGCCGGTGACGTCGGATGTGAGGGCGGCGTTCTCCCAGGAGTACGCGACGTACGAGATCGCACCCAGGTTGTACACCTCGTCAGGCTGGGCGATTCCCAGCACCCGCACGAGACCCGAGACGTCGGTGAGATCGCCGGTCAGCAATGTCACCTCGGGAACGGTGGTCCGGACCAGGTCGTACTTCGGGTTGTTCTGGCCGCGGATGAGGCCGAACACCTCGTAGCCCTTCGAAACGAGGAGTTCCGCGAGGTAGAGGCCGTCTTGTCCGGTGATTCCGGTGATGAGAGCGCGGGTCATTCGGTTGGTTCTCCGTTTCGTAGAGCGCTGCTGGAGCCCTCCCATCGTATCGGCACGAGGCTGGGCATCGGCGTCGCCCAGGCGCGTGCGGTGACTGCGTGCGATGGTGTCCGCGATCCGCAGGTTAATAGGAGAAAGGGGCCGACACCCGAATTGTCGGCCCCTTTTCAAACCCCGAGTCAGGGCGACAACCCGAATATCGCCCTGACTCGCCCCCAAAGCACTCGCCCGCTTACCCTAGTCGGCGAGTGATTCGGCGGTGTGACTCACGAGGAGAGACACCTAGCAATAACAATATTGGCGCGCTTCCCAGGTATTACATAGTCGTCATTTTGGAGGACATCGGGGGACACTCGGTGTCCTCCCTGTTCCCGCTCGTCCGGAATCGCGCCTGTACCGCATCCGGGGGACGCCTCCTCCGGGGTACAAACCGGGGGACGCGACCGCTCAGGCGGAGAACGACCGCCAGGCCCCGGGACCGGGGGAGAGCGGCGTGCGGAGGCTGCGCTGGCTGCGCCCCCAGGCGTCCGGACCCGTCGTGGGCCGGGCGTCCCGGGCGGCGGCGGCCTGCTCCGCAGCGGCTGCCGTCAGCACGGCGGTGACGGCGGCGACCTCCTCGGCTGTCACGCCACGCGTGACGAACCGGATCTGCGACGGGTCGAGGCCGGCGCTCACAGCGGAATGTTCCCGTGCTTCTTCGGCGGCATGGTCGCGCGCTTGGTGCGCAGCGACCGCAGCGCCTTGATGACCGAGACGCGGGTCGCCGCCGGCTCGATGACGCCGTCCAACTCGCCACGCTCCGCGGCGAGGAACGGGCTCGCGACGTTGTACGTGTACTCGTTGGCGAGCTTGGTGCGCACGGCGGCGACATCCTCGCCGGCCTCCTCTGCCCGCTTGATCTCGCCGCGGTAGAGGATGTTGACCGCGCCCTGTCCGCCCATGACGGCGATCTCGGCGGTGGGCCAGGCCAGGTTGATGTCGGCGCCCAGCTGCTTGGAGCCCATGACGATGTACGCGCCACCGTAGGCCTTGCGCGTGATGATCGTCACGAGCGGCACCGTTGCCTCCGCGTACGCGTAGAGCAGCTTCGCGCCACGGCGGATGACGCCGGTCCACTCCTGGTCGGTGCCCGGCAGGTAGCCCGGCACGTCCACGAGCGTGAGGATCGGGATGCCGAACGCGTCGCAGAACCGGACGAACCGCGATGCCTTCTCTCCGGCGTCGATGTTGAGAGTGCCGGCCATCGCGCTCGGCTGGTTCGCGACGATGCCGACGGAGCGGCCGTCCACGCGGGCGAAGCCGATGACGATGTTGGGCGCGAACAGCGGCTGCACCTCGAGGAACTCCGCGTCGTCGACGATGCCCTCGATGATGGACTTCACGTCGTACGGCTGGTTGGGGGAGTCCGGGATGACGGTGTTGAGACGTCGATCGGCGTCCGTGGTCTCGAGCTCCGGCTCCGACTCGTACTCGGGCAGTTCGGCGAGGTTGTTCTGCGGCAGGTAGCTGAGCAGATTGCGCGCGTAGTCGAGGGCATCCTCCTCGTCGCTCGCGAGGTAGTGGGAGACGCCGGATACCTTGTTGTGCGTCAGGGCGCCGCCGAGCTCCTCGAAGCCGACGTCCTCACCGGTGACGGTCTTGATCACGTCGGGGCCGGTCACGAACATGTGGCTCGACTTGTCCACCATGATGACGAAGTCCGTGAGGGCGGGGGAGTACACCGCGCCGCCGGCCGCCGGGCCCATGACGATCGAGATCTGCGGGATCACACCGGAGGCGGCGGTGTTGCGGCGGAAGATCTCGCCGTACTTGCCGAGGGCGACGACGCCCTCCTGGATGCGGGCGCCGCCGGAGTCGAGGATCCCGATCATCGGCACGCCGGTCTTGAGGGCGTGGTCCATCACCTTGATGATCTTCTCGCCCGCGACCTCGCCGAGCGATCCGCCGAAGATGGTGAAGTCCTGGCTGAACACGGCGACGTTGCGGCCGTGGATGGTGCCGACGCCCGTGACGACCGCATCGCCGTACGGACGCTTGGCCTCCATGCCGAACGCGTGGGTGCGGTGGCGGACGAACTCGTCGAACTCGACGAAGGAGCCCTGGTCGAGCAGGAGCTCGATGCGCTCGCGGGCGGTGAGCTTGCCTTTGGCGTGCTGCTTCTCGATCGCGGTCTGCCCGCTGGCGGTCACGGCCTCGTGGAACCGCTCCTTCAGGTCCGCGAGCTTGCCCGCGGTGGTGGAGAGATCGGGGGTCTGACGTGCTTCGGTGTCGGTCACGCCGTTCACTCTACCTTCTAGTGCAGAGGCGATGCCGTTGAGGAGTTCCTACAAAATCGGGGCCTCACGCTGGCAGACTGGGCCAATGCAGCAGAGCGATCCTCACGCCTTCCGTCGCAGTCGAGCCGTCGTCCCCGTGCTGGAGGTGCTCGACGAGGCCGGGTCGACGAACGACGTCCTCACCGCGCGGGCGGCCACCCTCCCGGACCTCTCCGTCATCGTGACCGGCAACCAGACCGGAGGGCGTGGGCGCCTCGGCCGGGTCTGGGTGGCGCCGCCCGGTCGCACGCTCGCGATCTCGGTGCTCCTGCGCCCGGACGGGCTCGCGCCGGAGGCGTTCGGCTGGTTCCCGCTCCTGGCGGGCCTGGCGATGAGCAGAGCGGTCGCTCCCCTCGTGCCCGGCACGGTCGCCGTGAAGTGGCCCAACGACGTCCTGATCGACGGGGCCAAGGTGAGCGGGACCCTCTCGGAGCTGCTCCCCGACCTCTCCGGTCTGGTCATCGGTGCGGGAGTGAACCTTTCGCAGGAGGCCGACGAGCTGCCGACCGACACCTCCACGTCGCTCGTGCTGGCGGGGGCGGAGTCGCCGGATGCGGACATCGTGCTGTCGTCGTATCTCACCCAGCTGACCGCCCTCTACCGCGAGTACCTCACCGCGGGCGGCGATGCGGTGCGCAGCGCCCTCCGCGACGAGGTCGCCGAGGCGTGCCACACCCTCGGCCGCGCCGTGCGCGTCGAGCTGCCGGGAGGGGACACGCTGCTCGGCACGGCCGTCGGCATCGACGCCGACGGCAGACTGATCGTGGAGTCGGAAACGGGGCGCACGGCTGTCGCAGCGGGAGACGTCACGCACCTGCGGTATTAATGGGAAGCATGAGCAACACGACGGACGGGGTGCCCGGCCAGCCCCCGGAGCGGGTGATCGCGCGCCTGCGCCGCAACGCCCGCGTGCTGTTCTGGCCGAGTGTGGCGTTGATCGCCGCGAGCGGTGCCGCCGGGTACTTCGCCGGCCGGCTGGACGAGGTCTGGGAGATCGTGCTCCTGTGGTCGGCCGCCGCCGCGGTCCTGCTGCTGTTGTTCCTGCTGCCGCTCGCCGCGTGGCTGAGCCGGCGCTACACGATCACGACGCGCCGCATCGTGATCCGGCACGGCTTCTTCGTGCGGGTTCGGCAGGAACTGCTGCACAGTCGCGGCTACGACGTGAGTGTGAAGCGCAACTGGCTGCAGAGCGCCTTCCGCTCGGGCGATGTGCGCATCAACGCGGGTCTCGATCACCCCGTCGTCCTCAAAGACGTGCCGAAGGCCGACCAGGTGCAGCGCGCGCTTGGCGAACTGATGGAGCACGCGCAGAACGTGGTCGCGCTGCGGCGTCAGCAGTCGGAGTCAGTCTCCGACGAGACCACCGTCTGGGGCAGCCGCTAGCGTCGAGCCGGTCAGTACGGCGGGCTCGCCGGGCCGGGTGCCGCCTACAGCCCGGTTCGTGCGACGCGCCGCGCGCCGTCCTGCACGCTCGGGTGAGAACACCCACCAGCGGTAGAAGGCGAAACGGAACACCATGCCGAGGGCCAGGCCGACCACGTTGTTCGCGATGTTGTCCGCCAGGAGCGACGTGAAGCCGAGCGCGTAGTGGGAGACCCAGACGCAGAGCAGCGGGATGGCCATCCCGGCGAGGCTGACGATGAAGAACTCCGCGCCCTCGCGCGCGGTGTTCTCCTGCCGGTTCTTCGCGAACGCCCAGTACCGGTTGCCCACCCAGTTGGTGCCGATGGCGACGAGGGTGGCGATGGCGGTGGCGATGAGCGTCTTGTGGGGGACATTCGAGAGCACGGTGAGCATCAGTCCGTTGAACACCGCGATGTTGACGACGAAGCCGACCGCTCCCACCGCGCCGAACTTGATCAGCTGGGGGAGAAGTCGCGCTTTGCGCGCCGGGATGTCTCGTTGCCCGGGCGATGTCGAACTCTGCGCCATGAGCCGAACCCTACTCGACCGGGTTGTCAAAAGTATGTGTGCGAATGGCCGACGGTGAGAACGCGCTCAGCCGGCTTCGGTTCCCGGCTGGCGGGGGGAGTTGAGCGACGCGGCGTCAGAGCTCGCGGACGCGTCGTCTTCGAAGATCGAGAGTGCCGCTGCCTCGGCCTCGGCGTTCCGTCGCGCTGTCAGGCCGTCCTTGCGGTGATGCCCATACACCCAGTAGCGGTACAGGAGGAAGCGGAACGCCGTCGCCAGGAGGAGCCCGATGACGTTGGTCGAGACGTTGTCCGCGAGCAGGGAGGTGAACCCGAGGACGTAGTGCGAGATGTACAGGCAGAGCAGGCTGATCCCCAGGCCCGCCACCGCGATGACGGTGAACTCGAGCAGTTCCAGCATGAAGTTCTTGCGCCGGTGCTCGCGGAACGTCCAATAGCGGTTGCCGAACCAGGTCACGAGGGTGGACACCGTGACGGAGACGATCTTCGCGCCGAGAGGCGATTGCCAGAAATGGTCGCTCCCCGCCGCGCCGAGGCGGAGCAGGTTGAAGATCCCGACATCGACGAAGTAGCCGACGATGCCGACGACGCCGAACTTCAACGCGTAGCGCACGAGGCGTTCGTACAGAGTGGAGAGGACCTTCATCGTTTCCCGGGTGCGAAAGAGGGATCGGCAGTCGGTCGGTCGGCCGACCGTCGAACAGTATAGGTCGCTGTCGGCCCTTCCGTGACGCCACCCCCGGTAGACTGCCCTGATGCGAAACACAGTCGGAGTGATCGGCGGCGGGCAGCTGGCACGGATGATGATCCCTCCGGCGGTCGAGCTGGGCATCGATATCCGGGTGCTCGAGGAGGCCGCGGGCATGAGCGCGGAAATCGCCGCGACCGGTGTCGGAGACTACCGCGACCTCGACACGGTGCTGGCGTTCGCGGAGACCGTCGACGTGATCACGTTCGACCACGAGCACGTGCCGCCGTCGATCCTGCGGGAGCTGGTCGAGCGCGGGATCCCCGTGCATCCCGGACCGGACTCCCTCCTCTACGCCCAGGACAAGATCCAGATGCGGGCCAAGCTCAGCGAGCTCGGGCTGCCCGTTCCGGACTGGGCGGCCGTGGAGTCGGCCGACGAGCTGGCGGCGTTCCTGGCCGACCACGGCGGCCGCGCCGTGGTGAAGACCGCGCGCGGCGGCTACGACGGCAAGGGCGTGCGCGTGGTATCCGAGGCGGGTGAGGCGGACGACTGGTTCCTCGCGCTCGCCGAGGACGGGCGCGGCGGCGCCCTGCTCGTGGAGGAGCTGGTCTCGTTCCGGCGCGAGCTGGCGCAGCTGATCGCCCGACGGCCGTCCGGCGCGTCGGCCGTCTGGCCGGTGGTGGAGACCATCCAGCGCGACGGCGTCTGCGCCGAGGTGATCGCCCCGGCGCCGGGGGCGGCGGGGCGCGTGGCGGACGCCGCGGCCGACATCGCCACCCGCATCGCGGACGGCCTCGGGGTCACCGGCGTGCTCGCCGTCGAGATGTTCGAGACGACGGACGGCCGCCTCCTGATCAACGAGCTCGCGATGCGCCCGCACAACAGCGGGCACTGGTCGATCGAGGGGGCGGTGACGAGCCAGTTCGAGCAGCACCTGCGCGCCGTGCTCGACCTGCCCCTCGGCGAGACGCGTCCCCGCGACGAGTGGTCCGTCATGGTCAACATCCTGGGCGGTCCCGCGGAGGGGACCCTGCAGGACCGTTACCCGGCCGCGCTCGCCGCGCATCCCGAGGCCAAGTTCCACGGGTACGGCAAGGAGCCGCGGCCGGGCCGCAAGGTCGGCCACGTCACGGTCGGCGGCGACGATCTCGACGACGTCGTCTACCGCGCCCGCGCCGCCGCTGCGTACTTCGAGGGCTGAATTCCGGGGGTGTCCGCACCGCGTGCCGTAACCCGGACGCGGGGGAGCCCGCCTTTACGATTGTGGGCATGCCCGAGAAGTCGCAACCCCTGGTGTCCGTGGTGATGGGGTCCGACTCGGACTGGTCCGTGATGCAGGAGGCGTCGCGGCTGCTCACCGAGTTCGGCGTCGCCCACGAGGTGGAGGTCGTCTCCGCGCACCGCACACCCGTCAAGATGATCGACTTCGGCCGGGCCGCTGCCGGCCGTGGCGTCCGCGTGATCATCGCGGGTGCCGGCGGCGCGGCCCACCTGCCCGGCATGCTCGCCGCGGTGACCACCCTCCCGGTCGTCGGCGTGCCGGTCCCGCTCGCGCGCCTCGACGGCCTCGACTCGCTGCTCTCCATCGTCCAGATGCCGGCGGGAGTGCCGGTCGCGACGGTGTCCATCGGCGGCGCCCGCAATGCGGGACTGCTCGCCGTCAAGATCCTCGCGACCGCCGACCCGTCCCTGGCGACCGCACTCGAGCGTTTCGCCGCCGATCTGGAGGCGAGCGTCGAGGAGAAGAACGCGGCGCTGCACGCGAAGCTATGAACCCCACGAGCCCGCTGCGTCACCCGGACGCGTCGTCCGCGCCCGTCATGACCCGGCGGGCCTGGTGGCTCGTCCTCCTGAACGTCCTGCTGCCGGGTTCCGTCCAGCTGGTCGCCGGAGATCGTCGGCTGGGACGCGTCGGCCTCATCGCCACGGGGCTCCTCTGGCTCGGGGCGATCGTGGCGCTGATCACCTACCTCGTCGCCCCGACCGCGATCTACACCTTCTTCACCCAGGCCGCCAGCCTGACCGTGCTCCAGATCCTGCTCATCGCCTTTGCGATCCTCTGGGTGGTGCTCACCCTCGACACGCTCCGTCTCGTGCGCCTGGTGAAGACCAGGCCCAACGCCCGTGGCTGGATCGCGGCCTTCGCCGTGCTCGTCCTCGTCGGGCTCACGGGCACGGCGGGCTACGCCTCCGTGGTCGCCGGCTCCGCGCGCGGGGCGCTCGGCGACATCTTCTCGGCGGGGCCGTCCGAGCCGCCCGTCGATGGCCGGTACAACATCATGCTGCTCGGCGGCGACGCCGGGCCCGACCGCGAGGGCCTCCGCCCCGACAGCATGTCGGTCGTGAGCATCGACGCCTCGACGGGCAAGGCCGTCACGATCGGCCTGCCGCGCGACCTGGATCCGGTGCCATTCCCCGAGACCTCCCCGCTCCACACGCTCTATCCGGACGGCTACGGCTACGAGGACCGCTGCGACGTCGACGTCTGCCAGCTCAACTCCATCTACACCGAGGTCGAGGTCTACAAGAAGGACCTCTACCCGAACGCCACGAAGAACAAGAGCGAGCCGGGCATCGAGGCCATGCGCGACGCCCTCGAGGGTGCGACCGGTCTGACCATCCAGTACTACGTGCTCATCGACATGCAGGGCTTCTCCGACCTGATCGACGCCCTCGGGGGCGTCGATATCACGGTGACCGACCGCGTCCCGATCGGCGGGGATGAGAACCTCAACGGCGTCGCCGAGTGGATCGAGCCCGGCCAGCACCACATGGACGGCTACCACGCCCAGTGGTACGCCCGCGCCCGGCACGGGTCGAGCGACTACGACCGGATGGCGCGCCAGCGCCAGCTGCAGGACGCGATCCTCAAGCAGGTCAATCCGGTCAACGTCGTCAGCAAGTTCGAGGGCATCGCCAAGGCCGGATCCCAGGTGATGAAGACCGACATCCCGCAGTCGATGCTGGGCTACTTCGTCGACCTCGGGATGAAGACCCGGAAGCTGCCGGTCGACCAGCTGGAGCTGGTGCCGCCGACGATCGATCCCACCGACCCCGACTACACGGAGATCCACCAGCTCGTGCGGCAGGCGCTCGCGCCGGCGACGCCGAAGCCGACCGCGAAGTAGCCGAAGCGCACTCAGCCCACCCCCCAATAGGTCACAGGGACCGCTCAGCGCAACCCCGTAGCGTCGCCCGCCTATGACGGGTACTGGTGGAAACGTGGCTGAGACGACGACACGACGACCGGCGACGGGCCGGCTGACCGCGCTGGACGGGCTCCGCGGACTCGCGGCGGTGATCGTCGTGTTCCATCACGCCCTGTACACCAACCCCGACTTCCCTGGAGCCCCCGGCGGCGGAGACGCCCCTGTCGGCTCCGCACTGTGGTGGATCAGTTACACGCCGCTGAAGTTCCTCACCGCGGGCGTGGAGTCGGTGATCGTCTTCTTCGTCCTGTCCGGCCTCGTGGTGACCCTGCCCGTCGTGCGGCATCGCGGTTTCGACTGGGTCGCCTACTTCCCGCGCCGAGTCGTGCGGCTGATGGTGCCGGTGACGGCGTCGGTGCTCCTGGCAGCCGCGTGGGTAGCCGCCATCCCGCAGATCACGACACAGGCCGCCGGAACGTGGCTGAGCAACTCCTCGACGCCGGACTTCGGCTGGGAGTACATCGTGAAGGCGATCGACCTGCTCGGCGGCGACGGGCAGATCAACAATCCGCTGTGGTCGCTGCGCTGGGAGCTCGTCTTCTCTCTCGCGCTGCCCGTGTTCGCCGTCGCCGCCATCGCCGTGCGGAAGTGGTGGATCGGCGGCCTCGCCGCCGCCTGCGCCCTCACCTGGCTCGGCGCCCGCACCGGGTCGGGGGAGCTCGAGTATCTTCCTGCGTTCTTCGTCGGCGCGGTGATCGCCGTGCGACTGGAGGCGGTCCGCAACGTGGCCGATCGCATCAACGCCCGATGGTACCGTCACCCGCTGTGGGCGGCACTCACTGTCGGCAGCGGCCTGCTGCTCATCGCTCCGTGGCTGTTCGGCCCCGGCATCACGGAGCTGCCCGAGTTGCAGCACGCACTCAAGGGCCTCATCCCGCTCGCCGCCGCGGGCCTGGTCGTGGCCGTGCTGGGGTGGAAGCCGCTGCGTGCCGTCTTCGAGTCACGGCCGTTCCAGTTCGCCGGGACGATCTCGTTCAGCCTCTACCTGGTGCACGTGCCGATCCTGATCTTCAGCACCTACCTCTTCGCGGACGAGCCCTGGTACGTCGCACTCCTGTTCGGGATCCCGCTCGCGACGGCGGTGGCCGTCGCCTTCACCTGGCTGATCGAGAAGCGCAGCCACGGGTGGTCGAAGAAGGCCGGCGCGTGGGCGTCCGAGCGTTATCGCGCCTGGTTCGGCCGGGAAGAGCCGGAGCAGACCGCGCGTCCTGCACTGTCGGCCCCGGCCGAGCGCGAGCGAGAGGACGCCGGCCGCCGCTGACGACCCCCGCGCGGGCGGTCACAGATCGGCGTGCAGCTGCCAGACCCGCTCGGCGGAATCCCGCCAGCTGAATGCGCGCGCCCGGTCGGAGCCGAGCACTCCGAGCCGCTCGCGCAGGGCATCGTCGTCAAGGACACGGCCGATGGCGGCGGCGAGCCGCTCCGAGTACCCGTCGTCGTCGTCGGTGGAGGCGACGCGCTCGACCACGACGCCCGCGCCGCCCGCCACCTCCACCAGGGCGGGATCGTCGGAGTGGATGACGGGAAGACCGAACTTGAACGCCTCCACGATCGGGAGGCCGAAACCCTCCGCGAGGCTCGGGTACACGAACACTGTCGCACGGCTCAGGACGACCGCCAGATCGGCGTCGTCGAGGCGGCCGAGCGCCCGCACCCGGTCCTCGGGAAGGCCGGCGGCGGCGGCGACGCCGGTGGCGCTGCCGTCGCCGTAGCGGTCCGGACCGGCGATCAGCAGGGGGATGCCGTGGGTCTCGGGTCGAGCGATCGCGCGGATCAGCGGCGCGACGCCCTTGCGGGGCATGATCGATCCGAGAGTGAGCGCGTACGAGTCGGGCAGCGCCAGGCGGGCGGCGCGCTCGTCGGCATCGGCGGGCAATCGCAGTGTCGTGGCGGGGGCGCCGCCGATCACCCGGATGCGATCGCCGAAGTCCAACTCCTCCGAGAGGCGTGCCGCCACGGCGTGGGTCGGCACGACGATCGCGTCCGCGTGCTTGCGCGCACGCTTCGCCATCGCCTTGGTCCAGAGGGCGCCGCCCGCGCCGAGCGAGTCGGGGTGCGTCCACGCGAGGGTGTCGTGGATGGTGACGGCCACCTGGTCGCCTTCCTCACGGCGTTTGCGCAGCGGGGCGAAGAGCGAGGGAGCGTGCACCATCCCGCGCACCGATCCCATCGAGACTCCGCCGGGCAGGGCGACCGCGAGCTCGCGGTGGGCGAGCGGGAGGCGCGCGATGTCGGCGATGCCCGGGAGCGCAGCGCGCAGCGCCTCGAGCTCTTCGTCGGGCACGGCGGAGACGATCCCGACCACCTCGCACCCGCGAGGGGCGGTCCTGATCAACTGACGGGTCAACTCCTCGGTGTAGCGGCGCGCGCCGCCGGGAGTCTCGCCGATCAGTTCATCGATCACCACCCTGAGGGTTGTCATTCTGCTCCAGGACTCCGTGACGCGCCGCGTCGGCCAATGCTTCCTCCCATGCACGCATGGGCTCGAGGCCGGCTGCGCGCCAAGCCGCGTGACCGAGCACCGAGAACGCAGGCCGCGGGGCAGGCCGCACGAAGGTCGAGCTGTCGGTCGGTGTGACCCTATCAGGGTTCAAACCGGCCTCGCTGAAGACCGCCTTCGCGAACTCGAACCAGCTCGCGCGGCCGGAATTCGTGCCGTGGTAGACGCCTGCAGGGGCATCGGCGTCGAGCAACGCGACGATCTGCCGGGCGAGGTCGCCCGTCCACGTCGGCTGGCCGATCTGGTCCGCCACCACGCTCACCGTCTCGTGGGTCTCGGCGAGCTTCACCATGGTCTTCGCGAAGTTGGCGCCGCCGGCCCCGTAGAGCCACGCGGTGCGCACGACGTAAGTGCCCGTGGGATGGGCGGCGAGGGCGAGCTCCTCACCGGCGGCCTTGGTGCGGCCGTACGCGTTGATCGGGTCGCGGGGGGTGTCCTCGGCGTACGGCTCGGTGGCGAACCCGTCGAACACGTAGTCGGTCGAGACGGTGACGAACTTCGCGCCGTACTGTGCCGCGGCGATCGCCAGGTTCTCGGTGCCCGTGGCGTTGATCGCGTAAGCGTCTTCCTCGTGGGTCTCGGCGTCGTCGACCTTGGTGTACGCCGAGGCGTTGATCACCACGTCGTGCCCGGCGACGGCCGCGATGACGGCGTCGCGGTCGGTCACGTCGAGGTCGGCCCTGCTCAGCGCGGTGATATCACGGCCGCCGAGGGCCTGCTGGAGGTCCTGGCCGAGCTGGCCGGCCGCACCGGCGATCAGGTAGCGCGTCATGGCGTCGCCGCTCAGGCGTCCAGCGCGGCGCGGGCCTTGAGCGGCTCCCACCACTCGCGGTTGTCCCGGTACCACTGGACGACGTCGGCGAGGCCCTGCTCGAACGGCACCTGCGGCTCGTAGCCGAGCTCGCTGCGGATCTTGGAGATGTCGACCGAGTAGCGGAGGTCGTGCCCGAGGCGGTCGGCGACACGGTCGACGTAGGACCAGTCCTTGCCGGTGGCGTCGAGCAGCAGCTGGGTGAGGTCCTTGTTGGTGAGCTCGGTGCCTCCGCCGATGTTGTAGATCTCGCCGGCGCGACCGTTCACCAGCACCATCGCGATGCCGCGGGTGTGGTCGTCGACGTGCAGCCAGTCGCGGATGTTGTTCCCCTCGCCATAGAGGGGCACGTGCTTGTCGTCGATGAGGTTCGTGACGAAGAGCGGGATGACCTTCTCGGGGAAGTGGTAGGGGCCGTAGTTGTTCGAGCAGCGCGTGATCGACAGGTTGAGGCCGTGGGTGCGGAAGTAGCTGCGGGCGAGCAGGTCGCTGCCGGCCTTCGACGCCGAGTACGGGGAGTTCGGCTCCAGCGGGCGGTCCTCGGCCCACGAGCCCTCGGCGATCGACCCGTACACCTCGTCGGTCGACACGTGCACGAATCGCTTCAGGTCGTGGCGCAGCGCGGCGTCGAGCAGCTGCTGCGTGCCGAGCACGTTGGTCTCGACGAAGATCGAGGCGTCGCGCACCGACCGGTCGACGTGCGACTCGGCGGCGAAGTGCACGACCGCGTCCACCGTCGGGAAGAGCTCGTCGAGCAGCGCGCCGTCGCGGATGTCGCCCTTGACGAAGGTGTAGCGCGGCGAGTCGGCCACGGGGGCGAGGTTCGCGAGGTTGCCCGAGTACGTCAGCGCGTCGAGCACGACGACCTCGGCGCCTTCGAGGCCCGGGTACGCGTCCTGCAGGGTGCGACGGACGAAGTTGGAGCCGATGAACCCGGCGCCGCCGGTGACGAGAATCTTCATAGGAGTCATGGGTGCTTTCTGTCGATGATCAGTGCAGGAGTCTACCGTGCGGGCCTGATTGGTAGACTCCCGGGGTGCAGATCCGAGAACTTTCGATTCCCGACTCCTACGAGATCACGCCGAAGCAGCACCCGGACGACCGCGGTCTCTTCACCGAGTGGTACCGGTTCGACCGGTTGGAGGAGGCGGTCGGTCACCCGCTCGAACTCCGCCAGGGCAACCTGTCGGTGTCGAAGCGCGGGTCGGTCCGCGGCATCCACTTCGCCGACATCCCGCCGAGCCAGGCGAAATACGTCACCGTCCCGCACGGCGCAGTCGTGGACTACGTCGTCGACATCCGTATCGGTTCCCCGACCTTCGGCCTCTGGGACAGCGTGCTCCTGGACGATGTGGACCGACGAGCGGTCTACGTCGCAGAAGGTCTCGGGCACTGCTTCGTCGCCCTGACAGAGGGTGCGACCGTGAGCTACCTGGTGAGTGACACCTACAATCCCGGGCGCGAGCACGGCATCAACCCCCTGGACGCCGATATCGCCCTCGTCTTCCCTCCGGAGGCGGGCGACCCGATCCTCTCTCCGAAGGACACCGACGCCCCCGGCCTGATCGAGGCCCGGGGCAGTGGATTCCTGCCGACCTGGGACGCCGCCCGTGCCTTCTACGCGTCCCTCGATGAGAAGTAAGTAAGGAACGACAACCATGCGCGGAATCATCCTGGCCGGTGGATCCGGTTCGCGGCTGTGGCCCATCACCAAGGGCATCTCGAAGCAGCTGATGCCGATCTACGACAAGCCGATGATCTACTACCCCCTCTCCACGCTGATGATGGCGGGGATCAACGAGATCCTGATCATCACGACGCCCGAGTACAACGACCAGTTCAAGGCGCTCCTCGGCGATGGCTCCCAGCTGGGCATCCGCCTCGAGTATGCGGTTCAGCCCTCTCCGGACGGCCTTGCACAGGCGTTCATCATCGGTGAGGAGTTCATCGGCGACGAGTCGGTGGCGCTGGTGCTCGGCGACAACATCTTCCACGGCAGCGGGCTGGGTTCCGCCTTGAGGGCGCACAGCGACATCGATGGGGCGCTCATTTTCGCCTACGAGGTGAGCGATCCGACCGCGTACGGTGTCGTCGAGTTCGACGACGACTTCAAGGCGCTCTCGATCGAGGAGAAGCCGCAAAAGCCGAAGAGCAACTATGCGGTACCCGGCCTGTACTTCTATGACAACAGCGTCGTCGAGATCGCGAAGACCATCACTCCGAGCGCACGAGGTGAGTTGGAGATCAGCACGGTCAACGAACGCTACCTCGATGGCGGCACGCTGCAGGTCCAGGTGCTCGATCGCGGGACCGCGTGGCTCGACACCGGCACGTTCGAGTCGATGATGCAGGCGTCGGAGTACGTTCGGGTCATCGAAGATCGGCAGGGTTTCAAGATCGGCTGCATCGAAGAGATCGCCTGGCGTGCCGGCTGGATCGATGACGCGCAGCTCGCCGAGCTCGCCCGCCCCCTCGTGAAAAGCGGATACGGCCGGTATCTCACCGGACTCGTCTGAGCGCAGGTGTGCCGAGGGGCGCATCATCCGATAGCGTGATCGAATGCGCTGGCCAATCGTGGGTCCCCGAGTCCGTCTCATCTCCGTCGCGGCGGCCGCGATCGTGCTCGTCTGCGGTGTCGTGCTCGCGCTGGCTGCGCGCGATGTCGGATGGCTCGTCTGCGGGCTCGTGCTCGACCTACTGGTGGTCGTCGTGGTGGCGGCGAGATCCGCCCACAATCAGCTGAACATGGTCGCCGAGCGAGTGACCGCGACGCGTGCGGAGACCCAGGTCGTGCGCTACGAGCCGGGGGAGCCGCTCGATCTCCTCCGCCGGGACCTTCAACGAGACGTCTCGGCGCTGCTCGTCCTGAACCGCATCACCCCGCCGACTGGAGCCATGCCGGCTCCAGGCGGTTGGGCGGCGACTCCCGACACCCTCCTTCTCCTGGTCGATCGGATCCTGGCAGCGGAGGAAGAGCCGCTGGTCGTCGAGTGTGGTAGCGGGACGTCGACGGTGTGGATCGCTCTCGCCCTTCGCGCCCGCGGGGCGGGCCGCGTCATCTCCCTGGAGAACGACGCAGAGTACGCGGCAGCCACCCGTGCGGCGCTCTCTCGACTGGGACTGTCCGACTGGGCGGATGTGCGGCACGCGCCTCTCCAGCGCGTTCGCGTCCGAGATGAGGATGCACTCTGGTACTCTGCGGAGGCCATCGATGACCTCTCCGGAATCACTCTCCTCTTCGTCGATGGGCCGCCCGGACATTTCGGTCCGCGAATGCGCTTTCCCGCCGTGCCGCTGCTGGCGGGGAGGCTGTCCACGGGAGCGCTCGTGGTCTTGGACGACATCGACCGCCCAGACGAGCAGGCCGTCGAGGCCGAGTGGACCGCCCACACCTGGGAGGGAACGTCGTTCCGCCGCGCAGGTGGTTCCGATCGAGCAGCGCTCTTCGAGACGATCCGCTGAGCTCAGTGCCGCTTGATCCCGCGGGCGAGAGCGTCCGCCACCCGGACGACGCGCCTCGATGAGATCTCATCGAGGCGACGCTGCGCCGCATCGAGGCGCGTTTCGAGCTCCCCGCGCGTTTCCTCCTCGAGGTGCAGTCGCTCTTCGAGCTCTTCAATCCGCACCCGTCCGCCCTCGACCGCTCTGACGGCGACCGCGTACCGCTCGTGTTCTGCGGCGATATCGCCACGGAGAGTGCGCTCCGTGGCCGCCACGATTCGACCGGCGTAGCGCGCCTCACCCTCGGCCTGATTGTCTAGGAACACGTCCTCGACCGCGGCCTTCGTGCTCACCAGTCGGCGGTCTTCGACGTAGGTCCCGTCGACGACGCCGGCCGCGAGCTCGGCCTCACTCGGATGCCTGAGCACGTAGTAGGCGAAGAGGGCTCCCTGCTTCCAACGCCAGTACTCGCGCATTCCATGGTGATTCGGGCTGGGGGCGAGTTCGGGATTGGACTCGTACGCGCGACCCGATTTGACGACTTTGGCTTCGAACTGATCCCACGACCGCCACGGAAGGTGCAAGACCTCGAGCCCGAGTTCGGTCGGGAGCTCTCCTGTGGGGAGAGTGACGAAGTGATTGCCCTGGGCGACCTCGACCTCGGGGTCACCGACGTGAACGGCGTCGGGCGTCGAGTGAGCGCGTAGGCCGATCCGCTGGAGTTCCTCGACGGATCGGTTGTCACGGAATCGCAGGCGCTCGAATCCGGTGCCGCGGAGAGCGGGCCTGCCGGTCATATCCACGACCGGCACGGTGAAGGCGCGGAGCGACGCTGGTACCTCTGCGAGGACGTCTTTGATGGTGGCGCCTCCGGCGACGGGCATCCAGAACTCGTCGGCGTCGGCGTTGACGACCCAGTCGGCCGCGTACCGGTTGTAGGCGTCCCGGGCCATGCCCGTGACGACGCTGTGCTGCTGCTTGCGGTGCACAGGGTCGTGGCGCAGGTCGATCCGGTCGCCGAAAGATTCGAGGATCTCTGTCGTTCCGTCGGTGGAACCGTTGTCTGTGACGATGAGGACGTCCACTCCCTGGGCGAGGGAGTGCTCGATCATCGGCCTGATGATATCCGCCTCGTCGCGGACCATCAGAGTCATGGCTAGTCTCACGGGTGAGTTTTCTGTCGGGGGTGAACAGGGGTACCCCCATCGTACGCGGGGGACCTTCTCCTAGCGCGGAGGGCGGGAGAACCCGCGCGCCCGCAGCCGCAGCCCGGCGCGAAGTGCTGCACGGAGGGGAAGGAAGAGCGGGCCGGAATACACCTCGGCGAGGTACCGGTACGCGCTCTCGTGGTGCGCCTGCTCCATCGGGCCGGGCTCGGACGAGGTCGAATGGCCGCCATGGTGGGTGGCACGGGCCTGGGGCACATACACATTCTGGAACCCGGCCAAGCCGATCCTACGCCCGAGGTCGACGTCTTCGAAGTACATGAAATAGCGCTCGTCGAAGCCGTTCAGTTGCGCATAGACGTCTCCACGCACGAAGAGACACGCACCCGAAAGCCACCCGACGGGTGTCGGCCGCCCCGCACCGAGCGTCGTGCGGTAGGCCCGCGTCCACGGATTCGTGGGCCAGCTCCGTGAGAAGAGCGCGTGCCCGACACCGGTTCTCAGCGACGGGAGGGGGCGGCCCGAGGGGTAGAGCGAACCGTCGAGATTGTGGATCGCCGGTCCGAGCGCTCCGCTGCGGGGGTCGACCTCCGCTGCCGCGAGCAGCGCGTCGACGGCGCCGGGCGCAAGAGTGAGGTCCGGGTTCGCCAGCATGAGGAAGTCCGCAGACGGGCCCGCGGCGACGCCGCGATTCATCGCCGAGCCGTAGCCGAGGTTGTCCTCCAGAGCGATGAACCGGGCGCCATGCGCCTCCGCGATCGTCCTCGATGCCTCCGCATCCTGCGACGCATTGTCCACCACCGTCACCTCGAACGGTGACGAGGAGGCCTCCGACAACGACGCGAGGAAATCCCCGAGCACGTCTGAGGAGTTGTACGTCACCGTGACGACGCGAATGCTCGCGGTCATCGGGTTGCGAGCGGGCCCTGTTCGGAACCGAGATCGGTGAACTCCGGCTCCAGATACGACGTCCCTGTGGCCTTCGGGTAGTACGCCACGTTGAATGCGACGGCTTGCGGGTGGTCGGCGAGGTGACGGTTCGACCGGTCGAGGAGCGACACGTTGATGAAGTACTTGCCGGTGCCGAGCTGCACGTTGTTGAGGCGGAACTCCACGGTGCGGCGGCCCTCGAACGGGTCGAGGTCGTGGCCAATCAGATCGCTGCGGGTGCCGTACACCACCTGCCCGTGCGCGTTGTCCATCTGGATGGCGGCCACCCATTCCGGGCTGAGCGTCGGATACTCGAACGTGGTCCGGATGATGAGGTCGTCGCCGTGCTCGACCCGGTCGCCCTCCTCGCGCCCGGCCGCGCGGATCGTCGTCTCGAGGATGCGGGGGACGGCGAGATCCTGCTCGGGGTCCGCGTGCTTGGCGAGGTCGTCGATCCGGCGCTCCTCGAGGATGTCGCGGAATCGGGCGACGGCCTCGTGGGACTCGCCGCTGTAGACGACCTCACCCCGGTTCAGCAGGATGGCCTTGTCGCAGAGTTCCATGACCTGAGCCAGCGAGTGCGTGACCAGGATGATCGTCCGGCCTTCCTGCTGGAACGTGCGGATCTTGTCGAGACACTTCCGCTGGAACGCTTCGTCACCCACGGCGAGGACTTCATCGACCAGGAGGATGTCGGGGTCGGTGTGCACCGCGACGGCGAACGCGAGGCGGACGTACATCCCCGAGGAATAGAACTTCACCTGGGTGTCGATGAAGTCGCCGATCCCGGAGAACTCGGCGATGTCGTCGAAGCGCTCCTCCGTCTCTTTGCGGCTGAGTCCGAGGATCGCCGCATTGAGGAAGACGTTCTCTCTGCCCGTCAGGTCGGGGTGGAAGCCGGCGCCGAGCTCGAGGAGCGCAGCGATCCGGCCGCGACGCGAGACCGTTCCGCTGGTCGGGTCGATGATGCCGCCGATCACCTTGAGCAGCGTGCTCTTGCCGGAGCCGTTGTGGCCGATGAGGCCGATCGTGGTGCCCGCCTTGATCGTGGCCGTCACGCCTCGGAGCGCCCAGAAATCCTCACGATGCTTGCGGCCGGCACGCCCGAACGTGACCAGGCGCTCCTTCAGTGAGTTGTCCTTGCGGATGACGAACCGCTTGGTGACATCGTCGAGGACGATGACGTCAGGACGCCCGTCGGGCGGGCTCGTGAGCTGGGGGGACATCGATTCCTCGTCCACGTTGATTCGATTCGTCATAGTGCCTGGGCGAAGTTTCCCTGAAGCCGGGTGAAGACCCGGTGGAAGAGTGCGATGAGCACGAGTCCGACGACGCCGGCGATCCCGAGTCTGAGCATCAGCTCCCCGGGGTACTCGGCCGTACCCTGGCCGCCGATCCACAGCGCGCGCTGGAAACCGAGAACGGCCAGCGTGAGCGGGTTGTTCGTGTAGACCTCCAGCAGGATCGGAGAGTGGATGACGCTCTTGACCATCGTCCACGAGTACACGATGGGCGACGCCCACATGAGCACCATGAGAGCGACGTCGACGAGGTACTGGATGTCGCGCATGTAGACGTTGAGCGCCGCGAGCAGCAGCCCGAACGCCACGGCGTACACCAAGAGGACGAGGAACGAGGGGATCAGGTAGATGAGGCCCGGTCCGAGCGGGAACTTGCCGAGGACGATCGTCGCGATGACCAGGATGCCGAACTGGATCGCGAAGTTGAACAGCGCGGATCCGACGCTCGCCAGCGGGAAGATCTCCCTCGGCAGGTAGATCTTCTTGATCAGCCCCGAGTTTCCGACGATCGATCCGGTCGATCCGTTCACGATCTCACTGAACAACGTGTAGGCGGTCAACCCGGAGAAGATGTAGATCGCGAAGTCGGGAATGCCGCGGGCTGCTCCGAGGAACTGGCCCATGACCACGTAGTAGATGAGCAACTGTGTCAGCGGTCGCACGAGGGACCACAGGAACCCGAGGGCGCTGTCCTTGTAGCGGGCCTTCAGGTCGCGCCGGATCAGGAGGTCGAGCATCTGTCGCTGCGACCAGATCTCGCGCAAAGAGCCCCACGAGGAGCTGAAAGAAGGGCCGGAGGAGCCGACGGTCTGCAAAGGAGCCGTCCTCAGCGCGGCGTATCGCGCCTCGCGTACCTCGCGGTCTGTGGGTGTAGGAGTAGTCATGAGCGCTCGACAGTTTACCCTGGCCGTTCCTGGCTATCCCCTGCGGAACTCCCGACAGGACGGTTGTTAGACTCCCTCCATCATGGGCATCTCCACTCGACTCCGCAGTTTCGCAAAGAAAGGCGCGAAACGTGCGCTCCTGACAGTGGGAATCGAGCCGTCGTCGATCCGACGTGTCGCCGAAGCGGAGTCGGTCCCCGTGGTCGAGCCCGCGCACCGCTACGCCAACGGGCTCACGACGGAACTCGCCCTCTCGACGGCGCGACGGTGGGCGCACGCACACAAGGCCGCCTCCGCTGCCGCTGTCGTCGTCATCGGGACTGCCGAGGGGCTCTCCGAGTGGATGCACAGCGTGCGGCACACGATCCCCGCCCACTTCCTCGTCTCGTCGGCCGCCTCGGCCGAGCTGGCGTCGGCGGACGACGGTCATTACACCGTCTGCGGCTTCCTCGACGGCGACGATGTCCGCCTGCGTCCGATCCTCCACCACGTGCAGCAGTACTGGCGTCGGTGCGATGTCATCCTGATCGACGCCGCGCAGTCGCTCCCGAGCGCCGACGACATCGTGCGACTGCAGCACGCCGCACACGAATACGATCGCGATGCGGACCTCGGCGTCGTCGCACCTGCCTACCGCTCAGGCCAGTCGGTCGTCCCCGGGTTCTGGTTCGACCGGGTCGGTGAGCGTTTCGTCGCGCCTGAACCCGAGAAGGATCTCGGGCAGGCTCAGATCCCGCGTTTCGTGTTCACCGCTCTGCCTCACGGGATCCTTCTGACGAGGGACACGGTCGATCGCGTCATCTGGCCGAGCAGCGACGCGGACGCCACAGGCAGCCTCGCCGACGACGTGCACGGGTTCATCGCCCGCGCCTGGCTTCAGGGCATCTCGACTCTCGCATACACACCGGTCGTGGTCGACGCCGCCGACATCACACCTCCTCCGGTGACGGATCTCCACCGCTCCTGGCTCCTCGACCGCGTCGTCACGGGGGCGGACGGTCGGCGACGAGTGATCTTCGTGCTCAATGCGACCACGATCTCCGGTGGCATCAAGGTCGTCTTCGAGGAGGCCGAGGGGCTCGCCCAACGAGGATTCGACGTCCAGATCTGGTCGCTGCAGGGTCAGCCCGACTGGACGGAACTGGCCATCCCGGTCACCACTTTCCGCAGCTACTTCGACATGGTGAGAGCGCTTCGCAGCGAAGACGCGATCAAGATCGCGACGTGGTGGGAGACGCAGCAGGTCGTGTGGCTCGGGAGCGCCGTCCGAGGAATCCCCGTGAGCTACATCATGGAGTTCGAGTCGTGGTTCTACCCGACCCAGCCGCTCTCGCGGGCGGCGGTCGCGGCGAGCTACCGCCCCGAGTTCCACAACGTCACCATCGCGAGCTACCAGCAGACGGAGCTCGCCGAGATCGGTGTCTCGGCAGAGCTCATCCCGGTCGGTTTCGACCCGCGCCACTTCCGGACACTGAAACGCGTCGAGCGGCGCGACGACACGGTGCTCGCCCTCGGTCGCACGTTCTTCCAGAAGAACTTCGCCTTCACGGAGAAGGCGTGGCGATCGCTCGGTGACGAGCGCCCGACCCTGCTGCTCTTCGGGTTCGAGCCCGACATGCTCGTCGACGAGAGGGTCGAATACCGGGTGCGCCCGTCGCACGCGGAGGCGAACGAGCTCTACAACACCGCCGCGGTGTTCGTGCAGACGTCGCTCCACGAGGGGTTCGGCCTGCCGGTCATCGAGGCCATGGCGGCAGGATGCCCGGTGATCACGACCGATTCGCACGGCAATCGCGACTTCTGCTTCGACGGAGAGAATTGCGTCGTGGTGGAGCAGAACGACGTCCCCGCACTCGCTGAGGCATTCCGCCGGGTCCTCGGCGACCCCGAGTTGCGCGACAGGTTGAGCCGCGCCGGGCTGGAGACGGCCAAGCGCTACCGGTGGCCCGTCATCTTCGACGAGCTCGCGGAGCACTACGGCCGCATCGGCTGATTCACCCGAGCAGCCGGCGCCGCACCCGCCCGGCGAATCGCCACGCGCGTGTGCCTCGCACACCGCGGACGGGCGGATGCGCCGCCGGCTGCTCGGCGTCCGCCCCGACTCGATCGAGCACGGGTTGCGGGCGCTCCATCAGGTCGCCCAGCAGAGTCGTGCGGAGAGGCGCCGTGGTGCGGCTCCAACGCCATTCGTCCCGGATCGCGCGAACACGTTCGACCGTCGCCGTCCGGAAGGCGTCGTCCGTCGCGTATGCACGGATCGCCTCCTTCGTCGCCTCGACGTCTCCGATGGGGGTGACCGTGCCGAGCGATTCGCGGCCGATGTAGTCGGCGAACCAGTCGCCCGCTGAGACGACACTGGGCAGCGCCGCCCAGAAGTGGTCGAGGATCCGGGTCCGGAACGCGTAGTGCGTCTCAAGCGAGTCCCGGTGAGCGGAGATCGCGATGTCCGCATCGAGGAGGTAGTCCGCCCGTTCGTCGGCAGGAACCCACTCGTCGAGGAAGATCACGGAACGCCCGAGCGCTCCGATCTGCTCAGCGACGGCCATCGCGCGCTCCACCGACGGCGGGCGTCCGATCACGCTGTTCGGGTGGACCGTGCCATAGAACACGAGTTTGTAGCGCGGATCCGCTTCCGCAAGTTCGGCGATCGCGCGGATCGGCGTCTCCGCGTCGAACCAGTCCCAGATGCCGCCCGCCCACAGCACCACGAAGTCGTCGTCGGAGATCCCGTGCGAACCGCGCAGTCCGTGCGACCGCTGGACCGGATCCGACTCCTCCGTCCCGAACGGCACCAGGCCGATGATGTCGTTGAGCGCATGATCCGCGAAGGTGCTCGGGATCAGGCCGCCGCTGGCCATGATGTATCCCATCCAGTAGTCGCGCTGCCGCTCGTTGGAGGCGACGAAGTACGTGCCCGCCTGCGAGACGAACCGGAAGTACTTCAACAGCTCCGTGAACTCGCGGTCCTTCGACGGCAGGTCGCGGAAGCCGCTGATGACCTCCGAGCCGACCGTCTCGACGGGGAGCGCGTTGTACAGGTCGAAGATCAACCGCACATTCCGTCGGGTGGCGGCTCGGGCGACGTTCGTGTCGAACAGCTGGGCGAAGACGGCGTCATGGCCGGCGACGAGCAGTTCGAGCTCCTGCCTGCTGCGGTAGGGAGCGACGGCCACTCCGGGGAGGTCGAGCTCGAGGTGGCTGCTGCCCTCGACGCCCACCGCCAAGGTCACCGGCATGTGCGGCGCGAGCGCCCGCGCGATCGCCACGTATCGGAGGCCGGGTCCCGCCATCCGGCGTCCGACGACGTCGGGTGCGACCACGAGGAGTCGGGGGGCGTCGGCGGTCGAAGGGTCGGTCGGTACCATGGAGAGTCTTACTTCCTGTCTCTAGCGCCCGAGGAACGAATGCTTCGCACAAAGGTGACGGCCGCAGCGCGGTCGATCGTACGTACGCTGCCCGCCGGAGCCAAGGAGCGTGTGCGCGAAACCTTCTCGAGCAAGTTGTTCCAGCGTAATACGGCGGGCCTGGGCGTGTCCGCGGAGGTCCTCGACTGGGTGCGCCTCAACCGCAGGCCCGTCAGCATCGTGATCCCGAGTTACAACGACGTCCCGCTGCTGACGGAATGCCTGGCTTCCATCGATCGCACGTGCGCGGGTTTCGAGTACGAGGTCATCGTCGTCGACGACTACTGCCAACCGGAGAACAGCGAGCGGCTGCGCGCCCTCGAGGGCGGTCGCGTGCGCATGGTCTTCAAGGAGGAGCGTCAGGGCTTCGCGGTGTCGGTGAACGTCGGCATGGCGCAGGCCAAATACGACATCGTGTTGCTCAACAGCGACATCGTGGCGCAGGCCGGGTGGCTCGACGCCCTCCAGCACGCCGCGTACGCCATCGACCCGCGGATCGGTCTCGTCAGCCCGAAACTGGTGTACCCGGACGGCCGGATCCAGTACGGCGGCACGTACTACGCCCGTGTCCTGGCACCGCAGTGGTTCGGGCATCTGTACGTCGGGAGCGCGGCGACGCGGCCGATCGCCAACGTCGCCTCGTACAACAGGTCGATCTCGGGTGCGTGCGTCTACGTCACTCAGGAGGCTTACGCGCGACTGGGCGGTCTGGACGAGACGTATTGGCTGGGCTTCGAAGACGTGGACTACGGGCTTCAGGCGTGGAAGGCCGGCATCCGCTGCTTCTACGAGCCCCAGTCGCTGCTGATCCACCACGAGTCGGCCAGCCGCGGCTACAGCCAAGGCAAGCGCGAGCTCGCCTCGATGCGTCATTTCTGGGCGCGCTGGGAGGGCCTGTTCCTCCGCAGATCCGTGCCGGAGACCTTTGAAGTCGACTTCGTGGTCAGCGAGAAGGCGGACGCGATCTGGCGCCGGTACGTCGACGAGGTCGCAGACGGCCTCGCGGAGCGCGGTGTCGTCACGCGCGTCCATGTCATCGACGGGCCCGCCGCCGACGAGCGTCTCGTCGCCGAGCTGGAGCCCCGGAGCAGCCTCGTCGTCTGCGCCGATTGGGGCTCGGAGGAGACGGTGTGGCTCTCCACGCTGGAGCGCGGCAAGCCCGTCTACCTGCTCCCCACGGTGGAGAGCGGGCTCTTCCCGCAGGACCCGGCGTTGCAGACCCAGATCGTCGCACGCTACCGGCCGGAGTTCGCATACGTCGCGGCGAATCGCTGGGCCGCGGACCAGCTGCGTGCTGAGACCGCCTGGGAGACCAGCGCCCGTGTCGTGCCGGCTCTGGCTCCGCGGCCGGAGGCCGAGGCGGCGGCACCCGAGCACCCGATCGCCCGGTTGATCAGTGTCGGCTTCTCCGCGCGCGATCGTGCGCGGCTCGAGCGGATCGCCTACGGGTTGGAGGCCAGCATCCGCCATGTGGACAGCGCTCTCGACACCGGGGCGATCGAGCGGATCGCCGCGGAACGTCCCACCGCCGTGATATCAGACGAGGAGTATCCGAACAGCGCGGCGCCTCTGGCGCTGATGGGAATCGGGGCGGTGTATGTCGGTCGGGCGAATCCGCGCACGGCGTGGGAGGTGCTCGACGGCTACAACGCGCTTCTCGTGGACACGGCGTCGGACGACGCCCTGCGCCGAGCGCTCCGCGACATCGTGGACGACGCGCAGGTGCGAAAAGAGCTCGCCGCGAACGGCTGGGCCTCCAATGACCACCACCACCGCCGGACGGCGGCGGATCTCGCCGACGCCCTCTCCTCGATCGCTCGCCGCGCAGTCTGAGTCCGCTCGGATATCGCGTTGCTAGACTTCCGGCGACGCGTGGACGGCCGCGTGCACGAAGGTCGAGGTATCCCATCCGCATGAGCACATCGAAGCCCGGTCTGGTCTCCGTCATCCTCGTCAATTTCCGCGGAGCGGACGACACCCTGACCTGTGTGCGCGAGTTGCTGCAGAGCGATTGGCCGCACGATCTGCTCGAGATCGTCGTGGTCGACAACGCTTCCGGCGATGACAGCGTCGCTCGCCTGCGCACCGTGGACGACCCGCGGGTGCATGTCGTGGAATCTCCCCAGAACACCGGTTTCGCGGGTGGATGCAATCTCGGTGTCTCCGAGTCGTCCGGTGAGTTCGTGGCATTTCTCAACAACGACGCGCGGCCCGACGGCCGTTGGATCGCCGAGGCGATCGCGACCTTCGAGTCTCGACCCGATGTCGGAGCCGTGGCCAGCAAGGTGCTCGACTGGGAGGGCGAGCGGGTCGACTTCGTCGACGCGGCGGTCACGTGGTACGGCATGGGTTACAAGCCGCACACGGGCGAGGTCGACCGCGACGAGTGGAGCGTGGAGCGCGACGTCCTCTTCGGCACCGGGGCGGCGATGTTCGTCCGACGGGATGCGTTCGACCTGCTCGGGGGCTTCGACGAGAGCTATTTCATGTTCTATGAAGACGTCGACTTCGGTTGGCGCCTCAACCTGATGGGGTACCGGTTCCGTTTCCAGCCCCGGTCCCTCGCTTTCCACAAGCACCATGCCTCCATGAAGACCTTCGGGGCATATCGCGAGGAATACCTGCTCGAGCGCAACGCCCTGGCGACGCTGTACAAGAATCTCGACGACGATTCCCTGGCGCGGGTGCTGCCCGGCGCGATCCTGCTCGCGGTGCGGCGTGCAGTCGCGCGTGGGGAGCTGGATTCGACGGCACTCGACCTGCGCGTCGCGGGGGACGACAGCGAGCTCGCGATGCCGGTCGCCAAGAGCACCGTCGCCGGGCTGTTCGCCATCGACCGATTCGTGGAGGGTCTCGGAGACCTGGATGCCAAGCGCGCTGCCGTCCAGTCCTCCCGTCGGCGGTCGGATTCCGACCTCCTCGGGCTGTTCGGCGAGTTGGACGAGCCGGCGTACCCGATGGCGGGGTATCAGCGCGGGTACGAGTCCATCGTGAGCGCGCTGCGCGTGCTTCCCACTGGCCGCCGTAATCGTGTGATCGTGATCACCGGCGACCCGCTCGGCGAGAAGATGGCGGGGCCGGCTATCCGTGCATGGAACATCGCGAAAGCGCTCTCGGCTGCGAGCGACGTGCGGCTGCTGAGTCTCGGACATGTCGCCATCGACGGTGACGGGTTCGCGGTCGCCTCCGTCTCGCACCATCGACCGTCGTCGATGAAGGAGCACGAGGAGTGGGCTGACGTGATCGTGCTGCAGGGACACGCGCTCGCTCTGTTCCCGGCCCTGCAATCGACGACCAAGATCGTCGTCGTCGACCTCTACGACCCCATGCATCTCGAACAGCTCGAGCAGGGGCGCGCCCAGAGTCTGGAGCGATGGAACGAGCAGATCCTGGAGACGACCGACCTGCTCAACCATCAGATCGGCCTGGGCGACTACTTCCTGGCGGCGAGCGAACGCCAGCGCAGCTTCTGGCTCGGGCAGCTCGCGGCGTCGGGGCGCGTCAACGCGTACACCTATTCTCGCGACGAGGACTTGCGGAGCCTCATCGACGTCGTCCCCTTCGGCATCGAGGAGCACGACCCCCGTCTCACGCGACATGCCATCCGTGGACGCATCGCCGGGATCGGCGAGAAGGACAAGGTCGTGGTGTGGGGCGGTGGGATCTACGACTGGTTCGACCCGCAGACCCTGGTCCGCGCGATCGCATCGCTAGCAGAGCGACACGACGACGTCCGGCTCTTTTTCCTCGGCGTCCGCCACCCCAACCCGGATGTGCCCGAGATGGCAGCGGTCGCTCGGACGCGGCAGCTCTCCGCCGAGCTCGGCCTGACCGGAAAGCACGTGTTCTTCAACGAAGAGTGGGTGGACTATGCCGACCGGCAGAACTACCTGCTGGACGCCGATCTCGGCGTCTCCACACATTTCCAGCACATCGAGACGACCTTCTCCTTCCGCACCCGCATCCTCGACTATCTGTGGGCCGGTCTGCCGATCGTCACCACCGACGGCGATTCCTTCGGCGAACTCGTCACCGCTCGTGGACTGGGTGAGGCCGTGCGCGAGCGCGACGTCGAAGCGCTCGCCGCCGCGCTCGAGCGCTACCTCTACGACCCGGAGGCCGTTTCGACGGCGCGCGCGGCCGTCGCCGTCGTGCGCGAGGAATTCCGGTGGAGCCGCACGCTCGAGCCGCTCGTCCGATTCGTGGCGGCTCCGCGGAAGGCAGCGGATCGGGACTCCGTCGAGCGGAGAACGACTGGCCAGGCGCCGGTACGACGCGCGCGCCCGACCGGCTGGCGACGCGATCTGCAGCGCGTCCGGTACTACCTGAAGAACGGCGGACCGTCGGTCGTCGCGGAGAAGCTCAGGGTGCGTCTGGCGCGACGGTGACATCCGAACGGAGGGAAGCGGATACCGCGACACGAGCGACTGGCGCTTCGCTCGGCCGGACGAGGGACGTACTCTGTACGAAAACCCCCACCTTTCGCCCAGGCTCCCGACCGGGCTAGACGAGAATTCGAGGGCTACCTCATCATGACCCGCTCCAGACTGCTCGCCGGCGCCCTTGCGACGCTGCTGCTCGTTGTGGGGGTGTTCGCGTTCGGAGCCGTCGCACCGCAGCAGAAGGCCCAAGCGCTCGACGGCTCACAGTTCAACCCCGCGATGATCATCTCCGACGGGTTGTTCTACGACGGCAATGCGATGTCGCAGAACGACATCCAATCGTTCCTCGCCTCCCGCGTCTCGTGCTCGAACAGCAACTGTCTCGCTGTCGCCCAGTTTCCCTCGAACAGCCGGGGCGCGGACGCGATGTGCGCCGCATACTCCGGTGGAGGCAACGAGTCGGCGGCCGCGATCATCTACAAGGTGCAGAAGGCGTGCAACATCAGCGCCAAGGTGATCCTGGTCACGCTCCAGAAGGAGCAGGGACTCATCACCGACCCGGCCCCGTCGACGGGGAAGATCAACATCTCCATGGGGTACGCCTGCCCCGACACTGCTGCGTGCGATTCGCAGTATTACGGGTTCTTCAACCAGGTCTACAGCGCAGCGCACCAATTCCAGCGCTACGGCAACCCGCCTGGCACGTCCAACTTCTTCACCTGGTTCCCGGTCGGTGCGCCTTCGGCCGTCCAGTACAACCCGACCCCGCCGCCGACCTGTGCGGCGCCGACGATTACCATCCAGAACAAGGCGACCGCCGCCCTGTACTACTACACGCCGTATCAGCCCAACGCCGCGGCGCTCGCCAACCTGTACGGGACGGGCGACCGGTGCTCGAGCTACGGCAACCGCAACTTCTGGGTGTACTACAACCAGTGGTTCGGCAGCACCGGCAGCGACCCGACATACGGAAGTCTCGACGAGGCATCGGTCGCATACAACACGAGCAACGCCACGCTCAACTTCCGGGGCTGGGCGTTCGATCCGGCGTCGCCCAAAAGCACGATCTATGTGAATGTCCACATCTGGGGCCCGAACAACTTCTATTCGGTCCAGAACTGGGCGGCGTCGCAGGCGCGCTCCGATATCGGGACCGTGTTCCCGCAGGCGGGGCCCAACCACGGATATACGGGATCGGTGAACATCACGCAGGCCGGGACGTACAAGGCGTGCTCGTATTCGATGCGCTCCGCGGGTCCGGTACTCCTCGACTGCAAGAACATCGATGTCGTGCAGACGCCGCCGAAGGGCAGCGCGGACGACATCACGCTCCAGATCGATGGGAACAAGGCCTCCGTGCTCGTGCGCGGATGGGTCATCGACGGAATCGCGCCGACCTCGACCCGCCGCGCGGACACATGGGTGACGATGCCGGACGGGAAGCAGGCCGCCTACTCGGCCACGGCTGACCAGTCCCGGCCGGATCTGACACCGTTCTATCCGGATGCCGGCCCGAACCACGGGTTCCAGACGAGCATCCCCCTCGCCCAGGTCGGGACCTACCAGTTCTGCGTCTATGGCATCGGCACTCCGTACCTCGGTGACAACAACACGCTCCTGCGTTGCGCCACCATCCAGTTCGGCCCCTCCCAGGCGATCGGGAGCCTGGACTCGGCGACGGTCCAACTCTCGGGGTCTTCGGGTTCCGTCGCGGTGAAGGGATGGGCGTTCGACTCCGCGGCTCCGTCGCAGACCACGGCCATCGACGTCTGGATGACGGCACCGAACGGTTTCAAGTCCGCGACGCACCTCGTCGCCAACCAGAGCAGGCCGGATGTCGGAGCGGTCTATCCTGCGGCCGGCGCAGCACACGGAGCCTCAGGGTCGATCCCGTTGAACAGCGGTTACGGCACGTACCAATTGTGCGCGTACTCGATCGGGTCCACGCTGTTCCCCTCGTCGGCGACGCTCTTGAACTGTCGGAACATCGCCTTCGGGCCGAGTGCGCCGACGGGGTCGTTCGACTCGGCCGGCATCACGTATGACGGCGCGAACGCCTCGATCGCGGTCGGCGGCTGGGCGTTCGACGCCGGTCTGCCGGCGACGACGACCGCGATCGACGTGTGGGTCACGGCTCCCAACGGCGCGCGGTCGGCGACCCACCTCGTCGCCGACAAGGCCCGCTCGGACATCGGCCGGGTGTTCCCCGCGGCCGGACCCAATCACGGTGCGAGCGGCAGCATCCCGATCACGCAGATCGGCACCTACCAGGTGTGCGCCTACTCGATCGGGAACCCCTTCTTCGGGAGCACCGCGTCTCTGCTCGGCTGCAAGAACCTGTCCAACGGTCCGTCCCGTCCGATGGGATCCTTCGACAGCGCTTCCGTGCAGACCGTCAACGGCCAGTCGACGATCTCGGTCTCCGGCTGGGCGTTCGATGCGGCGATCCCGTCTGCGACGACGGCCATCGATGTCTGGGTGACGCTGCCCAACGGTGCGCAGTCGGCGACTCACCTGGTCGCCGATCAGAGCCGCCCGGATGTCGGCCGTGCGTATCCCTCGGCGGGGGCGAACCACGGGGCGTCGGGGAGCATCCCGATCACGCAGGCCGGCACCTACAAGGCCTGCGCCTACTCGATCGGGGCGGCGCCGTTCCCCGGAGCCGCAACGCTCCTGGGGTGCCGCACCGTGACGAAGTAGTCGTCAGCGGGCTCGACCGCTCAGCGCGAGCGGTCGAGCAGCTCCCCGCAGCTCACCTGCACAGCGAAGTGCGGGATCGGCAGGCCGCCGATAGAAACGGTCTCGTCGTCGGGCGTGCCTGGTGAACGGCAGACGGCTGCCGCCTCCGCCAGGGACGCCCGCCAGGGCGCTCCGGACTCGTGGGTCGGGAGCCGCGCGGTCATCGACCAATTGGGCAGAACCAGGAGGACGGTCCCGACGAGGACCGCGGACGAGAGGATCCGCCCGGCGACGACCGAGCTGACGCGATTGCGGAAGGTCTGGACGGCGGCGGCCAGGGAAATGGCCGCGAGCGCCAAGGGGACGACGGAATAGCGAGCTGCGCCCCACATGAGCCAGAGCGCCGGATCGTACTGATCCTTCCAGCGGATGGCGACGGCGATCAGGAAGAACGCCGTGCCTGCCACGAAAGCGATGGTGGCGAGTCCGCCGAGCTGCCGTCCCCAGAGGACGCTCACGAGCACGACGAGCACTGCAAGCACTCCGGCGACGGCGAGTGCAGCCAGGTGGGCGAGCTGGTAGAGACCGATGGATCCTGCCTCGCCGGCGAATTGGGCCAGGTACACGCGCCAGAGCAGGGCGCGGAGAAGTCCGACGGACGAGAGGGGGTCGGTCTTGATGCCGAGGCTTGCTCCGGAGGAGATCACGACCACCTGCAGCGCTGCGCCGGCGAAGAACGCCAGGGGGGCGACGAGCCTGCGCGGCCCGGTCCGGGTGTCGAACGTCTGGAGGAGAACCAGCGGGGTGAAGACGAGTGCGAGGGGATCGCTCGTGATCGTCAGGAAGACCACAGCAGCGGTGACGAGTGTCCAACTGACAGACGCCCACCGTGTGACGAGGACTGCGAACATCGCGCAGAGGAGGTACCAATGCGCGTTCGCGATGCTTCCGTTCGTCTCCACGTCGCCGACGGGCATCGCCACGACGGCAGCCCAGATCGACAAGCGGACGATGCGGGACGGAAGCCGTTCCCGCAGCACGACGAACATGAGCGTGGCCGCCGCCGCCGTGATGGCGCACGCCGAGACCGAGACGGCGGCCGGGAGCACGCTCAGCGGGATGACCGCGGCGAGGACGCCGACGACGACGCGCGGTACGACGTGGAGGTAGCCGTTGAACGGTGTCAGGAGCGCGGAACCGAAGTCGCCGTGAAGCGCTCCGGTCACGAAAACGTTGCCGTCTTCCGCCCAGAGGGCGTTGAGGCCTCCTGCGGGTATCCGGAACACGCAGATGGCGGTGCCCGCGACGAAGAGCCCGAGCGCCCACCACCACGTCGACCCCATGCTCGCCCTGCCGACCGGCCCGAGGCACCACGCGATGAACACCCGCAAAGGGCTGCCTCCGGTTTCCCGATGCGGATCGGTATCGGAGTCGGAGATGGATCGGACAGCGGGGGGCACGGCTATTCCTCTCAGCGGGAGGGGCGGCTTCAACGGACTCGAGAGAGGAGGTCTTCGCAGGTGAGCCGGACGGAGAATCCTGCACTCGGGACTCCGCCGATCCTGACGAACTGGTCGTCTGAACCGGGAACGTCGCATCGCTCGACCGCTCGCTCGAGGGAGACCCGCCACGGTCCGGCCTGCGGGGAGGGGATCCGTGCGTCCATGGACCAGCTCGGGAGGACGAGGCAGATCAGACCGACCACGACGACGGACGTGCCGACGATGCCCGCGACTCGCTTTCTATCCATCAGGGTCTGGAGTGCGGCACCCAGCGAGATCGCCATCAGCGTGAGCGGCACGACGGAATACCGCGCCGCGTCCCAGCGGAGCCATATGGCCGGGTCGTATGCCGGGCTCCAGCGGATGCTCACGGCGGCGAGGAAGAACGCTGCCGCGGCGGCGAACGAGATGACGGAGAGGCCGCCGAGCTGGCGCCCCCACACGATCGAGACGACGACGACGAGGAGGGCGACGACCGCTCCGACGATCAGAGCCGCCGTTCCGAAGGTCGCGAAAGCCCAGAGCGAGCCGGCCTCCCCGGTGTACTGGGCGACGTAGACCCTCCAGAAGAGCGCGCGGGCCAGCCCGGCGACCGACGGCGACGCCGCCTTGATCCCGAGGCTCGCTCCGGATGCGATCACCACGAGCTGCATCGCCGCGCCGACGAGGAAGGCAGCGGGGATGATGAGCCGGCGGAGCCCGGTTCGCCGATCGATGAGGTGCAGGAGGACGAGCGGGATGAAGACGAGCGCGAGGGGGTCGCTCGCGACCGTGAAGAAGGCGACCGCTGCGGCGAGGATCGCCCAGCCGGTGGAGGTCCATCTCGTGACCAGCACGGCGAACAGTGCGCCGAGAAGGTACCAGTGCGCGTTCGCGATGTTCCCGTTGGTCTCGACGGATCCGATCGGCATCGCCACGACGGCGAGCCACACGCTGACGCGGACGAACGTCGACGGGATCCGCGACCGAAGGGCGACGAAGATCAGCGTCGCGCACGCGGCGGTGATGACGCAAGCAGCCGCGGTGATCGCCAGCGGCAGGACGTCGAGCGGGACGGTCGGTGTCAGGAGACCGGCGACCACTCGGGGCACGAAGTGCAGGTATCCGTTGTACGGGGTCAGCAGCGTGGCGAAGAAGTCGTTCTTGGTCGCGTCGGTGACGAAGACGCTCGCGTCTTCCGCCCACAGGACGTTTCGCGCCGCGGCCGGGATGCGCGCGAAGCAGATCGCTGCGCCGACCAGGAAGAGGCCGAGCGCCCACCACCACGTGACACCCATCCGCGCGGACCCGACCGGGCCGAGGCACCATGCCACGAATCGGCTCAGCCACCGAGGCCCGAGGTGCTGCTGCGGAGGGACACCGACCTCCGACGTGACGGTGTCGGGATCGGATGGCGGTACGTCGCTGGCTGCTCTCACGGGTATCCCGGTCTCGGCGGTGATCGACTGCCGAACTTCGCCGGCGGAGGTCGAGGCGGCTGGGGCTGCAGCTGCCACCCACGACATCTTATAGACTCGTCATCGGTCCGGCCCGGGACCGCCGCGGTGAACCGCGCACATCCCAAGATTTGGAAGTCCATTGGCAGAGAGCTTCGAGAAGGACGTCGTCGTCATCGGTGGAGGGGGGCACGTCGGGCTGCCGCTCGCGATCGCCCTTGCGGACCGTGGTTCACGCGTCGTCGTGTTCGATATCAACGAGAAGACCGTCGCGACCATCAACGGCGGGACGCTGCCGTTCACCGAGCCGGGGGCCGAGCCGGTGCTGAAGCGCGTTCTCGCCGACGGTCGACTGACGGCGACGACCGATCCGGCATCGGTCGCGACGGCGGAGAATGTGGTCGTCGTCATCGGCACCCCGGTCGACGAGCACCTCAACCCCGATCCGAACGCCATCCCGAAGGCGCTGGAGTCCACCAGCGGGTACTTCCGCGACGGCCAGATCCTCATCCTCCGCTCCACCGTCTATCCCGGCGTGACCGCGCTCGTCGAGCGCACGGTCGGCGGGCTGGGCCTCGACATGGATGTCGCCTTCTGCCCGGAGCGCATCGCCGAGCACAAGGCGATGGAGGAGCTCTTCTCACTGCCGCAGATCGTGTCTTCGCGCACCTCGCGCGGTCGCGAGCGCGCGAGCCGCCTGTTCTCGACCCTCACCGACGAGATCGTCGATCTCGAGCCGGAGGAGGCGGAGCTCGCCAAGCTGTTCACGAACACCTGGCGCTACATCAAGTTCGCCGCAGCGAACCAGTTCTACATGATGGCCAACGACCGCGGGCTCGACTTCGAACGGATCCGCGCTGCGCTCAGCCACAACTACCCGCGCGCGAAGGACATCCCCGGCGCCGGGTTCGCCGCAGGCCCCTGTCTCTTCAAGGACACCATGCAGCTGGCGGCGTTCAGCGACAACAAGTTCTCCCTTGGCCACTCGGCGATGCTCGTGAACGAGGGGCTCCCGCTCTACGTCGTCACGCAGCTCGAGAAGCGCTTCGACCTCGAGAACCTGACGGTCGGCATCCTGGGCATGTCGTTCAAGGGCGGATCGGACGACATCCGCTCCAGCCTCTCGTACAAGCTGCGCCGCGTGCTCAAGTTCAAGGCGAAGGCCGTGATCTGCACCGACCCGTACGTCTCGGAAGAGACCGACGACACCCTCCTGCCGTTGGACAGCGTGCTCGAGAAGGCGGACGTCCTGATCGTCGCGACCCCGCATCCCGAGTACCGCGGCATCCTGACCGACAAGCCGGTCGCCGATGTCTGGAACCTCCTCGGCAACGGGGTGACCGTGTGACTTCGACGCCACGCGCTTCGATCGTCATCCCCGCCTACAACGAAGGGGAGTCCATCGTCCCCGGGCTGGAGCGCATCTTCGAGGCCGTCACGGTCGACGCTGAGATCCTCGTCGTGGTCGACGCGCCCGAGGACACCACCATCGCCCCGGTGGAACGCCTCGCCGCGAGTCACCCGAACCTGCGCATCGAGCTGAACACCTACGGCAGGGGACCCGCCCAGGCGATCCGGTTCGGCATCGACAAGGCGACCGCGCCGACGACGGTGGTCACCATGGCGGATGGCTGCGACGACCCTCGCCAGATCGACGATCTGGTGCGGCTGGTCGAGCGCGGAGTGGTGGTCGCGGCGGCTTCGCGCTACATGGCAGGCGGACAGCAGGTCGGCGGACCCCGTCTGAAGTCCTTCCTCTCGCGGTCGGCCGGCAAGTCGTTGCACACGCTGACGAGTGTGGGCACGCGCGACGCGACCAACTCGTTCAAGGCCTACAAGACGGACTTCGTCCGCGACGTCGGGATCGACAGCCGCGACGGTTTCGAGATCGGTCTCGAGCTGACGGCGAAGGCCAGGCGCCTGCGCCTGCCCGTCGCCGAGATTCCGACGATCTGGCTCGACCGGACGTTCGGAGAGTCGAACTTCCAGCTCAAGAAGTGGATCCCGAAATACCTTCGCTGGTATCGCTTCGCGTACGGCCCGCAGCTCACCATGAACGAGCTGAAGGCCAAGTCGCTGGAGATCGCGTCCAACGGGTAGACTTGCGCGATTTCACACGTCAGGCATCGGAACCACAGAGGATAGGAAAAGCGTTGAGTAAAGTATTGGTCACAGGTTCGTCGGGATTCATCGGCGGCTACATCGTCGAAGAGCTCCTTCGCCAGGGTCACGAAGTCGTGGGAGTGGACAACTACTCCAAGTACGGCCCAGTCACGAAGTCCTATGACGACAACCCGAACTACACCCTGGTGGTCGGAGATGTGCAGGACACCGCGCTCATGACCGAGCTGCTGTCGGATGTGGACCACTTCATCGCCGGTGCGGCGCTCATCGGCGGCATCTCCTACTTCCACACGTACGCGTACGACCTCCTGGCGCAGAACGAGCGGATCATCGCGTCGTCGGTGGATGCCGCGATCGAGGCGCACAAGAAGGGCCGCCTGAAGAAGGTCACGTACATGTCGTCCTCGATGGTCTTCGAGTCGACCGATCGCTGGCCGAGCAGGGAGGGCGACGAGCGCGAGGTGGCGCCGCCGCTGTCGTCGTACGGTTTCCAGAAGCTCGCGGTCGAGTACTTCGCGCGTGCGGCCTGGGACCAGTACCGTCTGCCGTACACGATCCTGCGCCCCTTCAACTGCGTCGGGATCGGCGAGTCCCGTGCTCGCGGTGACGTCGAGATCGACTCGGGCAATGTCAAGCTCGCGATGAGCCACGTCGTTCCGGACCTCGTTCAGAAGGTGCTCAAGGGTCAGGACCCGCTGCACATCCTCGGCGAGGGCAACCAGGTGCGTCACTACACGTACGGAGGGGACCTCGCCCGCGGAATCGTGCTGAGCCTCGACCACCCGGAGGCGCTCAACAACGACTTCAACATCTCGACCGCCGACGGGCACACCGTGGTCGAGCTCGCCGAGATCATCTGGCGCAAGATCAAGGGCCCCGACGTCCCGCTCCGGCTCGTCAGCGACCAGGGCTTCGAGCACGACGTCCAGCGTCGCGTTCCCGACGTCACCAAGGCGAAGGAAGTGCTCGGGTTCGAGGCGACTACGAAGCTCGAGGACATGCTCGACGAGGTCATCCCGTGGATCGAGAACGCCGTCTCCGAAGGCACGATCTGACCGGGATCCGCCGGTCGTCGAGCGGGCGTGTCGCACGGTGCGGCGCGCCCGCTCGGTGCGTGCAATGAATATGGAATGATTTCACTGTGAGTTCGCGTGAGGCCTCGTGGGGGGCGACAAGCCGGGGCCTCGCGGGCTCATGGACGGTCTTCTGGCTCGCGTTCGTCGCGTTCACGGCTGTCGCCGTGTCGTGGGCACTCGCGTCGCCGATCTTCTCGGTTCCGGATGAGAGCGCCCACGTCATCAAGGCGATCGGCCAGGTGCACGGCGAGGTCGTCGGCCACCGCGAGGCCGGGGTGCGGCATCTGGTCGTCGACCTGCCGCAGCAGTTCTCGTTCAGCTCTCAGACGATGTGCTTCGTCTACCATTCGGAGGTCCCGGCTTCGTGCGGGATCGAGGTCGGCGATCCGCGCGGTGCCACAGAGGCCGCGAGCTGGGTGAGCACCTACAACCCGATCTACTACTACCTGGTCGGTTGGCCGAGCCTGTTTCTGGGCGGTCCCGCCGGGATCTACGCCATGAGGATCGCCAGCGCGATCCTCGGTGGTCTGCTCTTCGCCGCGGCCTTCCAAGCCGCGACGGCTTCGCGCCGTGCATGGTGGCTGCCCGCCGGCCTCGGGTTCCTCGCGCTGCCGATGGTGGGCTACTTGAACGGTTCGGTGAACCCCAACGGGGTGGAGATCGTCTCGGCCGTCGCACTGACGGCCGGCCTCCTCGGACTGCTGGGGACATTCGATCCGGCCCGCTTCGAGCCGTCCGCACTGCGCAGAGGGCACCTCTGGGCCATTGTCACGGTGGCGGCGATCCTCCTGGCGAATGCCCGTGCGCTCGGTCCGCTCTGGGTGGTGGTGATCGTCGCGCTCTGCTTCGTGGCCTGCGGCTGGCAGTCCGTCCGCGGACTGTTCGTGACGGCGCGGAGCTACATCTGGCTCGCGATCATCGCCGCCGGCGGGCTGTTCTCCATCGGCTGGACGCTTGCAGGCGGAAGCCTCTCCGGCCAAGCGGAGAAGGCGGACGCGCCGCTCGTGGACGCCGGCTTCCTCCAAGGGGCGACGTACATGGTTCGGGCAACACCACGCTTCGCCGTCGAGGCTCTCGGATACTTCGGCTGGTTCGACGCCCCGCTCCCCGGCTACGCGTTCTGGTTCGCGGTCGCGGCGCTGGCCGTCCTCGCCGTGCTCGCCCTCGCGACGGCGCGACGCCGTGAATTCGTCGTCCTGGTGATCGCGGTCGGTGTCGCGGCGCTCCTGCCCGTCCTCGTGCAGGCGTCCAGCGTCCATCAGACGGGAATCATCTGGCAGGGACGCTACGGGCTGTTCCTGTATCTGTCGGTGATCCTCCTGTTCGCCTGGGTGCTGTCCCGAGGCGGGGGCGATCGGATCGCGTTCCTGTCCGTGCGTCTCACCTGGACGATCGGCGCGCTCCTCTGGATCTTCGGGGCTCTCGCTTTTCTGCTCACCCTTCGTCGGTATGTCATCGGGAATGCCGAGCCGATCGGACAGATGCTCAAGGACCCCCAGTGGCAGCCGCCACTGGGCTGGCCGGTGCTTCTGGCGCTCTTCCTCATCGCGTCGGCGGCGTTCGTCGTCCTCGTCGGTGCGGCGGCCCAGCGTCTCGCCCGTTCGGATGCCTCGATCCGGGAGCTGACGACGACGTGAGCGCGGATGGGCTCCCGAGGGTCGCCATCGTCTACGACTGCCTCTACCCCTTCACGACCGGCGGCGGCGAGCGAGTGTATGCCGAGATCGCGTCGCGTCTCGCCGCGCGCGGGCACCATGTCGACTACCTCACGAGAACGCAATGGGAGGGCGACACCCCCGAAGCCGCCTTTCGGATCGTGCCCGTCTGGTCAGGGGATGTCGCGAACGCGCAGGGGGACCGGCTCCCGGCGGCGGCGGCGGGGTTCGCCAGGGCCGTGCATCGGGAGCTTCGTCGGCGGCGCGACGACTATGACATCGTGATCGTCAGCGCGCTGCCGCCGCTCAACGTCTTCGCCGCACGTCTGGCGCTGCGTGGCCGTCGGGCCTGGCTCGTCGCCGACTGGCTCGAGGTGTGGACGTACCGCAAGTGGCGCCAGTACTCGGGCGTACTCGTCGGTTCTGTCGCCTTCCTTGTGCAATGGGCCGGCCTGCGTCGAAGCGACGAGGTCACCGTCAACAGCACCTTCACGCTGAACCGGGCCCGTTCCCGGCTGCGCGACGGTGAGGGTGTCGTTCTGGGACTGGTGGACCTTGTGCCCGATCGGGGCGCGGCCGATCCCGCACGCCCCCGGCCGACCATCCTGTTCGCCGGACGGCACATCCCGGACAAGCAACTGCACGTCCTTCCTGCAGCCGTCGCCGTGGTCGCGAGCTCATTCCCCGATGTGCGCCTCCTCGTGACCGGTGCCGGCTCGGAGACCGGGCGGCTGCAGGAGGCGGCGGCAGATGCCGGCATCGATGTCGAGTTGCTCGGACGCGTCTCGGACACGGAACTGGCCCGCTTGATGGGCGACGCGGGAGTCCTCGTCAATCCGTCCCGCCGGGAAGGGTTCGGGCTCGTTGTCGCCGAGGCGGCATCGCGCGGCACGCCCAGCGTCGTCGTCGCCGGCGAGGACAACGCAGCGGCGGAGCTGGTCGAGGATGGTGTGAACGGGTATGTCGCGGCCTCGACCGCCCCCGAAGACCTGGGCGGCGCGATCGTTGCCGCGCTTCGAGGGGGCGCAGGCCTGCGGTCGTCGTCCCGCGCTTGGTACGAGCGTTCGCGGTCGGCGAGGAGCCTCGACGCCTCGATCGACGAGGTGCTCGAGCGTTACCGTTCTGCCAGAGCGCGCTGAAAGGCGTCGAGCACGCCGCCAGCCGTCCGCTGCCAGGAGAATTCCCGGGCGCGCTCAACCCCTGCCGACTCGAGGGCGTGCAACCGCGTGCGATTCCAGGGGAGCTCGGCGAGTGCCTCAGCCCAGGCGGCCGTGTCGGTCGGCGGAAGGTAGACCGCAGCATCGCCTGCGACCTCGTGGAGGACCGGGATGTCGGAGCACACCACCGCGCGTCCACGAGCCATCGCCTCCAGGACCGGGATCCCGAAGCCTTCGAACCGCGTCGGGAATGCGACGAAGGAGGACTGCCTGAAGAGGTCCTCGAGCTCGCCCGGGCTCACCCATCCGACGAAGTCGATGTCAGGCTCGATGCCGAGGTCGGTCGCGAGTTCGCGGAGCGGGTCGCGTCCGGCGACGCCGCCAGTGATCGCGAGTCGGGGCCGGCGGTCGGGCTCGAGAGCGGCGAGAGCGCGTACGAGCGTTTCCCCGTTCTTGTGCGGCATCCTGTTGCCGATCATCAGAGCGAGGGGGCGCTCGGCGGCGGCGGGGGAGCCGCTCGGTGCGACATCATCATCGCCGCTGAGCGGCACGATGTCGATACGGTCGCGCGGGACGCCCAGTTCCCGCGTGATGTCGGCGGCCGACGCCTCGCTGATGGTGACGAGACGGGTGGCCGCCTTCGCGGCGCGACGTATCAGCCAGCGCAAGGCGGCTCCGTACCGCCCGGGCACCCACTCGGGGTGAACAAACGGGAGCACGTCGTGCACGGTGAGGACTAGCGGAACACTCGTGCGGATCGGCCCGAGGTTCGCGGGGGAGTGAATCAGGTCGGCGCCGATCCGCCGGGCTGCGCGCGCCACATTCCGGATCTCCCCTACGGCCCATGCCACGCGGTTCTCTCCGCTGACTCCCGACGGAAGGACGTCACCGGGGAACCAGCTCAGGTCCATCGACTCCGCCTCCCGCGAGATCAGCGCGGTGAAGTCGAAGCCTGTGCCCTCCGGCATCGCGGAGTACATCCGCTCGACGTAGGACTCCATGCCGCCTTTGGTGCCGGTGAAGAACAGGAGGTCGACGAGCACGCGGGGCATCGGCATAGCCTAGCGGACCGCCCGCTCCGCGCGAGCCGTGACCCGTCGGCGGGCGACTTCGTAGACGATCGCCTGAAGGAGTTCGCCCGCCAGGAGCACGGCGAAGACCCAGACCAGATCGTCGAGGGCCACCGCGGCGAGCGCGGCCCCGAACGTGATCGCCGCCACGAGGGCACGAAGAAGGGTGAGGAGCTTCGCTTCGCCCATGCGCCGCAGGCTCGCGAACGGGATGGTGGTGGCGAGGGAGGCGGCACGCCAGAGGCAGGCGACGAGCAGAGGAAGGGCGGTGGCGCTGGTGGACCACGCGTGGGAGAACACGAAGCCGAAGATCCCGAGCCATTCGCACACGAAGATCACAGCGATCGCCGCGACGACACTTGCTGTCGCGAGGACGATGTCCAGGCGGGAGTGGTCCTTGAGCAGCCGCAGCCGCAGGTAGTTGAGCGGGATGGCGAGCAACCCGGAGACCGTACTGATCGATGTGAAGAGAACCGCCTGGACGGGGCCGAGCAGCGCGAGGATCGTGGCGTTCAGCGTCGGGTAGACCCCACCCGTGACGGCGACGTCGGTCACGACCCAGCCCATGACACGGGGCTCCGGCCGAGACGCTCGGTGGTCGACCGGCCGGGAGCGGATTACCGTGGCGGCCAGGATACCGGCGACGAGGGGGATGAGAGCCCAGTCCAACCCGGCGAACGCGCAGAGCACTCCGCACAGCGCGCCAGCGCCCACCGCCAGGGCCGACCACATCTCACGGACCTCCAGATGCTCCGCGACCGAAACGCCGCGGCCGACTTCGAGCGACGCGACGAGCACCGGGAGGGCGATGCACAGGACCCACGCATTGTGGTAGCCGACCGCAACGGCGACCGCCGCGAGGAGGGACAACCCGGCGAGCCAGAGCGGAAAGACGACCCGGCGCTCCGTTGCTGCGGAGCTCAGCCGTGACTCCACGACCACGGCGAACGTCACCTGACCGACGAAGGTGGCGATCATGCTCGCCACGGCGACTGCGCCCTGCTCCTCGAGGGTGAAGATGTGGGAGGCGATGGCGATCGTCGCCGCGGGGATGACCGCGAGCGAGACACCGCCGACGAGCGTGACGACGGACATCGCGGCGCGGCGGAGATTGATCTCCGGAGGGAGCTCGGTACTCATCAGGCGCGTCTGTCTCCGAGGCGGAGCCGAAGCGATGTCACGAAACCGATCCGTCGGTCGACGGCGGACACCGCTCGCGAGCGTTTCTGCGCCGTTCTGCCGGCGCGCCAGCCGGCGATCCGTCCGCTCAAGGATGCGAAGTCGCGGGAGAGCGCGATGTCGCCGACGCACACGATCAGTTCGGTGACGACCGCACGCAGACCGTACCGGCCGGTGAGCACACCGTAGGTGCGAAGCAGGTACCCGCGACCGAAGCCGGCACGGCGGCGCTGGCTCGCGGACGAGCGGCCCGAGGTCGCGCCGCCGAGATGGACACCTCGCGCGTGCGGCGCGGCGGTGGTCGGCCAGCCTCCCGCATCCAACCTCAGCGCGAGGTCGAGCTCCTCGCCGTACATGAAGATCGCCTCGTCGAGCAGGCCGACCTCAGTGAGGGCGGAGCGGCGGAAAGCCGCCACCGCACCATAAGGGCCGAGCAACCGCCATCCCTTGTCGGAGTCCACCTGGTCCATCTGAGCGCCGTTGAAGCGGGTGAAACCCGCCAGCGTTGGATCCACACACAGGCCGTACGCATCGATCCGCCCGTCCGGTTTCGTCAGGACGGGAACGGCGGAGCCGCAGTGCGGATTCGCGTCGAGAGCTGCGACCAACTCGGAGATCATCGCGGTGTCGGCGACGACATCGTTGTTGACGAGGATCACGATGTCGCCGGTGCCGTGACGGATCCCCGCGTTGCATGCGGCGGCGAATCCCGAGTTGCGTTCGAGCGCCACCACGTCGACGTGCGGATGCTCGCGCAGCCGTTCGAGGGTGTCGTCAGGGCTCGCATCGTCGACGACGACGACCCGGTGCTCGTGTGTCTGTGCGGCCAAGGAACGTAGGCAGGTCTCCGTGACCTTCCAGTTCCCGTGCACGGGCACGATCACGTCGACCGATGTCGTCACGGCATTCCCTTCTCACGCACCCGTCCACTATCGCATCCCCGGGGAGTCGACGGGTTCAGCGGGCGACACCGGTTAGGATCGGATCGCCTCATCCGACTCCGAGAGAAGCCACGTACGCAATGCTTGAGACCGACACGATCGAACTGACGATCGTCATGCCCTGCCTCAATGAGGCGGAGACGCTGGCGACGTGCATCCGGAAAGCCACCGGCTACCTGGAGAGCAGCGGCGTGTCCGGAGAGATCGTGATCGCGGACAACGGCAGCACCGACGGTTCGCAGGAGATCGCCAGAGAACTTGGTGCTCGAGTGGTCGACGTGCCTGAGAAGGGGTACGGCGCTGCGCTCTTGGGCGGTATCAACGCCGCCCGTGGAACGTACGTCATTATGGGTGACGCCGACGATAGCTACGACTTCTCCGATCTGGACGCGTTCCTCGAAAGATTGCGCGCGGGCGATGAACTCGTCATGGGCAACCGCTTCCGCGGAGGCATCGAGCCCGGGGCCATGCCGCCTCTGCACAAGTATCTGGGCAACCCGGTGCTCTCTGCGATCGGCCGCATCTTCTTCCGCTCCCCCATCAAGGACTTCCACTGCGGGCTCCGCGGGTTCAACCGTCAGTCCATCCTCGATCTCAAGTTGCAGACCACTGGGATGGAGTTCGCGAGCGAGATGGTGGTGAAAGCATCGCTCGGCGGCAGCCGCGTGAGCGAGGTGCCGACCACTCTCAAGAAGGACGGCCGGTCGAGGCCCCCGCACCTTCGGAGCTGGCGGGACGGCTGGCGTCACCTGCGGTTCCTTCTCATCTTCAGTCCGCGGTGGCTGTTCCTGGTGCCCGGTACGGTCGCGTTCCTCATCGGCATCCTCGGCACCTTCTTCCTGAGTCTCGGTCCACTCGTGATCGGCGACATCGGCTTCGACATCTCCAGCCAGGTGTATCTCGCCGCATTGTCCGTCGTTGGCTACCAAGCGGTTCTGTTCGCCATTTTGACCAAGATCTACGCGCAGCACGAAGGCTTCCGCATCCCGAGGAGCCGCAACTTCGATCGGCTCGAGCGAAGGATCAGCCTGGAGTCGGCCGCGATCGTCGGCGTCATCATCTTCGTGCTCGGGCTCATCGTCGCGATCGTGCAGTTCTCGTTTTGGGCGGGGAGCGGGTACGGCGCCCTGGATGCCGACGCCACGCTCCGGATCGCCATCCCCGCTTCGCTTCTGATGATCCTGGGTGCCCAGACGATCATGGCCGGCATGTTCCTCGGCGTGCTCTCGGTGGTCCTCAAGCGCCGATGAGCGGGTTCCCGACGGTCGGGATCGCGCTCTGCACTTACAACGGTGCCCGGTTCCTCGACGAGCAGCTGGCGAGCATCCTCGAGCAGGAGCCGCCGGCCGAGCAGGTCGTCGTCGCCGACGACAGCTCGCGCGACGGGAGCCTCGAGATCGTCCGGCGCGCCGCCGACGGCACCGGCGTGCCGATCGTGGTGCTCGAGGGGACGGGCGCGCCCCTCGGTGTCACGGCGAATTTCGAGCGCGCGGTGAGCGCTGTGACCCAGGAGCTCGTCGCCTTGAGCGATCAGGACGACCGCTGGCATGACGACCGCCTCGCCGTGCTGCGCGAACGCTTCGCAGCCGACCCCGACCTCGTGCTCCTGCACACCGATGCCGACCTGGTGGACGCGGAGGGTCGTCCGCTCGGGCGCACGCTGTTCGAATCGCTGGAGGTCCAGCCGCACGAGTTCGCCGCCGAGGAGTCCGGGAGGGCGTTCGAGGCGTTCCTGCGCCGCAACCTGGCGACGGGAGCGACCGTGGTCTTCCGGCGCTCGCTGCTCGACCTCGCGACCCCGTTCCCGGCGGACTGGGTGCACGACGAGTGGCTCGCCATGATCGCTGCGGCGACCGGTCGCGTCGGTGTCGTCCGGGCGGCAACGATCGACTACCGGCAGCATGGTGCCAACCAGATCGGCGTCGGAGCACCCACCCTGTCCCGCAAGATCGGCCGCGTCCTCGAGGCCCGCGGGGAGCGCAACCGGACTCTCGCGAGCCGGTTCGCCGTGCTGGCGGATCGGCTCGCCGCTCTCGGTGACCGCGTCTCCGACGAGCAGCTGGCCGAGGCCAGGGCCAAGGCGTCGTTCGAACGCACACGGGCCGAGTTCCCGGCGAATCGCCTGCGCCGGGCGCTTCCCGTGCTGCGTCTGGCGAGGACCGGCCTCTACGAGCGCTATGCGAGCCGGGGCAGGGCGGACGTGCTCCGCGACCTCCTGCAGCCCGCCTGATCCCGCCGTCGCGGCATCACGCGGCGTCGCGGCGCGGCAGCCGCAACCGCCAGCTCATCCCCTGCGACGCCTTCACCGTGCAGACGATGAGCAGCAGCCAGCCCGCCTCCACCAGGATCGAGCTCTCGAACACGCTCGTCACGAGCAGGGCGACGAGCACGAGCGGCGCCCAGGCGTAGACGACGCTGCGCCGGTTCGAGGCCAGGAGCCATGAGCGGACGAACGCCAGCGCGATCAGGGCCACGAAGAGCAGCAGCCCGATGATGCCGACCTGGAGGTAGACGTCGAGATAGGCGTTCAAGCCGTCGGAATGGTAGACCCCCGTGGCCGACTGGATCGCTGTGAACGGGTACAGCTCGGTGGGCCACGCCCCGACCCAGCCCCAGCCGACGCTCTGCTGCACCGGGATGAGCTCCCAGATCTGGATCCAGAGCCGGTAGCGCACCTGGAAGTCGGCGCGCGCGTTGAGGAGGTCGATCACGCGGGTGCGGTACAGGTACGCGAGCACGAGCGCGGCGACGGTGAGGATCGCGAGGCCCCACTGCACGAAGGTGCGCTGGTGCGCCGGAACCTTGCGCATCAGGTACAGGGCGAAGGTCGCGAGTCCGACGACGAGTGAGACCGCCGCGATGACGGGCGAGTGGGCGAGCAGGATGCAGAGCACGGCGAGGGTGATGGAGAACGCGGCACGCGGCGGGCGCACCGAACGGGTCCGCAGCTCGACCAGGAAGGTCACGAACGCGATGAGGGCGACGATGCTGAGCTGGTTGCGGGTGCCGAAGAGGCCTTGGATCGGTCCGCCGACGGCGATGTTGCCCTGGATGCCGAGGAACGTGATCGGCAGATCGATCAGCAGCCCGCTGAGCACCTCGAGGGCGAGGGAGACGGTCAGCAGGAAGCGCAGGGCGTCGCCCACCACGCGCACGATCTGGATGGCGTCGCGGACCAGAGCGATGTAGACGGCGAGGAACGCGAACAGCAGCTGGTAGATGACGCCGGCGAGAGTCGCCCACTGGTATTGGCTCCACAGCAGTGACAGCGCGCACCAGCCGACGAACAGCAGCGCCGACACCGGGAGCAGGCCGTGCCATTCGATCAGCTTCCACTGCGCGACGAACGAGATCGCGGCGAGCACGGCGAGGCCGCCGAGCACGCCGATCAGACCGGGCCAGCCGATCAGGGCGCGGATCGCGTGGGTCGAGAACGCGGTGCCCACTGCGACGAGCGCGAGAGCCGAGTTGAAGCGGGCCGACCCCAGGAACTCGGTCACCGCGGCGGGGACCCGGGGGGTGCGCGGTTCGGCCATACCTGGAATCCTACGGTGCGGCTTGTTTCGTCTTCACCGCGAGCACGACGAGGAGGGTCCATCCCGCCTCGATCAGGATGCGGCTCTCGGCGAGGGACTGGGCGAGCAGGGCGGCCAGGAGCAGCAGAGGCAGCAGTGCGGAAGCGGTGTACGGGAGCCGGTCGGCGACGTCGACGCGCGGCCGGTCCACGGCGGTGAACCACGAGCGCCAGAGCGTGCTCACGATGAGCAGGCCGAAGAGGATCAGGCCGATGACGCCGAGCTGCAGCCAGACGTCCAGCCAGGCGTTGTGGGCCTGCAGGTAGACCACGCCGTTGCGCTCGGCGAGGTCGTGGAACGGCGAGACCCAGGGCGCCCAGTAGCTCACCCATCCCCACCCGAAGACCGGGCGTTGCTGCGCGAGCCCGATCACTTTCTCCCAGATGTCGAGCCGCCCGGTCAGATCCTCGCTCTTGCCGAGGAGTGCGGGGACGCGCGGAGCGAAGATGGCGATGAGCGCGACGGCCGCGATGGCCGTCGCCGCGGCCGTGAGATAGACCGGGCGGCGCCGGCTCGGGGCGACGCGGCGCGTCCACAGCGCGAAACCGAGCACGACGGCGGTGACCAGCGTCGCGACGATCACGGTCGACGACCGGGTCAGCGCCAGCGTCAGTGCGGCGACGACGAGCCAGGTGATCACGACGCCGCGGCGGGGCGCACGATCGGCGAGCTGGATTCCGAAGACGATCAGCGCGAGCAGCGCCACCATGGCGAGGAGGTTGCTGTTGCCCAGGATTCCCTGGATCGGTCCGCCGTGGAACAGCAGATCCCGGCTCCAGTAAAACGCGGAGGGCAGTCTGCCGGACGGGACGGGCTGGATCGGCGTGAGGGGGAGCACCGGCCGCCGCACGAACACGGCGACGATCAGCTCGAAGACGAGGGAGAGGCCGAGGATCCACTTGAACGCGTTGCTCAGCGCGGCCACCAGCCCCGGCCAGCTGAGGCAGAGCGCGAGGAAGACCGCCGCCGTCGTCGTCGCCAGCTGGGCGAGGACGCCGAGAGCGCTGGCGCCCGGATAGGAGGACCACGCGATCGACAGCACCGCGAGCAGCAGGAACAGCCCGAGTGTCTTCGGCGCCTTGCGCCAGCGGAACGCCGGCCGCAGCCGCACCAGGAACAGCACGCTCCCCGCTGCCAGAAGCGCGGCGAGCACGAAGTAGCCCGGCCAGCTGATCAGGTTGCGCCAGAAGTCGCCCGCGAAGAGCGTGAAGAGCAGGAGCGAGGCGAAGACGGACGCCGCGGTCCCGGTCGTCGTCCGGGCCGCGCGGCTGCGCGCGGCGAGCGGCGAGGAAGCGGTGGTCACCCGGGCAGGATAGCCGACCCGCGGGTCGCCGGGCCCCGAGCGGTCCGTCACCGGTTGGGTGTGGCGACGAAGAGGGTTCCGGCGCCGGTGGCGGTCAGGTCGCCCTCGTCGGCGGTCACGACGGCCGCCTCCCCCCGCTGCAGGGTGAGCGTCCCGCCCTGCGCCCCGGTCAGCTCGACGGCGCCCGACGTGCAGAGCGCGATCGCGGTCCCGGGCAGCTCGATCGGTGCGGACATGACGTCCCCGCCGACCACGATGTGCTCGAGTGCGAAGTCCGGGACGTCGGGCCGGAAGACCTCGACCCCCGCCGCCGGGTGCTCGGGAGCCAGCGGCGTCGCGACGATCGGCGCGAAGTCGAGGATGGAGACGAGCTCGGGCACGTCGATCCGCTTCGGGGTGAGACCCCCGCGCAGCACGTTGTCCGACGCGGCCATGAGCTCGATGCCGAGACCCGAGAGGTACGCGTGGATGTTGCCGGCCGGCAGATAGAGCACCTGGCCGGGTGCGAGTGTCGCGCGGTTGAGCAGCAGCGCGAGCACGATGCCCGGGTCGCCGGGGAACGCCGCCGAGAGCATCCGGACGGTGTCGGCGTCGCGCCCGTCGGCGTCTCGTGCGGCGGAGACGACGGCGTCGACGAGCCCCGCGACGGCCGGGTCGCCGCCGAGCAGCCACTCGGTGGCCCGGCGGAGCACGGCGCCGGCGTCGCCGTCGAGCGTGGCGGCGAACGCCGAGATCCGCCCGTCGCCGGAGACCGCGGCCAGGGTGTCGAGGGCCCGCCGGCTCGCAGCCGGGTCGCGGAAGCCGCAGAGCGCTTCGAACGGATCCGAGAGGGCGAAGATCAGCTCCGGTTTGTGGAACGGGTCCTTGTAGTTGCGCTCGGGGGAGTCCGCGGCCAGCCCGGCGGCATTCTCGCGCTCGAAGCCGGCGCGGGCCTGCTCGGACGACGGGTGCGCCTGGAGCGAGAGCGGGCCTGCGGCGGCCAGGACCTTCAGGAGGTACGGCAGGTGTGCGGTCTCCGCCCAGGCCGCGAGGTCGGCGGCCCCGCCGGTCTGCGCGGGGTCGAGGATCCGAGCCGGCGAGCCGGCATGGGCGCCGAGCCACAGCTCGGCCTCGGGGTGTCCGCTCGGCGGAGTGCCCAGCAGCTCGGCGATCGCGGTGCGCGATCCCCAGGCGTAGTCCCGCGGCGTGTTGCCGATGCGCACAAACATCCGTCGTGATCCCTTCGGTCCGGTTAGATCAAACTACCAACCGCTTTGTGCGACGGCGCACCGCTGCCTAGGCTGGCGCTGGCCGCGCGGCGGCCCGCCGACCCCTGGACGCACTGGAGCAGACATGGCCTTCGAGACACTCGCGAGCGACTTCTACGGCTTCGAGAGCCTTCTCGGCGAGCGGGAGAAGGACTTCCTCGTGAACCTCCGCTCGGAGCTCGAGACGAAGATCAAGCCGATCGTCAACGAATACTGGGAGCGCGCCGAGTTCCCGCACCAGATCGTGGAGGTGCTGCACGGCACGGGCACGATCGGTCTCGGCTTCCCCGAGACGGCCGCGTTCGAGAACTCGGCCGTGTTCCGCGGCTGGGTCGCCCTCGAGCTCGCCCGGGTGGACGCCTCGGTCAGCACCTACGTCGGCGTGCAGAACGGTCTCGCCCTCGGAGCGGTCGGGGTGTGCGGCTCGCCGGAGCAGCGCGCCGAGTGGCTCCCCAAGCTCGCCAGCGGCGAGGTGATCGGCGCCTTCGGACTGACCGAGCCGACCTCCGGGTCCGACTCGGCGCAGGGGCTGCAGACGGTCGCCACACGGGACGGCGACAACTGGATCCTCAACGGGTCGAAGCGCTGGATCGGCAACGCCACCTTCAGCGACATCACCGTGATCTGGGCGAAGAGCGCCGATGACGGCCAGGTGAAGGGCTTCATCGTCCCGACCTCCACGCCCGGATACACGGCCACGAAGATCGAGGGCAAGCAGTCGCTGCGCATGGTCCAGAACGCCGACATCACCCTCGAGAACGTGGTCGTCCCCGAGTCCCTGCGCCTGCAGAACGCCAACAGCTTCCGCGACACGGCGGCCGTGCTGCGCCTGACGCGCGCCGAAGTGGCGTGGGCGGCGGTCGGGGTGGCGGTCGGTGCCTACGAGGCCGCCCTGCTCTACGCGCAGGAGAGGGTCCAGTTCGGTAAGCCGATTGCCAAGCACCAGCTCATCCAGGACCTCCTCGTGAAGTCGATCGGCAACATCACGGCCTCGATCGCACTCTGCACCCGGGTCTCCCAGATGCTCGACGACGGGCAGCAGCGCGATGAGCACTCGGCGCTCGCGAAAGCGTTCGCGACCGCCCGGATGCGCGAGACCGTCGCCTGGTGCCGCGAGATCCTCGGCGGCAACGGCATCGTGCTCGAGTACGACGTCGCGCGCTTCTTCGCGGACGCGGAGGCGCTGTACTCGTACGAGGGGACCCGCGAGATGAACACCCTGATCGTGGGCCGCGCCATCACCGGGGAGGCGGCATTCGTGTGATCCGCCCGCGATAGGGTTCTCCTGGACTCGACAGTCGAGCAGATCGGGAGGATCGTCCGTGGCGTGGTTGGTGACCGGAGGAGCGGGCTACATCGGCTCGCATGTGGTGCGGGCGTTCCGCGACGAGGGCATCGACGTGGTGGTGGTGGACGACCTCTCCAGCGGACATGAGGCGTTCGTCCCGTCCGGAGTCCCCTTCTACCGCGGCACCATCCTGGACGGCGCCCTGCTCGAGCGCGTCTTCGCCGAGAACCCCATCACCGGCGTCGTGCACGTGGCCGGCTTCAAGTACGCGGGGGTCTCGGTGCAGCGGCCGCTGCACACGTACGAGCAGAACGTGACCGCCACGGCGGTGCTGCTCGCGGCGATGCAGGAGGCCGGGGTCGACGCGATCGTGTTCTCGTCCTCCGCGGCGGTGTACGGGACGCCCGATGTGGACATCGTCACCGAGACGACGCCCAAGAGCCCGGAGTCGCCGTACGGCGAGTCCAAGCTCATCGGCGAGTGGCTGCTCCGCGACCAGGGAGTCGCCGCAGCGCTGCGGCACACGTCGCTCCGCTACTTCAACGTGGTCGGCTCCGGGGACGTCGCGCTGCGTGACACCAGTCCGCACAATCTCTTTCCGCTGGTCTTCGACGCCCTCGTCGACGGCCGCACTCCGCGGATCAACGGCACCGACTATCCGACGCCCGACGGCACGTGCGTCCGCGACTACATCCATGTCGCCGACCTCGCCGTGTCGCACGTGGCGGCCGCGAAGCGCCTGGACGCAGGGGAGTCCATCGAGCCCGTCTACAACCTCGGCAGCGGCGACGGCGTGAGTGTGGGACAGATCATGTCCACCGTCGCCGCAGTGACCGGGATCGCCTTCACCCCAGAAGTGGGGCCTCGACGGGCGGGCGATCCCGCGAGGATCGTGGCCTCAGGTGAGCTCGCCGCGCGCGATCTCGACTGGAAGATGCGCCACACCCTCGAGCAGATGGTGCGCAGCGCCTGGGAAGCACGCCAGGCGGCGTCGTGACACCGCCTCCGCGGGGGTAGAACGCCCGGGCGTGTCGCGATTGTTGTCGACGGTCGGCGCGTCGTGAAGTCTCGACCATGGCTTAAGGCTTTACGATTCGCGACTTGACGGACGCGAATGACAACGGTGTAATTATTCCGACACGTCATAATGCGTGCGCTAGCAGTCGACAGTAGGAGGGGTGGGGGAGACCGATATGACAGTTCCTGAATATCGTTCTGGGGTACCCGACGACTGGTTCATCGATCCGGTCCGGCTCGGAGTCCCGGGTGTGCGGGCCAACGCCGACGACGCGGAGGAGAATCCTCTCGCCTGGCAGTCGGACGCGCTGTGCGCGCAGACGGACCCCGAGGCGTTCTTCCCCGAGAAGGGCGGATCGACGCGCGACGCGAAGCGCATCTGCACCTCCTGCGAGGTGCGGTCGCAGTGCCTGGAGTACGCGCTGGCGAACGACGAGCGTTTCGGCATCTGGGGCGGCCTGTCGGAGCGCGAGCGACGCAAACTCCGCAAGCGCGCCGGCTGAACCCGATCGAATCCACGCCGCGCCCGAGGCACTACCGGGATCGGCGTGACCCCAACCTAGGCTGACTCCCGATGTATCCGAGAGTCACCGCCATCGTCGTCGCCCACAGCGGCGGCCCCCGTCTCGAGCGCACTCTCGACGCCCTCGCGGCCCAGACGAGAAGACCGGACGCCGTGATCGCCGTCGATTGCGCGACGAGCGACGACGCAGCGCGCCTGCTGTCCGAGTCCGGCCCGACCCAGCTGCTGAGCGTCCCCGAGCGCCTCCCGTTCGGCGCCGCCATCGCCACGGCCGTCCGTGTGCTGCCCCCCACGACCTCCTCGGACGAGCTGATCTGGCTGCTGGCGCACGACACCGCGCCCGAGCCCGAGGCGCTCGCCGCCCTGCTGGGTGCGCTCGAAGTCTCCCCGTCGGTCGCGGTGGTCGGACCGAAGCTCGTCGACGCGGACGACCCGGCGTTCATCCGGGAGTTCGGCGAGACGATGACTCCGTTCGGCGCCTCGGTGCCGCTGGTCGAGAACGAACTCGACCAGGCGCAGCACGACGGACTGACCGACGTCCTCGCGGTCTCCTCCGCGGGCATGCTCGTCCGTCAGCAGCTGTGGGAGGCGCTCGACGGCTTCGATCCCGCCCTGCCGACGGCCGACGACGGCCTCGACTTCTGCACCAGAGCACGGCTCGCCGGCTTCCGCGTCACGCTGGTCGCGCAGGCCCGCGTCGCCATCGGCGGCGACGGACTGGCCGGCCCGAATCTCTCGCCGAAGTGGCGCATACGCCGCCGTCTGGTGAAGGAGCGTCGCGCCGCCCAGCTGCACCGTCGCATGGCCTACGCGCCCGGAGGGGCGGTGCCGTTCCACTGGCTCAGCCTCGTGCCGCTCGCCATCCTCCGCTCGCTGCTGCGTCTCCTGCGTAAGGAACCGGGATCGATCGGCGGCGAACTCGCCGCGGCCTTCCGGGTCGCTTTCTCCGGGCTCGCGGTGAGCACTGCGCGACGGCGACTCGCGCGGAGCCGCACCGTCACCTGGGCTGCGGTGGCGCCGCTGCGCATCCCGTTCTCAGAGGTCCGGCGGGCGCGCGCGCTCAAGCGGGAGGCCGCTCTGGTCTCGCAGCAGGGCGAGAAGCAGGAGCTCGACTTCTTCGCCACCGGGGGCGGCTGGACCGTCCTGATCGCGCTCGTCGTCGGCGTCGCGATGTTCTTCCCGCTCGTCGGCTCGGGCGCACTCTCCGGCGGCGGGCTGCTTCCGCTGGACACCTCCGTGGGACAGCTCTGGGCCAATCTCGGCTACGGCTGGCGGGATGTGAGCCTCGGGTTCACCGGCGCGGCCGATCCGTTCTCCGCGGTGCTCGCCATTCTCGGCTCGCTGACCTTCTGGCAGCCGTCGCTCTCCCTCGTCGTCCTCTACCTGGTCGCTCTGCCGGTCACCGCGCTCGGCGCCTGGCTGGCGGCTGCGCGCCTGACGTCCCGCACGATGCTGCGCGTGTTCGGCGCCCTGGTCTACACGTTCGCCCCCACTCTCCTGCTGGCCATGCAGGACGGCCGCCCGTCGGCCGTGCTCGCCCACCTGCTGCTGCCGTGGCTGTTCTTCGCCGGGCTCGCGGCGCGCCGATCGTGGGCCGCGAGCGCGACGACCGCCCTGCTCGCCGCGGCGACGGCCGCATGCGCACCGATCCTGATCCCGGCCCTGGTGGTCGCCTGGATCGCCGCGATCGTGTTCGCCGGGCGGCGTGCCGCACGTATAGCGTTCATCCCCCTGCCCGCCGTCGTGCTGTTCGGCCCGCTCGTCGGGCAACAGGGCGCGCGCGGAGCCTGGCTGTCGATCCTGGCCGATCCCGGCGTGCCCCTCGACACCCGGCAGACACCGGCGTGGCAGCTGGCGCTCGGCTTCCCGGACGGCCTCCTCGGCGGCTGGCACGAGCTCCTCGCCGGGAACGGCTTCGCCCAGGCGCCCACCCTCGTGGTGGCGGTGCTCCTCGCCCCTCTCGGCATCCTGGCCCTCCTCGCGCTCTTCCTGCGCGGGACGGTCCGTGCGATCGTCGCCCTCGTCGTCGCGCTGACCGGGTTCGTGACGGCCGTGGCCGCTCTGCACCTCCAGGTCGCCGTCACGGGAGGGACGGTCGTGCCGATCTGGCCGGGGACCGCCGTGAGCCTCTACTGGCTCGGGCTGACGGGCGCCGCAGTGCTCGCGCTCTCGGCGCTCGGGCGCGCGGCCGTCTACCCCGCCTGGGCCGGCATCGTCGCGATCGCGATCGTCGCGACGCCCGTGGCCCTGATGGCACACCGCGACGACGCTGTGGTGAGCGAGAGCGACGGCCGCACCATGCCGGCCGTCGTCACCGCCAAAGCATCGACCCAGCCACGCACCGGGACGCTCCGGATCACCCCGCAACCCGACGGCGGCATCGCCGCCGAGGTCGTGCGGGGCAGCGGGCAGACGCTCGACGACCAGTCCACGCTGAGCACGACCGAACGCTCTTTGACCGCGGACCAGAAGCGCCTCGCGACCCTCGCAGGAAACCTCGCATCGCGCAGCGGATTCGACGCGACGTCACAGCTGAAGCAGCTCGGCATCGACTTCGTCCTGCTCGCCCCTCCCGCGACGGCTCTCGACGAGGGAGCCAGCACGACGGCGTCGGCCACCTCCACCCGCGCCACCGTCGCGCTCGACGCCAACCCTGTGCTCTCCAGCGTCGGCACCACGTCGAGCGGAGCGCTCTGGGCGTTCGACCGGGGGACGAGCACCGTGCCCCCCGCCGCGCAGATCCCGACCGATGCCGGTGGGATCTGGCGAGTGCTGGTGCTGCTCGTCCAGGGCATCGTGATCGGTGTGACGCTCCTGCTGTCCATCCCCACCACGCGTTCCGCCGACCGCGTCGCCGAGCTGAACGCCCGCCGCGCCCAGGGCAGAGGGGGCGACGACGACATCACGGCTGTGGAGCCCGACGACCGCCCCGATGCGCCCGTCGCGGGCGAAGAGACCATCGCGGAGGAGAGCCTCGACGAGTACGAGGCCGAGCCGGAGGACGAGGCCGCCGTCGAGTCCGCGGACGAGGACGAGGGCCGCGCGGTCGAGCCGGAGCCGGAGCCCGGGCTGGAGCCGGAGCCGGAGTCGGACCCCGGGCACGAGCCTGAGCCCGAGAACGGGCCGGAGCCGGAGTCGGCACCGGTCATCCCAGCACTCCCGCCGACGCCGCCGGCCGAGCAGCGTACAGGCGCGGACCGCGTCCCGGTCGTCGGGCCGGCGCCGGTCGCCGTGGCCCTGCCGGACGCCCCCGAGCAGGACACGGCCGTCGCGGGCGGCGCGACGCCGTCCTCGGAATCCAGGCTTCCCACCCGCCCCGTGCCGGTGGTGGACGAGCCCACCACCCTCGACGACGGACTGGAGGAGACGATCATCCGACCCCGACGCGTGACCGAGCCAGGAGGCGACCGTGGCTGACAAGCGTGGAATCGCCCGCATCGGCGCGCGCGCGCTGGGCGGCCTGATCGGCGCCGGGGTGGCGGTCGTCGCCATCGCGGGTGCGACCCTCCTCCCGCTGCCCGACTTCGCGATCGGCGCCCCGGCGGCCACCGTGCGCCCGGTCCCGGCCGATCAGCAGCGGGTGTGCCCCGGTCCCGTCCTGGCTCTCGCCGCCGACTCCGGTTCCGCCACACAGGCCAGCCCGATCGGCGAAGCGACGACCAGCTACGGAACGGACGGGCCCGACGTGCAGGTCACTGATCTGAAGCCGGACTCCGACGGGGGTCACGGGTCGGAGACGCCCCAGGCTCTCACGGTGAGCACCCCGCACGGATCGCGCACACCTCCGCTCTTCGCCGGTGCACAGCTGCAGAACGCGGCCTCCGACGACCTCGCGGGCCTGACCTCCGCGGCCTGCGCAGAGCCCGCCGCCGACACGTGGCTCGTGGCCGGCGCCACCTCGCTCGGCCAGACGAGTCTCGTCCTGCTCGCCAACCCGACCTCGGTCGATGCGACCGTGTCGCTCAGCATCTACACCGAGACGGGCACCGTCAGCGCGCCGGGCGCCACCGGCATCGTCGTGCCCGCCGGCGGGCAGAAGGTCGTCCCGCTCGCCGGGCTGGCCCCTGCCGCCGCCGCGCCCGTCGTGCACGTGCAGACGACGGGTGGCGAGGTCGTCGCCACGATGCAGCAGAGCTTCGAGCAGGGCATCCAGCCGCAGGGTGCCGAGCTCACGGGAGGCACCGGCGCTCCCTCACGGCAGCAGGTCATCCCCGGCATGACGATCGCCGGTCTCGCGAAGGTGACCGCGGCACAGTCGGGCGAGAGCGTCGGCGTGGCGTTCCCCGCCGTGCGGATCTTCGTCCCGGGAGACAAGGACGCCGAGGTCACCATCGGCGCGGTGGGGGAGGAAGGCACCGCGGCCGGCACGTCGTACGCGCAGACGGTGAAGGCCGGCAACGTCGCCGAGGTCCCGCTGGAGAACCTCAAGGACGGCAGCTACACGGTCACCGTCAACTCCTCCGTCCCGGTCGTCGCGGCCGCGCGGACGACGTCGATCGGCACGAAGACGAGAGACTTCGCCTGGTTCGTCTCGTCCGAACCGCTCCGGGACACCTTCCTCGCCGCGATCCCGTCCGGCGCAGGCGGGACGCTGCACCTGGCCAACGCGTCGGAGAAGGACCAGAAGGTGACGGTCACGCCCGACGGCGGCAAACCGACCGACCTCGTCGTCCCCGCGGAGGGCGCGGCGAACATCCGGCTCAGCGCGAACCGCTACACGGTCACCAATGCGGACGGCCTGCGTGGCGGGGTGACCTTCGCCGGCGACGGCCTGACGAGTGCGTTCGCTCTCGCACCGCCCGGGCCGCTCGCCGCACCGATCGACGTCTACGCGCACTGACCCGCGACAGGCGGTCCCGGTGCGAGCGGGGACTCCGGCCCGTCAGAAGTGGCGGAAGCGGTCGGGAGCCAGGTCCCACGGATCCTTGCCGAGCAGCTCGGCGACGGCCCGGAACACGCAGCCCTCGATGTACATGCGCCGGTGGATGTCGTCCTCACGGTGCAGTTTCGTCAATCGCTGGATCGGCACACGGTAGAGGACGATCCGGCGGCGGGAGTGGTCGACGCGCCAGCGGTCGACACCGTCCGTCCCGGAGTTGCCGATAGGGGTCGCGGCGACGTCGAAGTGGACGTCTGCGAGCTCCTGCGGCCACACCCCTTTGAGGTAGTCGGCCGTGGAGGCGACGGTCATGTCGAAGAAGTCGATGCGGTTCTGCAGCATCGGCAGATGCGGACCGGTGACCGGCCCCCGGGCCCCGCGCCCGTGCCGGCTGCGCCACCTGCTGGTGGCCGGCGGCTGGCTGCTGGTGCGGCGGTTGCGGGGCATGTCGCCATCCTACGTCGGACGCGCTCCGGTATCCTGGCCCCGATGTTGAGCCGTCCGTGTTCCCGTGTCGCGTGCCCCCGCGACGCTGTCGCGACCCTCACCTACGTCTACGCGGACTCCATGGCGGTGCTCGGCCCGCTCAGCCTCTCGCACGAGCCGCACACCTACGACCTCTGCGCCATCCATGCCGAGCGGCTCTCCGCGCCGCAGGGGTGGAGCATCGTGCGGCACGAGGTGTTCGGTGAAGTAGGTTATGGGGCGTGAACATTCGCAACTCTGACACCCTCCGCTCCTCGCTCGACGCCGTCGTCAAGGCTTACGACATCCGCGGTCTGGTGGGTGACCAGCTGACGCCGGAGGTCGTCGAGGCGATCGGCGCCGCCTTCGTCGACGAGGTCGGCGCGGCCGGTGGGGACCTGGTCGTCGGACACGACATGCGCGACTCGTCGCCGGGTTTCGCCGCCGCATTCGCACGTGGCGCGCAGGCGCGGGGTGCAGACGTGGTCTCGATCGGGCTCTGCTCGACGGACGAGTCCTACTACGCCTCGGGGGCTCTGGCCGCGCCCGCGGCGATGTTCACCGCCAGCCACAACCCCGCCACCTACAACGGCATCAAGCTCTCCCGTGCGGGAGCGCAGGGGCTGAGCATGGAGACCGGCCTCGCCGGGGTGCGTGAGCGTGCGGCCGCCTACCTGGCCGAGGGGATCGCAGCGGTGGCCTCGCCGGGCGCCTACCGCGAGGAGGACGTGCTCTCCTCGTACGCCGCCTATCTGCGGTCGCTCGTCGACCTCTCCGGCATCCGACCCATCACCGTCGTCGTCGACGCGGGCAACGGTATGGGCGGCCTCACGGTCCCGGCGGTGCTGGGCGAGGCGGCCGGTCTCCCGGCGCTCCCGATCACGATCGTCCCGCTGTACTTCGAGCTCGACGGCACCTTCCCGAACCATGAGGCGAACCCGCTCGAGCCCTCCAATCTGGTCGACCTGCAGAAGGCGGTCGTGGAGCACGGCGCCGACCTGGGGCTCGCGTTCGACGGAGACGCCGACCGCTGCTTCGTCGTCGACGGCAACGGGGACCCGGTCACGCCGTCCGCCGTGGCGGCGATCGTCGCGCTGCGCGAGATCGCCCGTGCGCGCGCCGCCGAGCCGGACGCCGAGATCACGGTCATCCACAACCTCATCACATCGAACATCGTCCCCGAGACGATCGAGGCCGCGGGCGCGACCCCGCTGCGCACGCGTGTCGGCCACTCGCTGATCAAGGACGCCATGCGCGCGTCGGGCGCGGTCTTCGGCGGCGAGCACTCGGCGCACTACTACTTCCGGGACTTCTGGAGCGCCGACAACGGGATGCTCGCCGCGATGCACCTCCTCGCCGAGTTCGGCGGGCAGGACCGCCCGCTGTCGGAGCTGGCCGCCGCTTTCTCGCCCTACGCCATGTCGGGAGAGATCAACTCGACCGTCGACGACGTGCCGGCCGCCTTCACCCGCGTCGTGGAGGCGTTCGCCTCCCGAGCCGAGTTCGACGAGCTCGACGGGCTGACGGTCATCGGGCAGGTCGGCCAAGACGACCCGTTCTGGTGGTTCTCCGTGCGCTCCTCGAACACCGAGCCGCTGCTTCGGCTCAACGTGGAGGCCGCCGACGCCGCGACGATGGCGCGCATCCGCGACGAGGTCCTCGCGCTCATCCGCGCCTGACGGCGACCCGGCCGTCACGGATCGCCTCTTCGGCGCGGTCCGATGCGAGAATGGATGCCATGCCTGCTTCGACCGTGTCCGAAACCGCCCTGCCCTTCAAGGTCGCCGACCTCTCGCTCGCCGCGGCGGGCCGCCACCAGCTGCGACTCGCCGAGAACGAGATGCCCGGCCTCATGGCGCTTCGCGAGGAGTTCGGCGCCTCGCAGCCGCTCGCCGGGGCGCGCATCGCCGGATCCCTCCACATGACCGTCCAGACCGCGGTCCTCATCGAGACGCTCGTGGCCCTCGGCGCGCAGGTGCGCTGGGCGAGCTGCAACATCTTCTCCACCCAGGACGACGCCGCCGCCGCTGTCGCCGTCGGCCCGACCGGCACCGTCGCCGCGCCCGCCGGAGTCCCGGTCTTCGCCTGGAAGGGCGAGTCGCTGGAGGAGTACTGGTGGTGCACCCAGCAGATCTTCGACTGGAGCGCGGAAGCCGAGGCGGCGGGAGCCGATTGGACCGGCCCGAACCTGATCCTCGACGACGGCGGCGACGCCACGCTGCTCGTGCACAAGGGTCGTGAGTTCGAGGCCGCCGGCGCCGTCCCGGACGACACCGAAGGGGACAGCCACGAGTACCGTGTCATCCTCGCCGCGCTCCGCGCTTCGCTCGCGACGTCGGCCGATCGCTGGACGCGGATCGCGGACGGCATCATCGGCGTGACGGAGGAGACCACCACCGGCGTCCACCGTCTGTACGAGCTCGCCAAGGCCGGCGACCTCCTGTTCCCGGCGATCAACGTCAACGACTCGGTCACGAAGAGCAAGTTCGACAACAAGTACGGCATCCGCCACTCCCTCCCGGACGGCCTCAACCGGGCCACCGACGTCCTGATGGGCGGCAAGGTCGCCTTCGTGGCCGGATACGGCGACGTGGGCAAGGGTGCCGCGGAGGCGCTGCGGGGCCAGGGTGCGCGCGTCATCGTCAGCGAGGTCGACCCGATCAACGCGCTCCAGGCCGCCATGGACGGCTTCCAGGTGGCGCGGCTCGAGTCGGTCATCGACCAGGTGGACATCCTCATCACCGGGACCGGCAACCTGAACGTGGTGACGCTCGACCACCTGCTCGGGCTCAAGCATCTCGCGATCGTCGCCAACGTCGGACACTTCGACAACGAGATCGACATGGCCTCACTCGAGGCGCTCCCGGGTGCCGAGAAGATCGAGATCAAGCCGCAGGTGCACGAGTGGCGCCTGCCGACGGGCCGCAGCATCCTGGTGCTCTCCGAGGGCCGGCTCATGAACCTCGGCAACGCCACCGGCCACCCGAGCTTCGTGATGAGCAACTCGTTCGCGAACCAGGTGCTCGCGCAGCTCGAGCTGTACGTCTCCCGCGAGAACTACCCGGTCGGCGTGTACGTCCTGCCGAAGCACCTCGACGAGAAGGTCGCACGCCTCCACCTCGCCTCGTTGGGCGTCGAGCTGACGGTCCTGACCGAGGAGCAGGCCGCCTACATCGGCGTGCCCGTGGACGGCCCGTACAAGGTCGACCACTACCGCTACTGATGACGCTCGAATTCGCCGACCGCGAGCTGCCCGGCGGCCTGACCCTGCGCGTGCGCCGCGAGCAGGACGCCGCAGCGCTCGCGGCGGCCTACGTCCGCAATCGGGGGCACCTCGCCCCGTGGGATCCCACGCGCACCGAGGAGTTCTTCACCGAGGAGGGGCAGCTGGCGCGCACCCGCGAGCTTCTCGCGATGCGCGATCTCGGCACCGGCCTGCCGCTGGTGCTGGTCGACGGCGCCGAGATCGGCGGCGCGATCGACCTGAGCGCCATCGTTCGCGGCGCCTTCCAGAGCGCGATGGTGGGCTACTGGCTCGACAGGGCCCATACCGGCCAGGGGCTGGCTTCGACAGCGTTGGCGGCGGTTCTGGAGGCGGCGCTCGGCTTCGGTCTGCACCGCGTCCAGGCGGCCACCCTGCTCGCGAACCATGCTTCGCAGTCCGTGCTCACGCGGGCGGGCTTCGAACGCATCGGCGTCGCCCCGGCCTACCTGAAGATCGCGGGGCGGTGGCAGGACCACGTGCTGTTCCAGCGCATCCTCCACGACTGAGACCAGGCCGGCCCGCCGGTCCTCAGAGTTCCGCGAACGCCCGTACGGGGAAGGTCCCGAACCCCTCCACCGCCGGCGGCGCCGCTGTGAAGCGTGCGCCGCGCGGCGGGAGCTCGCCGAGGCGGGTCAGGTGCTCGACGACATGCACACCGGCGGCCAGCAGGCGCGAGTGCACCGGGCGTGCGCCGCCGCCCTCGGTGTCGTCGATGTTGAGGGAGTCGATCCCGACGAGGACGGCTCCCTGCTCGACGAGGTGCGCCGCCGCGTCGTCGGTCAGATACGGGGCGCCCGCGGCGTAGGCGGGGGTGCCGAAGTGCGCATCCCAACCGGTGTGCACCAGCACCGCGGCGCCGGCGACATCCCGGTCGAAGAAGACCGATGCGGGGACCCCGCGCTCGATCGCGTCGGGTACGTGGATCACCTCGGCGCGCAGGCCGACGAGCGACGACAGGTCGAGGGACGCGAGGTCGCCGCCGTCCGCATAGCGGTGATACGGACTGTCGAGGTAGGTGCCGGTGTTGCCGATCATCGTGATGACGTCCATGGCGAACTCCGTCCCGGGCGCGTACGTCGCGCGTGAGTCCTCCCGCGTCAGATGCGGGGTGATGACCGGTGCCGGGAGGCCGGGATAGGTGATCAGGCCGGCACGGATGGGGTGGCTGAGGTCGATGACGCGGCGGCTCGGATCGCTCTCGCTCCGCTCGGCCGCCCCCACTCCGCGACTGCCCCGGTGGGCCTCCTCGACGATCCGCAGGTCGCCGAGACGGACCTCTCCGACGAGCGCCAGCCCGAGGTGCTGGACGAACAGGCGGGCGATCTCGCCCTCGCTCAGATGGGCGGAGGGGAGGTCGAGACGGAATCCCTCCGCGGTGAGGCCGCCGCCGTTCACGAAAGCGACGGTCGCGTCGAAGTGGGCGCGGTACTCGGGGATGCGGGCGTCGGTCACCGGGGCTCCTAACGGTCGGGAAAAGCGTGGGGGAGCCCGTCGAGCACGGGCGCCAGCCGGTCGAGCCGCTCCTGTTCGAGCGCCAGGCCGCGGGCGTCCCGCTGACGGCGCAGCACGGCGACGCCGACGAGGAAGGTCTCCGCGTCGACATCGGGCAGGGGCGAGACGTGGGCGGATGCTTCACGGGCGAGCTCGGTGCTCAGACCGTAGCGCGCGGCCGGCGTGAGCTGCGGCGCTTGCCGGGCGAACTGCGCGATCCGGCGCGAGAGGCGATCGGGGAGACGTGCGACGTCGGCGGTCACCGCCCACCCGGCAAGGGCGGGGGAGAGGTAGAGGTCGAGCGGGCGCGGCTGCGGGACGCGGACCAGCTGGCTGTAGGTTCCGGCGAGCAGGTCGCCGAGCCGCTTCGAGCGCGCGTTGAGCAGGCCGGTCAGCGCCGCGATGCCGCCCACCGTCAGGAAGATCTCGAGCACACCGGCGAGCGCGCGGATGAACGCGTGCCGGAAGCCGATCGCGCCGCCGTCGTCGCGCACGATCCGGGCGCCGACCGCGAGCTTGCCGAGAGAGCGACCGCGCGACGCCAGTTCGACGGTGGTCGGGAGGACGACCGTGCCCAGCACGAGGATCAGGATGACGAGAGCGCGGACGAGGGCCTCGTCGAGGCCGCCGCCCGTCGCGACGAGCAGCAGTACGCAACCGAGCATCACCAGCATGGAGACGAGCCAGTCGATGACCGTGCCCGCTGCGCGCAGGATGTAGCTGACCGGCTTGACATCGAGGGTGACGGCCTCGCCGGTCACCAGTTCGCGCTCGACCGGCTCCGGGAACCCGTCCGCCGCTGCCGTCATGGCTATCATTCAAGCAGATGGATCTCGACGCATACACCGCAGCGCGCAGCGCCGACTGGGACCGACTGGCCCGGCTGGCCGCGAAGAGACGACTCGACGGCAAGGACGCCGATGAGCTCATCGATCTCTACCAGTCGGGTGCGGCCGATCTGTCGGCGATCCAGACCAGCGCGGGATCGACGGCGGTGGGCGACCGGCTGTCGCTGACCCTGTCGTCCGCACGATTGCGTTTCACCGGCGCCGGCGCCAACCTCTTCTCGCAGATCCCGCGCTTCTTCGCCCTCGAGCTCCCCGCGGCCTTGTACCGTATCCGCTGGGTCGTGCTGGGAGTGACCGTGTTCACCGTGATCGTCGCGACTCTGTACGCGCTGTGGATCACGGGGAACCCCGATGTGCTGCGCAACCTCGGGAGCGATGCGAACCTGCGGCGGTACGTCGACCACACGTTCATCGACTACTACTCGAACAACCCGGCTGCGTCGTTCGCCGGGCAGGTCTGGACCAACAACGCGTGGATCGCCGCGCAGTGCATCGCGTTCGGCATCACCGGCCTCTGGGTCCCGTACGTCCTCATCCAGAACGCCGTCGGCGTCGGCACAGCGGCCGGGGTGATGTTCGCCTACGGTCGCGGCGACGTGATGTTCTCGTACATCCTGCCGCACGGTCTCCTCGAGCTCACCAGCGTCTTCGTGGCGGCGGCGGCCGGGCTCCGCATCTTCTGGGCGTGGATCGCGCCGGGCGCCCGCACCCGTGCGCAGGCTCTGGCCGAAGACGGCCGCGCGCTGTTCACGGTGGCGGTCGGGTGCGCGATCAGCCTGTTCGTCTCCGGTCTCATCGAAGGGTTCGTCACCCCGTCGGACCTGCCGGTCTGGGCCAAGATCGCCATCGGAGCCCTGGCGCTCGCCGCGTTCCTGTTCTATATGCTGTTCGTCGGACGACGCGCCGTCCGTCTCGGTGAGACCGGCGACCTCGGGGAGTTCGACGCGGGCGCACGCCGGATCGTCGCCGCCTGATCCGGCGGCCCGGACCGGGCGGGCTCCCGGAGCGCTGTCCCCGGGTGTCAGAGCCGCCCGGCGGCCTTGAGAGCAAGGTAGCGGTCTGCGAGAGCAGGGGGGAGATCCTCGGGCGAACCCGTGACGACGTCGCCGCCCAGCCGCCGCACGGCCGCGGTCACGCGCGCCAGGTCGAGCAGAGACCGTTCTGCCGCCGCCGCACGGTAGACGGCGGAGCGGTCGCCGCGTTCGCGTGTCGCCGTGAGCGTGTCCGGGTCGATCACGCTCGCCACCACCACGAGGTGCTTCCTCGTCAGCTGCGGCAGGACCGAGAGCAGGCCGCGCGAGGCGCCGGGGGCGTCGAGGGAGGTCAGCAGCACGACCAGGGAACGCTGACTCGTCATCGCTCCAACCTGTGCGGGGACCGCCGACCAGTCCATCTCGATGAGGGCGGGATCGATGGCGGACATGGCGTCGACCATCCGGGAGAGCAACTCCGGGCCGTTCGCCCCGTGGACCCGGCCCCGGACGACCCGGTCGTAGGCGAGGAAGTCGATCCGGTCACCGGCTCTGGTGGCGAGTGCCGCGAGCAGGAGCGAGGACTCGAAAGCGGTGTCGATCCGGGGCTCGTCGGCGATTCGGGCGGCCGACGTACGTGCTGTGTCCACGACGATCACGACACGGCGATCCCGCTCCGGCCGCCACGTGCGCACCATCACCCGGGCTCCGCTCCCGCCGGTCGGATCGTGCCGCCGGGCGGTCGCGCGCCAGTCGATGGAGCGCACGTCGTCCCCACGGACGTATTCCCGGAGCGAGTCGAACTCGGAGCCTTGACCGCGCAGGAGCACGCTGGTGGTCCCGTCGAGCTCGCGCAGCCGCGCCAGTCGCGACGGGAGATGCTTGCGGGAGGAGAACGGCGGAAGCACCCGGATGCGCCCGGGCGCGGAGAGCGTCGCCTGCCGCGCCCACAGGCGCAGCGGCCCCCATGCCCGCACGGTGATCTGCGCGACCCGGCGCTCGCCCCGCCGCCACGGCTTCAGCGTGACTGCGAACCGGCGACGCTCGCCGGACGGGAGCACCATCCGGTGCCGGGAGGGCGCCGCCCCGGCCGACGGCTCCCACGCATCGCGCAGGGTTCCGCGGATCGTCCGCCTACCGGTGTTCGTGATGACGAGCTCTGCCGTCGCCTCGGCGCCGAGACGGACACGCCCCGGGATCGAACGCTCGATGCGCACGCGTCGTGGGGAGCCCGCGATCGCGAGGTCCACGGCGCCGAGCAGGAGGCAGAGCAGCACCCAGCCGCCGAGCGCGGCATAGGCGGGCGCAGCCTCACGCCCCAGCAGCACGATGGGGATGACCCCCAGCGCGAGCAGGGCGACGAAACGTCCGGAAACCGTCATGGTCGGTCAGATCGGGACCTGGACCTGCTGGACGATCGAGCGCAGGATCGCATCCGGTCCCACGCCCTCCAGCTCCGCCTCGGGCCGCAACTGGATACGGTGCCGCCAGACGGGGACGAGCATCGCCTGCACATGATCCGGCGTGATCGAGTCGTAGCCGGACAGCCAGGCCCACGCCTTCGCGGCGGCGAGAAGGGCGGTGGTTCCGCGCGGACTCACGCCGAGGCGCACGGACGGGCTCTGCCGGGTGGCGCGGGCCAGATCCACGATGTACGCGAGCACGTCCGCGTTCGCCCCCACCGCGGCGGCCGAGTCGCGGGCGGCCTGCAGCTCGGTGGCGGTGAGGACGGGCGTGACGCCGGCAGCGGCCAGATCCCGCGGATTGAAGCCGGCCGCGTGGCGGCGCAGCACCTCCACCTCGGTCTTGCGTTCGGGGATGTCCAGGGTCAGCTTGAGCAGGAAGCGGTCGAGCTGTGCCTCAGGCAGCGTGTACGTGCCCTCGTACTCGATCGGGTTCTGCGTCGCGGCGACGATGAACGGGTCGGAGAGGCGACGGCTCAGACCGTCGACGCTCACCTGGCGCTCCTCCATCGCCTCGAGCAGGGCGGACTGAGTCTTCGGGGGAGTGCGGTTGATCTCGTCCGCGAGCAGGATGTTCGTGAACACCGGGCCCTCGCGGAAGACGAAGCCGCCGGTCTGCGCGTCGTAGACGAGGGAGCCCGTCACGTCGCCGGGCATCAGGTCGGGCGTGAACTGGACGCGTTTGGTGTCGAGGCTGAGCGCGTGGCTGAGCGAGCGGACCAGGAGCGTCTTCGCCACCCCGGGGACCCCCTCGAGCAGCACGTGCCCGCGGGCGAGGAGGGCGATGATCAAGCCCGTGACGGCGCCGTCCTGGCCGACGACGGCCTTGCCGACCTCGGTCCGCACGCGGGCGAGGGTCTGCCGCAGCGCCGCAGCGTCTTCCGGCGGGGCGGGGGATACGGGGACTCCGGTCGTGACGTCGGTCATGGCTCCATTCTTCCGGTCGAGTCCGCCTCGGCGGGCGAGGCGGCGGCAGCGGTCGCCCGTTCGAGCGCCGCGAGGTCGTCGGAGAGGGCGATCAGGTCGCGGTCCGTGCGGGGGATGTCGTCGACCAGCAGATCGCGGACGCGAATGCGATCCTGGGCGGTGAGCGCCGCGACGGCATCGGCGAGTTCTGTCGCGCTCGCCGAGGCGGGAAGGCCGACCAGGGCGGCCAGGCGCCCGAGCGTGCCGATCCGGAGGGCATCGGCCGCGCGCAGGTGCGCGGACGAGCGCTGGTACAGGCGAGCGCGGCCCTCCCGCGTCTCACCGGCGCGCACGACGACGGGCAGGTTCTCGACCACGAGCGGGCCGAACCGACGCCCTCGCCAGACCGCCGCCGCCATGAAGACGAGGACGAGAAGGAGGAGCACGGGCGTCACCCAGCCCGGCGTCAGGGCCGCGAGGTCCGGCGGCCCGGTCACCGGGCGGTCGTCGATCCCCGGCAGGTACCAGACGAGGGTGCCGTGCTGTCCGAGCAGGTTCAGACCCAGTGCGGCGTTCCCGGCACGGTCGATCCCGTCGTTCATGAGCAGCGGCGCCGACCCGACCAGGTAGACGGTCGCACCCTTGAACATGGTGCGGACGAGAGAGGCCGCGCCCGTCGCGTCGGCGAAGCAGGAGGCGCCGTCGTCCTGCACGCGGAAGGTGCCGGGGACTGTCGCCCCGGAGGTGTTGCCGGTCGGGCGCGGGTCGATCCGCGCGGCCCGCTCCGCGGCGGGGACACCGCAGCCGGCGTCCGCGGGCCCCCTCGGCTCGCCGCTCGCGTGGACGCCGGGCGCCACCGTGCGGAGGGTGCGGAAAGTCGGCTCGACGATCACGATCGTCTTTGCGAGCCGCGCGAGCTCGTCGTAGGCCGACGATTCGAGATTGCCCGCGTCGTCGAACACGAAGAGGGTCGTGTCACTTCCGGCGCCGACCGCTTCGCGCACCTGATCGAGAGACGATGCGTCGCGCACGTCCACACCGCGGGACCCGAGGACCTGTGCGAGCGCCTTGCCTCCGGTCGGCCCGGCATTGCCTGCATCCAGCGGGACACCGGACGAGGAGCGGCCCCCGGTCAGGAGGATGCCCGCCAGCGCGACCAGGACGGCGACGGCGCTGAGCACGATCCACGGCACGGCGCGACGGCCGCTCTGCCGGAGGGTGGGGGAGACAGCCGACGCGTCCGCCGGCGTCGTGCTCGTCTCCGGTGTCATGTCGACGGGAGGTGCGGGCGTCATGGCACCGCCACCGGGATCGCCGGACGCACCTGCTGCAGCCGTCGGTCGAGAGCGACGAGCTGCTGGTAGGCAGCGGGGGTTCCGGGACGGTCGAGGTAGCGCACGGCATCGAACGAGCGCGCCGCTTCGCTCAGCTGCTCCCGTTCGCCCGGGACGACGGTGGAGGCGGTCGCGGCGAAATGGGTCGCGGTGGTCCCGGGCGTGACCGCCACGAGGGTCCGCTCGTCGAGCCCGACCGCGATCGCCCGGAACTGCTCCTCGATCGCCAGCACCCAGTCGCCGGCGGTCGCCGCCTCCGACGCGGAACGCCGCAGTTCTGCGGCGGAGCGGCCGTCGTCGTCCCCGAAGACGGGCCGCCTGTCCAGGGCCGAGCGGCGGTTCATCCGCGGGCGGCCGAAGATCACGAACGCGGCGACGACGAGCGCCGCGATCACCAGGACGACGACCAGCAGCAGGACCGGGCCGGCATCGCCTGTCGGTCCCTGCAGCAGCGAGTCGATCCAGTCCTGCACGGCCTTGGAGGCGAGGTCGAACCAGGTCGGTTTGGCCGCCTGGTACTCCGGCCTGGCCAGCTCCTCCCTGATCCACTCCTGAGCCTGCGGCCCGGACGGGTCGACGGGGATGTCGAAGCGCACGATCCTCAGCTGCCCGGCCAGGGCGGGGTCGCCGAGGGCGCCGCCGGGGCTGCGGGGGCGGGGACCAGGTACGGGTCGGGCAGCTCCTGCCCGGTCTGGCGTGCCTCGACGAAGCGGACAAGCTGGAGGTCGAGACCCTCCTTGCGCATCCGGAGGTCGATGTAGAGCAGCGACACCGCCGCCGTCTGGACCACGCTCCCGATCGCACCGACGACGGCGCCGACGATGCTCGACAGCACATTGACGCCGAGCTGTCCGACGAGGATCTGAGTGAACGACGATGGATCGTTCGCGCTGAGCGAGGTCGGCGCGAAGATGCCGCCGAGCATCCCGCCGACCACGCCGAACGGGATCGACACGATCTGCGCGACCGCGTAGATGATGACGGTCATCAGGGCGATGAGCCCGAAGGTCTTCCAGAAGTACCCGGTCGTGAGCCGCCACGAGCGCGTGAGGGCCTCGCCGATCCGCAGCCGTTCGAGCACGATCGCGCTCGGCACGAGAGCGATCTTGGTGTTGACCCACACGGCCAGCGCGATCAGCCCGAGGCCGCCCAGGATCCCGACGAGCGCGGCCCCGATGATGCCTGCCGAGCCGCCGACGGCGGCCAGCGCGACGGCGATCGCCACGACGAGGGCGATCGCGACGAACCAGGCGAAGGACACCAGGAAGGTCCAGCCGATCAGCGCACCGATGCGCCCGCGCACGAGCTGCCAGAGGGACCGGAAGGTGAGCTTGTCGCCGAGCGTCTCGCGCGCGACCTCGCCGACCACGACGCCCTGGAGCAGTGCGCTGGAGATCGCCGAGACGACGATCGAGAGCAGGCCGAGCACGATGGCGCCGCCGACGGCGCCCGCGAGCAGAGTGCTCTGATCCGACGTGTCGGCGTTGATGGCGCGCTGGAGCAGGAAGTACACGGCGCCGGCGAGGATGACCGTGACCAGGATGGTGGGGATGCCCTGGATGAGCAGCGCCGCGCCGACGGTGATCTTCGGATTGCGCCGCAGCGCCTGGAACGGAGCGCCGAGAAGCGTTCCGAACGGCAGCGGGCGCAGGGGGACGAGCCCCGGTTTCGGCGGCGGCGCCCAGCCGGGCTGCTGCTGCCAGCCGGGCTGCTGCTGCCAGGTCGGAGGCTGCTGCTGCCACGCCGGCGGCTGCTGGCCGTAGACCGGCGGCTGCTGGCCATAGACCGGCGGCTGCTGGCCATAGACCGGCGGCTGCGCCTGACCGGGCTCCTGTCCCGGCGCGTACTCCCCGTATCGCGGCCGCGGTGCCTGACCGTGTTGTTCGTCGCTCACGCCGTGCCCTCTCATCCCCGCCCGTCGTGCGTTGCTCCCATGCTGGCACATCCGTCACCGCCGCACGGTCCCGTCCACAGGGAACGGGCAGGCTTCCGACTTCTCCACAGCGGCCTTGCGGCGGCCCTCCACGGCTCGACCAGGGGACTCGACTATGGTTGTGCCGTTGCATCCGCGGCCGCCGGCCGCCCGAGAGGGGTTCAGGGGAACTTCGCACATGACTAGTCGCATCCTGGTGGTCGACGACGACACCGCCCTCGCCGAGATGATCGGCATCGTGCTGCGCACCGAGGGCTTCGACCCGGTCTTCTGCGAGGACGGCGCCCAGGCCGTCGACACGTTCCACTCGGCACGACCCGACCTCGTCCTGCTCGACCTCATGCTGCCGGGGCTCGACGGCATCGAGGTATGCAGCCGGATCCGGGCGGAGTCGGGCACGCCGATCATCATGCTGACGGCCAAGTCCGACACCGCCGACGTGGTCAAGGGGCTCGAATCCGGCGCGGACGACTACATGGTCAAGCCGTTCAACCCGAAGGAGCTCGTCGCGCGGATCCGCACGCGGCTGCGTCCCGCCGCCTCCACGCCGCCGGCCGAGCAGCTGCGCATCGGCGATCTCATGGTCGACGTCGCCGGCCACGAGGTGCGTCGAGGCGAGCAGCGCATCGCACTCACCCCTCTCGAGTTCGACCTCCTCCTGGCGCTCGCGTCGAAGCCGCAGCAGGTGTTCACCCGCGAGATGCTCCTCGAGCAGGTGTGGGGCTACCACTACAAGGCCGACACCCGGCTCGTCAACGTCCACGTCCAGCGCCTGCGTGCCAAGGTGGAGCAGGATCCCGACAACCCGAAGATCGTCATGACCGTGCGCGGCGTCGGCTACCGCGCCGGCGCGGCGACATAGCGCGGAGCCGGTCGCGATGCGGTTCCGGTGGCCGGACAAGGAGTGGTGGCGACAGGCGCCGTCGCGGCTCGCCCGACTGTGGCGCCGTTCCCTCCAGCTGCGCACCGTCGCGATCACCCTCGCCCTCACCGGGGTCGCGATCCTGGTGACCGGCGTCTACATGGCACTCAGCATCTCCAACGACCTGTACCAATCGCGGCTGGACCAGGCGCTTCGCGACTCCAGTCGGGCGACGACGGCTGCGCAGTCGACCATGAACGCCTCCGACGTCTCGTCGGCGGACGGCGGCCGCAACCTCCTGAACTCGGCGCTGCAGTCGGTGCAGACCTCGACCTCCAGCCGGCTGGTCGCAGCGTACCGGGTGCCCGGACAGGACACGAGCGTTCTCGCGCCGCCGGACCGGGGGAGTCCGGCGCTCAACTCGGTCATCTCCGACCAGCTCCGCGCCAAGGTGCAGACCGGCGGGACCGAGCAGTTCTACCAGTCCGTCGCGCTGCCGGCGGGTTCCGACTCCTCCGATCCCGGGATCGTCGTCGGAACCCAGCTGACCCTCCCGTCCTACGGGCGGTACGAGCTCTATATCGGCTACAACCTGCGCGACTCCGAGAACACGCTGCTGTTCGTGCAGAACACCCTGCTGCTCGCCGGGCTCGCGCTCATCGTCCTCATCGGAGCGATCACCTGGGTCATCGTACGGTTCGTGGTCGAACCGATCCGCGTCGCCGCCCGCACCAGTGAGCGTCTGGCGGCGGGCGACCTCGCCGTCCGAATCCCGGAACGCGGCGAGGACGTCTTCGCGTCGCTCGCGCGGTCGTTCAACGGGATGGCGGACAGCCTCCAGAGCCAGATCAACCAGCTCGGGACGCTGTCGCAGCTTCAGCAGCGCTTCGTCTCGGACGTCTCCCACGAACTGCGGACGCCCCTGACGACCATTCGGCTCGCCGGAGACGTGATCTACGACCAGCGGTCGACGTTCCCACCCGCGACGGAGCGGACGGCCGAGCTGCTCCACACGCAGATCGAGCGGTTCGACCGGCTCCTCTCCGACCTGCTCGAGATCAGTCGGTACGACGCGGGCTCCGTCGTCCTCGACCCGGAGCCCACCAATCTCGTCCGGCTCGCCGAGGATGTCGTGGACGAGCTGCGAGCGCTGTCCGAGCAGAACGGATCCCCCCTCACCCTCGACGCGCCCGGCGGCTACTTCGACGTCGGGATGGACCCGAGACGGATCCGGCGCGTGGTGCGCAACCTGATCGGGAACGCGATCGAGCACGGCGAGCGGCGGCCGGTCGTGGTCACCGTCGACAGCAACGAGAGCGCGGTCGCACTGACCGTGCGCGATTACGGCATCGGGATGAGCCATCACGACGTCAACCACGTCTTCGACCGGTTCTGGCGAGCCGATCCGTCGCGCAAGCGCACGCTGGGCGGCACGGGGTTGGGGCTCGCCATCTCCCTCGAGGACGCGACGCTGCACTCGGGCTGGCTGCAGGTGTGGTCGATGCCGGGGCAGGGGTCGTGCTTCCGGCTGACGCTCCCGCGAGTGCCGGGACGTGAGATCGCCGGATCCCCGCTGCCGCTGCCGCCGGTCGACGCGGGCGAGCTGCCTGCGGCCCCCACGCCGCCCGACGCGCCCGCGTCGCCCGACGCCTCCGCCGACGACGTCCGCCCCATTCCGAAGCGGGAGGCCCGCGCGTGAGCAGACGACTGATCCGGTTCATCGCCGCGGCCGTCGCGGTGGCGGTCGCCCTCGTGCTCTCGGCCTGCGCCAGCATCCCGGACAGCGGTCCGGTGCGGCAGGGCGGCCCGGTCGCCCAGGTGGACGACCCTCTCGACCTCGACTTCAACCCGTCCCCACCTGAGAAGGGCGCCTCCCAGCAGCGCATCGTGCAGGGGTTCATCGACGCCGCCTCGAGCCCGAAGAACAACTTCGGGATCGCTCGTGAGTATCTGACCGACGCCATGGCCGCGAGCTGGAACCCGGACGAGTCGGTCACCGTGGACGATGGTCGTAACCGCACCTACGACAGCGATGGCGACCAGTGGGGGGTGGAGGTCAATCCGGTGGCGAGCGTCGATTCGGTCGGCGCGTACCACCCGGTGACGAGCCGAGCGCCGATCGGCCTGCGCTACGAGCTCGTCAAGCAGAGCGGTGAGTGGCGCATCGCCGTGGCGCCGAACGGCATCGTGATCGACGACCCGACGTTCCGCGCCGTCTTCACGCAGCAGACGCTGTACTTCTACAGCCCGGACTACAGCTACCTCGTGCCGGACGCCCGGTGGTTCCCCGCCCGAGTCGCGACCTCCGCGACCCGGGTGGCGAGCGCGGTGCTCGCCGGACCGGCGAAGTGGCTGAACGGTGCGGTGGCCAACGCGTTCCCCGAAGGCACACAGCTGGCGGTCCCGTCGGTGACCACCGTCGGCGGCGTCGCCCAAGTCGACCTCAGTTCCGAAGCGGGACGGGCCGACACGCTCCAGTTGCAGCGCATGCAGCTGCAACTGGAGCAGAGCCTCGGGAGCCTCGCCCAGACGGTGCAGCTCTCCATCGAGGGCAATGTCGAGCAGATCGCCCCGCTCAACTCCGGGGCCGCACCCCAGCAGGACCCGTCGGTCGACACCCACGCGATCGTCTCCCGCGGGGACACGTTCGGACTGCTCTCCGGTTCCACCGTGACCCCGCTCAGCGGCCTCAGCGACCGGGTGGTCGCGCTGCAGCCGACGGCGGTGGCCCTCGACGCAGCCCGTGACGAGGCCGCCGTGCTCTCCGCCGGTGGCGCGTACCTGGTGCGGCGCTCCGGCGACACGATCCGCGTCGACGCGCGGGCCGGGCTGATCGCACCGGCCATCGACAACACGGGATTCGTCTGGTCGGTGCCGGCCGACGCGCCGGGCGCGCTCCAGGCGACAGCGGCGAACGGCGAGGTGCACGCGGTGGCGACGGACTGGCCGCAGGCGGTCGGGATCCAATCGTTCGCCCTCTCCCGCGACGGCACGCGTGTCGTCGCCCTGCTGCGCACCTCGACGGGGTACGCACTCGTGGCGGCGGGGATCGTGCGCGGGTCCGGATCCGTCCCCACCTCGCTGACCCAGCCGGTGGAGCTCGCGGTCGGCTCCGGCACGCCGCTGGCCGTCGCGTGGACAGGCGAACTCACGGTCGCCGTGCTCAACGCGACGAACGGGGACGCGACGAGCATCGTCGAGCAGACGATCGGCGGCGAGCAGACCATCACGACCGGGCCGGGCGGAGGCCGCACGATCGTGGGAGCGGACGGTCTTGCGCGCTATCTCGTCCTGACCGCGGATGGAAGCCTCCAGGCGCCCACCGGGACGGGATGGCAGGCGCAGGCCGACAAGGTGGGTGCGGTCGCCGTCCAGCTCGGACAGCCGTAGCGCGTTCTCCACAGCGGAGAGGCTCGGCGCCGTTCTCCACGAAGATCTTCCCGGCGGCCCGGGGCCGCGCGAGCGCCGCGATGCTGGAGCGCATGACAACCACATCGATCCTTCAGGAGTCCCTCCGCGACGCGGCCGCCGTGCTGCTCCCCGTCCGCTGCGCCGGCTGCGGTGAGCCGGACCGCAGTCTGTGTGCGCGATGCAGGCACGACCTGACCCCTCGCGTGGCGACGACGTCGGCCGGGGGCGTGCGCGTGTGGGCGGCTCTCGAATACGCCGAGACTCCGCGGCGGGTGATCCTCGCCTTCAAGGAGTCCGGGCGGGTGGACGCTGCGCCGGCCCTCGGTCGTGCACTGCGGGCCGCCGTGGTCGACGCGCAGCGAGCCGTGAGCGACCGAGCGGAGACGGGGCGGGGGCGCAGCGATGGCAGGGGCGCGGACGCCTTGCTCCCCGTCCTGATCCCGTCGACCACCGAGGCACGCCGTCGACGCGGCTTCCATCCGACGGGGATGCTGCTCGGCCGTGCCGGCATCCTCGTGCCGCCGCTGTGGCGCGCCCTGCGGCTCACCCGGCAGACGCAGGACCAGGCCGGTCTCTCGTCCGCGGGACGGGCGGCCAATCGTGCGGAGAGCCTGGCCGCGTCCACGCGGCTCCGGGGAAGGCGTTGCCTGATCGTCGACGACATCGTGACCTCGGGGTCGACGGTCGCTGAAGCCGCTCGCGCGATCCATGCCGCGGGAGGGCTGGTGTTCGGTGCCGCAGCCCTGGCGCGGACGCCGCGCCGCGACGGCGCCGACCTCACAGCGAGACCTCGGAACGTTCCCAGTCAATAACAGGCGTTGTCCGGTTCCTTTCCCCGTGAGGGAGCACTACGGTAGTCCAAAAGGCGCACGGGTCGCCCGGGATCAGGACGACACCGCGTCGGATCAGGGAGGTCTCCATGGACATCAACATCATCGGACGCAACCTGGGAATCACTGATCGCTTCCGTGAATACGCGACCGAGAAGTCGGACAAGATCGCGCATCTGGCAGAGCGGGCCATCTCCCTCGAGATCAAGGTCAGCCGCCACAACGAGAAGCTCGGTGGCCAGAACGGCGATGATCGGGTCGAGCTGACACTCGTGGGGCCGAAGGCGGTGGTCCGCTCGGAGGCGACGGGCACCGACAAGTACGCGGCGTTCGACATCGCCCTGGGCAAGCTCCTCGAGCGCGTGCGTCGCGCGAAAGACCGTCGCAAGGTCCATCGCGGGCAGCATCGGCCGACCTCGCTGCGCGAGGCGAGCACGGACGGCTTCAGCGCCGTGGGGCTCGCAGCGGCGCCGGTCGCGGTGCTCGACCAGGTCAGGACGGGCAGCGTCCCGGTGGTGCAGGACTCCGAGGCGACGGAGGAGGCCGCTGAGGAGGAGTACTCGCCGGTCGTCATCCGCAAGAAGGTGTTCGCCTCGCTTCCGATGACGGTCGACGACGCGCTCTACTACATGGAGCTCGTCGGCCACGACTTCTACCTGTTCGTCGACCAGGAGACGCAGCGACCGAGCGTGGTCTACCGCCGCAAGGGCTGGGACTACGGCGTGATCGCGCTGGACGACGACGCGGATGAACTGCAGGAGGTGGCCACCGCCAGCCGCAAGCTCGGCTGACGACCCCGCGCCGATGGCGTCCGCCCGGGCGGCGGACGCCATCGGCGCCTCCGTGCGCGGATCCACCCTCCATTCGGCCGGCTTTCAGCTTCCGCTGGAGGAACCCGACGGCTGATCCCGTACGATGTCTCTAACGTCGGCGGTGCCAGCCGTCCGGCGTGCGTCCGACACGGGCGCGGGCACGATCGGCCCGAACGAACACAAGTGGAGTGCATCAGTGGCCTCAGTTCTGGAAAAGGTTCTCCGTCTCGGCGAGGGGCGCACCCTCCGTCGGCTCGAGGCGTACGCGAAAGCGGTCAACGCCCTCGAAGACGACTTCGCCGCGCTCACCGACGAAGAGCTCATGCACGAGACCGTCGAACTCCGCGAGCGCTACAGCAACGGGGAGTCGCTCGACGACCTCCTGCCCGAGGCGTTCGCCGCCGTCCGTGAGGCGGCGAAGCGCACGCTGGGCATGCGCCACTTCGACGTGCAGCTCATGGGAGGCGCCGCGCTTCATCTCGGCAACATCGCCGAGATGAAGACCGGTGAGGGCAAGACCCTCGTCGCGACGACGGCCGCCTACCTCAATGCCATCGCCAGCCGCGGCGTTCACGTGATCACGGTCAACGACTACCTCGCAAGCTACCAGTCGGAGCTGATGGGCCGCGTGTTCCGCGCCCTCGGCATGACGACCGGCGTCATCCTCTCCGGACAGACCCCGGAGGAGCGCCGGGAGCAGTACGCCGCCGACATCACGTACGGAACGAACAACGAGTTCGGCTTCGACTACCTGCGCGACAACATGGCGTGGCAGGCACAGGACATGGTCCAGCGCGGACACTACTTCGCCATCGTCGACGAGGTCGACTCGATCCTCATCGACGAGGCACGTACCCCGCTCATCATCTCGGGACCCTCGTCGGGTGAGGCGAACCGCTGGTTCGTCGAGTTCGCCAACCTCGCCAAGCGCCTCACCGCCGGTGAGGACTTCGAGGTCGACGAGAAGAAGCGCACCATCGGCGTGCTCGAGCCGGGTATCGAGAAGGTCGAGGACTACCTCGGCATCGACAACCTCTACGAGTCCGCCAACACGCCGCTGATCTCGTTCCTGAACAACGCCATCAAGGCCAACGCCCTCTTCAAGCGCGACAAGGACTACGTCGTGATGAATGGCGAAGTCCTGATCGTGGACGAGCACACCGGCCGCATCCTGGTCGGCCGCCGCTACAACGAGGGCATACACCAGGCGATCGAGGCGAAGGAGGGCGTCGAGGTCAAGGCCGAGAACCAGACGCTCGCCACCGTCACCCTGCAGAACTACTTCCGCCTCTACAAGAAGCTGTCGGGCATGACCGGTACGGCCGAGACCGAGGCGGCCGAGTTCATGAGCACGTACAAGCTCGGCGTCGTCCCGATTCCGACCAACAAGCCGATGCAGCGCATCGACCAGCCAGACCTCGTCTACAAGAACGAGCAGGCGAAGTTCGAGCAGGTCGTCGAGGACATCGTCAAGCGCCACGAGAAGGGCCAGCCCGTCCTGGTCGGCACGACCAGCGTCGAGAAGAGCGAGTACCTGTCGCGCTCTCTCGCCAAGAAGGGCGTCCGTCACGAGGTCCTGAACGCGAAGAACCACGCGCGCGAGGCGGCGATCGTGGCCCAGGCCGGCCGTCTCGGCGCCGTCACCGTCGCCACCAATATGGCCGGTCGAGGCACGGACATCATGCTCGGCGGCAACGCCGAGTTCATCGCGGTCGCCGAGATGAACGCGCGCGGGCTCTCCCCGGTGGAGACGCCCGACGAGTACGAGGAGCAGTGGGACGCCGTCTTCGCCGAGGTGAAGGAGAAGGTGCAGGAGGAGGCCGACAAGGTCATCGAGGCGGGAGGACTGTACGTGCTCGGCACCGAGCGCCACGAGTCCCGTCGCATCGACAACCAGCTCCGCGGTCGTTCCGGCCGTCAGGGCGACCCGGGCGAGAGCCGCTTCTACCTCTCCCTCACCGACGACCTCATGCGCCTCTTCAACGCCGGCGCCGCCGAGAGCCTCATGGGCCGGTCGAGCGTCCCGGACGACATGGCGATCGAGTCGAAGGTCGTCAGCCGGGCGATCCGCAGCGCGCAGTCGCAGGTGGAGGCGCGCAACGCGGAGATCCGCAAGAACGTCCTCAAATACGATGACGTCCTCAACCGTCAGCGCGAGGCCATCTACGGCGACCGCCGCCACATCCTCGAGGGCGACGACCTGCACGAGCGGGTGCAGAAGTTCCTGACGGACGTCATCGACGATATCCTCGACCAGCACACCGGCGAGGGCAGCGGGGACGACTGGGACTTCGACGCCCTATGGGCGGAGCTCAAGACGCTCTACCCGGTCGGCGTCAGCATCGACGAGGTCATCGCGGAAGCGGGCAACAAGGGCCGCATCAACCGCGAGTTCATGCGACGCGAGATCATGTCCGACGCCCGCCTCGCGTATCAGCGTCGCGAGGAGTCCCTTGGCTCGCCGGCGATGCGCGAGCTCGAACGCCGCGTGGTGCTGTCGGTCATCGACCGTCGCTGGCGTGAGCACCTGTACGAGATGGACTACCTCAAGGACGGCATCGGCCTGCGCGCCATGGCGCAGCGCGACCCGCTGGTCGAGTACCAGCGCGAGGGCTATGCGATGTTCCAGCAGATGATGGGGGCGATCCGCGAGGAGACCGTCGGCTTCCTGTTCAACCTGGAGGTCGAGGTCAACCAGGCTCCGGGCGAGGTCGAGTCCCCGTCGGTGGCGGCCAAGGGTCTGGCCCGTGGCGAGAGCGAGCAGCAGCGTCTGAGCTACTCCGCCCCGGGCGAGGGTGGCGGCGTCGAGGTCCGCAACCAGCGCGGTCAGATCGAGCAGGCCGCGACGGCTCGAGCCCAGAAGGCGCAGCAGCAGGCGGCGCCTCAGGCCGCCGCTCCGCAGCAGGCGTCCGCGCAGCGCGGCGCCTTCGGCCAGCGCGTCGAGTCCGACGGCGACGAGGCTCCCGCGAACCGCGCGGAGCGCCGAGCCCAGTCCAAGAAGCGCTGAGCCCCGCACGACCTGGCCCAGACCGGAAGGCGGCCCCTCTCGAGGGGCCGCCTTCCGGCGTTCCGGTGTCGTGCTGCTGATCCGGTCGGGGTCAGAGGACGCTGATGGCCGTCGCGCGCCAGCGGGAGCGGTGACGCTCGAGGCGCACGGCGACGGCGCGGGAGCGTGAGGTCTGGTGCACGACCACGACCGCCTCGATCACGCCGTCGGCGGGGCGACCGAGCACAGGAGCGCCGAGCCGGAAGCGCGGACGCATGGCCTCCTGCGCGGCGACGCTGCGGGCACGCGCGGCCAGCACCGTCCGCCGCAGGAGATGCAGGAAGACCGCGTCGGTGACCCAGCGGCCGATCTGGTCGAGCGCCCGCGCACCCGCGAGGATCTCGACGACGCAATGGGCGAGATTCAGGCAGAGGAGCTCCGGATCGTCGTCCAGTGCGGCCAGCGCGTCGTCCGCGCCGGGATCCGACGTGGTCAGCGGAGGAGGCGGGACGGCGCGGGCGGCACGGGCGGCATGGGGTCGCTGTGACGTCGGCGGCCGAAGATCGGCGGGCCGCGCGGGGGAGGCGTCCCCGGCTTCGTCGGCCTGAGTGCGTCCGGTGGCGGAGCGACCCGCGCCGCCGCCCTCGACACCCCGCGGCTGTTCGCGATGGATCGTGGGACGGGCCGGACAGGACTTCTGGACGGCGCCGACCGGAGCGTTCGACCGGTCGTGTCGCGGCGGCGCCGTTCGCTCCGGGGCGTTCGTCCGCGCGGGAGCGGGCGAGCGGTCGGTCGTCGTCGCTGTGGTGGGCATGGGTCTCCTTGTGATGTGATTCGGTATCGTGCTGCGTCGTCCGCTCCCGCGGGGAGGGGCGGCGGTGGAGACCGTCCGCCGCCGCGAGGACCGCGCTCACGGATGTCGACGCGCGCCGGATTTCCTGTGCTCACGGTTCCCCCCGATCGTCGACGGCCCCCGGCCGGTGTTCGCACGACCTCACTCAAGCAGCGGGGAGCGGGGGAGTCCAGGGCGTCGACGCGGGTGTGGATAACCGCCGTCAGGGCGCCGGGGGTCCGCCTACACTAGGGGGGTGTCGACGCTCAGTGATCTCATCCATGCCCAGGGTCGTTCGTCCGAGGCCGACGTGGAATGGCTCCACGGACTCGTCGGCGACTGGCAGCTGCTCGCCGACCTGGCGTTCGCCGACATCGTGCTGTGGGTGCCCACGTCCGACGACGACTTCGTCGCCGTCGCGCATGCGCGGCCGTCGAGCGCCGCGACGCTGTTCTACCGCGACTTCGTAGGGCAGCGCATCAAGCCGGAGTGGAAGCAGCAGGTGACCGACGCCTTCCGGACCAAGACGATCATCGACACGTCGGCCCCCGACTGGTACGAGGAGACCCCGACGCGCGTGCGGGCGGTTCCGGTCATCCGTCGCCTCACGGTGCACTCGCCCGACACGGCCGACGAGCCGATCGCGGTGATCACCCGGCACACCAACCTCAGCGAGGCGCGCACGCCGAGCCGGCAGGAGCTCGTGTTCAACGAGTGCGCCAACGACCTGTTCAGCATGATCGCCTCCGGCGACTTCCCCGACCTGGGCGCACCGGCCGCCCCTCGACGCGGCCAGCCGCGCGCCGCGGACGGGCTGATCCGTCTCGACGTCGACGGGATCACGACGTTCGCCAGCCCGAACGCCCTGAGCGCGTTCAACCGTATGGGCTTCACCGGCGAGCTGGAGGGTGAGTCGCTGGCGACGGTCACGACCGGCCTGGTGGTGGGCACGCTGACCGTCGACGAATCGCTCCCGCTCGTCGTGACCGGCCGCGCCCCGTGGCGGACCGACATCGAGGCACGCGGGGTGACGGTGTCGCTCCGCGCCATCCCGATCCGCAATCGCGGAGAGCGGGTCGGCGCGATCGTCCTCTGTCGCGACGTGTCGGAGCAGCGGCACCAGGAGCGTGAGCTCATCACCAAGGACGCGACGATCCGCGAGATCCACCACCGGGTCAAGAACAACCTGCAGACGGTCGCTTCGCTGCTGCGCATCCAGGCGCGCCGGACGCACTCGGAGGAGGCCCGCGAGGCTCTCAGCCAGGCGATGCGCCGAGTGGCGGCCATTGCGGTCGTGCACGACACGCTGTCGACCGGACTGGCGCAGATCGTCGACTTCGACGACGTGTTCGACCGCGTCCTGCTGCTCGTCGCGGAGGTGGCCGCGAGCCACACCACGACGGTCCATCCCAAGAAGTCGGGCTCCTTCGGCACGCTGCCGAGCGAGTACGCGACGCCGCTGGCCCTGGCGCTGACCGAGCTGGTCACGAACGCCGTCGAGCACGGCCTCGCCGGCCGCGAGGGCCAGGTCGAGATCATCGCGAACCGCTCGGCGGAGTCGCTGACGGTCAAGGTCGTCGACAACGGGTCGGGCCTGCCGGAGGGCAAGGTCGGCTCCGGTCTCGGCACGCAGATCGTGCGCACGCTCATCCAGGGCGAGCTCGGGGGAGCGATCGACTGGCACACGCTCATGGGGCAGGGCACCGAGGTGACCATCGAGGTCCCCCTGCGCTACCTCACGACGGTTTGACGCCGTCGGCCGCCCCTCGGCAAGAGAAAGGCCGAGGGGCGCTCCGCCTCGTCGGTGCTGTGCGGGGTGCTAGGTGTCCGTCCAGCTGGTGCGGAGCGCCGCCTCGGCGGTGCTGTGGTGCGATGAAGAGTCTGTGGTGTGGCGGTGCCGCGCGCTCAGGAAGCGCGGCGGGCGCGGGCGGCGCGACGCTTGAGAGCGCGGCGCTCGTCCTCTGAGAGGCCGCCCCAGACGCCCGAGTCCTGGCCGGTCTCGAGGGCGTACTGCAGGCAGATCTCGGTGACGGTGCACCGCGCGCAGACCGCCTTCGCCTTGTCGATCTGGTCGACGGCGGGTCCCGTGTTTCCGACGGGGAAGAAAAGCTCGGGGTCCGCGGTCAGGCAGGCGGCTTTGTCGCGCCAATCCATGAAGATATGCTCCTTGTTCGCTGAATGTCTCCTGGCCTGAGTGGCCTAGAATGCAGGTAAGCAGTCGGGTTACAGGGTTCTTCAGATCCGTTGGGGAAAAGACCTGCCCACCACCCTGTGAGCACTAACTCGACCTCCAATATGCTCCCATAGGGCCCAACTCGAATCAATAGTTTTGTATGGGATAACCCTGGGAACACATGACGGAAATAGTGGAGTGATATAGTGCCCGACTCGAACTCCCGACCGCCCGCGCTGATCGCCCTCGCGGTGATCCTGTTCCTGGAGGCCGCTCTGGTCACCGGGCTCGCCGGCTGGCTGCTCGTCGAACTGCTCACGGTGACACCCGAGTCGTTCGCGACCGCGATCGCGATCTTCATCCTGACGCTGCTCGGGGCGATCTGGGTCATCGTCACCGCCGCGGGCATCCTGCGGAAGCGGGGATGGGCGCGCGCGTCGACGGTGACCATCCAGATCCTGCAGATCGCCGTCGCCGTCGGCTGTTTCCAGGGTCTCGTCGCGCGGCCGGACCTGGGCTGGGCGCTCCTGATCCCCGCCCTGGTCGCCGGAGTCCTCGCCCTCACGCCGTCCGTCGTCCGTGCCACGGTGCGCAACACAGAGCAACACGATTGAGCACGAGTCGGGAACAAGACGCAGACTGAGTGCGTTATGCCCGACATCGTGACTGATCTCTCCGCCCCGCAGGCCCCCGCATTCAGACCCTCTTCGCCCGCGTCCGTCGACGCGGCACGCGCCGGCTACGACGCATGGCGACGGGCGCGGCTCGCGAGCGTCGCCGCCCCGACCGGCAACCTCGCACTCGTGGAGACGCGCTGGCTCGCACCCGACGATCAGACCACGGCGGAGGACGCGCTCGCCGGCCGGCCCGCCACCGTCACCGCCACGGAGCTGACCCGCCGCGACCTGGAGACCGGGGAGCCCGAGCGGGGAATCCGCCTGTGGGACGCCGACTCGCCGGCCATCCGGGCGTTCGAGACCATCGACGCGTTCCCGTTCGATCCGGAGTGGGTCGTCGAGGCCGAGTTCCACCCGGTCGCGGCCGACCGCACGGTGCCCTTCGAGCATCTACGCGACAACGGGCTCACCCGCGATCTCGTCGTCCCCGGTGACATCACCTTCCGGCTCGACGGCGTCGACCACACGCTGAGCGCGTTCGACGACGACGGCACTCTTCTGCTCGTCTTCGCCGACGCCACCAACGGTGCGGAGGGGGACGACGGAACGTACGCGTCCGGGCGCTTCCTCTTCGTGCAGCGCGACGGAGACCGCGTCGTCCTGGACTTCAACCGCGCCTTCGTGCCTCCCTGCGGCTTCTCGGACCAGTACAACTGTCCGCTGCCGCCGCGGAACAACCGCTTCGCCGTGCCCGTCCTCGCGGGCGAGAAGCGCGTGGTGCTCCGCTCGGGCGGCGCGCGATAGCGCATCCGGTTCGCTCCACCCTTCCCTTCCCCCCCTCCACAGCACAGGAGAACTCCGTTGAGAAAGACCCCCCTGCTCGCCACTCTCGCGATCGGCATCGCCGCGGCGTTGACGCTCGCCGGATGCTCGGGCGCCTCGTCCTCCTCGTCGGCGTCCGGAACGGACGCGACGATCGCCGTCGGCTCGCAGAACGAGCCCGTCCACCTCGACAACACCGCCGGCAGCGGCAGCGGAGTCACGGAGGCGTTCAACGGCAACGTCTACGAGGGGCTGTTCAAGCTCACCGACGACGGCAAGGTCGAGCCGCTGCTCGCGACCAAGTACACCGCCAGCGAGGACGGCCTCACCTACACGTTCACGCTCCGGGAGGGCGTGAAGTTCCACGGCGGCTCCGCGTTCACCAGCGCCGATGTCAAGCGGAGCATCGAGCGCGTGACCGCCGCCGACTCGCAGTCGGCCCGCAAGTCGCAGCTCGCGGTGATCTCGGGCATCGAGACCCCCGACGCGCACACCGTTGTCATCACACTGAAGAACCGGTCGATCTCCCTCCCGTACAACCTCAGCTACGTGTGGATCTACGGTCCGGGCGTGAAGGACTACAAGACGGCGGAGGACGGCACCGGCCCCTACACGCTCGGCACGTGGAAGCGCGGCAGTTCGCTCAGCATCGAGCGCTGGAGCGGCTACTGGGGCGAGAAGGCGAAGAACAAGGAGGTCGTCTTCGACTACTTCACCGACGCCTCCGCCCTCTCCAACGCGCTCGTGACGAACCAGGTCGACATCGTCACCAACATCCAGAGCCCGGACGCGCTCGACCAGCTCAAGGGCAACACGGACTATGCGATCAACGACGGCAAGTCGACGGTCAAGGAGCTCCTGGCGTTCAACGACCGCGTCGCGCCGTTCGACAAGGCTGAGGTCCGCAAGGCCGTGTACTCCGCGATCGACACCAAGAAGCTCCTCAACTCGATCTGGGGCGACTACGGCACCCTGATCGGCTCGATGGTCCCGCCGAGCGACCCCTGGTACGAGGACCTCACCACGGTGAACCCCTACGACACGGCCCTCGCGAAGAAGGAGCTCGCCGACGCGGGCTATGCGAACGGCTTCACGTTCACGCTCGACACCCCGAGCTACGACCCGCACCCCGCCGTCGCCGAGTTCGTGAAGAGCGAGCTCGCCAAGGTGGGCATCACCGTGAACATCAACACCATCTCGGCGGACGAGTGGTACTCGAAGGTGTTCAAGGAGAAGAACTTCGAGGCGACCCTCCAGGAGCATGTGAACGACCGCGACGTGGTCTGGTACGGGAACCCCGACTTCTACTGGGGCTACGACAACCCGCAGGTCACCCAGTGGGTGGACGAGGCCGAGCAGTCCTCGACCACCGCCGAGCAGACCGCGAAGCTGAAGCTGGTCAACGAGCAGATCGCGAAGGACGCTGCGAGCGTGTGGCTGTACCTCACGCCGCAGATCGTCGTCGCCTCCAGCGACCTCTCCGGCTATACCGTCAACGGGCTGAACTCGACCTTCTACACGTACGACATCGTCAAGAAGTAGCGCCGAGAGCACACCCTCCTCGCCCGGGGAGTCCGTGACGGACTCCCCGGGCCTCTACGCTGAAAACACCATGGCCCCGTATCTGTTGCGTCGCACCGCGTTCCTCGTGGTGTCGCTGCTGCTCGCCATGGTGGTCCTGTTCTTCCTCCTGCGCGTGCTCCCGGGCGACCCGGCGAATGCGCTGCTGTCGGTCAACGCGACCCCGGAGCAGATCGCAGCCGCCCAGAAGCAGGTGGGCAGCGACAAGCCGCTGATCGACCAGTTCTTCGCCTGGTTCGGCAGCCTGCTGCGGCTCGACCTCGGCACGTCCTTCATCAGCTCTCTGCCGGTCGGGCCCGAGATCGTCTCCCGGCTGGCGGTCACCATCCCGCTGACACTGCTGTCGTTCGCTCTCGCGCTCGTCCTCGCCCTCCCGATCGGATTCGTCGCGGCCTGGAAGGCCGACCGCTGGTACGGCATCGCCCTCTCCGCGTTCTCACAGCTCGGGATCGCCGTGCCGGTGTTCTGGGTCGGCATTCTGCTGGTCAGCGTCTTCTCGATCAACCTCCGCTGGTTCCCCTCGGGTGGCTTCCCGCGCGACGACTGGGCCGATCCGGCGGCGGCGCTGGAGTCGCTCGCGCTGCCGATCATCACCATCGCCATCGTGATGAGCGCCTCCATCGCGCGATACGTCCGCAGCGCGACGCTCGACGTGATCGGGAGCGACTACCTGCGCAACTCGCGGGCGCTCGGGTCGACCTTCGGCGGGGCGATGTGGCGGCACGGCGTGCGCAATGGAGCCGTGCCGGTCATCTCCATCCTGGGCATCGAGCTCGCCACGACCTTCCTCGGCGCCGTCGTCGTCGAGAGCGTCTTCACCCTGCCCGGGCTGGGGAGCATGCTGCTGCGGGCGATCGAGCAGCACGACTTCCAGAGCATCCAGGGCATCCTCTTCGTCTCGACGTTCGCCGTGCTGATCATCGGTTTCGCCGCCGATGTGGTGCAGCGCCTCGTCGACCCGCGCCTGCGGCACAGCATCTCGGGGAACCGATGAGCGCGGTCGTCGATCAGGCGGCGGCGCAGGGCGCCGCACCGCAGCGGCGCGGCCGACGGCGTGCCCGCCGTTCGGTGACCCTCGGGATCGGGCTGACGCTCGTCGGACTGGTCGCGCTCGTCGCACTGGTCTCGTTCTTCTGGCTGCCCTACGCGCCCAGCGACACGTCGGGCGGGAGGCTCGAGCACCCCGGGCCGGAGCACTGGCTGGGCACCGACAAGCTCGGCCGCGACCTCCTGTCGCAGCTGATGGTCGGCGCTCGCATCGCGCTGGCCGTCGGCCTCGGCTCGGTCGCGATCGGCGCGCTCATCGGCGTGACGATCGGTCTCCTCGCGGCGTTCGCCTCGACGTGGCTCGACGACACCATCTCCGCCGTGCTGGACATCCTGATCGCCTTCCCGACGCTCCTGCTCGCCATGCTCATCGTGGCGGCGCAGGGCGCATCGCTCGGCACGGCGATCCTTGCGATCGGGCTGGCGATGTCGGCCGTCATCGCGCGTCTCACCCGCGTGCTCGCCAAACGTGTGCTGGGGCACCAGTACGTCACGGCCGCGCGCACGTCCGGCACGGGCTGGCCCGGCGTGGTCGGCCGGCACGTGCTGCCGAACATCTGGCCGACCCTGCTGGTGAACCTGGCGCTGCAATTCGGCATCGCGGTGCTCGCCGAGGCGAGCCTGTCGTACCTGGGCCTGGGTGCGCCGCCGCCGAACGCATCGTGGGGCCGCCTGCTGCAGGAGGCCCAGGGCACTGTGGCGGTCGCCCCGGTCGGCGCCATCGCACCCGGCGTCGCGCTGGTCGTGCTCGTGATCGGCGTCAACCTGGTCGCAGACGGTCTCCGTGACGTCGTCGACCCGACGAGGAGGCGGTCCCGATGATCCTCGACGTGAGATCCCTCTCCGTGGCGGCGCGCGACGGCGCACCACTCGTGCGCGACATCTCCTTCTCTCTGGCGGCCGGGGAGCGGCTGAGCCTGATCGGCGAGTCCGGTTCCGGCAAATCGCTGACGTCGTACGCGGTGGCCGGCCTCGTGCCGGACGGCCTGACCGCCGCGGGATCGGTGGAGCTCGACGGTGTGCAGGTCGTCGGGGCGAAAGAACGCGATCTGGTCCCGCTGCGCGGACGTGTGGTGTCGTTCGTCTTCCAGGAGCCGCTGACCGCGCTCGATCCGCTGATGCGACTCGGGCAGCAGGTCGCGGAGCCGCTGCGCCGCCACCTCGGCCTGCGCGGGAGCGCGCTCCGAACGGCGGTGCGCGAGGCCCTCGACGAGGTGCGGCTGCCGGATCCCGACCGCATCGCGCGTGCCTACCCGCACGAGATCTCCGGCGGTCAGCGGCAGCGCGTCGCGATCGCTGCGGCGCTCGCCTGCCGACCCCGGCTGCTGATCGCGGACGAGCCGACGACCGCGCTCGATGTCACCGTGCAGGCCGATGTGCTCGCCCTGCTCGACTCCCTCGTCGCCGAGCGCGCGATGGCGCTGCTGTTCGTCAGCCACGACCTCGCCGTCGTGTCCCGCATGACCGATCGCGCTCTGGTGCTGCGCGGAGGGCGCGTGGTGGAGGAAGGCTGCATCCAGCGCCTCCTCGACGCGCCGACGGACCCGTACACGATCGAGCTTGTGCGCAGCGCCCGGGAGCTCGACGCCGCCCTGGAGGTGGAATGACCGCCATCCTCGAGCTCCGCGACGCAGGCTTCCGCTATCGCCGCGCCACCGCTCCCGCGCTGGAGGGCGTGTCGCTGAGCGTGGAAGAGGGACGCAGCGTCGGTCTCGTCGGCGAGTCCGGCGCGGGCAAGACCACCGCCCTCTCGCTCCTGCTCGGCCTCAGCAGCCCGAGCAGCGGCGCCGTGCTCTTCGACGGCGCCCCTCTCGACCGCCGGGATGGACGGGTCATGCGCGTGTTCCGGCGGAGCGTGCAGACGGTCTTCCAGGACCCCTACTCCTCGCTCGACCCGCGCCAGAGCGTCGGCCGCATCGTGGGCGAGCCGCTCGCGTCGCTCCGGATCGCGTCGGGAGCCGACGCCCGCGACCGTGTCGCCGCGGCGCTCGAAGCGGTGGCTCTTCCCGCGGATGCGGCCGGACGCTACCCGCACGAGTTCTCCGGCGGGCAGCGGCAGCGCATCGCGATCGCCCGCGCGATCGTGTCGCGGCCGCGGGTGCTCTTGGCCGACGAGCCGGTGAGCGCCCTCGACGTGACGACGCGCATCCAGATCGTCGAGTTGCTCGGCCGGCTGGCCGAGCAGGACGGCATGACCGTCGTCATGGTGTCGCACGATCTCAGTGTCGTGGCGTCGCTCTGCGCCGAGACCGTCGTGCTCCGCGGCGGACGGGTGGTGGAGCAGGGGCCGACCAGGGCGGTGCTGCGCACCCCGGCCGACCCCTACACGCAGCGCCTGCTCGCGTCGGTTCCCCGCCTCCCGGCCTGATCCGGCCTAGTCGAGGCCGAGCTTCTTGCGGAGCGACGCCACGTGGCCCGTCGCCTTCACGTTGTAGAGCGGCAGGCGCACCGAGCCGTCGGGGTCGATCACGAACGTCGAGCGGATGACGCCCTGCACCACCTTGCCGTAGAGCTTCTTCTCGCCATAGGCGCCGTACGCGTTGTGGACGGCGAGGTCCTCATCGGAGAGCAGCGGGAAGTTGAGGCCCTCCTGCTCCTGGAACTTCTTGTTCTGTGCCGGGGCGTCCTTCGAGATGCCGATGACCTGGTAGCCGGCCGACTTCAGCGAGTTGAGGTTGTCGCGGAAGTCGCACGCCTCCTTCGTGCACCCCGGCGTCATCGCCGCAGGATAGAAGTAGACGATCACGTTCTTCCCGGCGTAGTCGCTGAGGGAGACGGGGGAGCCGTCCTGGTCGGTCAGGGTGAACGCGGGGGCCGGCCGGCCGGCTTCGAGTCGCACGTCAGTCATGCGTCCATTCTCGCTCAGCGCGCGAAGGTCGTGAGCAATCTCTGGAGGGAGTCGAGTCGTGCGCGCCCCGCCTCGCCCAGGGCGCCGGCCTCCACTGCCTCCACGATGGCGCAGTCCGGAGCGTCCGGCAGGTGAGTGCAGCCGCGCGGGCAGTCCTCCGCCAGCTCGGCGAGGTCGGTGAAGGATTTCAGGATGCTGTCCGTGTTCACGTGCCCGAGCCCGAACGAGCGCACGCCGGGGGTGTCGATCACCCAGCCGTGTCCCTCGCGGCTCTCGACGCGGAGCGAGACGGTGGACGAGGAGGTGTGCCGGCCTCGCCCGGTGACGACGTTGACATGGCCTGTCGCTCGGCGTGCGCCGGGCACGAGCTCGTTGACCAGGGTCGACTTGCCCACACCCGAATGGCCGACGACGACCGTGTCGTGCCCCACCAGAGCCGCCCTGATCTCGTCGACCGGGATGCGGTCCTCACGGCTGGTGAAAATTGGCAGGTCGAGTCCGGCGAAGTTCTCGAGGAACGGGGCCGGATCGGCGAGGTCGATCTTCGTCACGCACAGCATGGGCGCGATCCCGGCGTCGTACGCGGCGACCAGGTAGCGGTCCACGAGTCGCGTGCGCGGCTCGGGGTTGGCCGCCGCGACGACGATGAGCATCTGATCGGCGTTCGCCACGATCACCCGCTCCACATCGTCGGTGTCGTCGGCGCTGCGGCGCAGAAGGGTCGAGCGCTCCTCGATCCGCACGATGCGGGCGAGGGTGCCCTCCTCCCCGGTGGTGTCGCCCACGACGGCCACGCGGTCCCCGTTCACGATCGGCTGGCGGCGCAGCTCGCTGGCTCGGGCGGCGACGACCTGGCGTTCGTCGTCGGTGTCCTCATCGAGGAGCACGGTGTATCGGCCGCGGTCCACGCCCAGCACCCGCGCGATCTGCGCGTCGGTGTGCCCGGGCCGCGTCTTCGTGCGCGGCCGGTTGCCCTTCGGGTTCGGCCGCGAGCGGACGCTCGACTCGTCGAAGGCGTCGTATTCGTCGTCGTCGTCGTCGCCGTCGTCCCACCAGGCCCCCGTGTTCTCCGTCACTGCGTAGCGGTGCCTTCCGCGAGCATCCGCGTCCACAGCTGGGTGAACTGAGGCAGGGTCTTCGCCGTCGTGGCGACGTTCTCGATCTCGACGCCCGGGACGACCAGTCCGACGATGGCGCCGGCGGTCGCCATGCGGTGGTCTTCATAGCTGCGCCACACGCCGCCGCGCAGCGGCCGCGGCTCGATGCGCAGGCCGTCCTCCAGCTCGGTGACCGCACCGCCGAGGCCGTTGATCTCGGCGGCCAGAGCCGCCAGCCTGTCGGTCTCGTGGTGGCGGATGTGCCCGATGCCGGTGATCTCGCTCGGCCCGTCCGCCAGAGCGGCGATAGCGACGAGCGCCGGGGCGAGCTCGCCGCCGGTGGTGAGGTCGAGCTGCACGGGGCGGATGCGCTCGGGCCCGGCGACCGTCAACCGGTCGCCCTCGCGCGTCACGGTCGCGCCGAACAGAGGCAGCAGTTCCGCCAGGTCGGCGCCCACCTGCGTGGTCGACTCCGGCCAGCCGGTGATGGTCACCGTGCCGCCGGTGACCACCGCGGCCGCGAGGAACGGCGCCGCATTGGAGAGATCGGGCTCGATGTCGACGTCCCGCGCGGCGATGGCGCCCGGCCGTACGACCCAGCGCCCCACCTCCGGCGACTCGACCTCGACGCCGCGGGCCGCCAGGGTGGCGATGGTCATCTCGATGTGCGGGAGGCTCGGGAGGCGCTCGCCGGAGTGGGTAAGGTCGAGGCCCTCAGTGAAGCGGCTCGCCGAGAGCAGCAGCGCGCTGACGAACTGGCTGGAGCTGGAGGCGTCGACACTGATCGCGCCTCCGGCGACCGAGCCCGTCCCGTGCACCGTGAACGGGAGCGAGCCGCGGCCGTCGTCGTTCACGTCGACGCCGAGCGCCCGGAGGGCCGCGATGATCGCCCCCATGGGCCGACCGCGCGCGGAGTCGTCCGCGTCGAACGACGTCGGCCCGAGGGCCAGACCCGCGATCGGGGGGACGAAGCGCATGACGGTGCCCGCCTGGCCGCATTCGATCGTGGTGCTGCCGAGCAACTCCTCCGCGGGCGTGACGAGGAGGTCGGCGCCGAACTCGCTGTCGCCGTGCTTCTCGTCGATGCCGACGCCGAGAGAGCGCAGCGCCTCGATCATGTTGGCGCTGTCTCGCGAGTGCAAGGGAGCCCGCAGCAGCGAGGGCCCGTCGGCGAGGGCCGCGAGCACGAGCTCGCGCGCGGTGAGCGATTTGGATCCGGGGAGCGACACCGACGCGGAGACCGGCCCGGACGCGACGGGCGCGGGCCACAGCGTGTTCGGCTCCTCCGTGCGGGCGTCGCCGTACGGGTCGAAGTCGGGAGCGGAATATTTCGAGATCAGCATTGTTGTCAAGGGTATCCGTGTTCCCGACCGAAGGAAGGACATCCCGTGGCATCCAGGACCGCCGTTCTCGACGCTCCCCGCGCGACGACACGTCGCGTGCCCCTCGGGACCCGATCCCTCCGCCGCTCGGACACCCGTCGAGACGTCGTGGCGGCGGCACAACTAGACTTGCCCCCGATGAGCACCGAAACCGAGGACAGCGGTCGCCTCTTCGAGGAGCAGGCCCTGCCGTTCATGGACCAGCTGTACGCAGCGGCCCTCCGCATGACCAGGAATCCGTCGGACGCACAGGACCTGGTCCAGGAGACGTATGTCAAGGCGTACGCCGCCTTCGCGCAGTTCCAGCAGGGCACGAACCTCAAGGCGTGGCTGTACCGCATCCTCACCAACACGTTCATCAACACCTATCGCAAGAAGCAGCGCGAGCCGTATCAGGGGACGATCGACGAGCTCGAGGACTGGCAGCTCGGAGGCGCGGAGTCGATCTCCGCGTCGTCCAGCCGCTCGGCCGAGGCGGAGGCGATCGACCATCTGCCCGACAGCGCCGTCAAGGACGCGCTGCAGGCCATCCCGGAGGATTTCCGGCTGGCCGTCTACCTCGCCGACGTGGAGGGGTTCTCCTACCAGGAGATCGCCGACATCATGAAGACCCCCATCGGCACGGTGATGAGCCGGCTGCACCGCGGTCGCAAGATGCTGCGGGAACTCCTCACCGACTACGCGCATGAGCGCGGGCTCTCTGCTGTCCAGCCCGCCGCCGTGCAGACCACCAGGAGCACGAAATGACGGACTGCGGCTGCGAGAAGGCCAAGAAAGACCTCGAGGAATACCTGCGCAACGAGTTGTGCCGCGAAGATGCGGCGGACATCCGGGAGCACCTCGCGAACTGCGACGGGTGCACGAACGAGGCGCACCTCAATGTGGTGCTGACCGAGGTCGTGCAGCGGGCGTGCAAGGAGACCGCGCCGGAGACGCTGCGCACCGAGGTGCTGCTGCGCATCCGGTCGTTCCAGGCGACCGCCCACTGACGCCCGCCGGAGGCTAGTCGGTCCAGCGCGGAGCCGGGTCGCCCGCGGAGGCGAAGCGTGCCTCCCAGATCGCGTCCAGCTCGGCCGTGGTCGCCGGGTCGAGGTCGATCCCGCCGACGGCGACATTCTCGGCCAGGTGTGCGGCACTCGACGTCCCGGCGATGATCAGGGCGACGGGGGAGTGACCGAGCAGCCACGCGAGTCCGATCTGCGCCGGGGTCGCTCCCCGTCGTTCGGCGGCGGCGACCACCTCGGGCTGCTCGGTGGCTTTGGGGATGCCGGGGAAGCCGGAGCCGAGCGGGAAGAACGGCACCCATGCGATCCCCTGGTCGGCGCACAGCCGCAGGAGAGGTTCGAAGCGCCGGTCGACGACGCCGTAGGCGTTCTGCACGCACACGATGCCGGCGGGGAGGGCGCGCCGCCATCGGGCTCGTCGACCGCGCTGAGTCCGATGGCGCGGATGGTGCCGGCGTCGCGCAGGGCGATGAGCGCCGCCAGCTGATCGTCGAGGTCGACCACCTGCTCACCCTCCGCCACGACGCCGGGTCCGACGTCGAGACGACGGAGGTTCACGACGTCGAGGCGTTCGCGCCCGAGCGTGCGGAGGTTGTCCTCGACGGCCTGCCGGAGTTGCTCGGGCCGTTGGCCCGGCCGGAGCGGAATCGGGCCGCCGGGATTCTTCAGCGCGCCCACTTTCGTGACGACCACCACGTCGTCCGCGGGCCGGATCGCGCGGCGGATGAGGTCGTTGGAGATGCTGTCGCCATAGAAGTCGGCGGTGTCGATGTGGTCGATGCCGAGTTCGACCGCCCGGCGCAGAAGGCGCACGCCCCCGTCGGGGTCTGCGCTGAACCGTTCCAGCGCCATCGCGCCGTAGCCGATGCGCGCCACGGAGTGGCCGGCCAGGTCCGCGGTTCCGCCCGGGCGGATGATCGTGTCGTTCATGGGGGACTTCCCTATACTCAAGAGAGAGCGGAGGAGCCTCCGCTTAACTTCACTATACGGAGGAGCCTCCGCTTTGTCATCCCCTGAGACGACCTCGACGCGATCCCGCGCACCTCGCGCGGATGCCGCTCGCAACCGCGCCGTGCTCGTGGAGGCCGCACGGTCCGCGTTCGCGGCCGGCGGGGAGCAGGTCTCCCTCGAAGCCATCGCACGGGCGGCCGGGGTGGGGATCGGAACCCTCTACCGCAACTTCCCGACCCGTGAGGACCTCGTCGCCGCGGTGTACGCCCAGGAACTCGATGCGGTCATCGCCGCAGCGGAGGACCACCTCGACGCCGTGCCCGCTGATGCGGCACTCCGCAGCTGGCTGGACCGCTATGCCGGGTTCGTGACGACCAAACGCGGCATGGCCGAGTCACTGCGAGCCGGCGCACTCGCGGACGCGGCCAACACCCTCCACACCCGCGAGCGCGTGAACAGTGTGATCGCGCGCTTCCTCGAGGCGGGGGTGGCGACCGGGGCACTACGGGGCGACCTCGAGGCCGACGACGTCACGACCGCGCTCGTCGGCGTCTTCCTCGCCACGCGGAGTACCGCGGACACGGCCCAGATCGCGCGCCTGCTCGACCTGCTCGTGGACGGCCTCCGACCGCGAGCCTGACGCGGGCGCAGACGGAGGGGCGGCGACGGTCGGTCAGCGCACCTGGTGCAGGAAGAAGAGCGCGCCGAGCGGGTCGGTCGCCTGCGCGAAACGGCCGAACTCGCTGTCCCACGGATCCCGCACGATCGTGCCGCCGAGTTCGGCGACCCGCTGCGAGGCGGCGTCCGCATCGGCGACGCCGAAGTACACCACCCAGTGCGACGGCACGCCGGGCGGCAGCATCCCGTCGGCGTCGTAGATCCCGCCCGCTGGCATCTCCGGGTCGCCGAACGTGGAATAGCGGAAGTCTGCCGTGTCGCCGAGTACCTGGGTCTGCCACCCGAAGACCCGCGTGTAGAAGTCGACCTGCGCGGGGTAGGCGCGCGCATAGAGCTCATGCCAGGCGATGCCGCCCACCTCCGCGACAAGCTCGAAGCCGCGGTGCTGCTCCGGTTCCCACAGCCCGACGACCGCGCCGCCGGGGTCCGCGATCACCGCAAGACGGCCCTGGTCGCCCACTTCCATCGTCGGCGCCAGCGCGTTCGCGCCGTTGTCGACGGCATCGCGCTCGGCCGCGTCGGAGTCCTCGACCAGCAGGTACGTGAGCCACGCATCGGGCTGCGCGCCGGGCATCGCGGGTCCGAGCCCGGCGACGGTGCGGCCGTCCTTGCGGAGGGTGACGTACCCGCCGTACTCCTCGCCGGCCTCGTCTGCGGTCCAGCCGAACAGGGACGTGTAGAACGCGAGCGCGCGGGGGACGTCGGAGGATGCGAGGTCGACCCAGCAGGGCTCGCCGAGGCGGTGGGTGGTCAGCACGGTCATGGCCACAACGTACGCCCGAGAGCGCGCCCGGCAACAGGCCCCTGGCGGCCGGGGTGCGTGAACGACGGAGGCCGGCCGCACCCGAAGGTCCGACCGGCCTCGCACACCGTCCGTGCGCTAGAGCGTCAGCGCACGCTGGATGAGCACCGACTGCTCCTGCGCGTGGCGCTTCGCCGAGCCGGCGGCCGGGGAGGCCGACGGCGGGCGGGAGACGACGCCGAGCGGTCGCGGGCCCAGCTTGGAGGTCTCCAGGATCATGTACGGCCACGCGCCCTGGTTCTCGGGCTCGTCCTGCACCCACACCAGCTCGGCGTTGGGGTAGGAGTCGACGACCGCCTTGAGTTCGGCCCCGGGCAGCGGGTAGTACTGCTCCACGCGGACGAGGGCGATCTCCGGGTTGGGATTCTTGTCGAGCTCGTTGAGGAGGTCGTAGTAGAGCTTGCCCGCCATCAGGAGCACGCGCTTGACGGCGCCCTTGTCGGAGATGCGGGCGTCGTCGATGACAGGCTCGAACTTGCCGTTGGTGAAGTCCGCGACGTCACTGGTCGCACCGCGCAGCCGCAGCATCGCCTTCGGAGTGAAGACCACGAGCGGACGGCGCGGGCGGGCGTACGCCTGACGACGCAGCAGGTGGAAGTACGACGCCGGGGTCGACGGGCGGGCGACGGTCATGTTGTTCTCGGCGCACAGCTGCAGGTACCGCTCGATGCGGGCACTGGAGTGGTCCGGTCCCTGGCCCTCGTAGCCGTGCGGAAGGAGCAGGACGAGCGACGAGCGCTGACCCCACTTCTGCTCGGCCGACGAGATGAACTCGTCGATGATGATCTGCGCGCCGTTGGCGAAGTCGCCGAACTGGGCCTCCCACAGCACGAGGGCGTCCGCGCGCTCGACCGAGTAGCCGTACTCGAATCCCATCGCGGCGTACTCGCTCAGCAGCGAGTCGTAGATCCAGAACCGGGCCTGGTTGTCGCTGAGGTTCGCGAGCGGCAGCCACTCCTGGCCGTTCGAGCGGTCGTGCAGCACAGCGTGGCGCTGCACGAACGTCCCGCGGCGGGCGTCCTGGCCGGCGAGGCGCACCGGGGTGCCCTCGAGGAGCACGGAACCGAGGGCGAGCAGCTCGCCGAAGCCCCAGTCCACACCGCCGTTGCGGCTCATGTCGCTGCGCTTGTTGAGCAGCTGCTGGAGCTTGGGGTGCACGGTGAAGCCCGCGGGCGGGTTGTTGAACGCGTCGCCGATGAGCTGGATGACCTGCTCCGAGACGGCGGTGCTCTCCGGCTCCCCGACATTGTCGTCGTTCTGCTGCGCGTTCGGCGCATCGAGTCCGGCCGCGACGCCGTCGGCGGTCACGATCGGGGTCGAGTTGGTCTGCGCCGCGTGCGTCTCCATGAAGGCGCGCTCCAGGCGCTCCTGGAAGTCGCGGTGCGCCTGCTCGTACTCTTCCTCGGTGATGTCGCCGCGGCCGACGAGGGCCTCGGTGTAGAGGCGGCGCACGGAGCGCTTGGCCTCGATCAGGTTGTACATGAGCGGCTGCGTCATCGACGGGTCGTCGCCCTCGTTGTGACCGCGGCGGCGGTAGCAGATGAGGTCGATGACGACGTCGCGCTTGAACTCCTGGCGGTACTCGAACGCCACTTGGGCGACGCGGACCACGGCCTCCGGGTCGTCACCGTTCACGTGGAAGATCGGCGCCTGGATAGTCTTCGCGACGTCGGTCGAGTACACCGACGTGCGGCCCTCGCCGGGAGGGGTGGTGAAGCCGACCTGATTGTTGATGTTGACGTGGATGGTGCCGCCGGTGCGGTAGGCGCGCAGCTGCGACATCTGCATCTGCTCGACGACGATGCCCTGGCCCGCCATCGCGGCGTCGCCGTGGATGAGGATCGGCAACGTGAGGAAGGTCCCGGCCGGTCGGCGGTCCTGCTTGGCGCGGACGATGCCCTCGAGCACGCCGTCGACGGCCTCCAGGTGCGACGGGTTCGCGGCCAGGTAGACCGCGATCTCCTCGCCGCCCGAGCCCTTGAAGGTGCCCTCGGTGCCGAGGTGGTACTTGACGTCGCCCGAGCCCTGGACCGTGCGCGGATCCTGCGTGCCTTCGAACTCGCGGAAGATCTGGCCGTAGGTCTTGCCCGCGATGTTCGTCAGCACGTTGAGGCGGCCGCGGTGGGCCATGCCGATGGCGGCCTCGTCGAGCCCCGCCTCCGCCGCGCCCTGCAGGATCGTGTCGAGGAGTGCGATGGTGGACTCGCCGCCCTCGAGGCTGAACCGCTTCTGACCGACGTACTTCGTCTGCAGGAAGGTCTCGAACGCCTCCGCCTCGTTGAGCTTGCCGAGGATGCGCAGCTGCTCGTCGTGGGTCGGCTTCTCGTAGGCGCGTTCGAGCTTGTCCTGGAACCACTTGCGCTGGGCCGGGTCCTGGATGTGCATGTACTCGATGCCGACCGTCCGGCAGTACGAGTCGCGCAGCACGCCGAGGATGTCGCGCAGCTTCATCGTGCGCTTGTCGCCGAACTGGCCGGTGACGAACTCGCGGTCGAGGTCCCAGAAGGTGAGACCGTGCGTCTCGATCTCGAGGTCGGGGTGCGATCGCTGCTTGTACTCGAGCGGATCGATGTCGGCCATGAGGTGGCCGCGCACCCGGAACGAATTGATGAGCTCCTGCACCCGGGCGGTCTTGTCGACGGCACTGGCGAGGTCGACGCTGATGTCCGGGTTCCAGCGGATCGGCGCGTACGGGATGCGCAGCTCGGCGAAGATGTCCTCGTAGAAGCTCCGCTTGCCGATGAGCAGCTCGTGCACGATCTTCAGGAACTCGCCGGAGCCGGCGCCCTGGATGACGCGGTGGTCGTAGGTGCTCGTGAGCGTGATCGTCTTGCCGATCGCCAGGCTGGCGAGGGTCTTCTCGCTCGAGCCCTGGAACTCGGCCGGGTACTCGAGGGCGCCGGCGCCGATGATCGCGCCCTGCCCCTTCATCAGGCGGGGCACCGAATGCACGGTGCCGATGCCGCCCGGGTTCGTCAGGGAGATCGTGGTCCCGGCGAAGTCGCCGGCGGTCAGCTTGTTGGCGCGCGCCTTCTGCACCAGCTCCTCGTACGCGGTCAGGTAGTCGCCGAAGTGCATGGTGTCGGCCCGCTTGATGCTCGGGACGAGCAGGGCACGGCTGCCGTCGGGCTTCGGGATGTCGATCGCGATGCCGAGGTTGATGTGCGCGGGGGCCACGACCGACGGCTTGCCGTCGACCTCGTCGTAGTAGACGTTCTGGCTCGGGAACTCCTTGAGAGCCTTGATCAGCGCCCAGCCGATGAGGTGGGTGAACGAGACCTTGCCGCCGCGGGCGCGCTTGAGGTGGTTGTTGATGACGATGCGGTTGTCGATCATCAGCTTCGCCGGGATGGTGCGGACGCTGGTCGCGGTCGGGACCGTGAGGGAGGCGTCCATGTTCGTGGCGAGCGACTTCGCCATGCCGCGCAGCGGAGTGACCTTGTCCTCCGCCTCCTCGCCGTCGCCGACGACGGCGTTGGGGGAGGTGACGGGGGCGTCGGCCGGAACGGGCGCGGGTTTCGGCGCCACCGACGTGGTGCGTGCGACGGGCTGGCTGCCGATCACGGGGATCGGTGTGGTCATGGGATGGGCGTCGGACGGGGTCGTCGGCTCGGACGGCGCGGGAACGGCGGGCTCGGCCGGGCTCGGGGCGGTCGGCTCGCTCGGGGTCGGCGCGACCGGTTCGGAGGGGGTCGGTGCGGGGGTCTCGTCGGGGGAGGGGATCGAAGTCTCGCCGTCGCCCTCCGCGACCGAGGGCCGGTAGCTCTCGAGGATCGGCCACCAGGACTTGTCGACCGAGTTCCTGTCCTTGACGAACTGTTCGTACAGCTCGTCGACGAGCCATTCGTTGGCTCCGAACTCGCCCGACGATCCGTCGTCGGTTCCCACTCCGGTCAATTGGCTCGACACAGCCGATCGCCCACTCTCTCCATTGATTTCGTCCGTTCGGGCGACTTGTGGCCACCCGCTTCCATCCGAGCATCAAGCCTAATCCCATCGGCGCATCCGTGCAGTCGCCCAGCCGGGGGCGATACCGTTATTCCCATGCAGTTCTATGGAACGACGCCACGCCACGACCTCACCTACTCCGACGTCTTCCTCGTCCCCTCCCGATCGGACGTGACGAGCCGGCTCGACGTCTCGCTGGCGCCGGGCGACGGCACCGGGGCGACCATCCCGATCGTGTCGGCGAACATGAACTCGGTGACCGGCAAGCGTCTCGCCGCGACGCTCGCCCGGCGCGGCGGTCTCGGGGTGCTCCCGCAGGACATGCACCTGCAGGATCTCGACGAGGCGATCCGTTGGGTGAAGGCGCAGCCGGTCGCGTTCGACACCCCGTATCCGGCCGCCCCGGAGGAGACCGTCGCCGACGTGCTCCGCCGCATCCCCGCCGTCGAGGGGCACGGCATCGTCGTGCACGACCAGTCGGGGGAGTTCCTCGGCTGCCTCGCCGCCGTGCAGCTCGGCTCGGCGCTTCCCGACGCGCGGATCGGCGACCTGCTCCACGGCACCCTGACCTCCCTCGACGCCGAGGACCTCGCCGACGGCCGCTCAGCGTTCGCGGTGATGGACGCCGCCGGCCTCGAGTTCGCCCCGGTCCTGGACCACGGCCGCCTCGTGGGCACCCTGAGCAAGAAGAGCGCCTTGCGCTCCACCATCTACACGCCCGCCGTCGACGCTTCCGGCCGGTTGCGCGTCGCCGCCGCCGTCGGCATCAACGGCGATGTCGCGGGCAAGGCGAAGGCGCTCGCTGCCGCCGGCGTCGACGTGCTCGTCATCGACACCGCCCACGGCGACCAGGACGGCATGCGTCGTGCTCTGCACACCGTCAAGGGACTCGGCCTCGGGCTGCCGATCGTCGCCGGCAACGTCGTCACCGAGCAGGCCGTTCGCGATCTCGTCGCCGCGGGGGCGGACATCCTGAAGGTCGGTGTGGGCCCCGGCGCCATGTGCACCACGCGCATGATGACCGCGGTCGGCCGCCCGCAGTTCTCCGCCGTGCTCGAGACGAGCGAGACGGCACGCGAGCTCGGCGCCCACGTGTGGGCCGACGGCGGCGTGCGCTACCCGCGCGATGTCGCGCTCGCCCTCGCCGCGGGAGGTGCCTCGGTCATGATCGGCTCCTGGTTCGCCGGGACCATCGAAGCCCCGGGCGCGCTGGACCGCGATGCGAACGGCGCCCTCTATAAGGAGAGCTGGGGGATGGCGAGCACCAAGGCGGTCAACGGCCGCTTCGAGCGCCTGGACGCCTACGAGCTCGCGCGCAAGACCCTCTTCGCCGAAGGCATCTCGAGCTCCCGCATCTACCTCGACCCCCTGCGCCCGTCGGTCGAGGACCTCCTCGACATGATCACCACCGGCGTCCGCAGCTCCTTCACCTACGCGGGCGCCCGCAGCGTCGAGGAGTTCCATGAGCGCGCCCTGGTCGGCATCCAGTCGGCCGCCGGCTACGAGGAGGGCAAGGCGCTGCCGGTCAGCTGGTAGCCCGGAGGGTCACAGCCGCGGGTCGATCGACTCGGTCTCCATCGCCAGCACGGCGAACACCGCCTCGTGGACGCGCCAGAGCGGCTCACGGTCGACGAAGCGCTGCAGCGACTCCAGACCGAGCGCGTACTCGCGCTGGGCCAGCGAGCGCTTGTGGCCGACCGCGCGCTCGCGTAGTCGACCGAGCTGACGCTCGTCGGTGTAGTCGGGTCCGTAGACGATGCGCAGGTACTCCCGCCCGCGCACTTTGATCCCGGGCTGGGCGAGCGCGCGGCCGCTGCGCACCAGGTTCCGGCGCGGCTTCACGACCATCCCCTCGCCGCCGGCCCCGGTCAGCTCCGACCACCATCCGACCGCCGCCGCGATGGATTCGGGGTCGTCGAGATCGATCGTGACGTGGCGCGTGGCACGGACGAGCGCGGGATCGGCGGCGACTAGGCGGTCGGCGCGGGCGAGATGCCAGTCGTGGTCCTGGTCCGCGAAGATCCGTCCCTCGGCGGCGAGCAGCTGGAACGGGGCGAACTGCACGCCCTCCAGGCCGTCGGTGCGGCTCACGTACCGCCGGTAGGCGTCGACGTAGCGGCGCGCGTTGTCTTCGCGCCCGCGGGTCCGCTCGAGCAGGGCGGCGACGTCGAGCCCCGACTTCACGGCCCGCTCGAGCGCCGCGACGGCCGAGGGGAGGGCCGAGAGCGCCGACGCGCCGACGGCGGCATACTGCTCGCGGACCAGGGCTCCGGCCTTCAGCGACCAGGGCAGCAGCTCGCCGTCGAGCAGGAGCCAGTCCGTCCCGAGCTCGTCGAAGAGACCGGCCGATTCCACTGCGGCGACGAGCCGCTCCAGGAAGGCCCGCTCCAGGGCGGGCTCGAAGAAGCGCCGGCCGGTACGCGTGTGCACCGTCCCGATCCAGCCGGCCGGCGCGTCGAAGCGGGCTGGGTCCTTCGCCACGAGGGCGATCGCGCGGGAGCCCATGTGCTTCTCCTCGGCGATCAGGTCCGTCACGCCCGTCGATCGGTAGGCGGAGAACGCCTCGTCGGGATGCTCGAGATACTCGGGGCGCGCCGACGCCGTGGGCGGCGACATCGTCGGCGGGAGGTGGAGCAGCCAGCGTGGATCGACGGCCCAGCGGCTCATCACCTCCAGCGCACCGGCTCGGCTCTCCTCGCGCACGCGGAGGCGGCCCAGCGTGCCGGTCTCCACGGTGGGGGCGGACATCACGTCGTCGATGTGCAGCACTCCGGCCGGACGCGGCTCCGTGGTGGCCGTCGCCGCCTGGAACGGCCGGCCCGGCTCCGCCCACCGCTGCTCGGCGGCGACGGAGACGACCTCGCGCTCGGGGTAGCGCAGCGCGCTCAGTGCGCCGCCGAAGACGCAGCCGGTGTCGAGGCACATCGTGTTGTTGATCCATTCGGCCCGCGGGACCGGGGTGTGCCCGTAGAGGACGACCGCACGGCCGCGGTAGTCCTCGGCCCACGGGAGGCGCACCGGCAGGCCGTACTCGTCGGTCTCCCCGGTCACGTCGCCGTAGAGCGCGAACGCGCGCACCCTGCCGGAAGCACGGCCGTGATAGGCCTCCTTCAGACCGGCGTGCGCGATGACGAGCGCGCCGTCGTCGAGCACAAGGTGGGCGACGAGCTCGCGGCAGAACCGCTCGACCTCGGCGACGAACTCCGGCGGCTCATCCGCCAGCTGGGCCAGAGTGAGCTCGAGGCCGTGTGCGACGGTGACCTTGTCGCCCCGCAGGGCTCGGGCGAGCTTGTCCTCGTGGTTGCCCGGCACCGCGATGGCGTGACCGGCGCGTACCATGCCCATGGCCAGGCGGAGGACGCCGGGCGAGTCCGGCCCGCGGTCCACCAGGTCGCCGAGGAACAGGACGCGGCGGCCCTCGGGGTGCTCCGCGTCGATCGGCCGGCCGTGGTCGTCCCGCTCGATGACGTAGCCGAGCGCTCCCAGCAGCGTCTCCAGCTCGGAGCGGCAGCCGTGCACGTCGCCGATCGCGTCGAACGGACCATGCTCGTCGGTCCGGTCGTTGAGCAGCCGGGTGCGCACGATCGACGCGCGCGCGACGCTCCCCTCGTCGCGGAGCACATGGACCGTGCGGAAGCCCTCACGCTTCAGCCCGGCGAGCCCCGAGCGCAGCTGCTTGGACTGCCGGCGCACCACGTCGGCCCCGAACGCACGGTCGGAGCGCGCCTCGGTGCGCTCGATGCAGAGGGCCGTCGGCAGGTCGAGCACGATCGCGGTCGGGAGCACGTCGTGGTCCTTCGCGAGCTGGACGAGGCTGCGGCGCGCAGACGCCTGCACGTTCGTCGCATCGATCACGGTGAGGAGCCCGGCGCGGAGTCGTGCCGCGGCGACGTGCCGGAGCGCCTCGAACGCCGCCTCGGTCGCGCTCTGGTCGTTCTCGTCGTTGGACACCATCCCGCGGAACGTGTCGCTCGAGAGGGCCTCGTAGGGAGCGAACTTCTCGCGGGCGAAAGTCGACTTGCCCGAGCCGCTCACTCCGACCAGCACGACCAGGGACTGCGTCGGAACCGGGAGCTCCACCGCGGCGGTGTTGTGCGTCTCGTGGGTCGTCATGGCGCCTCCCGGCGGAACAGAGCGAGCTGGGTGGGGGAGCCGTGCGCGGGGTCGACGTCGCCGACGGCGCGGAACTCGACGGTGTAGCCGTAGCGGCGCGCGGCCTCCTGCGCCCAGGCCGCGAACTCGGCGCGGGTCCACTCGAACCGGTGATCGGGATGGCGGAACCCGTCGGCCCGCAGACCGGGGTAGTGCACGTTGTACTCGGCGTTGGGCGTGGTCACGATGACGGCGCCGGGACGGGCGAACGCGAACACCGACCGTTCGAGGGCGTCGAGCCGGTCCGTCTCGACGTGCTCGACGACCTCCATCAGCACGAGGGCGTCCAGCCCGGCGATGCGGTCGTCCTGGTAGGTGACGGACGACGTCAGGAGCTGGATGCGCGACCGCTCGGCGTCGCTGCGCTCCGCGAGGCCCAGCCGGTCGGCCGCCCGGACGAGCGCGGCGCTCGACAGGTCCGTCCCGACGATGCGGCGGATCGCGGGGTCGACGGCGAGGCGGGCGAGCAGCGCACCCGGTCCGCAGCCGATGTCGCCGACCGATGTCGCCCCCACCTCGCGCAGGGCGGCGAGCACCGCCTCCGCGCGCTGCTGGTTGAGCGGGCGCGGGCGGGATTCCGTGTCGGCGTCGGAGGCCGCGTCGTCGTCGTGGGCGGTGGAGCCGTCCAGGGCGTCGAGCCGCGACGCGGCATCCTCCACGTAGGAGCGCTGATGGGCGAGGTAGCGGCGGCTGATGAGCTCCCGTTCCGGGTGGGCGGCCAGCCAGCCCTCGCCGGCCCGCATCAGCTTGTCGACCTCCGCGTCGGCGACCCAGTAGTGCTTGGCGTCGTCGAGCACCGGCAGGAGCACGTAGAGCTGCCGGAGGGCGTCGGCGAGGCGGGAGTGGCCGCGCAGGGTGAGCGTGCGATACGGCGAGGGGCCCCACTCGGGGTGGTCGGTGTCGAGCGGGGAGACCTCCTCGTCGATCGCCCACCCCAACGGGACGAACAGTCGCGCCACCAGATCGTCGTCGCCGCGGACCGGGATGGTGCCGACCGAGATCTCGAGCTCGAGCTCCGCGGCGGCGAGCTCGGGGCGCGCGTCGCAGCGACCGGTCATCGCGGTCCGGAAGACCGACTGGAGCGCGACTGCCAGCATCGAGCCCGAGACGTAGGGACGGTCGTTGACGTAGTGCGCGAGCATCCCGCTGTCGCCGCGGAATCGCTTGCTCCGCACGAGCTCGATGGGATCGACCTCGAGCAGGAGGGCGGCCGTGCAGCCCTCGGGCGTCGCCTCCGGGTAGAAGACGTGCGCGGTGCCGACGGGGAGGTCGAACGCGTGCACGCGATCGGGGTGCTTGTGGAGCAGGAAGCCGAGGTCTGTCGCGGGCGCACCCGCGTAGGCGATGGTGATGAGCACGGTTCCCCTCGGATCGATCTGATCCGGAGTCTAGCGGTCGACCGGATCGGGGCTGGGGTGGCGGGTGGCGGCGGGAGGCGCCGCACCTGGCAAGAGACTGGGAGCGCGTCCGGCGGGGAATGCGGCGCGCCCGTCCTCCGGTTTGCTGATCCCGATACCCCCACGTCGAAATGAGGCCCACCCGTGACCCCATCCCCGTCCGCCCCGAACCGCAAGCAGAAGCAGGCAGAGGCCCGCGCGGCCAAGCTGGAGGAGTTCAAGAAGGAGCAGGCGCGCCGCAAGCGCAACCGCTGGATCGGGATCGGGTCGGCCATCGTCGGTGCGGTCGCCGTCGCCGCGCTCATCACCACGATCATCGTGACCGCGCCCAAGGCGGCCACCTACGAGGCCGGCGGCAAGAGCATCTCCATCGAGGGAGTGAAGACGTTCGACAACACGGCGGGTCACGTGACCGGAGCCGTCGACTACCCGCAGAACCCGCCGGCCGGTGGTGAGCACAACCCGATGTGGCTCAACTGCGGCGTCTACACCCAGCCGGTGCCGAAGGAGAACGCCGTCCACTCGCTCGAGCACGGCGCGATCTGGGTGACCTATTCGCCCGACCTCTCGACGGAGCAGCTCGACCTGCTGAAGACCAAGCTGCCGCGCACGTACGCGGTGCTGTCGCCGTACGACGGCCTCCCGGCCCCGATCGTGCTGAGCGGATGGAACGTCCAGCTCCAGGTGCAGGAGGCGGACGACCCGCGCATCGCGAAGTTCTTCGAGGCGTACTGGCAGAGCTCTTCGGTGCCGGAGCCGGGCGCGTCCTGCACGGGCGCGTACGACGCTCCCGGCAAGGTCTCCTAGCCGATGAGCCGAGCGCCGGGACGGGCGTGGCCGATCGCGCTCGCGGGTCTGGTGGTCGTCGCGGTCGTGGCGGTGCTCGCCTTCTCCGCGGGGCGGTTGAGCGTCGGTGCGCCCCGGACTCCGGGGACGACCAGCGCCGAGGCCGGATTCGCCCGCGACATGCAGGAGCACCATCAGCAGGGCGTCGAACTGGCGATGATCGTGCGCGACCGCACCGACGACCCCGAGACGCGCCTCCTCGCGTACGACATCGCGACGGCGCAGAGCCAGCAGGCCGGACAGCTCTACGGCTGGCTGACGGGCTGGCGACTGCCGCAGGCCGCGTCCGAGCCGTCGATGACCTGGATGACGCGGCCGGCGACGGTCGGTGCCACCGCAGGGTCCCACGAGCACGACAGCGGCGCGCACCGACCCGGGGAGCCGATGCCGGGCCTCGCGACGCCCGAGCAGCTCGCGCAGCTCCGCACTGCGACCGGCGTCGATGCCGAGCGGCTCTTCCTCACGCTGATGATCGCCCACCACCGCGGCGCGATCGAGATGGCGGACGCGGTGCTCGTGCGCAGCGAGGACGCGACGGTGCGGACTTTCGCCCAGGGCGTGGTCGCCAGTCAGACATCCGAGATCGAGCTGATGGAGTCGATGCTCGCGGCGCGGGCCTAGGAGCCGGCGGCGCACAAGGCTTCCGGTCGCCTCAGCCGGCAGCACTGCGGGAGCGCTGGGCCCGGCTGAGGGGAACGCTGGGAATCCGCCCCGGATCCGCCCCGGTCCGCGCGGATCCCGTCGGTATACTTGCCGGGAAATGGACGACCCTCCCTCTTGTAGCCCATTCCAGTTCCCGAATCCGCCGTCACGGCGCGAGCGGGGTGACCACCGTGCTCACTGAGTGGCTCCTGCTCGGCGTTGGATTGCTGCTGACCATCGGCACCGGCCTCTTCGTCGCGAGTGAGTTCGCGCTGGTGAACCTCGACCGCGGTGACCTCGAAGCGCGGCGCGCCCGCGGCGAGTCCCGCCTCGGCATGACGATCGCGGCGCTGAAGATCACCTCGACGCACCTCTCCAGTGCGCAGCTCGGCATCACACTGACGACGCTGCTGACCGGCTACACGATGGAGCCGGCGATCAGCTCGCTCCTGCGCGGGCCCCTGCTCGCGCTCGGGCTCCCCGGTGCAGCGGTGACGCCGATCGCGACGATCGTGGCCATCCTGGTCGCGACGCTGCTCTCGATGATCCTCGGCGAGCTGGTGCCCAAGAACTTCGCACTCGCGCTCCCGCTCGCCACGGCGAAGCTCGTCATCCCGTTCCAGACGGTGTTCACGACCGTGTTCCGCCCCTTCATCGCGCTCCTGAACGGCACGGCGAACGGCTTCCTCCGCCTGCTCGGCATCGAGCCGAAGGAAGAGCTCTCCGGCGCCCGCACGGCCGAGGAACTGTCCTCCCTGGTGCGCCGCTCGGCGAGTGCCGGCGTGCTGGAGGCCGACACCGCGACTCTCCTCAGCCGCACCCTCGCGTTCTCCACCCGCACCGCCTCCGACGTGATGACGCCGCGCCCCCGGATAGAGACCGTGCGCCGCACCGATCCGGCCCAGGCGGTCATCGGGCTGGCGAGGACATCGGGCTTCTCGCGCTTCCCGGTGGTGGACGAAGACGTCGACGACGTCGTCGGGTTCGTGCACGTCAAGCAGGCGGTCGCGGTGCCGCGCGAGCGCCGCGCCAAAGTGCCCGTCTCGGCTCTGCAGACCGACGCGCTCCGTGTTCCCGAGACCATGAGCCTCGAGACGCTCCTCGGCGAGCTGCGAGGCCGCGGCTACCAGATGGCCGTCGTCGTGGACGAATACGGCGGAACCTCCGGGATCGCCACCCTCGAGGACCTCGTGGAGGAGATCGTGGGCGAGGTCGCCGACGAGCACGACCGCACCCGCGCGGGCGTCGTGCGCGGCCGCGGCTCCATCACCTTCCCCGGCATCCTGCGCCCCGACGAGCTCGAGGAGCGCGCGGGTGTGACCGTCCCCGAGGAAGGCCCGTACGAGACCGTCGCCGGGTTCGTCATGAACGAGCTCGGCCGTCTGCCGAAGGTGGGCGACGAGGTGGCGATCGAGGGCGGGACGCTGCGCGTCGAGCGCCTGGAGGGGCGGCGCGTCGACCGCATCCGGTACACGCCGGACCCGGCCCCCGCCCCGGGCGGAGAGGGGGCTCGCCATGAGTGACTGGGTGGGAATCCTCTGGCTGGTGATCCTGCTGCTGGTCAACGCCTTCTTCGTCGGCGCCGAGTTCGCCGTCATCTCCGCGCGCCGCTCGCAGATCGAGCCGCTGGCCGAGCGCGGAAAGCGCAGTGCCAAGACCGCGCTCTACGCCATGGAGCACGCGACGCTCATGCTCGCGACCACACAGCTCGGCATCACGGTCTGCTCGCTGCTCATCCTGAACGTGTCCGAGCCGGCCATCCACCACCTACTGGAGGTGCCCCTCCACGCGACCGGATGGTCGGAGGAGGTCATCGGCACGGTCGCGTTCATCGTGACGCTGGTGCTGGTGTCGTTCCTGCACGTGGTGTTCGGCGAGATGGTGCCGAAGAACATCTCGTTCTCGATGCCCGATCGCGCCGCGCTGCTCCTCGCCCCTCCGCTGGTCGCCGTCGGCCGGGCCGTGCGCCCGATCATCGTCGCCCTGAACGCGACCGCGAACGGCGTGCTGCGCCTCTTCCGCGTGGAGCCCAAGGACGAGGCGGCGAGCACGTTCACGCTGGACGAGGTCGCGACGATCGTGAGCCAGTCGACGCGCGAGGGCGTCCTGATGGACCGCACAGGCGCGCTCACCGCGGCGTTCGAGTTCACCGAGAAGAAGGTGCGCGACGTCATGGTCCTGCCGGAGACGCTGGTCTCCCTGCCCGCGTCGCCCACGCCGGCGGACGTCGAGCGCGCTGTGACCAAGCACGGCTTCTCGCGCTACGTGGTCCCGGACGCCGACGGCGAGCCCACCGGCTACCTGCACCTCAAGGATGTGCTCGACCTCGAGGAGACCGGCTTCGAGCTCCCCGTGCCCGCCAAGCGGGTACGCCGGCTCGTCACGGTCTTCGTGGACAGCGACCTGGAGGACGCCCTCGCGACGATGCGCCGCTCGGGCAGCCACCTGGCCCGCGTCGTCGACGCCGAGGGCGAGACGGCCGGCGTGCTGTTCCTCGAGGACATCATCGAGGAGCTCGTCGGCGAGGTGCAGGACGCGACCCGGCGGTCGTAGTCCTCAGCGCCGCCACTGCGCGCGCAGGTACTGCGCGGGCCAGTAGTCCACCTCGACACCCAGTTCGTGCGCGGCCCGCAGGGGGAAGTGCGGGTCGCGCAGGATCTCGCGGGCGAGCATCACGGCGTCCGCGGCGCCGCTCTCGACGATGTCGGCCGCCTCCTGCGGCGTCGTGATGAGGCCGACCGCGCTCACGTCGACCTCGGCGGAGGCACGGACGTGCTCGGCGAACGGGACCTGGTAGCCCGGGCCGAGGGGGATGCGGATGCCGGTCTGGATGCCGCCGGAGGAGATGTCGAAGAAGTCGGCCCCGGCCTCCTGCGCCCAGCCGGCGACGGTCGCGGTCTGCTGTTCGTCCCAGCCTCCCGGCGTCCAGTCGCTGCCGGAGAAACGGACGAACAGGGGGACGCCGGCGCCGGCCTCCTCGCGCACCGCGGCGACGATGCGCAGCAGCAGGCGAGCGCGGTTCTCCAGTGAGCCGCCGTATTCGTCCTCCCGGTGGTTGGCGAGCGGGGAGAGGAACTGGTGGAGGAGGTAGCCGTGCGCCGCGTGCAGCTCCAGGATGCGGAAGCCGGCGTCGACGGCGCGGCGCGCTCCGGCGCGGAAGTCGTCCACGATCTTCTCGATGCCGGCGAGATCGAGGGCGCCCGGCACGTCCAGGTCGCCGAAGGCCTCGGCGGAGGGGGCCACCGTCTGCCAGCCGCCCTCGGCGACGGGGACGGACCCCGTGCGGTCCTCGAAGCCCCACGCGGGCCAGCTCGACGCCTTGCGGCCGGCGTGGGCGAGCTGGATGCCGGGCACCGCGCCCTGCGATGCGATGAAGTCGACGATCGGACGCCAGGCGTCCGCCTGCTCGTCGGTCCAGATGCCGGTGTCCCGGGGTGAGATGCGGCCCTCGGGACTGACGGAGGTCGCCTCCGTGAAGACGATGCCGCTGCCGCCGGCGGCGATCGAGCCGAGGTGCACGAGGTGCCACTGCTGCGGGACGCCCGAGTGGTCGAGCACCGAGTACTGGCACATCGGGGACGTCCACAGGCGGTTGCGGACGGTCACGCCGCGCACGGTGAAGGGATCGAAGAGAGTAGTCATCGTGTGCTCTCAGCCGCCAGTGTCTCGAGATATGCCCGGAGATCCGCTGCCGTCGTGAAGACGTGGCCGGCGATGCCGACCGCCTCCGCGCCGCGCACATTCTCCTCCTTGTTGTCGATGAAGACCGCCTGCTCGGCCGTCACGTCGAGGGCCTCCAGCACGTGCCGGAAGATCGCCGCGTCGGGCTTGATCGTCCCGAGCTCGCCGCTGACGAACACCTGCTCGAACAGGTCGCCGAGCGTCCCGTGGCGGAAGTAGGAGCCGAAGTCGCGCCCCGCGTTCGAGAGAAGCGCCAGTCGCGTGCCGCCCGCCCGGAGGTCGAGCAGCACCTCGAGCGTGCCGGGGTCGATGGTGAGCCAGCTGCGGAAATCGGCCAGCCACAGCCGGTGGACGCGCTCGTCCTCCCACTGCTCGCCGAGCTCGCGTTCGATGCCGCGCCAGTACTGCTGGATTCCGAGGGTGCCCTGGTCGAGATCGTGCCGGTGCCGCCAGTACGCGGGCCAGAAGACCTCGCCGTCGCCGCCGGCCAGCTCCACCAGGGCGGCGCGGTCCTCCTCCGACGGTGTGACCGAGATGACCTCGCCGTAGTCGAAGACGACGACCCTGCCGGGGATGTGGATGCCCATGACTTCAACCTATCGCGGGAGGAGAACCTATCGTTGAGGGGTGGAGGTGCGATGAACGAGGTGCGCGGGACGCAGGTTCGGCAGTGGGGCGAGGCGGACTCCGCTGGATGGATCGCCGTCCCGGGGGAGGACAGCGACAAGTACTCCCGCGGGGTGCTCGGGGTCGTCACCGGCTCCGACCGCTACCCGGGCGCGGCCGTGCTGGGCGTCGAGGCCGCCGCTCGCACGGGGGTGGGGATGGTCCGCTACCTCGGCGCGCCGCGGCCGGCGGAGGAGGTGCTGCGGCGCCGCCCGGAGACGGTGTCGGCGGGCGGACGCGTACAGGCCTGGCTGATCGGCTCGGGGATGGACGCGAGCGCGCGTCCCTCCGACGACCTCCTGCGGCTGCGCGCGGCGCTCGCCGACGGCACGCCCGTCGTCGTGGACGCGGGGGCGCTCGACCTGGTGCGCTCCGCCTCCGCGCCGGTCGTCGTCACACCGCACTACCGGGAACTGGCCGGAATGCTCGCGGCCCGTGCCGACGACGACTCCGATGCGGTCACCGCCGCCGAGATCGCCGCAGACCCGGCCGCCTGGGCGGAGCGCGCCGCCCGCAGCCTGGGGGTCACTGTGCTCCTCAAGGGGCACACCACGCACATCGCCGTGCCGTCCGGCTCCCGTTATACGGTGAGCGCCGGACCGGCCTGGCTCGCGACCGCGGGCAGTGGGGATGTGCTGGGCGGCATCCTCGGTGCGCTGCTCGCCACCCACGCCGACGAGATCGGATCGGGCGGCCACGAGGCCCTCGCCGCGCTCGCCGCCACCGCCGCGTGGGTGCACGGGCGCGCGGGGGAGCGTGCCTCCGACGGCGGCCCCATCGCCGCCCTCGACATCGCCGAGGCCGTCCCCGCCGTGATCCGCGATCTTCTCAGGGAGCGCGGCCGTGCTCCCAGGGGCGGGGCCTGAGGCATCCCCTAGGATGAGCGGCATGGGGATGGACGCGCCGCCGATATCGGCGTCGACGACTCCGGAATCCGCCCCCGGCGGCCTCCGCCGGGCGCTCTCCCATCCGCTGGCGCTCTGGATCGGGTTCCTGCTCGTCCACCTCGTCATCGGGGCGCTCGCCCTGCACCAGGGCAAGGGCCTCGGCGACGTGTACTTCGTCTACAAGCCGTGGGCGCTGATGGCCGCCCAGGGGACCGAGATCGTCGGGGTGAACGCCGATTGGGTGTACCCCTTCGGGGCGCTGGTGCCCATCATGCTGCCGCTGCTGCTCGGGGCGGACAACTACGTGGGCGGCTGGCTCACCCTCGTCCTGCTGCTCGACGCGGCCGCCTTCGCAGCGCTCGTCGTCGGCCGCGACCGGCGCCGCATCGTCGCCGCGTGGTGGTGGCTGGGCTTCCTGCTTCTTCTCGGCCCGGTGGCCCTCGGCCGGCTCGACTCGGTCGCCGCCGCGCTCGCCATCGTCGGACTGCTGTGGCTCGCCGTGCACGAGCGCGCTGCGGTCGTCGTGCTGACGGTCGCCACGTGGATCAAGGTGTGGCCCGCCGCCGTGCTCGTCGCCGCGGTCGTCGCGCTCAAGAGCCGCTGGCACATCGTCGTGGTCGCCCTCGTGACCACCGCCGTCATCGTCGCCGTCCCGCTGATCTTCGGAGCCGGGATGCACCTGGCGAGCTTCATCACGATGCAGACCGGTCGTGGCATCCAGATCGAGGCGCCGGTCAGCACCTTCTGGATGTGGCAGGCCGCCTTCCACGTGCCAGGTGCCGCCGTGTACTACGACCGAGAGCTCGTCACGTTCCAGGTGAGCGGAGCCGGCACAGAGCTCGCGGGCTCCCTGATGAACCCGCTGCTCGCGATCACCGGCGTGGTGGTCGCCCTGCTCGGCGTGCGCGCGCTCCACCGCGGGACGCCGTACACGCGGATCCTGCCCGAGCTGTCGCTCGCCATCGTCACGGCACTGATCGCGTTCAACAAGGTCGGGTCGCCGCAGTACGTCACGTGGCTGGCCGCCCCGATCGTGATCGGGCTGGTCTACCAGGGCAAGGGCTTCCGCACCCCCGCGATCCTCGTCCTGATCACGGCCGGGCTGACCCAGGTCTTCTACCCTTTCCTGTACGACTGGCTGCTCATCCCCGATCCGGGCCTCGTCGCCGTGCTGACGGTGCGCAACCTGATGTACTTCGTGATCCTGGGCTGGGCGATCGCAGCGCTGTGGCGGACGCGTCACGCCGCCGAGGCCGTGTACGACACCGTCCCGACCCGCGTCTGGCCGTTCCGCGCTCCCGTCGCCCCGGTGGCAGGAGCGGCACTACGAGAGGAGACACCATGATCGTCGCGTTCTCCGTCGCACCGAGCGGCGGCCCGGGCGGTTCCGATTCCGTGCACGACGCCGTCGCCGCCGCCGTCCGCGTCGTCCGCGAATCGGGCCTCCCCAACCGCACCTCGTCGATGTTCACCGAGATCGAGGGGGAGTGGGACGAGGTGATGGATGTCGTCAAGCGCGCCACCGAGGCCGTCGGCGCCTACGGCTCCCGCGTCTCCCTCGTGCTGAAGGCCGACATCCGCCCCGGCCACACCGGCGAGCTCGACGGCAAGCTCGAGCGCCTCGAGGCCGCGCTCGACGCCCAGTAGGGCTCCCGTCCGCCGAGGTTCACCTTATTGCGCCTATCCCGGCGTCGTGAGCGCAACCACGTGAACCTCGAGGTGTGTACGTCCGGTCGAAACGATTCGATATATGCTGTCGGAGTGAATCCCGGAATCGACGGGCCGACGCAGCTGTCGTCGGCCCGTACCCGTCTTGCGCTGCTGGCCCTCGCCCTCGGCGGGTTCGGCATCGGCTCCACCGAGTTCGTCGCGATGGGGCTGCTGCCCAATATCGCGCACGACCTCCTGCCGCAGCTGTACGCCGCGTCGTCCACCGACGCGATCGCGCAAGCGGGATGGATCATCTCGGCGTACGCGCTGGGCGTCGTCGTCGGCGCGCCCACCATCGCGGCCGTCGCGGCGCGGCTGCCGCGCAAGAGGCTGCTCCTCTGGCTGCTGGTCGCGTTCACGCTCGGCACGATCGCCTCCGCACTCGCTCCGACGTTCGGGACGGTGCTGGTCGCCCGATTCGTCTCCGCCTTACCCCACGGCGCCTACTTCGGCATCGCGTCGCTCGTCGCGGCCTCGCTCATGGGGCCGGGCAAACGCGGGCAGGGCGTGGCCTTCGTGCTCTCCGGGCTCACGATCGCCAATGTGATCGGCGTCCCGTTCATCACGTGGGTGGGCCAGACGACGAACTGGCGCATCGCCTACCTCGTGGTCGCTGCGATCTTCGCGCTGACGTTCGCCGCCGTCGCCTTCCTGGTGCCATGGCAGGCCGGCGACCCGAAGGCGACCCTGCGCAACGAGCTCCGCGCGTTCGGGCGCCTGCAGGTCTGGCTCGCCCTGCTGATCGGTGCGATCGGATTCGGCGGATTCTTCGCGGTCTACACGTACATCTCCCCGATGGTGACGACAGTCACCGGGCTGTCCGAGTCCGCGGTGCCGCTCGTGCTCATCCTGATCGGCATCGGCATGACCGTCGGCAACATCCTGGGCGGTCGGATGGCGGACCACAGCGTCGAGCGCAGCATGATGCTGTTCTTCGCCGTGCTGCTGGTCGGACTGGCGGCATTGTTCTTCTCGGCGGCGACGCTCGCCGGGCTGCTGATCTCGGTGTTCGTGATCGCGGCGGCGGCCTCGGCGCTGTCGCCGACCATCCAGACCCGTCTGATGGACGTCGCGCACGACAGCCAGTCGATCGCGGCGGCGCTCAACCACTCGGCGCTCAACATCGCCAACGCGTCGGGCGCGGCCCTCGGCGGCCTGACGATCGCCGCCGGTCTCGGCTACCTGTCGCCGGTCGCCGTGGGCGCGGTGCTCGCCGTCGCGGGCATCGTCCTCGCAGTGATCTCGTTCGGCATCGATCGCTCCCGCGTCCACCGCGGGGTGGACACCGGCGTCGTGCACGCGCAGCGTCCCACGGTCCCGATCGACTGAGCGCCGTGACGGCGGAACGCGGCGCCCGGTCCGAGGGTCAGTCGTTCTGGAGCAGGATGCCGTCCTGGATGGCGCGCTTGCGCAGGGCGACCTTGGTGCCGACGTCGTAGCCGGCCACACGGTACTTCTCGCGGATGCGCTTGAGGTAGCTCTTGGCGGTCTCGTCCGAGATGCCGAGCTGGAACGCGACCGCCTTCACGGGTTCGCCCGCGCCGTAGAGAGCCATGACCCGACGCTCCTGGGCGCTCAGCTTGGGCGCGCCCCCGACCTCGCCGGCGTTGAGCGCCAGGTCGAGCTCGGCCGAGATGAACGACTCGCCAGTGCTGGCGGCGCGGATCGCCTCGACGATCATCTCGGCATCCTCGCTCTTCACGAGGTAGCCGAGCGCACCGGCGGCGAGGGCCTCGCGCACCACGGCGGGCTCCGAGTACGTGCTCATGAGCACGGTGCGCACGCCGGTCGTCTTGAGGGTCGACAGTTTGAGCGAGACGGGGATGTTGTCTTTGAGATCGAGGTCGAGCAGCACCACGTCGACCGGGAACTCCGGGTGGGTCAGCAGCTCGGGCCAGCTGGCGACGGCCGCGACCATGTTGATGTCGTCCGCGGCGTTGCGGATCCATTCTGTCAGAGCACCGAGCAGCATCTTGTGATCGTCCACGATGGCGATTCTGATGGGGGGAGCCTCGCTCACGAGCAGCCTCTCTTCGGTTCTGATGCGGTCGGCCGGTCAGGTCGGGTCGGCCGTGGCGTCGCTGACGGTCGTGATGTCGATCCGGAGCGTCGAGCCCGAGAACGACTCGACGAATCGACCCACTTTACGGATAGCTTGCCACGCTGCGGGGTCTACCCCGTTTCGCGGCACACCGGTAGTCGCGATCGAGATCGTCATCCTCGTGCCGGACGTGGGAGCGCCCGGCTGCTCGACCGCGGGGCGGGAGAGGTCGAGCGACAGGCTGCGCGCCTGGCCAGCGCCCGCCCGGACCGGGTCGCTGATGAGCAGCCAGACGGCGGTGAGGAGGCCGTCGCGCTGGTCGCGGGTCAGACCGGCCGCGAGGCCCTCCGGATCGCTGAGCATCACGGTCGGGCCGAGCAGGGCGGACTCCGTGACGGCGTGGTAGAGCCAGGTCTCCTTTCGGCCCTGGATGAGGTGGAGGCGCAGCTCGGTCGCGATGGTGGCCGCGGTGTCGGCGGTCGCCTCATCGAGCGGAAGCGGGGTGCGGCCCGTCGCGACCCCGTCGAGGAGGCGCTCGGCGGCGAGGTCGAGACGGGCGAGCTCCTCGGAGGCCATCATCCCGACCGCGTAGCCGGGGGACGACACGGTGCTCTGCACCTGCACGAGGTCGAGCTCCAGCTGCACGAGCGTGCGCAGGGAGCGGATGATCTGCACGCTGATCAGGGGAGGGCCGACGGCGATCGCTATCGTCACGGCGCCCGGACCGAGCATCCGGATGTCGCCCTCGGAGCGCACGGCCAGTACGGCGGCGAGCACCAGCCCGAGTGCTGCGGAGGCGATCACGATGTCACGGGGCGGGCGCACCGGCACGCAGAGCAGGAGCGACGGTCCCACCGCGGCCGCGGCGGTCAGCGGCACCCAGGCGGGCGAGGAGGTGCCGGCGATGTCGAGGGCGACGGCGGCCGCCCACAGCACCAGCGCGCTGACGAAGAGCCACAGTGGGAGCTCCTCCGGGAGCCGGAAGCGGAGCACGAGCGCGGCGACGAGCGTCGCCGCGATGAGCGCCCACGCCGAGATCCCCAGCGGCAGCACCGGATACGCGCTCAAGTTCAGCACGAACAGGACGAGCAGGAACGCGATGAGCGCCAGCGATGCGATGTTGAAGCCGAGATCGAGCCGCGCGCGGCCGAGGGCGTCGCGCTCGTCGCCGCCCGGCCGCCCGAGCGGCGAGCGCGACATGGTGGCCTCGTCGACGCGTCTCACTTCGGGACCTCCAGCACCACGGTCGTCCCGCTGCCGGGGGAGGAGAAGAGCCGGGCGTTGCCCCCCACGTCGCGCAGTCGCGCGACGATCGACTCCGTGTAGCCCAGCCGGCCCTCCTCGATGGTCGCGACGTCGAAGCCCTTGCCCGCGTCGGTGACCATGGCGCGCACGGTCGTCTCGTCATCCGTGATGGTCACGTGGGCCTCGTTGACGCCGGAGTGACGGCGCACGTTCTCGAGGCACTCCCCCAGGGCGAGCAGGAACGAGTCGAGCACATCGCTGGGCAGCAGCACCTGCCCCGAGCCGTGCCAGTTGACCTCCAGGCCCATGCGGCGGAAACGCTGCTTCACGGACTCCAGCGTGTTGCCCAGGGTCGACTCCTCCACCGGTTTCAGCCGGTAGTCGCCGGAGCGCGTGGGGTCGGGTGTGAAGCCGAGGCGCAGCTGGCGCAGCAGGGCGGCGTCCTCCGCCGCCTGCTCGCGCAGGGCGGCGACGCTGACGCCGACACCCGAGTGGGCGAGCAACGTGAGAGTCGCGAGCACCGTGTCGTGCAGCAGCCGGGCTCCCTGGCGGCGGCGCGCCTCCGTCTCGCTGGCCTGGCGTTCGACGCGGTACGCGCGGCTCATCGTCGAGATGCGCTTGAGAGTGCGGGGGACGGTGCGTGACAGCCACACGCCGGTCGCGGTGAGGGCGACCCAGCCGGCGCCGATCAGCAGCAGCGGCTCGGCGAGCCGGGACCCGGTCACGAGCAGGGTCGTGACCGCAGCGGCGACGGTGACGGCGGCGGCCGCGATCAGGAGCGCCAGGCCGGAGCGGGAGGTCACCGACTGCACCGACAAGCAGGCGATGCCGACGGCGCCCACGACGCCCACCGTGCTCAGCGCGGACGGGCCGAGCGGGGTCATCGGCAGGAGGTTCAGCAGGATGATGGCGGTGCCGGCCACCACGATGACGCACATCCAGAGCGCGGAGCGCGCGAGCCCGGCGAGCTGGAACTGCGCGTATGCCAGGCACGCGAGGAGCACCAGGGAGGCGAGGTAGAGGGGCAGAGGCAGGGTCCCCGGGATGCTGAGGCAGACGAGGGCGGTCGCGCTCGCGGTCAGTCCGACGGTGCGGGCCGTCGCGGCGAGGAGCCGATCACGCTCCTTCTGGATGCGCGACATCCTCCTCCGTTCCGCTCAGGACGCGAACAGGCGCCTCAGGTGCTCGCTGACGGCGTCGTCTTCGATCAGGAACCCGTCGTGACCGAAGTCCGACCGGATCACCACAGGAACTCTACCGTCGATCGTGTCGGGCAGGTGGGAGGCGATGACCTCCTGCCCCTCGACCGGGAACAGGCGATCGCTGTCGATCCCGAGCACGAGCGTGCGCGCGGTCACCCGTGCCAGGGCGGCGGCGACGCCTCCCCGGTCGCGGCCGATGTCGTGCGAGTTCATCGCCTGCACCAGGGTTATGTAGCTGTTCGCGTCGAATCGCCGGGTGAACTTGTTGCCGTGGAAGTCGAGGTAGGACTCGACGGCGAAGCGGCCGCCGCCGCCGAGGGGGCTGATGCCGCTCTGCCACGTGCGCTCGAAGCGCGCGTTGAGCTCGGACGGGCTGCGGTAGTTGAGGAGGGCCATGCGGCGCGCGAGGGCCAGCCCCTGCGAGGGGCCGTCGCCGTCGCCGGCGTCGTAGTAGAGGCCGCCCCGGAACAGCGGGTCGGTTCGCACGGCCTCGATCTGCACCGAGTTGAGCGCGATCTGGTCGGCCGTCGAGAACGGGGGAGCGGCGAGCACCGCCAGGCGCTCGACCCGCTCCGGGAACGACACCGCCCACTCCAGAGCCTGCATGCCGCCCATCGAGCCGCCGACGACGGCCGCCCAACGGTCGATGCCGAGCGCGTCGGCGAACGCGGCCTGCGCGTTCACCTGGTCCCGGATGGTGGTGAACGGGAAGCGCGGGCCCCACTCGGCGCCGTCGGGGGCGATGGAGGCCGGTCCGGTGGTGCCCTGGCAGCCGCCGAGCATGTTCGGGACGACGACGAACCAGCGGTCCGTGTCGATCGCCTTGCCGGGGCCGACGATCCCGGACCACCAGCCCGCGGTCTGCTGCCCGGGTCCGGCCGGCCCGACCGCGTGGCTGTCGCCCGTCAGCGCGTGCAGCACCAGTACGGCGTTGTCGCCGGCGGGAGAGAGCTCGCCCCAGGTCTCGTAGGCGATCCGCACGTAGGGGAGGGATTCGCCGCTCTCGAACGCGAACGCCCCGATCCCGGCGAACCGCCTGCCCGCCGGCGGGTCGGTCTCCTTCCACGCGCCGCTGGCCGGAGGCTTGCCGAGCAGCGAGCGCGCCTGGGCCTCCGTGATGAAACTCGACGGGGCCGTGTCGGCGGATGTCTGCCACTCCATAGGTTCATTCTCGCGGAGCGGGAGGGGCGTCCGCGCTCTGTTACGTCGCCAGCGGTGCTGTAGGCTTCCTGGGACTCGGCTTTCAAAACGATGAAAGTCTTTACACGTGTTGCGGGGTGGGCGGATCATGATCGTCTTCTTGATCATCGGCGGCGTGGGGCTGGCCCTGCTGCTGATCTCGATGCTCTTCGGGGAGCTGCTCGACCTGCTCGACGGCGCGCTCTCCGGCACCGGGCTCGGCGCCGGCCTCACGATCTTCGGCGCGTCCGGGCTGCTGGTGCTGGCCAACGACTGGCCGGTCGGCTTCGCGTACCTGATCGCTGCGGCAGCCGGCGTCGTGACGCTCATCGGCGTGCAGTTGCTGGTGCGCCGTTTCCAGAGCAGCGAGGACGGCACCCCATCCGATCCCTCCGACCTCACCGGCGTGACGCGTACGCGCGTGACGCCGAACGGAGGCGAGGTCAGCCTCGACGGGCCCCACGAGCTCGAGGCGCGGCTGGCCTACTCCGATGAGGAGATCCCGGCCGGCACCGTCATCCGGGTGGTGGAATCCCACGGCGCCCGGGTGAAGGTCGCACGGCTCGCGTCCGCCTCCATCCCCGCATCCACCGACCCTGAGAAGGACTGAGACATGAACACTCCCTCCTCCATCGCCGGCATCATCGCGGTCGTCGGCATCATCGTCGCCGTCCTCGCGGTCTTCCTCTTCATCGCCAGCCGGATCCGGCGCGTGGCCCCCAACGAGGCGCTCGTCATCGTCGGCCGCGGCGCCGGGCGCGCGTCGGCCGCAGCGGTGGCATCCGGCGAGCACGAGGGCGGCCAGCGTGTCGTCATCGGCGGCCGCGTGTTCATCTGGCCGATCCTGCAGCAGGGCTTCGCGATCTCGCTCGAACAGCGCCAGATCGGCATCGTGGTCGAGGGCGTCGACGCGAACTTCATCAAGCTGGCCATCCAGGCCAGCGTCAACTTCAAGGTCTCGGGGACGCCGGAGGGCGTCCGCCGCGCCGCGCAGCGCTTCCTCTCGCAGCAGAACTCGCTGACCGAGATCATCCAGCAGTCCCTCGAGGGCTCCCTGCGCTCGATCATCGGCAACATGCCCGTCAAAGACATCATCTCGAACCGCAACGCGCTGTCGGAGGCGGTCGTCGAGGCGACCAAGGTCGACCTCGCCGAGCAGGGCCTCCAGGTCGACCTGCTCAACATCTCCGACATCTCCACCCCGGGCACCAACTACCTCGCCGACCTGGGCCGCGCGGAGGCCGCGCTCGCCAAGCAGAACGCCGAGATCCGCGAGGTCGAGACCGCGCGCGCCAGCGAGTTCGCCCGCATCGACGCCGCCGAGCAGATCGCCGAGCGCCAGAAGGCGCTGAGCCTCAAGCAGGCCACGATCAAGGCCGAGACCGATCGTGCCAACGCCGAGGCGGAGGCGGCGGGGCAGCTCGCGCAGGCCGAGCAGCAGAAGCTGGTCGCGACGCAGGAGCGCGACGCCCTCGCCGAGAAGGCGAAGGTGGAGCAGGAGCGTCTCGACATCGAGGTGCGCAAGCCCGCCGAGGCCGACGCGTACGCGACGGTCCAGCGCGCCCAGGCCGAGCGCGACGCGGCCAACGCCGCCACCGAGGCCGACGCCTACAAGCGCCGCACGATCGCCGAGGCCAACAAGGTCGCCGCCGTGCAGGACGCCCAGGCTGCCGCGGAGTCCGTCCGCCTCGCCGGTGAGGCGGAGCGCGACCGGCAGATCGCGCTCGCCGCCGGTGTGCGTGCGGACGGCGAGGCGCGGGCTTCGGCGATCGAGGCCGAGGGTCTCGCGGAGGCACGGGCCACCGACGCCAAGGCCGAGGCGTTGCGGAAGTTCGGGGAGGCGGGCCTGGCGTCCGAGATCATCGACCGCCTGCCCGAGATCACGCGGGCCGTCGCGGAGCCGCTGGGCAATATCGACAACCTCACGGTCATCAGCACCGAGGGCGCGTCCGCGGTCACCAAGACGATCGGCCAGGTGACGAGCGAGGTGCCGAAGGTCGTCAAAGACCTGACCGGTCTCGACCTGGGGGCGATCCTCGGCTCCCTCGCGGGAGGGGCGCTCGGCGCGACCGCGCTCGGCGCTGCAGCTCCGGGCACCGCGACGCGCGTCGAGCGACCGACGTCCCCGGCGACGACGGCCGGCGAGTAGCCTCCAGCGACGACGGCCGGGCGGCCGGCGGGACTACCTGTCGGCGTCCGGCCGTGTCGCATCCCGGGAATCCTCCTCACCCGGGTCTCCGGGCAGCGGCAGCTCGCGGCCGAGTTCGCGCGGGCTCGAGTGGTCGTGGCTGAGGTACTGCGTCCGCTCGTTGAGGAAGGAGACGACCGTGGCGCTCGCGGTGCCGACGATGGCGATGCCGCCGATCATCAAGACCACGGCGAGGACACGGCCGGTGATCGTCACCGGGTAGTAGTCGCCGTAGCCGACGGTCGCCATCGTGACGCACGCCCACCAGACGGCATCGCCGAAGCTGTGGATGTTGCCGCCCGGCGCGTAGCGTTCGGCGCGGTACACGGCGAGGGAGATCGTGTAGATGAACATCACGACGAAGGCTCCCGCGATCACCAGCACCCGTCGTCGCACGTGGGCGGGGGAGTCGCCGCGGAAGCCGTGGATACGGCTCAGCCCGGTCAGCAGCCGGAACGGCCGCGCCATCGGCAGAAACACCGAGAGCAGATCGACCTTGTTGCGGCGCACGAAGCGCGCCTTGTCGTCGGCGAGCGCGAACCGGATCACGTAGTCGACCAGGAAGAACAGCCAGACAGCCAGGAGAACCCCCACGAGCAGCGCGTGCAACCACCGTGCCGGGCGCGCGTCGAGGATCTCCCAGCTGTAGGCGATCAGGAAGACGACGCTGGCGACCACGGCGGGCCAGGCGGTCGCCCGCTCCCAGCGCTCGCGCCCGGCGTCGTCGCCCACGCCTCAGCCCTCCCTGACCTGCAGCGGGCCCTTGTGGAAGCGGTACGGGGCGGCCTGGGCGACGGGCTTCACCACGATGAGGTCGAGGTCGACGTGCCGCGGCAGCTCCAGGGCGTGCACGATGGTCTCGGCGATGTCCTCCGCGCTGAGCGGCTCGGGAACGTCCTCATAGACCGCGTCGCGCTTCTCCTTGTCGCCGCCGAAGCGCACCAGGGAGAACTCCTCGGTCGCGACCATTCCGGGCGCGACCTCGACGACCCGGATGGGCTCGCCGTTGAGCTCGAGCCGCAGCACCTCCGTCAGCGCGTGCTGTGCGAACTTCGCGGCGTTGTAGCCTCCGCCGCCGACGTACGCCTGATGGCCGGCGATGGAGGTGAGGTTGAGGATGTCGGCATGGCCGGTCTCGGCCGCGCCCGCGCGCAGCAGCGGCAGCAGCGCGCTGATCACGCGCTTGGTGCCGAGCACGTTGATCTCGTACATCCAGGCCCAGTCGTCGACGCTCGAGCCCTCGACCGAGTCGAGCCCCTTCGCCCCGCCGGCGTTGTTGACGAGGGCGTGCACGCTCCCCGTGGCCGCGAGATGGTCGCGGAGCGCGTCGACGTCGTTCTGCTTCGTGAGGTCGGCGGCGAACACGTCGGCCCCGGTCTGGTCCGCCAGCGCGCGCAGCCGGTCCGCGCGGCGGGCGACGCCCACGACATCCCAGCCCCGTTCGCGGAACAGGCGGACCGCCGCCGCCCCGATGCCCGAACTCGCTCCCGTCACGACCACACGTCTGCTCATGGATCCCATTCTCACGGGTTACGGCGTGTTTCGGGCGCGTTGCCGCCCTGCGAGGCGCCCTCTACCCTGGCAGGGAGGCGGTGGCAGGGCCGCTCGACGATTTTCACCCGAAGGAGCTACGCCATGACCGACGCCGCCGACTGGCAGTTCGAGACCAAGCAGATCCACACCGGCGCTGCGCCCGACCCCGTGACGAACGCCCGGGCCACGCCGATCTACCAGACCACCTCCTACGTCTTCAACAACGCGGAGCACGCCAAGAACCTGTTCGCCCTCGCGGAGTTCGGCAACATCTACACCCGCATCCAGAACCCGACCCAGGCCGTCGTCGAGGAGCGCGTCGCCGCGCTCGAAGGGGGCACCGGCGCCCTCCTCGTCGCCTCGGGCCAGGCCGCGGAGACGTTCGCGGTGCTGAACATCGCCCAGGCCGGCGACCACATCGTCTCGTCGAGCTCGATCTACGGCGGCACGTACAACCTCTTCAAGTACACGCTGGCCAAGCTCGGCATCGAGACCACGTTCGTCGAGAACCAGGACGACGCCGAGGAATGGCGCCGCGCGGTCCGCCCGAACACCAAGCTCTTCTTCGCCGAGACCATCGGAAACCCCAAGATCAACATCCTCGACATCGCGCTCGTCGCCGACGTCGCGCACGAGGCCGGTGTGCCGCTCATCGTGGACAACACGATCGCGACCCCGTACCTGATCCGCCCGTTCGAGCACGGCGCCGACATCGTCGTGCACTCGGCCACGAAGTTCCTGGGCGGCCACGGCACCGTCATCGGCGGCATCGTCGTCGACGGCGGCCGCTTCGAGTGGTCGAAGAACGTCGAGAAGTTCCCGGGCCTCACCGAGCCGGACCCGTCGTACCACGGCGCCAGCTACACCGCCGCGGTCGGCGACGGGATCGCCTACATCATCAAGGCGCGCGTGCAGCTGCTCCGCGACCTGGGCTCGGCGATCGCCCCTGCCAGCGCCTGGCAGCTCATCCAGGGCATCGAGACGCTCTCGCTGCGCGTCGAGCGCCACACCCAGAACGCGCAGGAGATCGCGGAGTTCCTGGAGGCGCATCCCGACGTCGCCACGGTCAACTACTCGGGCCTGCCCACCAGCCCCTGGTACGCCGCCGCCAACAAGTACGCCCCCAAGGGCGTCGGCGCGGTGCTCTCGTTCGAGCTCAAGGGCGGGGTGGACGCGGGCCGCGCGCTCGTCGACAACCTCGCGCTGTTCAGCCACCTCGCCAACATCGGCGACGTGCGCAGCCTCGTCATCCACCCGGCATCGACCACGCACTCGCAGCTGACCCCCGAGCAGCAGCTCACCGCGGGCGTCACGCCCGGCCTGGTGCGCCTCTCGGTCGGCCTGGAGAACATCGACGACCTGAAGGCCGACCTCTCGGCCGGCCTCGCCGCCGCCCGGTCGGTCGCCGAGGCCGCGCGCGCGTAACCTCCGAGCAGTTCCCGAGACGTGAGTCGTTGCGGGTCCCGGACACTCCGGTCCCGCGACGACTCACGTCTCGTTCGTCAGACGACGGGGTCCGCGAGCATCGGCTCCGCGTCCGCGAACGCCAGCTTGGGCACGAAGAAGAGGAGCACGGCGGCGGCGATCGCGCCGAGGCCGCAGATGGCCCAGACGAGCATGTAGCCGAACAGGCTCGCGGCCGTCGCGGTGACGGTCGCGGCGCCCGCCAGAAGGACGACGCCGAAGACCGCTGAGGCGAAGGAGCCCCCGATCGTCTTCGTCGTGTTGGTCATGGCCGTGGCGACACCGGTCTGGCCGCGCGGGGCAGCTGCGGCCGCCGCGGCGGGGAGGGCGCCGACGAGCGCGCCCGAGCCGATGCCCGCGATCGCCATGTTGGTGAACACCTCCCACGTCTCCAGGTGGAACGGCAGGAACATCAGGTAGCCGATCCCGACCAGGAACGCGGCGATGATGAGCGTGATCCGCGGGCTCAGCCACGACGAAACGAGCGGGAAGAGCACCGCGCCGACGATCATGGAGATCAGGTAGGCGCCGATCAGGATGCTGCGCTGGCCGGCCGTGAGACCGAGGCCGTAGCCGTTCACCGGGTCGGTTCCCGCATACGTGCTGAGCGGTGCCTGCGCGCCCAGGAGGCTGATGCCCACGAGACCGGCGGTGAGCTGGATGGGCCACATGTTCGGGCGGCGCAGCACCCGGAGGTCGATCGCCGGGTCGGACTGCCTGAGCTCCCACCGGCCGAAGGGCACGAAGGCGAGCACGCCGACCACGATGAGCGCCCACACCCACCACGTGCCGACCCCGTTGATGCGCAGGAAGGTGAGTCCCGAGGTGATGAGCAGGAGCGCGAGGGTGAGGAGGACGAATCCGACGCCGTCGAGCCTGCGGCCGGGCGTCGGCTCCGACTCCGGCACGCCGAAGAGGATGGCGAAGAAGACGAGGGTGACCGCGATCGCCGGCACCATCAGCGTGACGCTGAGGTTCTCGCCGACCGCCTCGAAGAGCAGCCCGGCACCGACCGCGCCGAGGATGGCCCCGAGCTCGAGGGCGACGACGAGCAGCCCCGCCGCGCGCCGCGTCTGCGACGCCCCGGTGCCGGAGCGGCGTCCGCGGTCGAAGATGAGCGCCACCTCCAACGGCAGCCAGACCACATAGAACCCTTGCAGCGCGAACGCGATGAGGAAGGTGACGAAGTTGCCGGAGAACGCGAGGGCCCACGTGGACAGCGCGGTGATCACGGTCGCGATGAGCAGGACGCGCTTGTGCCCGAACATGTCGCCGAGCTTCGCGAGCGGCGGCACGACGAGGGCGGAGAGCAGCAGCTGCGCGGCCTCGAACCAGTTGTAGTCGGCGTCGTGGATGCCCAGGTGCTTGACCGTGTCGGAGATCAGCGGAACGTAGTACCCCTGCAGGATCCCGCTGGTGAGCTCCACCAGCGCGAGCCACCCGATGAGCCCGGCGGTCACGCCGATCGCGACGGTCGCCCGACGGGACGAGACGGTCTTCTCTGAGGTCATGCTGGATGCTAGCACCGCTCGCGGGCGGGTAACGTAGGGGGGTGGCCAGCGAACTCGACGACTCAGGTGCAGGTGTTCTCGCAGAGACCGAACGGGAAGTGCTGGGCTGGTTGGAGTTCGGCGACGCCGCCCGCCACCTCGCTGGCGAGGTGCTCGAATCCGGGTTCGAGCCCGACATGGTCATCGCGATCGCGCGCGGCGGACTGCTGCTCGCCGGGGCGATCTCGTACGCGCTCGGCATCAAGGCGTGCGGAGCGCTCAACGTCGAGTTCTACACGGGGGTCGACGAACGTCTGCCGGAGCCGGTCGTGCTCCCGCCGATGCTCGACTCGTCCGCTCTGGAGTCCAAGCGCGTGCTGCTCGTCGACGACGTCTCCGACTCGGGCCGCACCCTCGCCATGGTGGTGGACCTGATCGCCGCCTCGGGCGCCGAAGTGCGCACGGTCTGCCTGTATTCGAAACCGCGCACCGCGCTCGAGCCCGACTTCGTCTGGCGCCGAACCGACCGCTGGATCACGTTCCCGTGGTCGGCGCTGCCGCCGGTCACCGCGGCGCACTGACCACGACGATGGCGAAGACGCTCGCCGAGCTGGCCGCCGACGGTTCGATGGATCCGGGCTGGGCGAGCGCGCTCGAGCCCGTCGCCGATCGCATCGCGGCGATGGGGGACTTCCTCCGCGCCGAGGTCGCGGCCGGCCGCCCGTACCTCCCGGCCGGAGCGGATGTGCTGCGCGCGTTCCGTGCCCCGCTGGCGGATGTGCGGGTGCTCATCGTCGGCCAGGATCCGTATCCCACGCCCGGGCATCCCATCGGGCTCTCGTTCGCCGTCGAGCGGCACGTACGCCCGGTGCCGCGCAGCCTGCAGAACATCTACCGCGAACTGCGGGACGACCTGGGCGTCGTCCCTCCGGCGCACGGCGATCTCAGCGCCTGGGCGGACAACGGCGTGATGCTGCTCAACAGGGTGCTCACCGTGCGCCCCGGAGCACCCGCGTCGCACCGCGGGGCCGGCTGGGAGGCCGTCACCGAGCACGCCATCCGCAGCCTCGTCGCGCGGGGCCGCCCGTTCGTCTCCATCCTGTGGGGGAGGGACGCGGCCACGCTGAAGCCGCTGCTGGGCGGCAACCCGGTGATCGAATCCCCGCACCCCAGCCCCCTGTCGGCCTCGCGCGGGTTCTTCGGCTCGCGTCCGTTCTCGAAAGCCAACGCGCTGCTCGAGCAGCGCGGGGAGAAGCCGGTGGACTGGACGCTCGGACCGTAACGCGCCCGCAACGTGTGCGACGTAGGCTTGTCGTCGTGCTGGAAGAGGAATACGAGACGCGTCGCGAGCTGCCGCGCCACCTGCGCAAGCGGGAGGCGCCGGAGCCCGTGTTCGAGTACACCATCCGCGAGGCCCGCCCGGAGGACATGCCCGACGTGCGTGCGATCTACAACCATTACGTCGCCAACAGCACCGTCACCTTCGACGAGGACGCGATGACGCTCCGCGAGTGGCGCAGCAAGTATGCCTACCTGCAGAAGCTCGGGATGCCGTTCATCGTCGCCGAGTCGCCCAGCGGCCAGATCCTCGGATACGCCCTCGTCTCGCCGTGGAAGCAGAAGCGCGCCTACCGGTTCACCGTGGAGAACTCGATCTACCTCGGTGCGGCCTCCACGGGCAAGGGTCTCGGCCCGGTGCTGATGCAGGAGCTGATCGACCGGTCCAAGGCCGCCGGCCTCAAAGAGATGATCGCCGTCATCGCCGACAAAGGTGCGGAGGCGTCGATCAAGATGCACGAGAACTTCGGTTTCGAGGAGATCGGCAGGATGGGCCGCGTCGGCTTCAAGTTCGATCGCTGGCTCGGCACCGTGCTGCTGCAGAAGTCGCTGAAGTAACGGTTCCGCATCGTCGCGGAATCGGGGCTCCGGCCTGCGATATCCTCCGATGACCAGCACGGTTCGTGCTGCATGCCTTCGGGGGGAATAAATGTCTGTTCGTCGCGCCCGCATCGTGGTCGTCACTGTCGCCGCGCTCGGCACTCTGGCCTTTCTGAGCGGCTGCTCGGCGGCGGCGCCGGCGAGCACACCGACGCGGACCCCGGTCGTGACATCGCCGACGGCGACGCCGGCCGTGGCGGCGGCGCCCACCGTTCGCGTTCCCACCACGTGCGATCAGTTGGTGCCGACCGAGGTCGTCGCGGGTGCCTTCCGGATCGCGGTCCAGCCTGTCGAATTCGAGGCGTCACGCGTCCCCGCTGCGTACGCGGATGCCAGGGCCGGCGTGCTCACCTGCGCATGGTCGAGTGTTCCGGCCGACAGGATCGCATCCGACAGGGCCTTGTACGGCTGGGTGACCGTCGTTCCCGGCGCGACGCGCGCCGATGTCGACGTCGAGCTCAGCGGGAGCATGTTCGGTGGCAGTCTTCCCGTCGCGGGTCTCTCCGAGACCGTCGAGTCCTGCAGTGAGTCCGGGTACCAGTGGTGTGGCTTCGTCTCCTATCCCGGGGACTACGCCGTGATCGGCGGTGTGTGGGATTACGGAGATCCGACCTACGAATCCCAATCGAAGACGATTGCCGCTCTGGCGACGTCGTCCGTCCCGGTCGTGCGCGCACTCGCCGCACCCGCACCCCTCTGGCAGCCTCGGGGGGCCTCACTGAGCGGCGCCGCCGACTGCGATGCGATGCTGACCGGGGACCAGATCCAGAGCGCTACGGGGCTGACCGGCATCCACGTCGTCAAAGCGGATGGCGGCGAGAACGCGCTGTCGACGCTGCGCACGAACGCGCGGGTCGGCTCGTACTCCTGCACGTGGATCGCGGATCAGGACGGCAGCGTCTCCGCCTCCGTCCTCCCGGGTGGGGCGACGTACGCGACGTCGACCCGGCCGGCCGATGCCGTCGACGTCAGCGGCCTCGGCGACTCCGCCTTCCGGTCCGGCGACACGCTCGACGTGATTGCCGCCGGAGGGTGGGTGCAGGTCACGTTCACGGGAGCCGCGGTGAACCCGGACGTGCTCCTCCAGCTCGCGAAGCACGAACTCGCCAACGTCGGATACCCGGGCTGATCCGGACGGCGGGTCTAGGCTCGCGCTGTGAGCACACCGACCCCCGGCACGGACCAGGTCGCCTCCGCGGCTGCCGCGACGCCGGCGAACCTGCCGCTGCGCAGACGCCCGATCGACATCTTCTTCCTGGTGATGTTCTCGCTGTTCGTCGTCACCTGCATCATCAGCGACGCCATCCCGACGCTCGGCATCCCGCAGACGGCGACGACGACGAACATCCTGGCGCAGTGGAACTACACGTATTCATCGCAATACGACCCGCTCTACCAGGCGGAGCCGTTGTGGCTGCGCTTCATCACGGGGACCAGCGCGTTCGTCTACCTGCCGTTCTACGTGCTGCTGATCGTGTGCCTGGTCAAGGGCTACAACTGGATCCAGCTGTTCGCCGTCATCTACGCGACCATGATCATCAGCCTGACCGCGATCCCGATCTTCGGCGTCGAGTTCTTCGGCCCGGTGGGGGAGCGGACCCCGAACCCGGTCGTGTTCCTGCTCTACAACGGCCCGTACGTGCTCGTGCCGTTGCTGCTGCTCATCCGGATGCGCAAACCGCTCCCGTTCACGAGGAGGTTCTGAGATGCCCCTGCTGGAAGATCTGACCGTCTACGAGGACGGCGACGTGTACACCGTCTACGACCACTCCTTCCTCCCCGAGGGGGAGGCGGGGAGAGGGCGCGCGCTCGGCCGGATCTCGCGCGCGGCCGACGGCACCTATGAGCCGTCCGGAGTCGGCGCGGTGTTCGAGTACATCGCTCCGGCGACCACTCTCGATGAGGCGCTGGAGGCGTTCGTCGGGTCCGCCTGACCCGGGGTGTTCCTCGGTGTTCCCTTTGTGTCCACGAGGGATGTGCCGAGCGTTCCGTCCGGCGTCGCCCCGCCTCTCTATGGTGAAGAGGACGACATCGTCGGGCGGCGCACGACACGGCGCCGGCCGAGTGAGGCCGATGAACAATCGTGGCCCGGGCGTCCCGTTGTGCGAGGCGGGAGACCCGGGCCACGTCCATGTCCGCTCCGTGGTGGAGGCGGCGTCAGCTCTTCGGGGTCGCCCGCCTCAGCACGGCGTACCCGGCGAGGCCGGCCAGAAGGGTCGGGAGCAGCAGCCACGCCGTCACGCCCAGGACCCCGTTGTCGTCGAACCACGCTCCCACGGCCGGCCAGCCGTCGGTGAGAGCGATGAGGGCGAGAGCGCCGATGACGAGAAGGGTCAGCGCGGCGCCCGCTGCGATGATCCCGTACATCCGCCAGCGCATGAACAGCGAAGCGGAGAACGCGCCGACGAAGAAGAAGAACAGCATCCCGACGAATGCGATGAACAGGCGCCCGCCGTACCCCTGGCCCTGGAAGTAGACCGAGGTGAAGATGTGCCCGCCGAGGCCCCAGCCGTTCGTCCACTCCTCGATCGAGGCGAGGGTTGCGAAGCCGATCGCGTAGCCGGCTCCGAGGATCAGGAAGGTGAGCGCAGACCCCAGGGCGAAGTGACGTCGGGTGACGCTGAGACCGAGCGCGAACGGGAAGGTCGCGGCGATGACCTGGATGCCGACGACGCACATGTACACGAAGATGTAGAACGCGCCGCCGCTCCATTCCGTGCCGTCGAGGGCCGTCGCGCGACCGGCTGGCGGGGTGGCCGCCCAGATGATCCACCAGATCAGCCAGTTCACCAGCCAGATGAAGAACATGATGATGATGGGCAGCCAGATGACGGTCCACTTGTTCACGAGGTTCAGGCGCACGACGCGCCAGATCCGCTGGCCGGACGTCGGTGCCGCCCCGAGGGCCGCTGAAGGTGCGATGGTCATGCGCTCTGCTCGAATTCTGTCTCTCGGACGTTGGTCTTGCGGACGATGAGCTGCTGGAGGGAGACCGGCGCGAGCTCGAGGCCGGCGGAGACGGCGGCGGCCCGGTCGGAGGGGCTGAGGCCCGAGACGGTCACCGAGGCGAGGCCGCCGATCCCGTCGCGATGGAGCACGTCGTGGCGGGCGACGAACGCATCCACCGCCGTGCGCGGGCCGACGACGGTGCTCGCGGAGCTGCGGAGCGCTTCGGCGTCCTCGTCCATCAGGATGCGGCCCTGGTCGATGACGATCACGTGTTCGAGCAGGTTGGCGACCTCGTCGATCAGGTGTGTCGAGAGGACGATGGTGCGGGGATGCTCGGCGAAGTCCTCGAGCAGGCGGTCGTAGAAGATCTGCCGCGCCACGGCGTCGAGGCCCAGGTACGGCTCGTCGAAGAACGTCAGGGGCGCCCGGGAGGCGAGACCGACGATCACGCCGACGGCCGAGAGCTGACCGCGGGAGAGCTTCTTGATCCGGCGGTTCAGCGGGAGCCGGAAATCGTCGACGAGGCGCTCCGCGAGGTCGGCGTCCCAGTTCTCGAAGAACCAGGGGGCGCTCCGGAACACGTGCTTCGGTCGGAAGTCCTCCGGGTAGCGCTGGCTCTCCTTGATGAAGCAGACGTGGGAGAGCACGTTCGCGTTCTCGGCCGGCGGCTCGCCGAAGACGCGGATCTCGCCCGAGGTGGCGAAGTCCTGGCCGGTGAGGAGCTGCATCAGCGTGGTCTTGCCCGCGCCGTTGCGGCCGAGCAGACCATGGATCAGCCCGGGCTTGATGGTGACGGAGATGTCGTCGATCGCGGTGAACGACCCGAATCTCTTGGTGAGTCCCGAGACCTGCACCGCCGGGGCGATGGAGGTCGGGGCGGGCACGACGCTCATGCGCGCACTCCTTCCGTTTCGATCATCTGGGCGAGCTGGGACGGGTCGATGCCGAGCTTGGCGGCCTCGGCGAGCAGCGGGCGGAGGTATTCGTCGCGGAACGCCTCGCGCCGTTTGGCGACGAGCCGTTCCCGAGCCCCCGTGGAGACGAACATTCCGATGCCTCGTTTCTTGTAGAGGATCCCCTCGTCGACGAGGAGGTTGACGCCTTTGCCGGCCGTGGCCGGGTTGATGCGGTAGAAGGACGCGAACTCGTTGGTGGACGGCACCTGGCCCTCGGCGGGGTAGACCCCGTCGATGATGTCGTCCTCGATCTGCTCGGCGATCTGCAGGAAGATCGGCTTGCCTTCTTCGATCATGTGAACCTCTTTGGTTCGTTACTCATGTAACTAACCAATCAGGTGGGGTTTTGTTTGTCAAGAGCGGGATGGCGGGAGCGGGATAGCCTGAGCCGTATGGCGGACCTCCACGAGCTCACGGCGCTCGCCCTCTGGCAGGAACTGCAGAGCGGACGCATCTCCCCCCGCGAGCTGGCCTCGCACTACCTGGACCGCATCGAGCGGCTGAACCCGGAGCTGGGCGCCTTCGTCACGGTCACGCGCGACCTCGCGCTGGCCCGCGCCGACGAGGTCGCCGAGCGCGTGCCGAAGTCGGCACCTCTGTGGGGTCTGCCCTCCGGCGACAAGGACCTCTGGCTCCGGGCGGGGGTGCCCGCCGGCTTCGGGTCGCGGGCCTTCGCCGGCTACGTCCCCGACACCACCGACGAGATCGTCGAGACGCTCGACGCGGCGGGCGCCGTGAGCCTCGGCAAGACCAACGCGCCGGAGTTCGGGCTCCCGGCGTACACCGAGTCGCTCGCCGCGCCTCCCGCCCGCAACCCGTGGGACCCCGCGCTCGGCGCAGGCGGATCCAGCGGAGGTGCGGCGGTCGCCGTCGCCGCCGGGATGCTTCCGTTCGCGCCCGGCTCCGACGGCGGCGGCTCCGTCCGCATCCCGGCCGCGGCGTGCGGCCTCGTCGGCCTCAAGCCGACCCGCGGGCTGGTCCCCGCGGGCAGCGGCATCCCCTCGCTCGGCGGGCTGGTCGTCGACGGCCCGCTCGCCCGCACCACTGCGGACGCCGCGCTCCTCCTCGACGGCATGATCGCCCGGGTCGGCGGCCGCATCGACCACCACTACACGCTCCGCGCCCCGTACGACGACGACGGCCCCTTCCTCGGCACCGCCGTCCGCGGCGAGGGCCGCTTCCAGCTCGGCGTGATGACCACGTCCGCCTGGGACGACGCGTACGACATCGTCGTCTCGCCGGAGGCCCGCGCCGCCCTCGACGCAGCCGTCGGGGCTTTCAGCGACATGGGGCACGGTATGGAGGAGACCGCCCTCCGCCCCGACCCGACCTATGCGCCCGCCTTCCGCACCATCTGGCAGGCAGGCGCCGCCCGGGTCCCCCTGGAAGGGGAGGCGCTCGACCTGCTGGAGCCGCTCACCTCCTGGCTCGTCCGCCGCGGGCGCGAGCTCGGCGCCCGCGAGCTGAGCGAAGCGCTGTCGGCCCTGACCGCCTACGAGCGCTCGTTCATCGCCCAGCTGTCGTCGTTCGACGCCGTGCTGACCCCCGCCCTCGCGATGACCCCGCGCCCGGTCGGGTGGTACGACGCCGAGGACGGCGAGCACAACTTCGAGCAGCAGGTGCAGTACACGCCCTTCACCTCGATGGTGAACGTCACCGGCCTTCCCGCGATCGTGCTGCCGATCGCGCAGACCGACACCGGCCTCCCGATGGGCGTGCAGCTGATCGGCCGCCCCGGCGGAGAGCGCACGCTGCTGTCGCTCGCCGCACAGCTCGAGCGCCGCGTCGGGTGGGAGAGGCGGCGCCCGGCTGGCTGGTGACCCCAGACGGTTAGAAGGACTCGGCCCCTGCGAGCATCAGGTCGCCGGTCGGCGGCGCCGCGGCGTCAGTTGACGGGTCCGGTGTACTTCTCGCCCGGGCCCTTGCCGATCTCGTCGGGGATGGGGGAGGCCTCGCGGAAGGCCAGCTGGAGCGAGCGGAGACCGTCGCGCAGGCTGCGTGCGTGCTGGTCGCCGAGGTGCGCGGCGCTGGCGGTGACCAGGCCGGCGAGGGCGTCGATGAGCTTGCGCGCCTCGTCGAGATCGGTCTGCGCGTCGGGGTCGTCGGCGAGCCCGCACTTGACCGCGGCGGCGCTCATGAGGTGCACCGCCGTGGTAGTGATGACCTCGACCGCCGGTACGTCCGCGATGTCGCGGGTGGCGTCGGCGATGGCCTCGTCGTGGTGCTGGCTGTCGGCCTCCTGGTAGGAGAAGGACCCGGAAGTGTCGCTCACTGCATTCCTCTGTTAGAATCGTTAGGGCTCCGGGGCATCTGTCCCGGTACGAAAGTGGAGATTCCTCCCACCCGCGCTTGACCGCTTACAGGTTACCGGGTTGTTGCACTCCGCCGACGCGCTTCGGCGCGGAGGTAGTCAGGGTGCTGTACCAGGCCTGCGATTCCGTCGCAGGCCGTGCTGGTGCGTGGAACCTCCTCTTTCGCCGGATCGTCTCCCGACGGTTCGCGGCTCTGTGAAGCATCGCTCGATCAGAGGAGACAAACATCAGCGATCCCCGTACGAATGACCGTATCCGCGTCCCCGAAGTTCGACTCGTCGGCCCCAGCGGAGAGCAGGTCGGTGTCGTCAAGATCGAGGTCGCCATCCGGCTCGCGCAGGAGGCGGACCTCGACCTCGTCGAGGTTGCACCGAACTCCAAGCCGCCGGTCGCGAAGATCATGGACTACGGCAAGTTCAAGTACGAGGCTGCGCAGAAGGCCAAGGAGGCCCGGCGCAACCAGGCGAACACCATCCTCAAAGAGGTGCGTTTCCGCCTCAAGATCGACAAGCACGACTACGAGACCAAGCGCAAGCGCGCCGAAGGCTTCCTGAAGGCCGGCGACAAGGTCAAGGCCATGATCCTCTTCCGCGGTCGCGAGCAGTCGCGCCCGGAGCAGGGTGTCCGCCTCCTGCAGCGCTTCGCGGAGGATGTCGCCGAGTTCGGCCAGGTCGAGTCCAACCCGACCATCGACGGCCGCAACATGGTGATGATCATCAGCCCGCTCAAGAACAAGTCCGAGGCCAAGGCTGAGGCCAACGCACAACGTGCCGCATCGAAGGCTCGCGCCCAGGGGCGCGACACCGATGAGGTTGCTGCCGCAGACGACTCTGCGCAGTCCGACGAGAGTTCGCCCGCCCAGGCGACCAACGAGGAGAAGTAATGCCCAAGCAGAAGACCCACTCCGGCGCCAAGAAGCGCTTCAAGATCACCGGCACCGGCAAGGTCATGAAGCAGCAGGCCGGCATGCGCCACAACCTCGAGGTGAAGAGCAGCGACCGCAAGCGCCGCCTCAACGCCGACCAGGTCGTGCCCGAGGTGGACGCGAAGGTCGTCCGCCGGATGCTCGGCAAGTAACCCACCCGACGTACTTTAAGGAAGTCTGACAAATGGCAAGAGTGAAGAGGGCTGTCAACGCCCACAAGAAGCGTCGGGTCATCCTCGAGCGCGCCGAGGGCTACCGCGGTCAGCGGTCGCGCCTCTACCGCAAGGCGAAGGAGCAGGTCACCCACTCCCTCGTCTACTCGTACCGTGACCGCCGCCAGCGCAAGGGCGACTTCCGCCGCCTCTGGATCCAGCGCATCAACGCGGCGAGCCGCGCCAACGGCCTGACCTACAACCGCTTCATCCAGGGCCTCGGCCTCGCGGGCATCGAGGTCGACCGTCGCATCCTCGCCGAGCTGGCCGTGACGGAGCCCGCCACCTTCGCGGCCCTCGTCGAGAGCGCCAAGAAGGCCCTCCCCGCCGACACCTCGGCGCCGAAGGCCGCGTAAGGCGCGCACTGCACCACCGGGAACGGCCCGGTCGACTCCGGTCGGCCGGGCCGTTCTGCGCGTGCGCCCGCGACCGTGGTCGATCCGGAGATCTTCCGCGGCGCGCCGCTCAGCTCGCCGTTGCTCCGGCGTTCTCCGCCTCGGCCGGGCAGATCTCCGGATCCAGCCGGGAGGGGAGAGGGGCGTGGCCCTAAGCTGGTCGCATGCTTGACAATCCGCGCTCCCCGCGCGTCCGGGCCGTGGCGAAGCTGGCGAAGCGCGCCGCGCGGTCCGAGACCGGTCTCTTCCTCCTCGAGGGCCCCCAGGCGGTCGCCGAAGCGCTCGGGTTCCGTCCGGAGCTCGTCGTCGAGCTGTATGCGACGCCCACGGCCCTCGAGCGCTACACCGACATCGCGCAGACCGCCGTGGAGGCCGGAGTCGACGTCGAGTTCGTGACGGAGCAGGTGCTCGACACCATGGCGGACACGGTCACCCCTCAGGGCTTCGTCGCCGTCTGCCGCCAGTTCCCGACGTCGGTGAAGGACATCTTCGCCGACTCCCCGACGCTCGTCGCCGTGCTGGAGGAGGTGCGCGACCCGGGCAACGCCGGCACCATCATCCGCGCTGCCGACTCCGCGGGGGCCGACGCGGTCGTCCTCACCGGGCGCACGGTCGATCTCTACAACCCGAAGGTCGTCCGCTCCACGACCGGCTCCCTGTTCCACGTGCCGGTCGCGGTGGGAGCCGACCTCGCCGACGTGGTGGGCCGTGCCCGCACTGCGGGCCTCACGGTGCTCGCCGCGGACATCAAGGGCGAGGACCTCCTCACCGCCCGCACCGACGGCCTCCTCGCCCGCCCGACGGCGTGGGTGTTCGGCAACGAAGCGCACGGTCTCGCCGACGAGCACCTCGACCTCGTCGACCGCGCGGTGACGGTCCCGATCTACGGCAAGGCCGAGTCGATGAACCTCGCGACCGCGGCCTCCGTCTGCCTCTACGAATCGGCGTTCGCGCAGCGGTCCTGACCCCCGCTCCGCGGCCTGTGCGCGCGGTGCCCGGCGGCTAGACTTGGGAACCGTGTCTGAAACCACCGAAATCACCGAAGGATCGGTCGAAGCGGCGGTCGAGGCGGCGCTCGCTGCCATCGACGCCGCGGGCGACTCGGCCGCGCTCAAGGCCGTGCGGCACGAGCACACCGCGGAGGGCTCGCCGCTCGCCCGCCTGAACGCGAGCATCCGCTCCCTGCCGGGCGACCAGAAGGCCGCCGCGGGCAAGCTCGTCGGCGGCGCGCGCGGCCGCGTCAGCCAGGCGTTCGCCGCCAAGGAGCAGCAGATCGCCGCCCAGGAGGAGGCCGCCGCGCTGGCCGCCGAGACGGTCGACGTCACCGCGCTCGCCTCGCGCTGGACCCCCGGCGCGCGCCACCCGCTCGCACTGCTTCAGGAACGCATCGGCGACATCTTCGTCGGCATGGGCTGGGAGGTCGCGGAGGGCCCCGAGCTGGAGAGCGAGTGGTACAACTTCGACGCGCTGAACTTCGACGCCGACCACCCGGCGCGGGCGATGCAGGACACCTTCTTCGTCGAGCCGACCGATGCGCACCTCGTGCTGCGCACCCACACCTCTCCCGTGCAGCTGCGCGCGCTCCTCGGCGACGAGCTGCCGGTCTACCGCATCGCGCCCGGGCGCGTGTTCCGCACGGACGAGTTCGACGCGACGCACCTGCCGGTCTTCACCCAGATCGAGGGCATCGCCGTCGACAAGGGCCTGACGATGGCGCACCTGCGGGGAACACTCGACCACTTCGTGAAGACCCTGTTCGGCGAGGGCGCGAAGGTGCGTCTGCGGCCGAACTACTTCCCCTTCACCGAGCCGAGCGCCGAGCTCGACCTGTGGCACCCGACCTTCAAGGGCGGCGCCCGCTGGATCGAGTGGGGCGGCTGCGGCATGGTCAACCCGAACGTCCTGCGCTCGGCCGGCATCGACCCCGACGTCTACTCGGGCTTCGCCTTCGGCGTGGGCGTGGAGCGGGCACTGATGTTCCGCAACGACGTCAAAGACATGCGCGACATGGCCGAGGGCGATGTCCGGTTCTCCCAGCAGTTCGGAATGGTGGTCTGATGCGCGTCCCCCTGAGTTGGCTCGGCGAGTACGTCGACCTCGAACCCGGAACCACCGCCGACGAGGTGCACGCCGCGCTCGTGGCGGTCGGGCTGGAGGAGGAGGACGTCCACACGTTCGAGATCTCCGGCCCGGTCGTCGTCGGCGAGGTGCTCGACTTCGTCGAGGAACCGCAGAGCAACGGCAAGACCATCCGCTGGTGCCAGGTGCGCGTCGCCCCCGAGGGGCGGAGCGCGGCCGACGGCGGCGAGGACGTGCGCGGCATCGTCTGCGGCGCGAGCAACTTCCTGCGCGGGGACAAGGTCGTGGTGACCCTTCCCGGCTCGGTGCTCCCCGGTCCGTTCCCCATCGCGGCGCGCAAGACGTACGGCCACGTGTCGGACGGCATGATCGCCTCCACGCGCGAGCTGGGCCTCGGCGACGACCATGCGGGCATCCTGCGCCTGGTCACCCTCGGGCTCGACCCCGAGGTCGGCACCGACGCGATCTCACTCCTCGGGCTGGACGACACCGCGGTGGAGGTCAACGTCACGCCGGACCGCGGCTACGCGTTCTCGATCCGCGGCATCGCCCGCGAGTACTCGCACGCCACGGGCGCCGCGTTCCGCGACCCGGCCGAGGCCGTCGCCGTCGCGCCGGCCGGCGCGCACGCGCACGGGTTCTCCGTCGCGATCGACGACCGCGCCCCGATCCGCGGGCGCGTCGGCGCCAGCGTCTTCGTCACGCGCGTCGTGCGCGACGTAGACGGCAGCCGCCCGACGCCGCCGTGGATGGTGTCGCGGCTCACGCTCGCCGGCATCCGCTCGATCTCGCTCATCGTCGACATCACGAACTACGTGATGCTGGAGCTCGGCCAGCCGATCCACGCCTACGACCTCGACAGGATCGCCGGCGGTCTCGTCGTGCGCCGCGCGCACCCGGGCGAGACCCTCGTCACGCTGGACGAGCAGGCGCGCGCACTGCACGTCGAAGACCTCCTCATCACAGACGACTCCGGGGCCATCGGCCTCGCGGGTGTGATGGGCGGCGCCTCCACCGAGATCGCCGAGGGAACGACCAACGTGCTCATCGAGGCCGCGAATTTCGACCCCGTGTCGATCGCCCGCACCGCGCGCCGGCACAAGCTGCCGAGCGAGGCGTCCAAGCGCTTCGAGCGCGGCGTCGACCCGCGCGTGGCCGTTGCCGCCGCGGCGCGCGTGGTGCAGCTGCTCGAGCAGCTCGCCGGCGGTCACGCGGACGAACTGGGCTCGCTCTACGACGAGGCCGCCGACGCCCAGGCGATCACCCTTCCCGATGGTTACATCGCCTCCCTCATCGGCGTCGACTTCACCGACGACGAGGTGCGCGGAGCGCTCGCCGAGATCGGCGGCTCCGTCTCCGAGGGCGCCGGCGCACTGCTCGTCGTGCCGCCGAGCTGGCGCCCCGACCTGCTCGACAAGTCGGACCTCGCGGAGGAGGTCGCACGCATCGTCGGCTACGACCGCATCCCGTCGGTGCTGCCGGTCGCCCCTCCCGGGCGCGGGCTCAGCCGCGAGCAGAAGCTCCGCCGGGCGGTCGCCCAGACCCTTGCCGACAACGGCTCGACCGAGGTCCTCGCCTTCCCGTTCGTGAGTGCGGCGCAGAACGACCTGTTCGGCGCCCCGGAGGCGGGCGGAGTGCGGGCGGTCAAGCTCGCGAACGCCCTCGATGCCACCGCGCCGTTCCTGCGCACGTCCCTGCTCCCCGGTCTGATCGATGTCGCCAAGCGCAACATCGCCCGCGGGCTCGTCGATCTCTCCGTCTACGAGATCGGGACGGTCTTCCTCCCGGGGGACGCGCCGCTCGGCAGTGTGTCCCTCCCTGTCGGCGCGGCTCTGCCCGACGAGGGGACGCTGGCCGCTCTGAACGCGGGCATCCCGGCCCAGCCGCGCCACCTCGCGGGGCTGGTCGTCGGCAACCGGGTCGAGAAGCAGCCGGGACAGGACGCCGTTGCGGCGGGTCTGGCGGATGCGCTGGCGATGGTGCGGCAGGCGGCGGTCGCGGCCGGGGTGGAGGTCCGCGTCGAGCAGGCGCGCCACCAGGCGCTCCACCCGGGACGGACGGCACGCGTGGTCGCACGGGCCGGCGACGGCACGGAGACGGCCGTCGGCTACGCGGGCGAACTGCTCCCGGCCCTGTCGGCCGAGCTCGACCTGCCGCGCGTGGTCGCGGTCTTCGAGCTCGACCTCGACGCGCTGATCGCCGTCGCCCCGGCCGATGTCGTCGCGCGTGTGATCGCCGGCTTCCCCGCGGCGACGCAGGATCTGTCCCTCGTCGTCCCCGCCGAGGTCCCGGCCGCCGAGGTCCTCGCCGCCGTGCAGACCGGTGCCGGAGCCCTCCTCGAGGACATCCGCCTGGTCGACGACTACCGCGGAGCGGGGCTGCCGGAGGGGGCGAAGAGCCTCACCTTCGCGCTGCGCTTCCGCGCGGAGGACCGCACCCTCACCGCCGCCGAGGCCAGCGAGGCCAAGCTCGCGGGAGCGGCGCTGGCCGCCGAGCGGTTCGGCGCGACCGTCCGCGAATGACACCGTGCGGCGCCCGCCGAGTGGCGGCGGGCGCCGCACGCCCGCTAGGGTGGACGCATGCTTTCCGTCCGGTGCACCGCGAGCTCGCGTGCGGCCCTCGCCGCCCGTGCCCTGCGCCGACGCCTGCGCGACCGCCGAATCTAGGCGGCGCTCGGGCGACCCTTCGTGGGTCGACGTGGGCGTCGCCGTCGCCGAGGCCCCTGTCGTCCACTCACTAAGGAAGTAGCATGACCTTCTCGGTCGCCGTCGCCGGCGCCTCCGGATACGCGGGTGGGGAGCTCCTCCGCATCCTCGCCGACCACCCGGACTTCGAGATCCGCACCGTGACCGCCCACCAGAACGCCGGTCACCCCCTCATCGCGCACCAGCCGCACCTGCGGTCGCTGGCGCACCTCACCCTCGTGGAGTCCACGGCGGAGAACCTCGCGGGCCACGACATCGTGTTTCTCGCGCTGCCGCACGGTAAGTCCGGCGAGATCGCGGCGCAGCTGCCCGCCGAGACGCTCGTCGTCGACTGCGGCGCGGACCACCGCCTGGAGGACCCGGCCGACTGGGCGGCGTTCTACGGCGGCGAGCACTTCGGCTCCTGGGCATACGGCGTCCCCGAACTGCCCGTCGGCGCGGGCCGCCAGCGCGACCACATCATCGGCGCGAAGCGGATCGCGGCTCCCGGCTGCAACGCGTCCGCCGTCTCGCTCGCGCTCGCTCCGGGCATCCAGGCGGGGCTGATCGACGACCAGGACATCGTCGCCGTCCTCGCCGTCGGGCCGTCCGGTGCGGGCAAGAGCCTCAAGACGATGTACCTCGCGAGCGAGATCCTCGGCTCGGCCAACCCGTACGCGGTCGGTGGGACGCACCGCCACATCCCGGAGATCCAGCAGAACCTCCGGAAGGCCGGCGCCGCCGAGCCGACGGTGTCGTTCACGCCGGTGCTCGTGCCGATGTCGCGTGGCATTCTCGCCACCTCGACCGCCCGGGTGAAACCCGGCGTCACCGCCGAGCAGGTGCAGGAGGCCTGGGCGAACACCTACGCCGACGAGCCGTTCGTGCACGTGCTGCCCACCGGAACGGTCCCGCGCACGGCCGATGTGCTCGGGTCGAACACCGTCGTGATCGGCGTGGCGCTCGACGAGGCCGCCGGCCGGGTCGTGACGGTGCTCGCGATCGACAATCTCTACAAGGGGACTGCGGGCGCCGCCATCCAGTCCGCGAACATCGCCCTCGGTCTCGACGAGACCACCGGGCTCAGCGTGAATGGAGTAGCACCCTGATGAGCATCTGTGTCACTGCGGGCATCGTCGAGGTCGGAGCCACATCATGAGCGTCACCGCAGCATCGGGATTCAGCGCGGCAGGCGTCGTCGCCGGGCTCAAGTCCAGCGGCAAGCGCGACCTCGCGCTGGTGCGCAACCTCGGCCCGCTCACCGCGGCCGCCGCCGTCTTCACCACCAACCGCTGCAAGGCCAACCCGGTGCTGTGGAGCGAGCAGGTCATCGCTGACGGCGTCGTCTCGGCCATCGTGCTCAACTCCGGCGGCGCGAACTGCTACACCGGTGCGCAGGGCTTCCAGACCACCCACTCGACCGCGGAGGCCGTGGCCGAGCGGCTCGGCGTCTCGGCGGGCGATGTGCTCGTCTGCTCGACCGGACTGATCGGCGACCAGCTCGATCTCGCGAAGCTCGTCGCCGGCGTGGAGTCCGCCTCGGCCGCTCTCGCGACGGATGCCGGTCTGGGCGCGGCCGAGGCGATCATGACCACGGACACCCGCCCCAAGGAGGCCGAGCACCGCGCACCCGAGGGATGGACGGTCGGCGGCATGGCGAAGGGCGCGGGGATGCTCGCCCCCGGCCTCGCCACGATGCTGGTCGTGCTCACCACCGACGCCGTGCTCGACTCCGGCCAGCTGGACCGCGCGCTGCGCGCCGCGACCCGGGTCACCTTCGACCGCCTCGACTCCGACGGCTGCATGTCGACCAACGACACCGTGGCCCTGTTGGGCTCCGGCGCCAGCGGCGTCGTCCCGGACGAGGCCGCCTTCGCGCTCGCACTCACCGAAGTCTGCCGCAGTCTGGCCGAGCAGCTCCAGGCGGACGCGGAGGGCGCCTCGCACGACATCGCCATCCAGGTCGTCAACGCGCACTCGGAGGACGACGCCGTCACGGTCGGCCGCGCCGTCTCCCGCAGCAATCTGTTCAAGGCCGCGATCTTCGGCAACGACCCCAACTGGGGCCGGGTGCTCGCCGCCGTCGGCACGACCGACGCGGAGTTCGACCCGTACGGAATCGACGTCGCCATCAACGGCGTCCAGGTGTGCACGGCGGGGGAGCCGGACCAGCCTCGCGACCTCGTCGACCTGCACCCGCGCGCGGTCCACGTGCTCATCGACCTCCACGCCGGCGACGAGACCGCGACCATCCTGACCAACGACCTCACGCATGACTACGTGCACGAGAACAGCGCCTACGCGAGCTGACATGACGACGAACGCAGACACCGACACCGAGGCCGTCGACGACGGGGCGGAGCAGTCCGCCGCCGCGGCGAAGGCCGCCACCCTCATCGAGTCGCTGCCGTGGCTCAAGCGGTTCCACGACCAGATCATCGTGATCAAGTTCGGCGGGAACGCCATGGTCAGCGAGGAGCTCCAGCGCACCTTCGCCGAGGACATGGTGTACCTCCGCTACGCCGGCATCCGCCCGGTGGTGGTGCACGGCGGCGGCCCGCAGATCTCGGCGATGCTCGACCGGCTCGGAATCCACTCCGAGTTCCGCGGCGGGTACCGCGTGACGACCCCGGAGGCGATGGACGTGGTCCGCATGGTGCTCACCGGGCAGATCAGCCGCGACATCGTGAGCAACATCAACAAGCACGGGCCGCTCGCCGCCGGCCTCTCGGGGGAGGACGCCGGCCTGTTCCAGGGCCGTCGCCGCGGCGCGATCGTGGACGGCGAGGAGGTCGACCTCGGCCTCGTGGGCGATGTGATCGGTGTGAACCCGGAGGCGGTGCACGCGCAGATCGCGGCCGGCCGCATCCCGGTCGTCTCGTCGATCGCGCCCGACGTGGACGACCCCGGTCAGGCCCTCAATGTGAACGCCGACGCGGCGGCCGCCGCCCTCGCCGTCGCGCTCGGAGCCGCCAAGCTCGTCATCCTGACGGACGTCGCCGGCCTCTACAGCGACTGGCCGGACCGCGACTCGCTGCTGTCGAAGATCGACGCGGACGACCTGCGGGCGCTGCTGCCGTCGCTCGAGTCGGGCATGATCCCGAAGATGGCGGCCTGCCTCGACGCGGTCGACGGCGGAGTGCCGAAGGCGGCGATCATCGACGGGCGCGTGCCGCACTCGATCCTGCTCGAGGTGTTCACGCAGTCCGGAATCGGAACGGAGGTGGTGCCCGCGTGAGCGAGCTGACTCAGGGGCAGTGGAAAGGCCGGTACGGCGATGCGATGATGCGCACGCTGGCGACGCCGAAACTCATGCTGGAGCGCGGCGCGGGCTGCCGCGTCTGGGACATCGACGGGAACGAGTATCTCGACTTCCTCGCCGGGATCGCGGTCAACTCCCTCGGTCACGGCCACCCGGCCCTGGTGGAGGCCGTGAGCAGCCAGATCGGCTCGCTCGCCCACGTCTCCAACTACTTCTCGACACCGCCGCAACTGGAGCTCGCCGAGCGCCTCCGCACCATCACCGGCGCCGGCGATCAGGGTCGCGTGCTGTTCGGCAACTCGGGCGCCGAGGCGAACGAGGCCGCGTTCAAGCTGGCCCGCCTGAACCGCGGCCCGCACGGCAAGCGCACCCGCGTGCTCGCACTGAACAACGCGTTCCACGGGCGCACGATGGGCTCGCTCGCCCTGACCGGCAAACCGCCGATGCGCGAGGCCTTCGAGCCGCTGCCCGGGGGCGTCGAGCACATCGACTCCACCGTCGAAGCGCTGGAGGCGGCGATCGACGACCGCGTGGCCGCACTCTTCGTCGAGCCGATCAAGGGCGAGGCCGGCGTGCTCGAGCTGCCGGACGGCTACCTGGCCCGGGCGCGCGAACTGACCGAGCAGCACGGGGCGCTGCTGATCCTCGACGAGATCCAGACCGGCGTCGGCCGCACGGGACGCTGGTTCGCGTACCAGCACGCGGACATCCTGCCCGACGCGGTCACCGTCGCGAAGGGCATCGCCGGAGGGGTGCCCATCGGCGCGCTCGTGACCTTCGGCTGGGCATCCGAGCTGTACAGCCAGGGCCAGCACGGGTCCACCTTCGGCGGCAACCCGCTGGCGACCGCCGCGGGCAACGCCGTGCTCGGCGAGATCGAGCGCGCGGGGCTCGTGGAGAACGCAGCCCGCCGCGGGGAGGAGCTGCGCGCGATCATCCGCTCGTACGACTCCCCCCTCATCGACGCCGTGCGCGGGTCGGGCCTGCTGATCGGCATCGGCCTGACCGACGGGGAGGCGCACCGCCTCTCCGACGCCGCGCTCGCCGAAGGGCTCATCATCAACGCGCCGAACGAGTCGAGCATCCGGCTCGCGCCGCCGCTGATCGTGGGCGACGCCGAGCTCGCCGAGTTCCGCGAGCGCTTCGGCCGCGCGCTCGCGGCCCTCTGACCTCCCGAGACGAACCGCCCCCTGTGGGACGAAAGGCACCGATGACCAGGCACTTCCTTCGCGACGACGACATCAGCCCTGCCGAGCAGGCCGAGATCCTGGCCCTGGCGGCCGAGCTCAAGCGCGACCGGTTCGCGCGCAAGCCGCTCGACGGCCCGCAGACCGTCGCCGTGGTCTTCGACAAGACGTCGACGCGCACACGCGTCTCGTTCGCGGTCGGCATCGCCGACCTGGGCGGCAGCCCGCTCATCATCTCGAGCGCCGACAGCCAGCTCGGCGGCAAGGAGTCGATCGCCGACACCGCCCGCGTGCTGGAGCGCATGGTCGCCGCGATCGTCTGGCGCACGTTCGCCCAGGCCGGACTGGAGGAGATGGCCGCGGGGACGCGCGTCCCGGTCGTCAACGCGCTGTCGGACGAGTTCCACCCCTGCCAGATCCTCGCCGACCTCCAGACGGTGCAGGAGCACAAAGGCTCGCTCGCCGGACTGACGATGAGCTACTTCGGCGACGGCGCCAACAACATGGCCCACTCGTACCTGCTCGGCGGCGCGACCGCCGGCATGCACGTGCGCATCGCCGCCCCCGCGGAGTACGCGCCGGATGCGGCCATCCTCGCCGACGCCGCCCGCATCGCGGAAACGACCGGAGGCTCCGTGCGGGTGCTCACGGACGCCGCAGCGGCCGCCGAGGGCGCCGACGTCGTCGTGACCGACACCTGGGTATCGATGGGTCAGGAGGCCGAGAAGGCGCAGCGCCTCGCCACGTTCGGCGACTACCAGGTCGACGAGGCGATCATGGCGAAGGCCGCGCCCGACGCGGTCTTCCTGCACTGCCTGCCCGCCTACCGCGGCTACGAGGTGGCGGCGGAGGTCATCGACGGCCCGCAGTCCGTGATCTGGGACGAAGCCGAGAACCGCCTCCACGCGCAGAAGGCCCTGCTGACGTGGCTGCTTCAGAAGAACCAGGAGGAGGCCGCATGAGCCAGGACGACAACGGCACCGGCGTCGGCAAGACCGGAGAGGGCTCCCTCTGGGGCGCCCGGTTCGCCGGAGGGCCGTCGCCCGAGCTCGCACTGCTGAGCAAGTCCACCCACTTCGACTGGGCGCTCGCGGCCTACGACATCGCAGGCTCGCGTGCCCACGCCCGTGCCCTCGCGGCGGCGGGCTACCTCGACGACGCCGAGCTGGCGGGCATGCTCGACGCGCTCGACCGACTCGACGCGGACGTCGTCTCGGGAGCCTTCGCCGCGCTCGAATCGGACGAGGACGTGCACGGCGCGCTGGAGCGCGGACTGATCGAGCGTGCAGGCGCCGATCTCGGCGGCAAGCTGCGCGCCGGTCGCAGCCGCAACGACCAGATCGCCACCCTCGTCCGCCTCTACCTGCGCGACCACGCCGGGGTCATCGCGGAGCGCATCATCGGTCTGATCGACGCCATCGCAGCGCAGGCGGACGCGCATCCCACGGCGATCCTGCCGGGTCGCACCCATCTCCAGCACGCGCAGCCCGTGCTGCTCGCCCACCACCTGCTCGCGCACTGCTGGCCGCTGGTCCGCGACCTCGAGCGCCTGGCCGACTGGGACAAGCGCGCGGACGTCTCGCCGTACGGAGCCGGCGCGCTGGCCGGCTCGACCCTCGGCCTGGACCCGCTCCTGGTCGCGCGCGAGCTGGGGTTCGCCGCCAGCTCCGAGAACTCGATCGACGGCACGGCGGCGCGGGATGTCGTGGCCGAGTTCGCGTTCGTCGCCGCCCAGATCGGCGTCGACCTGTCGCGCTTCGCCGAGGAGATCATCCTCTGGAACACCCGCGAGTTCGGTTTCGTCACCCTCGATGATGCCTACTCGACAGGGTCGTCGATCATGCCGCAGAAGAAGAACCCGGACATCGCGGAGCTCGCCCGTGGCAAGTCCGGCCGCCTGATCGGCAACCTGACGGGGCTGCTGACCACGCTCAAGGGCCTCCCGCTCGCCTACAACCGCGACCTGCAGGAGGACAAGGAGCCGGTGTTCGACTCGGTCCGGACCCTCGAGGTCGTGCTCCCCGCCTTCGCCGGCATGGTCGCGACCCTGCGCTTCCACACCGACCGCATGGCCGAGCTCGCGCCGCAGGGCTTCTCGCTCGCGACGGACGTCGCCGAGTGGCTGGTGAAGCAGCACGTGCCGTTCCGCACCGCGCACGAGATCACCGGGAGCCTGGTGAAGTTCGCCGAGGAGAACGGACTGGAGCTGCACGAGGTGGCCGACGATCAGCTCGCCGCGGTCTCGCCCCTGCTCACCCCGGAGGTGCGGTCGGTGCTCACGGTCGAGGGCTCGGTCGCCAGCCGCGCCGGCGCGGGCGGAACCGCGCCGGACCGCGTCGCCGAACAACTCGCGACTCTCACCGAGCGCGTCCGCACCCTCACCGGTGCGTTCGCCGCGAGCCGACGGGACCTCGTCTGATGGCCGGCCCCGACAAGACCCCGGCCAAGCGTCCCTGGCTCATCCCGCTCATCGTGGTGGTGGCGGCGGCGGTCATCGTCGTCGGTCTGATCGTCGCAGTCGCCGCGGGCGGCCGGATCTTCTGACGGCCGCCGCACCGTGATGCCGCTGCACCACCCCCGACGCGAGGCCTTCGCGGCGTCGTCGCTGGAGGTGGCGCCGCGGCTCCTCGGCGCGGTGCTCCGTCACACCACCGCGCAGGGCACCGTGGGCCTCCGCATCACCGAGGTGGAGGCGTACATCGGCGATGGGCTCGACCCCGGGTCCCACGCGTTCCGCGGACGCACCAAGCGCAACGCCGTGATGTACGGGCCACCCGGCCATCTCTACGCGTACTTCACCTACGGGATGCACGTGTGCGCGAACGTCGTCTGCTCGCCCGAGGGCGAGGCCACGGCCGTACTCCTGCGCGCTGCGGAGGTGATCGAGGGGGAGTCGCTGGCGGAGGAGCGCCGCATCGGCGCCTCCCGCCGGGCCATCCCGCACCGGGACCTCGCCCGCGGTCCGGCGCGCCTGGTCGTGGCGGCCGGCATCGCGCTCGCCGACGACGGGGCCGACTTGTTCGGCGGTCGCTTCGAACTGCTGCTGCCGGACGAGCAGGCCGAGTACGCGTCCGGGCCGCGGACGGGCGTCTCCGGCCCGGGTGGAGGAGCGGCGTTCCCCTGGCGGTACTGGTTGCCGGGAGACCCGACGGTGTCGCCCTACAAGCGGCACCCGAAAGCGGACGACTGAGGTCAGGGCTCGTACCGCTCCGCGCGCACGAGCGCTGCGCTACGGGACGACCGCTGCGCGGCGCGCAGCCGCGCTCGTCCCCGCCGGTGGCAGCCGGGCGAGCTCAGGCCGCCACGAACCGGAACAGACCGGCACACACGCAGGCCCACACGATGCTCACGAGGGTGCCGATGATGAACCGTTCGCGCGCCTCCGCGGCGTCCAGCTCGGTGAAGCGGCCGACGCCCTTGATCGCGACGATGATGCCCAGCGCCTCCGGGAATCCGGCCATGATCGCGCCGGTGGTGGCGAAGCGTTCGAGGAAGCCGATGGTCGTGCCGCCGCGCAGCACCTCCCTGGTCGCGTCGGCTCCGGTGGTGCGGTCGTGGACGACGATGCCGCCGTGGTCGCCCGAGACGGTCGTGCTGCGCGTCGCCAGGGTGAGGACGAGCTGCGAGGCGGGGCCGCCGCCCGCGACGCTCAGGGCCAGCGTCGCGATGCCGATGAGCACGCGGAACTCGATCGGCGCCTCCTGCTGCGGAAAGGTCGCGAGGAGGAACGCGAGCGCGAGGAGGCCGGTGCCCGTGTAGACCAGCGGGCGACGCGGCGTGCGCAGCGTCGCGACCATGCAACCGAGGGCGCCGATCGTCAGCAGCAGGATGAGCACCCACAGCACGTGCGGGAACCAGAACGCGAGGAAGGCCGGCGGCAGTGTCGTCATTCGTCCTCCGAGTCGGCGGCGGTGGGGGAGGCGCCTGCGCGCGAGGCGTCGGCGCTCGCCAACAGCCTAGTCAGGGCGGGCACGGCCGCCAGTTCGACACGGAGGCCGGCGGCACGGGCGCGGTCGCTCACCGACTGCGGGGTGATGCCGAGGCGCGCGCCGGCCTGAGCCTGTGTGAGACCGGCCGTCACGAGGTCGTACAATTCCCAGCCCGCGGCGGAGCGGCCGTCGCGGAGGGTGAGCAGCAGATCGGTGAGGGCCTCGACATCGGCGGCGGCCTCGGGAGCCGTGAGGGAGTCCACCGCGAGGCGGGTCGGGGATCTCTTCGCCCGGCCCACGGCCGTGCGCGCGGCGACGAACGCGTCCCCGCTCGCCGCGCGCGTCTGAGCGGGCAGCGGGCTGCGCACGGCGCCGATGCCGACCCCGACGCTCCAGAGGCCGTCGCGGGTCAGCTCGAGCACGAGTGCGAGCGCAGTGGCCGGGTCCGCCGTCAGCGCCTGGAGCTCGTCGCCGGCGTTCCGGTCGACCGGCAGGGCGAGGCGCTCGCCGTGGCGTTCCTGCACGACGGTCATCGTCTCGGCGGCCAGATCGGGACCGGTGCGGCTGCCGACCTGGTCGGCGGTGATGACGAACATGCTGCCTCCTCGATCAGGATTCCAGGCCTGATGGCAATGATATCAGGCTTGGGGACCTGATGGCAACCAGGTCAGGCCTTCAGGCCTGTCGTCACGAAAGAAGGAGAGCATCCTCCCGCTGATAATCTGAGCAGATGTCCGACTCCGTGACCCTCGAATCGCAGACCATCGACCCGTCCTTCGACACCGTGTGGGACGAGCTCGTCTGGCGCGGCCTCGTCCACGTCTCCACCGACGAGGCCGCACTGAGAGAGCTCCTGGCGGGCGGACCGGTCACGTATTACTGCGGTTTCGACCCGACGGCGGCGAGTCTCCACCTCGGCCACCTCGTGCAGCTGCTCACTATGCGCCGGCTGCAGCTGGCCGGGCACAAGCCGCTCGGGCTGGTCGGCGGCTCGACCGGTCTGATCGGCGACCCGCGGCCGACCGCGGAGCGCACGCTCAACACGCGCGAGACGGTCGCCGAGTGGGTCCGCTCCCTGCAGGCGCAGGTGTCGAAGTACCTGAGCTTCGAGGGCGACAACGCCGCCCGCCTCGTCAACAACCTCGACTGGACGGCTCCGCTGTCGGCCATCGACTTCCTGCGCGAGATCGGCAAGCACTTCCGCGTCGGCACCATGCTGAAGAAGGACGCGGTCGCCGCGCGCCTGAACTCCGACGAGGGCATCTCCTACACCGAGTTCAGCTACCAGATCCTCCAGGGACTCGACTTCCTCGAGCTGTACCGCCAGTACGGCTGCGTGCTGCAGACCGGCGGCAGCGACCAGTGGGGCAACCTGACCAGCGGGACGGAGCTGATCCGCAAGGTCGAGGGCGTGCACGTCCACGCCATCGGCACGCCGCTCATCACCAACAGCGACGGCACCAAGTTCGGCAAGAGCGAGGGCAACGCGATCTGGATCGACGCGGCTCTCACCAGCCCGTACGCGTTCTACCAGTTCTGGGTCAACACCGACGACGCCGATGTGATCGCGCGTCTCAAGGTCTTCACCTTCCTCACCCGCGACGAGATCGCCGAGTACGAGCGCGCCGTGGCGGACGAGCCGTTCCGCCGCGCGGCCCAGCTGCGGCTGGCGCGCGACGTCACCGCGCTCGTGCACGGGGTCGAGCAGACCGAGGCGGTCATCGCGGCGACCGGGGCCCTGTTCGGCCAGGGCGACCTCGCGTCGCTCGACCGCGGCACCCTGGAGTCGGCCCTGCGCGAGCTGCCGAACACCACGACGGCGCCGAGCACCACGATCGCCCAGGCGCTCGTCGACACCGGCCTCACGAAGAGCCTCGGGGAGGCGCGTCGTGCCGTCGACCAGGGTGGCGTCTACACCAACAACGCGAAGGCGGAGGACGCCGAGGCGCCGATCGGCGGGGCTGCCCTCGACGGCGGGATGGTCGTGCTGCGCCGCGGCAAGAAGACGCTCGCCGGGGTCTTCGTCGAGTAGGCGGGCCCGGACGGAGGGGTAGCCTGAACGCATGCCCGAACAGGACCGCGACCACGGAGACGACGCGCTGGTGGAGCGCCTCGAGGTGATCGAGGAGCAGCCGCTCGCCGCGCGCGCCGACGCCTACGCCCAGCTGCACGCCGAGCTCTCCGACCGGCTCGAGGGAGCCGACGTCCGCCGCGATGGCTGACCGGCTCGACGTCGCTCTGGCCGCGCGCGGGCTGGCTCGTTCGCGCACCCACGCCGCGACGCTCGTCGCGCAGGGCCTCGTGACGGTGGACGGTGTCCCCGTCGTGCGTGCGTCCGCCAAGGTCGGCGAGTCCCAGGCAATCGAGGTCGCGGGCGCCGATCACTACGTGAGCCGTGGCGCCCACAAGCTGATCGCCGCGCTCGACGCCTTCGCGGTGCCGGTGGAAGGGCGGCACGCACTCGATGCGGGCGCCTCGACCGGCGGCTTCAGCCAGGTGCTCCTGGAGCGCGGCGCCGCGCGGGTGATCGCCGTCGACGTCGGCCACGGCCAGCTCGCCCCCGAGCTGCGGCAGGAGCAGCGGCTGTCGTCGTTCGAGGGCGTCAACGTGCGCTCGCTGACGGCGGGCCAGCTCGCCGGGCTGACCGGGAGCGAGGTTCGTCCCGACCTGGTCGTCGCCGATCTCTCCTTCATCTCCCTCGGGCAGGTGCTGCCCGCGCTCCGCGAGACGGCGGTCCGGGAGGCCGATTTCGTGCTCCTGGTCAAACCGCAGTTCGAGGTCGGTCGCACGGGAGTGCGCGAGGGGATCGTGCACGACGCCGGGCTGCGGGCGGACGCCCTCACCGGCGTGCTCTGGGCGGGCTTCGACCTCGGTCTCGGCACGGCCGGCGTCATCGCGTCGCCGATCGCCGGATCGCACGGCAACCGGGAGTTCCTCGTGCATCTCACGCAGCGCGGCACGAACCCGACCGAGTGGCTCGACCGGGCGCAGGAGCTTGCCCGCTGAGCCCGGAGCGCACGCGGCGCAGGGCCGGCGGAACATCCCGTGAATTCTCCACAGGTGACGCCGATCCGACCGGATCGCGCCGATTCTCCGACAGAATGGGATGACGACCACACGAGCAAGAGGAGTGACGGGTATGGGAGCAGCGACGCGATACATCCTCGTCGTCGCGCACACCGGTCGTCAGGACTCGCTCGAGGCGGGCGTGCGCGTGTGCACCCAGCTGCTGGAGGCGGGCGTGATCCCGGTGCTGAGCGCCGACGAGCGCCGCGACCTGCTGGCGGCCGAGCCCGGTCTCGACCGGATCGCCCTGCTCGGCGACGAGGTGAAGCCGAGCGAGCTCGAGCTCGTGATCGTGCTCGGCGGCGACGGGACCATCCTGCGCGCGGCCGAGCTGGTCAGAGGCTGTGCGGCTCCGCTGCTCGGGGTGAACCTGGGCCATGTCGGCTTCCTCGCCGAGAGCGAGCGCGACGACCTCGAGATCGCCGTCGCCCGGGGCCTCGCCAAGGACTACGAGGTCGAGGAGCGCATGACGCTGTCGGCCCGGGTCAAGGTGGGCGACGAGGTCGTCTACGAGAGCTGGGCGCTCAACGAGGCCACGGTCGAGAAGGCCAGCCGCGAGCGGATGCTCGAGGTGGTCATCGAGGTCGACGGCCGCCCGATGTCGAGCTTCGGCTGCGACGGCGTCGTGATGTCGACGCCGACCGGCTCCACCGCCTATTCGTTCTCCGCGGGCGGCCCCGTCGTCTGGCCCGGCGTCGCCGCCCTGCTGCTCGTGCCGCTCAGTGCGCACGCGCTCTTTTCGCGGCCGTTGGTGGTCGACGCGGAATCGTCGCTGGCGGTCGAGCTGCTCGACCGCGCTGGCGGCGCCGGGATCCTCTGGTGCGACGGGCGACGGGCGTTCGACCTCCCGAGCGGTGCGCGCGTCGTCGTCCGGCGCTCGCCCATCCCGGTACGCCTCGCCCGGCTGCATCCCGGGCCGTTCACCGACCGGCTCGTGCACAAGTTCGATCTTCCCGTCACGGGATGGAGGGGACCAGCGGGCCGTGACTGACGTGCGTGGAGCGATCGAGGAGATCTCGATCAAAGACCTGGGCGTTATCGCGGACGCCTCCCTGCCCCTGGGGCCGGGATTCACGGCCATCACCGGCGAGACCGGTGCGGGCAAGACGATGGTGGTCTCGGCGCTCGGGCTGCTGCTCGGCTCGCGGGCCGACACGGGCGCGGTGCGGCTGGGCAGTGGTCAGGCCTGGGTCGAAGGCCGCTGGCGCGTCGCCGACGCGGGCGACGTCGTCGAGCGCGTCCGCGATGCGGGCGGCGATGTCGACGCCCTGGGCGGGGGAGAGGCGGAGCTGGTGCTGAGCCGGGCCGTCTCTGCGGAGGGCCGGTCGCGCGCCGTCGTGGGCGGCCGCAGTGCGCCGGTAAGCGTGCTGACCGAGCTGGGCGAGCAGCTGGTCGTCGTGCACGGCCAGTCCGATCAGATCCGCCTGCGCTCCGCGGTCGCGCAGCGTGAGGCCGTCGACCGCTTCGCGGGGCCGGACTTCGCCGCCGCCGTCGAGGCGTATGCGCAGGTCTTCCATCGCTGGCGCGACGACCGCGCCGAGCTCGACGAGCTGATCACCGACCGCGACCGCCGCGCGCGCGAAGCGGAAGACCTGCGCGTCGCCATGTCCGAGATCGAGACCCTCGCCCCGCAGCCCGGCGAGGACGACGAGCTGGCGGAGCGCTCCGAGCGGCTGACCAATCTGGAGGAGCTGCGGCTCGCCGCGGCCGGCGCACGCGAGCTGCTCTCGGCGGAGGAGTCGGAGGGCGCCGACGCGCTCGGGCTGCTCGACAATGCCCGCCGCCAGCTGGAGCGCATGGCGCCCCACGACACCGCGCTGGGGCCGCTGGCGGAGGCGGTGGCCAACGCGAACTACCTCGTCTCCGACATCGCTGCCCAGCTGTCGACCTACCTCGACGGGCTCGACACCGACGGCGCCCGCGAGCTGGAGATCGTGCAGGAGCGGCGGTCGGAGCTCGCCGCCCTCGTGCGCAAGTACGGTCCCACCCTCGACGACGTCATCCGCACGCTCGAGACCGGCAGCCTGCGCCTGCTGGAGCTCGACGGCGACGCCGACCGCATCGAGGCGCTGAGCCGGGAGGTCGAGGCCGACGAGGCACTCGTGGCCGAGCTCGCCGCCGACCTGGGCGCGCGCCGGCGCGAGGCCGCCGAGCGTCTCTCCGCCGCGGTCTCCGACGAGCTCTCCGCCCTCGCCATGCCCGACGCCCGAGTGGTCGTCGAGGTGACCGAGCGCGAGGAGTACTCCTCCACCGGGCGCGACCAGGTGTCCATCCTGCTGCAGCCGCATCCCGGCGCGGAACCTCGACCGCTCGGCAAGGGCGCCTCCGGGGGCGAGCTCTCACGCGTCATGCTCGCGATCGAAGTGGTCATCGCCGGGGCGGACCCGGTGCCGACGTTCGTCTTCGACGAGATCGACGCCGGCGTGGGCGGCGCCTCCGCGATCGAGATCGGCCGGCGGCTGGCGCGGCTCGCCGAGCGCGCGCAGGTGATCGTCGTGACGCACCTGGCCCAGGTGGCGGCCTTCGCGACCAACCACCTCACGGTCGTGAAGGGCAACGACGGATCGGTCACGGCCTCCAGCGTGCGCCGCCTCGACGGCGACGAGCGCATCGCCGAGATGGCCCGTCTGCTGTCCGGTCTCCCGGACTCCGAGAGCGGCCTCGCGCACGCCAGGGAGCTCGTCGAGATGGCGGCCGCCGCGCGCTGATCCGTCGGGCGAGCGCGGCATCCCGTGCGGCGGGGACCGAGCCGATGGTGATAAGCTGCAAGCCCGTGGTGGATAAATCTGAAGCGGGCATCTCGAACGGCACTACCAAGCACATCTTCGTGACCGGTGGTGTCGTTTCTTCGTTGGGGAAGGGCCTCACGGCGGCCTCCCTGGGCAACCTTCTGACCGCGCGCGGGCTCCGCGTCGTGATGCAGAAGCTCGACCCCTATCTGAACGTCGATCCGGGGACGATGAACCCGTTCCAGCACGGCGAGGTCTTCGTGACCGACGATGGAGCCGAGACCGATCTCGACATCGGGCACTACGAGCGATTCCTCGACATCAACCTCGGCCAGTCGGCCAACGTGACCACCGGCCAGATCTATTCGAACGTGATCGCCAAGGAGCGCCGCGGCGAGTACCTCGGCGACACGGTCCAGGTCATCCCGCACATCACGGACGAGATCAAGCGCCGTATGCGCCTGCAGGCCCAGCCCGGCCCGGACGGCGAGCCCGCCCCCGACGTGATCATCACGGAGATCGGCGGCACGGTCGGCGACATCGAGTCGCAGCCGTTCATCGAGTCGGCCCGCCAGGTGCGCCACGAGCTGGGCCGCAAGAACTGCTTCTTCGTGCACGTGTCGCTCGTCCCGTTCATGAACGCGTCGGGCGAGCAGAAGACCAAGCCGACCCAGCACTCGGTCGCGGCGCTGCGCTCCATCGGCATCCAGCCCGACGCGCTCGTTCTCCGCAGCGACCGCCCGGTCTCCGAGAGCAACAAGCGCAAGATCGCGCTCATGTGCGACGTCGACGAGGGCGCCGTCGTGAACGCCGTGGACGTGCCGAGCATCTACGACATCCCCACGATGCTCCACGACCAGGGCCTCGACGCCTACATCATCGACCAGCTCGGCCTCGACAAGGCGAACGACGTCGACTGGGACGGCTGGGCGCGCCTGCTCGAGGCTGTGCACGACCCGAAGCACGAGGTCGTCATCGGCCTCGTCGGCAAGTACATCGACCTCCCCGACGCCTACCTGTCGGTCACCGAGGCGCTTCGCGCGGGAGGCTTCGCGCATCAGACGAAGGTGAAGCTCAAGTGGATCCCGTCGGACGAGTGCCAGACGGCGGAGGGGGCGGCCGCGCAGCTGAGCGACGTCGACGCGATCTGCGTGCCCGGCGGTTTCGGCGTGCGCGGCATCGAGGGCAAGGTCGGGGCGCTGCGCTTCGCCCGCGAGAACGGCCTCCCCGCGCTCGGCCTCTGCCTCGGCCTGCAGTGCATGGTCATCGAGTACGCACGACACGAGGCCGGCCTGGGCGGCGCGTCGTCGTCGGAGTTCGACCCCGAGACCGAGTTCCCCGTCATCGCGACGATGGCGGAGCAGGTGGAGATCATCGCCGGCGGCGACCTGGGCGGCACCATGCGCCTCGGCCTCTACCCGGCCGCTCTCGCCGAGGGCTCCCTCGCCGCCGAGCTGTACGGCGCCACCGAGGCCAGCGAGCGCCACCGCCACCGCTACGAGGTCAACAACAACTACCGCGAGCAGATCGCCGACGCGGGCCTGTGGTTCTCGGGCACGTCGCCCGACGGCCACCTGGTCGAGTACGTCGAGCTGCCGCGCGACGTGCACCCGTTCTACATCGGCACGCAGGCCCACCCGGAGCTGCGCTCGCGACCCAATCGCGCGCACCCGCTCTTCGCCGGCCTGGTCGGCGCGGCGCTCGAGCGTCAGAAGGCCAGCCTCCTCTTCGACGTCGCCGCGGAGGGCTGATGGGGGACCGCCTGCTGTCGGACGAGCCGCTCCACCCCGAGGTCGTCTCCTCCGAGAGGGTCTTCGAGGGCAAGGTCTGGGACCTGCGTCGCGACGTGTTCCGCTACAACGGCGAGGACATCACGCGCGAGTATGTGGACCACACGGGCGCTGTCGCGGTGCTCGCGCTGGACGAGCAGGACCGAGTGCTGCTGATCAGCCAGTACCGGCATCCGGTGCGTCATCGCGACTGGGAGATCCCGGCCGGCCTGCTCGACATCCGTGGCGAGGACCCGCTGGTCGCAGCGCAGCGCGAGCTGGCGGAGGAGGCCGACCTCGTCGCCGACGAGTGGAACGTGCTGAACGACATCTTCACGAGCCCCGGCGGCAGCGACGAGGCCATCCGCATCTACCTGGCGCGCGGCGTGCGCCCGGCGGTGGAGGCCTTCGCCCGCGAGGAGGAGGAGGCGGACATCGAGACGCGGTGGCTGCCGCTGGACGAGGCGGTCGACGCCGTGCTCGCCCGCACCGTGCACAACGCCCCGCTGATCATCGCGCTGCTCGCGGCGCGCACGGCCCGCGAGAAGGGCTGGGCGACACTCGGCCCGGCGGACGCGCCCTGGCCGACCCACCCGAAGCTCGGCAGGGGATGACCGCTGCGGCGGAGGTGGACGCCTACCTGCGGCACGTGACGATCGAGCGCGGGCTCTCGGCGAACACCGTCGCCGCCTACCGGCGTGACCTCGCCGTCTACACCGGCTGGCTCGACGAGCGCGCGGTGACCGACCTGCGAGAGGTCACCGCGCCGATGGTCGCGGAGTTCGTCGGCCACCTCGGAACGCGCCCGGAGTCGCCGCTCACCGCCTCCTCTCTCGCCCGCGTGCTCTCGACGGTGCGCGGCTTCCACCGCTTCCTCCTGGAGGAGGGCCGACTGGAGCAGGACGTCGCGCACGAGGTGCGTCCCCCGAAGCTGCCGAGCCGCCTGCCGAAGGCGATCACGATCGACCAGGTGGCGGCCCTGCTGGCGGCGACGGACGGGGAGGAGGTCGCGAACCTCCGCGACAAGGCCCTCCTCGAGCTGATGTACGCGACGGGCGCACGCGTCAGCGAGGCGGTCGGCCTCAACGTGGACGACGTGATCGACGCCGACATCGTGCGCTTGACGGGCAAGGGGAGCAAGCAGCGCATCGTCCCCCTCGGCAGCTACGCGCGCGCGGCCATCGACGCGTACCTCGTGCGCGCCCGCCCGCTGCTCTCGGCGAAGGGCCGGGCGACGCCCGCGCTGTTCCTCGGGATGCGCGGGGCCCGCCTGTCGCGGCAGAACGCCTGGCTGATCATCCGGGCCGCCGCGGAGCGCGCGCAGCTGCCGGTCGAGATCTCGCCCCACACCCTCCGGCACTCCTTCGCCACCCACCTGCTGGCGGGCGGCGCCGACGTGCGCGTGGTGCAGGAGCTGCTCGGGCACTCGTCGGTGGCCACGACCCAGATCTACACGCTCGTGACGGCGGACACGCTGCGTGACGTCTACACGTCGGCGCACCCGCGGGCGCGCTGAGCCGCCCGGCCGCGCGCCCTCCCGCGAACCGCCGCCCGGCCGCCCCGCGGCACCGGTGCGCCGCGGATAGACTGTCCCCTTGAACAGACCGCCTAGGAGAGGGACGAGGAACACCCCGGTGACGCGCAACGACGAGGTCAGGACAGAGCTTCCCGGCATGGACGAGGCCTCCCTCGCCACGAAGCTCGGACCGACCGGGCGACCCGTGCGCGCGTTCCCCCAGCCGTCTCCGCTCGCCCAGCACGGGCCGGCCCGCATCGTGGCGCTCTGCAACCAGAAGGGCGGCGTCGGCAAGACGACGACCTCCATCAACCTCGGTGCCACCCTCGCGGACTACGGCCGGCGCGTGCTGGCCATCGACTTCGACCCCCAGGGCGCCCTCTCGGCCGGTCTCGGCGCGCAGACGCACGACGTGACGACCATCTACGACCTGCTCCTCAACCGCAACGCCGACGTGCAGGGCGCGATCCAGACCACGAGCGTCCCCGGGCTCGACATCATCCCGGCCAACATCGACCTCTCCGCCGCCGAGGTGCACCTCGTCAACGAGGTCGCCCGCGAGCAGATCCTGGCCTCGGTGCTCCGCAAGGTCAGCGCCGACTACGACGTCATCCTCATCGACTGCCAGCCCTCGCTCGGCATCCTGACGGTCAACGCCCTCACGGCGAGCCACGGCGTGCTCATCCCGCTCGAATGCGAGTACTTCGCGCTGCGCGGAGTGGCCCTGCTCATCGAGACGATCGACAAGGTGCGCGAGCGCCTCAACCCGGCGATCGAGCTCGACGGCATCCTGGCGACCATGTACGACTCGCGCACCCTCCACTCGCGCGAGGTGCTGGAGCGCGTCGTCGACGCCTTCGGCGACCGCGTGCTGGAGACCGTCATCTCGCGCACGGTGAAGTTCCCGGACGCGTCCGTCGCCGGCACCCCGATCACCCAGTTCGCGCCCGAGCACGCCGCCGCCGAGGCCTACCGCCAGCTCGCGCGGGAACTGATCTTCCGTGGCGCCGTCGCCTGACGGCGCGCCGCCGGGTGAGCCCGCGGTCGACGCCGTGGTCGTCGAGGAGACGCCGGGCACCGGCTTCCGCGTCGCCGTCGGCACCTTCGAGGGCCCGTTCGACCTGTTGCTGTCCCTGATCACCAAGCACGAGCTCGACATCACCGAGATCTCGCTGAGCCGGGTGACGGACGAGTTCATCGCCTACCTGCGCGCGCTCGAGACGGAGGACAGCCTCGACGAGGCGAGCGAGTTCCTGCTCGTGGCCGCGACCCTGCTCGACCTCAAGGTCGCCGGACTCCTCCCGCAGGGCGAGCTCGTCGACGCGGAGGACGTCGCGCTGCTCGAGGCGCGCGACCTCCTCTTCGCCCGCCTGCTGCAGTACCGCGCGTTCAAGGAGGCCTCGGCCTGGTTCGGCCGTGCGCTGGAGACCGAGAGCGCCCGCCACACCCGCACCGTGCGGCTGGAGGACAAGTTCCGCCAGCGTGACCCGGAGCTGGTCTGGACCCTCGGCCTCGACGACTTCGCGGCACTCGCGGCGCTGGCGATGACCCCGCGGGAGATCCCCGTCGTGGGGCTGGACCACCTCCACGCGCCGCTCGTGAGCATCCGGGAGCAGGCGGCGATCGTCGTCGGCCTGCTGCGCGGCGGGGACCAGCTGTCGTTCCGGCAGCTGGTCGCGGGCGCCGATCAGAAAGGCGTGGTGATCGCGCGCTTCCTGGCCGTGCTGGAGCTGTACCGGCACGCGGCCATCGCCTTCGAACAGCTGGAGCCGCTCGGCGAGCTGACCCTGCGCTGGACCGCGGAGCACTGGTCCGAGGAGAACCTGACCAACCTGGGAGCGGATTATGACGGTTGAGGATGTGACCGAGGCGACGGACACGACGGAGGTGCCGGCGCCCGTCGACGACACCGAGATCGAGCGCGCGCTGGAAGCGATCCTCATGGTCGCCGACGAGCCGATGAGCGTCGTGACGCTTGCCACGGCTGTCGGGGCGCCGGTGAAGCGCGTGCGGCAGGCGATCGACGTGCTTATCGAGGACTTCGACGGCGCGGCACCGGGCGGCAGCATCCGGCGCGGCTTCGAACTGCGCGAGGTCGGCGGCGGCTGGCGCGTCTACGTGCGCGCGGAGTACGACACGGTCGTCTCCGGCTACGTGCTGCAGCAGAACCCGACGAAGCTTTCGCAGGCGGCGCTCGAGACACTCGCCGTCATCGCGTACAAGCAGCCGATCAGCCGCGGCGCGATCGCCTCCATCCGTGCGGTCAACGTCGACTCGGTCGTGCGCACCCTCCTCGGCCGCGGGCTCATCACCGAGCTCTTCACCGACAGCGAGACCGGAGCCATCAACTACGGCACGACCGATCTGCTGCTCGCCCAGCTCGGCATCAACTCACTGGACGAGCTGCCCAAGATCTCCCCGCTGCTGGCGGACGGAGCGGAAGGATTCGACGCCGATGTCCGCTGAGGACGCCCCGCAGGGCGAACGCCTGCAGAAGGTCATGGCCGCGGCCGGAGTCGCCTCCCGCCGCGTCTCCGAACAGCTGATCGTCGAGGGCCGCGTGACGGTCAACGGCCAGGTCGTGACCGAGCTCGGCCGCCGCATCGATCCGGAGCAGGACCGCGTCGCCGTCGACGGTACGGCCGTGCAGCTCGACACCAGCCGCCGCTACATCATGCTGAACAAGCCCGTCGGCGTGGTCAGCTCGATGCGCGACGAGCAGGGCCGTCCCGACCTCTCCCGATTCGCGGCGGAGTTCGACGAGCGCCTCTTCAACGTCGGCCGGCTCGACGCGGAGACCTCCGGCCTCCTCATCCTGACCAACGACGGAGAACTCGCCCACGTGCTCGCGCACCCGTCGTTCGGTGTCACCAAGACGTACATCGCGCGCGTGCGCGGCCTGGTCACCCCGCAGACGATCGCACGGCTGACCCGCGGCGTGGAACTCGAGGACGGCCCCATCTCCGCCGACCGCGCCCGCCTGCTCCAGTCCAGCGGCGGGGGCAAGGACAGCCTCGTCGAGGTGACCCTGCACTCGGGCCGCAACCGCATCGTGCGCCGCATGATGGCGGAGGTCGGGCATCCCGTGATCGAGCTGGTGCGCCGGCAGTTCGGCCCGCTGCACCTCGGCACCCTGAAGGTGGGGGCCATGCGTGACCTCACCAAGGAGGAGCTCGGCAAGCTCCTCACCATCTCCCGCGAGGGCTGAGCCTCCGCGCGGCCCCCGTGCCGATTTGGACCGAATGTCGCCTTCGGCGCCGCCGGAGTCGACATTTGGTCCAAATGTGCGGAGGGAGGAGGAGCGACGGTGCGCGGTGTCGCCGCTGACTAAGGTGGATCCGTGAACGAAACCGCCTCCCGGCTCGCCGGTCCCGTCCGCGTCGTCGGTGCAGGGCTCCTCGGTGCCTCCGTCGGCCTCGGGCTGCGCGCCCGCGGGGTCGACGTGCTGCTCGCCGACGCCTCGCCCGCCCACCTGCGGCTGGCAGCCGACTACGGTGCCGGCCGCGCGGACGACGGGGGAGCGGAGCCGGCTCTGATCGTCGTCGCGGTGCCGCCGGACCTCGTCGCACGCGTCGTGGCGGAGGAGCTCGCCGCGCATCCCGACGCCGTCGTCACCGACGTCGCCAGCGTGAAGGTCGCTCCGCTCTCCGAACTGGAGGAGACGGGAGCCGACCTCACGCGCTACGTCGGCTCACATCCGCTCGCCGGCCGTGAGCGCGGCGGCCCCAGCGCGGCGCGCGCCGACCTCTTCATCGGCCGCCCCTGGGTCGTCGCCGCCCGGCCGGAGAACCCGCGCGACGCGGTGAGCCTGGTGGAGGCGCTCATCCTCGACCTCGGCGCGAACCCGGTCGAGATGCCCGCCGCCGAGCACGATGCCGCCGTCGCGCTCGTCTCGCACGCGCCGCAGATCGTCTCGAGCCTGATGGCCAAGCGGCTCGCGGGCTCCACGGACGCCGCGCTCGGCCTCGCCGGCCAGGGCGTGCGCGACGTGACCCGCATCGCCGCGAGCGAGCCGGAGCTGTGGGTGCAGATCCTCGGGGCCAACGCTCCCGCGCTCGTCGAGATCCTGCGCGCCTACCGCGACGACCTCGACCGGGTGCTCGCCGCGCTCGGCGACGTGGACGCCATCGGCTCGCGCCGCACGATCGCCGAGGAGATCGCCGGCGGCAACCTCGGCGTCGCCCGTCTGCCCGGCAAGCACGGCCAGGACAAGCGCTACAGCTCGCTCATCGTGATGGTGGAGGACCGCCCGGGCGAGCTCGCGCGCCTCCTCAACGAGCTCGGCGAGCTGGACGTGAACCTGGAGGACCTGAGGCTCGAACACTCGCCGGGGGCCGCGTTCGGCCTGGCGGAGATCGCCGTGCTGCCCGAGGTGCTGACCCGCACCGTCACCGACTTGACCGAACGCGGCTGGAGGATCGCCGGATGACCGAGCTCGCACAGACCCCGATCGTCGTGGCGGTCGACGGCCCCGCGGGGAGCGGCAAGTCCTCCGTCTCGAAGGCCACCGCCCGCCGGCTCGGCTGGGCGTACCTCGACACGGGAGCCGCCTACCGCGCGCTCAGCTGGTACGTGGTCCACCGCCAGGTCGACCCGACCGACGCGGACGCCGTGATCGACGCGCTGCCCGACTTCGACTACCGCATCGGCACCGACCCCGACGGTTACCATGTGTTCGTCGGCGACCACGACGTGACCGACGCCATCCGCGAGCCCGACGTCACCGCCGTCGTGAGCGCGATCGCGCGGGTGCCGGAGGTGCGCGCGTTCCTCACCGCCCTGTTCCGCGACATCGTGCGCCGCACCGACCGGCCCGGCATCGTCGTCGAGGGCCGGGACATCACCACGGTGGTCTGCCCGGACGCCCCCGTGCGCATCCTGCTCACCGCCGACGAATCCGTTAGAATTGCCAGACGTTCTGCTGAGCTGACCGGCCATTCCGCCACTCATGTCGGCGAGGCGCTGCTCCGGAGGGACGCGGCCGACTCCCGGGTCGTCGACTTCATGAACGCCGCGGACGGTGTGACCACCGTCGACTCCACCGACCTCGACTTCGACCAGACCGTGGATGCGGTCATCCAGGTCGTACAGAAAGAGACCCATGTCTGACATCGATAACGAGCCGACCGGCGCCGACGACCTCGTCGACCGGATGGCGGACCTGGACGACGGTCTCGCCGTCCAGCGCGCCGCCGCCCTGCGCAGCGGCCTCGACGACTACGAGCTCGACGAGAGCGACCTCGACATCCTCCAGACCGTCAGCGAGGACCCGGACGCGATCACGTACCTCCCGGCCCTGCCGGTGCTCGCGATCGTCGGCCGCCCGAACGTCGGCAAGTCCGCCCTCGTCAACCGCATCCTCGGCCGTCGCGAGGCCGTCGTGGAGGACACCCCCGGTGTGACCCGTGACCGTGTCTCCTATCAGGCGGAGTGGAACGGCCGCCGCTTCACGGTCGTCGACACCGGCGGCTGGGAGCCGGACGCCCGTGGCATCGACGCCTCCGTCGCCGCACAGGCCGAGGTCGCGATCGACCTGGCCGACGCGGTGCTGTTCGTCGTCGACGCCACCGTCGGCGCGACCGCGACGGACGAGCACGTCGTGCGGCTGCTGCGCAAGAGCGACAAGCCGGTCTTCCTCGGCGCGAACAAGGTCGACGACGCCCGCCAGGAGCCGTACGCGACCGAGCTGTGGTCCCTCGGCCTCGGCGAGCCGCGCCCGGTGTCGGCCCTGCACGGCCGCGGCGTCGCCGACCTGCTCGACGACATCCTGAAGGTGCTGCCGGAGGTCTCCGCGGTCGCCAAGCAGGAGGTCGGCGGCCCGCGCCGTGTCGCGATCGTCGGCCGCCCCAACGTCGGCAAGTCCTCCCTCCTGAACAAGGCGGCGGGGGAGGAGCGCGTGGTCGTCAACGAGCTCGCCGGCACCACCCGCGACCCGGTCGACGAGCAGGTCGAACTGGCCGGCAAAGTGTGGCGCTTCGTCGACACCGCCGGCATCCGACGCCGCGTGCACCTGCAGCAGGGCGCCGACTTCTACGCCTCGCTGCGCACCTCCACCGCGCTGGAGAAGGCCGAGGTCGCCGTCGTCGTCCTGGACGTCAGCGAGCCGATCAGCGAGCAGGACGTGCGCATCATCGACCTCGTGCTCGAGTCGGGCCGCGCGCTGGTGCTCGCCTTCAACAAGTGGGACCTGCTCGACGACGAGCGCCGCCGCTACCTGGAGCGCGAGATCGAGCAGGACCTCGCCCACGTCTCGTGGGCCCCGCGCGTCAACATCTCGGCCCGCACCGGCCGCCACCTGGAGAAGCTCGTCCCGGCGCTGGAGCAGGCGCTCGAGTCGTGGGACACCCGCATCCCGACCGGCAAGTTCAACGCCTTCCTCGCCGAGCTCACCGCGGCGCACCCGCACCCCGTGCGCGGAGGAAAGCAGCCCCGCATCCTGTTCGGCACGCAGGCCTCCAGCCGCCCGCCGACATTCGTGGTCTTCACCACCGGGTTCCTCGATCCGGGCTACCGGCGGTACATCATCCGCCGGCTGCGGGAGGTGTACGGCTTCGAGGGCACACCCATCGTGCTCAACATGCGCGTGCGCGAGAAGCGCCAGCGCTAGCGCCGCGCACAGTCTCGGGCGTCGAGGTCCGCGTCGTTGTCGTCATTCCGCCGGAATGGTCGCAACGACGTGAACCTCGGCGCCCTTTCGCGTGCGTCAAGCGACACGCGGGGGCGGATCCTGAGAAAAATGGTGACGAGTCACCCCCAAAGCAGGGGCGACCCTGTTGGGGGTATTTGTCCCCCATCGTGTCCTCACTAATGTGGACATCCGAGAGCTAACCCGACCGCGCCGACCCGACGGTGCGGGCTCTCGTCTCAAAGGACGCATACCCGAACATGAGTTCTCCAACTTCATACACCCCTGCCCGAAAGCGCCAACTCGGCTCCGAGAAGCGCACATCCCCGCTCCCGACGGTCCACCCGAAGCCGTCGGATCGCAAGATCACCTGGAGCCGCGTCGCCATCGTGCTGACGATCGTCTTCTGGGCGATCTACATGGTGACCACGATCATCCGGCAGTTCCTCGTGCTCGGCACGCAGGACTTCCGCTTCACCATGGAGGCGATCGGCTACGCGGTCGTCGTCACCTTCCTGACCTTCTCCGCGCTGATGTACCTCGTCGCCCGGCAGGGCGCGCTCCAGCGCTTCCAGAAGCACGTGCGCGTTCCCCGCGCCGAGCTCGACCGCCACTTCTCCGAGAACCAGCCGACCATCACCGTGCTCGTGCCCTCCTACGCGGAGGAGCCGGAGGTCGTGCGGATGACGCTGCTCTCCGCCGCGCTGCAGGAGTTCCCCTCCAAGCGGGTCGTGCTGCTGCTCGACGACAACCCCACCCCGACCGACCCGGCCGTGATCGACCGCCTCGAGGCCACGCGCGACCTCGCCCGCAGCATCAGCGACCAGCTGTCGGAGCCGCGCTTCCGCTTCACCGACGCGCTCCTGCGCTTCGAGCTGGCGGACGGCCGCGCGTTCGCCACCCAGGACGACGCGCGTGAGCTCGCCGACCACTACACCTGGGCCGCTGAGTGGCTGTTCGCCCAGGCCGACGCCCACACCATCGACGACCACGTCGACGTCTTCTTCTCCGACCAGGTGCTCCGCGCCCTCGGCGACGACCTCGCCCTCACCGGCGAGGCCGTGCGCGCGGCGATCGACGAGGGCGCTGCTCTCGCGACGGAGCGCGTCGCCCAGCTCTACCGCCGCCTCACCTGGACGTTCGACGCCGAGCTCGCGGTCTTCGAGCGCAAGCAGTGGGCCTCCCTCTCGCACGAGGCCAATAAGGCGATGAACCTCAACGCGTACATCGGCCTCATGGGCGGCGTGTACCGCGCCGAGCAGACGCCGGACGGCCCCATCCTGAGCCCGGTCGCCGCCGGTCAGCGCCGCGCGGGCGACATCGAGATCCCGGACAGCGACTTCCTGCTCACCCTCGACGCCGACTCCATCCTGCTGCGCGAGTACTGCCTGCGGCTGACGTACTTCCTGCAGCAGCCGGACAACGCCCGTGTGGCCGTCACGCAGACCCCGTACTCGTCGTTCCGCGGCGCAGGCACCCGCATCGAGCGCCTCGCCGGGGCGACCACCGACATCCAGCACATCCTCCACCAGGGCAAGTCGTACTACGGCGCGACCTTCTGGGTGGGCGCGAACGCGGTCATCCGCAAGCGCGCGCTGGAGGACATCGTCGAGACCGAGTTCGTCGGCGGTTTCGAGGTGCGCCGGTACATCCAGGACCGCACCGTCATCGAGGACACCGAGTCGAGCATCGACCTCGGCACCCACGGCTGGACCCTGCAGAACTACCCCGAGCGCCTGAGCTACTCCGCGACCCCGCCGGACTTCGGTTCGCTGATCGTGCAGCGCCGCCGCTGGGCCAACGGAGGGCTGCTGATCCTTCCGAAGCTGTGGCGCCAGGTCAAGGAGCGCCGCCGCCGCGGTGAGAACGTCTCCCGCATCGAGCTGCTGCTGCGCGTCAACTACATGGCCTCCATCTGCTGGGCGAGCTTCGGTCTCGTGTTCCTCCTGGCCTACCCGTACGACGGCCGCCTGCTGAGCCCCGTGGTGCTGCTGGCCGCACTGCCGTACTTCATCAGCCAGGCCTCCGACCTGCGCTACTCCGGCTACAAGGCCACCGACATCTTCCGCATCTACGGCTTCAACCTGATTCTGCTGCCGGTCAACCTGGCCGGGGTGCTCAAGTCGATCCAGCAGTCGCTGACCGGCAAGAAGATCCCGTTCGCCCGCACGCCGAAGGTCAAGAATCGGACCGCGTCGCCGCTGCTGTATGTGATCGCGCCGCTCGCGATGGTCGCCTTCTCGCTGTTCACCCTGTGGCGCGACTGGAACGCGCAGAACTGGGGCAACGCCGCGTTCGCCGCGTTCAACGCCACCCTCGCGATCTGGGCGATCATCTCCTACATCGGCATCGGCGCGACCATCGTCGACATCTGGCTCGGCCTGACCAAGCCGCTGTACGTCGAGAAGGGCGCGAAGCGCGCCGTGGAGGCTCCCGCTCCCACGACCGAGTCGATCGACTGGCGCTCGGTGCTCTACCACGGCCACTCCGGCGGACAGGTGCCGCACGTGGAGCGTGCCGCGGTCGCGACGACCAGCGCCGGCTCCGCCATCGGCGACACCGTGCTCGACGACACCGAGCGGCAGGCCGCCTGATGGCGCGCGACACGCAGGCCGCCGAGGCGGCCCAGATCGAGCGCGCCCAGGCTCCGGAGTCGACCTCCGGCCGTCGCCTCGGGTTCTGGCGGGTCGTCGGCGCGACGCTCGTCGCCGCGTTGGTCGTCACCGGCGGTGTCGTCGGCTTCCAGTGGTGGAGCGCGCGCGCCGCCGTGGACTCCAAGCCCTGGTTCGCCTCCTACGTCGACGTGACCGCCACCCCGCGGTTCGCGTTCGAGAACATGGGCGCCACGGACTCGAAGGATGCCGTGCTCTCGTTCATCGTCTCGTCGAAGCAGGACGCGTGCACTCCCTCCTGGGGCGCCGCCTACACCCTCGACGAGGCCCGTTCCTCGCTCGACCTGGACCGCCGGATCGCGCGCCTCCAACAGCAGGGCGGCACCATCGCGGTCTCCTTCGGCGGTCTGAACAACGACGAGCTCGCCGTGAACTGCGCCGATGAGGCGGCGCTCAAGAAGGCGTACGCCTCCGTCGTCGACCGCTACAAGATCGGCACCATCGACCTCGACCTCGAGGGCGACGGCCTGACCGATTCCGCGGCGACCGACCGTCGCGCGTCCGCCATCGCCGACCTGCAGAAGGAGCGTCGCGCCGCCGGCAAGAGCCTCGCCGTGTGGCTGACCCTCCCCGTCTCGCCCAGTGGCATGACCTCCGACGGCACCAACGCCATCGCCGCCATGCTCAAGGCCAAGGTCGACATCGCCGGTGTCAACGTCATGACCATGGACTTCGGCACGTCGAAGGACGCCAAGAAGTCCATGGCGCAGAACGCGGAGGCCGCCGTCACCGCCGCCCAGCGTCAGCTCGGCGTGCTGTACGACCGGGCCGACCTGCACCAGAGCGACCCCAGCCTGTGGGCGAAGATCGGCGCCACCCCCATGATCGGCCAGAACGACGTCGAGGACGAGGTGTTCAGCCTCAAGGACGCCACCGCCTTCAACGCGTGGGCCGTCTCCGAGGGCGTCGGCCGCATGTCCATGTGGTCCGCCAACCGCGACAAGACCTGCGGCTCCAACTACGTCGACACCTCCGTCGTCTCGGACGCCTGCTCCGGTGTGGACCAGGGCAAGCAGACCTTCGCCGGCCTCCTCTCGAAGGGCTTCGACGGTCACATCTCCCTCGGCGAGTCGTCCGTCACCACCGCGGAGCCCACCAGCACCGCCGTCGCCGACGACCCAGCGACCTCCCCGTACCCCATCTGGACCCAGACCAACTCGTACCTCAAGGGCACCAAGGTCGTCTGGCACCGCAACGTGTACGTCGCCAAGTGGTGGACCAAGGGCGACGTGCCCGACAACCCCGTCCTGAACCAGTGGGAGACCCCGTGGGAGCTCGTCGGCCCCGTGCTCCCCGGTGAGACGCCCATCCCGCAGCCGACGCTGCCGGCCGGCACCTACCCGGCCTGGTCGGGCACCACCCCGTACGACAAGGGTCAGCGCGTCCTCTTCGACGGCGTCCCCTTCGAGGCCAAGTGGTGGACCCAGGGCGACAGCCCCGAGGCCGCCAGCTCGGACCCCGACTCGTCCCCCTGGACCCCGCTCACCCAGGACGAGATCGACCAGATCCTCGGCGGGACCACCGCCGGATGAGACTCGGCGGCGGGATGCAGACCCCCTGCTCGCATCCCGTCGTCGACCAGACTGGACACATCCGCTGCGGGGCGGAGGTTCCAGGTGCCCGGACGCGCCGGCTTCGTCGGGAAGCCGTTCAGCGCGCGTCCGGCACCGTGTCGGCGGGGCCGTCGAGGCGCCTTCGGGTTGGTGCACGACGCACCCCCGCCGACACGCTAAGATAGTGGAGTTGCCTCGCTCGGAGCCTCGCGCCCGGGTGGGGGAGCAACGGGCTGTGGCGCAGCTTGGTAGCGCACTTGACTGGGGGTCAAGGGGTCGCAGGTTCAAATCCTGTCAGCCCGACGTCACGACAATAAGAGGAGGGCCGCGGTTCGCATTGCGAACCGCGGCCCTCCTCTTATTGTCGTGACTCGCTGCTGTCTTCCCGGGTCCCCGCCGCGAGGGGCCCCGGGCGCCGTCAAACGCGAAGCGTGCAGGCGGCGTTTGGGGGAGCGGTGGGGTGCAGCCCGTGGCGACGTGCGTTGTAGCCGGAGCGCGAAGCGGTTCGGCGACGTGCGAGGACTCAGGGGCGGTTTCGTCGCAGGCGGCGGCAGACCCGCGTGCGCGCAATCGCGACCGTGAGGATGAGCAGGGTCGGCACAATGAGCCCCCAGATCGCGCCGGCCGCGACCTCATGAAGATAGTGCACTCCCTCGAGCAGGCGTCCGGACGCAACCGCGAGCGCAAGTGCCCCCGCGGTGGTCGCCCACAGTAGCCGCCCGCCCACGATGGCGATGGCACATGTCGCGGCGAATGCCAGCGTCGCATGGTTGGAAGGGAAGGAATAGTCTGCGGTGTCGCATGCCCCCGCGGAAGGCTATCGCGTGCACGGTCGCTCCTGCGCGAACAGAGACTTGCCCGCCTCGCTGCCGAGGTACGCGAGCACCACTGCCGTGCCTCCCGCAATCACGAGGGCACGGCGCTCCGGCGTCCGCCACCACGCGTGCAGCAGCACTGCCGCCGCGAACGCCGCGAGGACGACGAGGAGTCCGTCTGCGAGGAACTCCACTCCGGGGACTGCGAAGCCGGCGGATGCGGCCGCCCGCGTGACGGCGACGCTCAGGCTTTGGCTCGGGAACGGAGCGACGAGCGCGACGACTGCGGCCAGCGCGACGACGACGAGGGGAGCGATGGCTCGCAAGGACGGGACGGGGCTGGCCGTCGCTGAAGAGGGTTCGCTATATGTCACCTCTGCGACGCTATTGGGCGCACGGTCGGGGGAAATCGGCGCAGCGGACGACGCGCGTCATTCGCGAGAGGGATCCTCCTGCGCCCCCGTCCTCGACGCGGCTCGGCGAGCGCCGCCGACACAAAGAGACGCATGTCTGTGATGCCCGCTCACGTCATTCTGGTGGATGAGGACGCGCTCGAAGAGCGTCTGCTGATCTCGCGGAGCTTGGCCCGGACCTTCTCTGGGAAGGCGTTCCGTCAACCGCGAGGCCGAGCGGGTTGGGCTCCGTGAAGGCGTGCCCGCCGAGCCGGATGTCGAGCTGCACGTCGAGGGAGCACTGCGCTGCCTGCTGCACCGAGAGGGCGCCGCCGAGGGGGCCCGCAGCCGCAGCAGACCACCCGAACGGCGCCCAACTCCGCACGCCCCTCAGCGGATCCCGGAGACGATGTAGTCGTCGAGGTACTGCCATGCGGTTCCGGCCTCGGTGAAGCCGGCGCAGCGGAGTGCCTCGATGTGGAAGCCGAGGGTGACCTTGGGCGGTGGGGTGTCCAGAGAGCCGCCCCAGGCGATTTCGCGCGCCCGCATCGCGTCCGCGTAGTCGGGGTCGGCGCCGACGGCGGCCCACCATTGGTCCCAGGTCTCCGTGCCGGAGGAGAAGGCGGCCTGCTGCTGCAGTTCGTCGTCGCGCGAGGAGAGGGCGTGCAGCGTCGGCGCGGAGACTGCGTCGAATGCGAGGTGGTCGCCGTTGAGGAAGACGCCCTGCGGGCGGAGCATTCCGGCGAGCTCGAAGTACACGCGAATGAGCGTCTCCGGTCGCAGCCAGTGCAGCGCGGTGGTGCTGACGATCGCGTCGAAAGGCTCGGCCAGAACGGGAGCTGCCGTCCAGCCGGGGTCGTCCAGATCCGTTTCGAGGATCTCCACGCGGTCGTCCCCGGCGTGCGCGTTGGCTGCGATCGCGAGGAGGGCGGGATCCTTGTCGGCCATCACCACTCGCGCGTGCGGGATCTCGTCGAGCAGGGCTCGTCCGAGCGAGCCGGGTCCGGACGCGAGATCCAGGATGCGTGGGCGGGCGGTGTCGCCGGAGAGATCGGAGACGATGCGGGCCATGGCGGCGAACCGGAGGTCGCGGTGGCGAATGTAGGCGGTCTGCTGCGCGTCCCAGCGCTTCAGGTAGTCGGTCGCGGTCGTGGTGGTCGAGGTGGATGTCATGGTGAGGTTCTCCTTCATGAGAGCGATGGGTCGGAGGGGGCCGGGTGCTCCGGCAGGCGGAAGGTGAGGTGCGCCCGGTCCGCGGCGTCGGTGTGCACTGCGGACCGGACCCGGTAGACCGGGTCGAGCAGCTCGGGCACCAGCACGGTGCGCGGGGATCCCGAGGCGACGACCTCGCCCTCGGAGAGCAGCACCAGGCGGTCGCAGGTGCGCGCGGCGAGTTCGAGGTCGTGCAGCACGATCACCACGGTCGGAGCGATCCTGCGCAGCAGCGCCATCAGCTCGAGCTGGTGTCGGATGTCGAGGTGGTTGGTCGGCTCGTCGAGCAAGGCATGGGGTGCTCCGTGGACGATGGCGCGGGCGATCTGCACGCGCTGTCGCTCCCCTCCGGACAGCCTCGCGACCGGGTCATGGGCCCGGTCGTGGAGGCCGACGATGTCGAGGGCGCGCTCGATCTGGGGCTCGAAGGCGCGGCTTTGCGCGCGCCACGAGCCGTGGTGTGCGATCCCGCCCAGCGACACTTCGTCGCTGACCCGGAGGGCGGGATCCGACTCCAGCAGCTGCCCGACGAACACCGTGCGCCGAGCGATCCAGCGCCGGGAGGCCGTCGCGATGTCGACGCCGTCGATGAGAACGGAGCCGGCGTGGGGACGATGCGCGCCGATCAGGGACCGGAGCAGCGTGGACTTGCCACTGCCGTTCGGGCCGACCACGCCGACCACCTCGCCGTCCTCCACCGTGAGATCGACGTCGCGGAGTACGGATCTCCCTGCTCGCCGGACGGCGAGACCATGGGCCGTGATCAATCCAGCGTCTTCAGCTGCTCGACGAGCACGGACGGCCCCTTGGTGCTCAGCACCGTCGGCGGATCCGTGTACGGGAACGGGAGGGTGAGGACCCGATGCTCCTTCACCGCCGTGAGGCCCTGCACACCGGGCACCGATTGGAACGCGGTGACGGCCGCCGCGGCGTCGTCGCCGCTGTAAAGCAGGACGATCGTCTTCGGATCCTTCGCGATGATGTCTTCCAGACTCGCGTCGAACACGCGCTCGGTCGATGCGGCGTAGACGTTGGTGAGCCCTGCGGCCTCGAAGACGGGGGTGACCATGCTCGGTCCGCCGTACGGGGAGACGACGCCGCCGGACGAGACGTAGAGGGCGGCGGCGGTCCCCGCCTCGGACGCCGGGGCTTTCAGCTGCGCCTGGGAGCCGGCGATGGCCTGATCGGCGAGATCGCTTGCGCCGAGCGCCGTGCCGAGGGCCTTCAGCTCGCTCCAGACGCGATCGAACGACGCGCGCTGGGTGTACTCGGCGGGTGGGTCGTCGCAGTACGCCGTGGGGGAGAAGACCGGGATGCCGAGGCTCGCGAGAGACGCGCGGTCGACGGCGTTCTCCGGCGCGATCACCAGGTCGGGCTTGGCCCCGATGATGCTTTCCTGCGACACGATCGAGCCTCCCGTGGGGCCCGTCTCGGTGCTGAGCGGAGTGATCGCGTCGATCGCGTCGATCGTGCTCTTCTCGTAGAGGCCGCGCGCCGGCACGGCGGTCACGGCGACGATGCGGTCGACGGCCTGGAGCGCCTCGAGGTTCGCGAGCTCGTCATTGTTGATCATCACGATGCGTTTCGGCTTCGCCGGGATCGTGACCTCGGTGCCGCAGTTCTCGATCGTGACGGGGAAGCCCCCGGAGGTGGGGGAGGCATCGGAGTTCGGCGTCTGGGCGGCGCAGCCGAGGAGCGCGCCGCCCAGACCGGCGCCGAGCAGTGCTCCGGCGGCCAGACGGGTGACGAGGGGACGGTGGGTTTTCATGCGGGCCTTTCTGCGGGTGAGTGGGGGCGGGACGTGGCAGCGGAACGCGGTCGGTCGTTTCCGCCGCGTGCGAGGAGAGCGAGCAGAACGGGGGCGCCGATCACGCCCGTGATCACGCCGACGGGGATCTCGTGCGGGGCGAGGAGCGTGCGCGCACCCGTGTCGGCGGCGACGAGGAGGATCGCGCCGATGAGCGCCGACGCCGGGAGGAGCCGGCGATGCCGGGCCCCCACCAGGGCGCGGCCCAGGTGCGGCACGACCAGGCCGATGAATCCGACGCCGCCGACGCCCGCGACGATGACGCCGACCACGGCGGAGGTGCCGGCGAGGATCGCGAAGCGGGAGCGCTCCGGGTCGAGCCCCGCCGCGATCGCGGAGTCGTCGCCCGAGGCGAGGGCGTCGATCCGGCCGCTGATCAGGACGAGACCGGCCAGCCCGAGGGCCACCGCGATGGCGACGGCGACGATCATCGTCGGCTGCACGGCGGCGAGCGAGCCCAGCAGCCAGAACATCACGGATCGCGCGGCCTCGGGCGAATCGGACAGGAAGAGGAGCAGGCTCGTGACAGCGCTGAGGGCGTAGCCTACGGCGAGCCCCGCGAGCACGATCCGATGAGGACCCCGCGCACGTCCGGCGCCGGCGAGCGCGAGCACGAGGGCGACGGTCAGCACTGCGCCGACCAGTGCGGCTCCGGAGACGGCGAGGGCCGTTCCCGAGCCGACGACGAGCACGACGATGGCGACCCCCGTCGAGGCGCCGGAGTTCAGCCCCAGCAGGTAGGGGTCGGCGAGCGAGTTGCGCACGAGCGCTTGCAGCACGGCGCCCGCGAATGCCAGCCCGGCGCCGGCCACCGCCGCCATGAGGATCCGGGGCAGCCGCGCGGACCAGACGACCTGCGCCGCGACGTCGCCGCTCGTGTCGCCGCCGAGGAGGCCGCGGGCGATGGCGGACAGCACCGCTCCCGGGGACAGCGGCACCGCTCCCGTCCCGAGCGAGAGAACGAGTGTCACCAGGAGGGCGGCGGACAGGGAGAGGAAGACAACGAGTGCTCTTCGCGGGATGGGGACCAAGGGCACCTCTTTCAACGCCCTCAGCCTAGATGAGAATAGTTCTCAATAACAAATGCGTCGGGCGCGCACGTCGAGTGCCGCACGGTCGTGTACCTCGCGGCCGGGACTGCTCGGGTGGAGACGGCGGCGCCCGATACCCTGGGAGGAGAGCGCACCCGTGGGAGGACTCGGAATGGCGACACCGATGCAGACGCGACCCGTGCCCACGGTCGCCGTCGTGGGGCCCGGCGCGATCGGTACGACGGTCGCCGCAGCGCTGTACGAACGCGGCATCACGCCCGGTCTGTATGGCCGGACCGCGCGGACGGGTCTCGAACTCGTCGCGCCGGACGCGCGTATCGCCGTGCCGGGGCCGGTGGTCACGGACGCGGCCGTTGTGCGCGGCCCCGCCGACATCGTGTTCCTCGCGGTCAAGGCCACGCAGATCGAGTCGGCGGCGCCGTGGTTGCGGGCGCTGTGCGGGCCGGAGACCGTGATCTGCGTCCTGCAGAACGGGGTGGAGCAGATCGCGATGGTCTCCCCGCACGTGCCTCAGGGGGCGGCCATCGTGCCCGCCGTGGTGTGGTTCCCCGCGCAGGCGCACCCCGATGGCACGGTGGTTCTGCGCGGCGACGCCCGGTTGACCCTCCCGCGCTCGACTGCGGCCGAGCGGGTCGTCGGCGTGCTGCACGGCTCGCGCTGCAGCACGGAGATCGCGGACGACTTCCTCTCCATCGCCTGGCGCAAGCTGCTCCAGAACGCGGCCGCCGGACTGATGGCGCTGACGGGGCGACGAGCCGGGATGTACACCCGGCCCGATATCGCCGACCTGACCCTCGCCTACCTCCGCGAATGCCTGTCCGTTGCTCGCGCTGAGGGTGCACGACTCGATGACGGCGTGCCCGCCGAGATCCTCGCCGGCTTCCGATCGTTCCCCGCCGACATGAGCACCTCGATCCTCACCGATCGCGAGGCGTCCCGCCCGCTCGAATGGGAGATCCGCAACGGGGTCGTCTCCCGCCTGGGGCGTGCCCACGACATCCCGACACCGATCGGCGATGTGATCACCGCTCTCCTCGCTGCGACCAGCGACGGCCCGGGCTGACCCGTCCCCACCGGACGAGCGACGATAGGACCGGCGACGCATGCGCGCTCGCTGAGGCGTGCGGTCAGGGGCGCACGGGGTGGGAGAGCGGCCCTCAGTCTCCGACCAAGGCGGTGAGCGTCGTGGCGAGGATGGCGCGCTCCGGCTCGTCCAGTGGGGCGAACAGGGTCTCGAGCACGCGGGCGGCGATGCGGTGCCCTTCTTCGAGGGCGGTTCGGCCGGCGTCCGTGAGGGTGTAGTCGAGGCGGCGTCCGTGCCCAGGGGCGCGCTCGATCAATCCGCGAGCCTCCATCCTGCCGGCGAGTGTGCCGAAGGCCTGGTCGCTCTGAAAGGTCGCCATCGCCAGCGCGTGCCCGGAGGCTCCGGGCAGTCGTTCGATCGCGCGGAGCGCATCCCACTGCACGAGCGTCACCCCCGCGTCGCGGAGGGCGCTGTCCATGGTCCGGTGGTTGCGGTACTGCGCCTGCTTGATCGCCCGGCCGAGCAGTTCGAGATCCGTCGTCATCGTGCTATCTTATCAACACGCGTATATAAACATATTTAGATAGGAGCAGCTGATGGTCGCTTCCGAGCCCACGACCCGCACCGCACTCGTCCTCCACGGTGGGGGCGGACCCCGGACGATCGCCCCGATCGCCGAGCATCTCTCTGGGACGATGCGCGTCATCGCCCCGACGCACCCGGGCTGGGAGGGTACGCCCCGACCTGGGCGGATCGACTCCGTCTCCGAGCTGGCGACGCACTACCTGGGCCAGCTGCGCGAGCGGGGCGAACACGATGTCGTGCTCGTCGGATCCTCCCTCGGCGGGTGGATCGCGCTGGAGATGGCCCTGCGCGCCGCCGCGGACGCGCGCTACGCGGGTGTCGTGGGGGCGGTGGTCGACATCGACGGCGTCGGTGCGGTCGTCGACGGCGAGCCGATCGCCGACTTCTTCGCGCTCGACGCCCGGGGTCTCGCCCAGGCGGCATGGCATGACCCCGACCGCGGCTTCATCGACCCTGCCACCCTCACCGAGGAGCAGCGCGCCCTGCAGCGGTCGAACGGGCAGGCCATGGCCGCCGTCGCCGGCACCGCGATGAGCGACCCGACGCTCCTCGCGCGGCTGGGGGCGATCGCGGTCCCGACCCTCGTCGTCCACGGCGCCAGCGACCGGATCGTCACCCCGGCCTACGGTCAGGCCGTCGCGGATGCCATCCCGGGCGCCGCGTTCGCCGAGGTCGCGGCGGCCGGCCACCTGCCCCACCTCGAGGCTCCCCAGGCGACGTGGTCCGTCATCGACCCGTTCCTCGCGGCCATCTGATCACGATCGCGTCGCGGGGCAGGGCGCGACGGGCGCGCGGGGCTGCGGGGGAGAGCGCATCACTCGGCCGGGATATCGCGGCGTTCCACCCCGTACATCACCTCCGCCAGCGCGAGCCGGAGCCGCCGGGCTGGTTCGAACGAGGTGGGGATGTCATCGAGAGCAGCGAGCCCGGCCGCCATGCCGTCGAGGCGCGCGGTCACCGCGGCGAGCGAGACGCGCGCGCCAAGCGTGGGAGACACCTCCACAAGTGCCGCCGTCAATGCTCGGACCGCCGACCAATCGGTCTCCACGCCGAAGTACCGCGCAACATGCGCAGACTGGATCGCGGCTTCGAGCTGGAAGCGGCGGCCGGCCAGCGGCGCCGCCTGCGCTAGCTCATGCGCACGCCTCAGATACGCCTCACCCTCCGCAATCAGGCCCGCATCCCACAGCCCCGGATCCTGCGCATCGAGCGGGACGAACATCCCCGCCGCCGCTGCGGGGGCCGGTGGAGGTGTAGGGCACCGCCCGAGTGGCGGGGTATCTCGGCCAATGTCTCCAGTCCGGCTGTAGCGAAGTCCGTCTCCGTTGAGTACAGTGTGACTGTAATCACAAGGAGACTGAATGTCCGAGGCGAGCTCGCGCTACCCGAAGCGGTCAGCACACGCCGCGAAGACGCGGGCGGCGATCATCTCCGCTGCCACCGAATCGTTCGCCGAGGCCGGGTACTCCGCGACGACGATGAAAGCCATCGCGGCCCGTGCAGGGGTGTCTGTCGAGTCGGTGTACCTGACGGGATCCAAGTCGGCGCTGCTGGCCACGGCGATGACCGTGGCCTTCGCCGGCGCGGAGGGGGAGCGGCCGCTTTCAGAAGAGCCGGAGTACGCGGCCGTCTTCGCGGTCGAGGATGTCGGCGAAGCGCTGGAGAAGTACGTCGAGCTTGTGGGCGCGTCGATCGCACGGTCGGATGCGCTGTGGCGCACGGCCCGGGCGGCCGCGGATGTCGAGCCAGACATCCGGCGTCTGCTGGACGACGCTCTCGCGCGTCGTCGGTCAGATCTGGCGATGGCAGGGCCCTGGCTGGTGTCCCGCGGGGCGATCGCGCCGGCCGATGTCGACGACGTCAACGCGACCATGTCCGTGCTGGTGTCGCACGAGGTGTATGAGCACCTGGTGGACGAGTTCGGCTGGTCACTCGACCGCTACGCGGCCTGGTTGAAGGACGCCATCCGCACACTGATCCTCGAACGTCCGGTTCGCCTGCCCGATCGGAGTGAATCGTGAGAACCGTCCTGCTGTGCGCGAATCCGCTCTACGGCCACGTCAATCCCATGCTGGCGATCGGACGGGATCTCGCGGCGCACGGGGATCGGGTGATCGTGCTCACCGGCTCCCGGTACGCATCGGCAGCGGTGTCGAGCGGGTTGGAGGTCCGAAGTTTTCACGGAGTCGCGGATTTCGACGAGCACGACCCACGGACGTTCGTCCCGCACGCGCACCGCTACTCGGGCCTCGCGCTGTCGCAGTATCAGATCGAGTCGACGTTCATCCGCCCCATCCCCGACCAGTGGCGCGCCATGTCGGCGGTGCTGGCGGAGGAGGAGGTCGACGCGGTGTTGGTCGACAGCCTCTTCCTGGGCGCCCTGCCCCTGATGCAGCGACCTTCCGTCGAGCGCGTCCCCGTGCTTGTGATCGGGATCGGTCCGCTCGCGCAGCTGAGCGTGGACACGCCCCCGGCCAACTCTCGGATCCCCATGGCGTCCGGGCCTCTAGCGAGGGCGCGCAATCGCATCCTGAACGAGATGGCGCGGCGCGTGTTCTTCGCTCACGCCCAGAAGCTCGCCGGTCGATTGCTGGTCGAGGCCGGAGGGCGGAAGCCGGACGGATTCGTCATCGAGATCTCGCGCATGCCCGAGCGCTACCTGCAGCTCGGCCCGCGCGAGTTCGAGTATGAGCGACGTGACCTGTCCGAGAACATCCGCTTCGTCGGTCCGCTTCCGGCCGCCGTCACCTCCGCGTCCGCGGGACTGCTCCCGGACTGGTGGTCCGATATCTCGGACGACCGCCCCCTGGTGCACGTCACCCAGGGCACTCTCGACAACAACGACCCCACGACGGTGATCAGGCCGACCATCGACGCCCTCGCAGATCTCGACGTGCAGGTCGTCGTCTCCACGGGGCGGGCGCCGATCGAGTCGGTCGGGCCCGTGCCTGCGAATGCACGGATCGCGGAGTTCCTGCCCTACGACCAGCTGCTTCCGCGGTGCGACGTGATGGTCACCAACGGCGGCTACGGCGGTGTGATGGCGGGGCTGACCGCCGGAGTCCCGCTCGTGGTTGCCGGAGCGGCGGAAGACAAGCCCGAGGTCGCGGCCCGGGTCGAGTACTTCGGCGCCGGTCTCGACCTGCGCACCGGGCGCCCCACCCCGGATCGAGTGCGTTCGGCGGTGCAGACCATCCTGGCGGACGGTGCGTTCCGTCAGCGCGCCGCCGACCTGAGCTCTGCGATCGCCGGCTACGACCCGTTCACGAGCATCCGAACAGAGCTCGATGGGGTCCTCGGCGTGAGACACGGATGACGGACGCACTTCGCGACGAGGCTCCACGGACCCCGGTGCGAAAGGACAACTCGAACGACACCATGCTCCCGATCGAGATCGACACCGTCCAGAACTACATCGCGGCGATCAAGCCGTAGGCGACCGGACGACGGAAGGACGCCGGAGCCCCCCCTGCTGACCGAAACAGCAGGGGCGGGGCCTCCTGCATGATAGGGCGCTACAGGCTGTCCGGGTCCAGGTTCAGCTGCGTGCCCGCCAGCACGTACTTCTGGTCCGTGCCCGAGGGCAGGTCCGGGTTGAGCCAGTAGAGGTCGGTCAGCTGGATGCCGAAGCGGGCCGCGATGCCGGCGGGGGCGTCGCCGCTGTCGACGAGGTAGGTGCGCGGAGCGCCGGAGGCGGTCGTGGCGGTCACCGTGCCGTTCGCGCCGGGGGTCGCTCCACCGTCGACCGGGTGCACGTTCGACGCACGCACGGGCACCGACCAGTGCACCGAGTTCACCGCGAGCACCTTGTTCGGACCGAGTTCGACGGGCACGCCGTCGAACGACGGGGCGGATGAATACGTGACGAGGGCCGCGAGGTACGACGGCTTGCCGCCGATCACGGTGGAGGCGGCGGCGGCCGTGCCGGTGGTCGGTCCGCCCAGCTGGAAGTCGCCGACGCCGTGGTAGGTGAGGCCGTCGCCGACCTGCGGCGCGGTCTCCAGGAAGGTCACCGACACCGGGACCGGCACCGTGGAGGTGAAGCCGGAGTACTGCGCGTCGTAGGTGTTGTCGCCGTTCGACACGACCCGGTAGTGGTAGTGGATGCTGCCCTTGGGGGAGGCGACATCGCCCTCGGCTACCACCGTCCCGGAGGGGACAGGCGTCAAGACGGGCGCGATGATCGGTGAGGGCGCGGGCGAAGAGCCGATCCCGGAGCGCACCGGTGTGCCCGTGGGAGTCGGTGTCGGACTGGCCGTGCGCGTGTGCGTGGGTGTGGAGTGCGGCTTCTGAGCGAAGAGGGCGCAACCCGAGAGCAGCAGGAGCGCCGCCGCGGCTCCCGCGATCGTCGCGACCGAACGGCGCATGATTCCCTCGGTGGACATGTTCCCCCTTGCTCGGCCGCCCCCGCGGCCCTGTCGTCTCCGTGAAGCCTAGACGATCACACTGCGCCGGTGCGGACCCGCTCGTGCATCCGCCGGGCCGCCGCCCCCAGGGCCGCCTCGGCGGCCGGTTGGGCGGACGCGGGGACCTCAGAGGTGCTCAGTGCGACGATGGCGAAGCGTGAGCCGTCGGTGTGCTCGGCGACACCCGCCTCGTGCCGCAGGTTGAGCAGGGTTCCCGTCTTCGACGACCAGGCGGTGTCGTCGGTGACGATGTCGGGGGCGAGGCGGTGGCGAACGAGGTTGGCGCCCAGGTGTTCGCGCAGGCGGGCGGCGGCCTCCGCATGCACCCCGCGTTCGAGCCAGATCATCGTGAGGAGGTCGGCGAACGCGCGAGCCGTCCCCGTGTTGGTGCGCGCGATGTCCAGCTGGCGGATGGGGTGGCCGCGGGCGGGAGTGCTCCCGCGGATGGCGAGGGTGTGCGCGAGATGCGCCTCCTCCGGGGCGAACCGCTCGAGCGGGGTGTCGGAGAGGTCGGCGAAGGGGTGCCGCACCTCGATGCCGTGGACACCCAGCCGGTTCAGGTCGGCCATCACCTCGTCCGGCGAGACGAGGGCGAGGAGGGCGTCGGCGGCACCGTTGTCGCTGATGGTGAGGGCGAGCGAGACGAGGTCGTCGATGGCGATGCGGGAGGGATGCCGGAAGCGGGTCGTCCCCGGCAGCCCGGCGGAAGGATCGCCCGCCGGCACAGGGATGGGCGTCGCGCCGTCGAGGCGGCCGTCGGCGACGCGGGTGAGCACGGCGAGGGCGATCGGAAGCTTGGCGAGGGAGGCGGCCGGGGTCGCCACGTCGCCGTCGAGGTCGAGTTCGCGGCCGGAGTCCAGGTCGCGCACGACGATGGAGGCCCGCAGGCCGGCCTCCGCCAGGTCGGTGCGGACCGCATCGAGGAAGCGGGCGTCACGCACCGCGGGCCTCCCCCGGGGAGGGGGTGCTCGCCGTGAGTGTCGCCGCGGCAGGCTCCCTGTCGGCGCGGGCACGGGCGCCCAGGGCGGAGACGAGCTCGTCCGCCACCGCGTGCAACACCGTGGCGACGTCGTTCTCGCTGTCGCCGACGAGCGTGTATCCGCGGGCGACCCGGAGGCCGGAGAACGAGCGCCAGTGCAGGTCCAGCTCGCGCGACTCCGCCTCCGTGCACAGGAGCAGGTCGCCGTCGGCGAGCACCGATGCGAGGGACGAGGTGGTCGAGGCGTCGACGGGAAGCTGCGCGGGCAGCAGCCCGACGGCGAACGCGGCCCGGAGGAGAGCGTCCCGGATGTGGGGCACGTCGTCCTCCGGGCCGAAGCGGAGGCGTGCGCCGGCGTCGTCGTCGCGCCGCCGCCCGGTGCGGCCGGGGCGGAGCTCGTCCAGTCGCAGCCGCGTCCCCGAGGAACGGCGCCCGGCGACGCCGAGCTCGGCGACCCAGGACGCGGTGTCCGCGGCAACGCTCGCGATCGCCAGGCGGACCCCGCGCGTCGCCGCGAGCTCGGTGCGACGTGCGGGGGTCTCGGCGCGGAACTCGAGGCGCAGCCCGGCAGCGCGCCCCGCGGCTTCGGCGACGGCGAGCTCCCGGATCGCGCAACCGACGGGCACGGCGACGGTCACCGGGCGCAACCGGGCGCGATCGGCGTCGAGCTCCAGCTCGTCCGCAAGCAGGACCAGGCGTCGTGCGGAGGGGAGGAGGTCACGGGCGAACGGCGTGAGCGCCGCACTACGGGCCGTCCGCTCGAGCAGTGCGCCGCCGAGGTGCGACTCGAGGGCGAGGATGCGCCGGCTGGCGACCGACTGCGCCACCTCGAGGGCGGCGGCGGCGCGGGTCACGCTCCCGCGGTCGCCGATCTCGACGAGCACGCGGCACGCGGCGATGAGGTCCATCCGTCCACCCTAGGCTCATGCCGATCCGGCATCGATCGGAGCGATCCGGTCTTCGACAGGATCGACAGGCCGGGAAAGGCTGCCGTCATGGACATTCGCAAACGAATTCTCACCGTCACGGGCGGCGTCGCCGTCACCCTGGCCGTCGCCGTCTCGGGATGCGCGGCCTCCTCCCTTGCTCCGGCGCCGTCGGCAGCAGCGGCGCAGACCGCATCCGCGTTCTCCGGTGCCGCGACGCAGCGGGCCTTCGCCGATCTCGAACGCACGCACGACGCGACACTCGGCGTCACCGCGATCGATACGGGGAACGGCCGCACGGTCGCCTACCGCGGCGGGGAGCGCTTCCCGTTCGCATCGTCGAACAAGACCTTCATCGCAGCGGCGACCCTCCAGCACGCCACGGACGCCGACCTCGACACGGTCGTCCACTACACGAGCGCCGACCTGCTCGCCTACGCGCCGATCACCAGCCGATTCGTCGACACGGGGATGACCGTCCGCGAGCTGATCGACGCCATGCTGCGGTTCAGCGACAACACGGCGGCCAACCTCCTCGTCGCGCGTCTCGGCGGACCGGACGCCGTCGAGGACTGGCTGCGCGGCATCGGCGATCGCACGACCACCGTCGACCGTGTCGAGCCCGACCTCAACGAGGCCCTGCCGGGCGACGCCCGCGACACGACGACCCCCGCGCAGTTCGCGGCGAACCTGCGGGCCGTGATCCTGGGCTCGACCCTCGAGACGAAGGACCGCACCCTCCTGCGCAACACGATGCTCGACTGCACGACGGGTGACGGCACCATCCGCGCAGGTGTCGATCCCGCGTGGCCGGTGGCCGACAAAACGGGAACGGGGGAGTACGGCGTGCGCGACGACATCGCCGTCGTCTACCCGGCAGGGCGTGCGCCGATCATCGTGGTCACGCTGACGCGCAAAGCGACCGCGGATGCGACGCCCGACGACACGCTGCTGGCCGCCGCGACGAAGACGGCCCTCGCAGCGCTCCGCTGAGCGAGCCGGACGCCGATCGAGCCCGGTCACCGGGGTCGAGCAGCGGCCGCGGGCAGAGGTCAGCCGGCCGCGCCGACCTCGTCCGTCAGCACCCAGTCCGGGCGTACGTAATGGCAGGTGTAGCCGCCGGGATGCTTGCGGAGGTAGTCCTGGTGCTCCTCCTCGGCGTCCCAGAACGTGCCGGCGGGCTCGACCTCGGTGACGACCGTGCCCGGCCAACGGCCCGAGGCGTCGACCTCGGCGATGGTCTCGTGGGCGACCCGCTCCTGCTCCGGGGTCAGGTACAGGATGACGGAGCGATAGCTGCGGCCGATGTCGTTGCCCTGGCGGTCGCGGGTCGTCGGGTCGTGCACCTGGAAGAAGAACTCGAGGAGGTCGCGGTAGGTGATGACCGACGGGTCGAACTCGATCTCGACCGCCTCGGCGTGGTCGCCGTGGTTGCGGTAGGTCGCGTTCGGGGTGTCGCCTCCGGCGTAGCCGACCCGGGTGGTGAGCACTCCGGGCATGTCGCGGATGAGCTCCTGCAGCCCCCAGAAGCAGCCACCTGCGAGGATCGCGCGCTCCGTGGCCATCAGGCACCGGCCTTCTCGAACAGGGAGACGTACTGGCCGTAGCCGTCCTTCTCCAGGTCGGCCAGCGGCACGAAGCGCAACGCGGCCGAGTTGATGCAGTAGCGCAGACCGCCCTCGTCGGCGGGTCCGTCGTCGAAGACGTGCCCGAGGTGGCTGTCGCCGTGGGTCGAGCGCACCTCGGTGCGGACCATCCCGAGCGAGGTGTCGCTGTTCTCGACGATGTTCTCGGCCGAGAGCGGCTTGGTGAAGCTCGGCCAGCCGCACCCGCTGTCGTACTTCGTGGTGGAGGCGAAGAGCGGCTCGCCGGAGACGACGTCGACGTACAGGCCGGCATCCTCCTTGTCCCAGAACTCGTTGTCGAACGGCCGCTCGGTTGCGGCCTCCTGGGTCACCGCGAACTGCTCCGGCGTGAGCCGGGCGATCGCGTCCGCATCCTTCGTGTACTCGGGCACCTCGTGCGTCCTCTCTGCATCGTTCCGCGCACCCGCAACGGTACTGCGCGCGGCTGTGCGGGGCCAGGGGACCCGTGACGGAGCGTCACTCGACGAATGTCGAGTCTCAGCCTGCTCCGCTGCAGTCGTACACCGTGACGCCCCAGCCGTCCGGCGTGCTGAACGTCTCGTAGCGGTACGCCCATTCATGATCCAGCGAGATGATCTGGAAACCGTGGTTCGCCGCCTGCAGCGTGTACGACGGTACTCCGACACATCCCGGGAGATAGTAGCCGTTGGCATAGACCTGAGGATTGTGCGCGATCAAGGTGAAGTCGGGAGGCGGTGGGAGAGGATGCGATCCCGCGCCGTTCGGACCACCAGATCCACTGCCGCCTGACGCGCCTGAGTCGTGCGAGCCGGGAGCCTGCGACCGGGATGCCTCTTCGGCAGCTCGTGCGGCGGCTTCCGCAGCGGCTCGGTCGGCGGCTTCCTGCGAATCGCGAACGGCTTGAGCGCGTGCGACGAATGTCACCAGCTCACTCGCCACCGAGGCACCGGCGTTCGCGGCGATGGCGGCGGCCTGTGCGGTCGCCGCAAGCGCAGACCGGCTCTGTTCGTCGGCGCGCGGATATGTCTCCAAGAACGACGCGGAGTAGGTGGAGATGCCCGAGACGGCGGCGCGATCGCCGTCAGCCGGGGCGCCTGCGACCAGTGTCTGCAGGAGAGTCGAAGCGAGGGCGCGCTCCGTCTTCGCTGCAGACAGCGCGGACATCGTCGTGGCGAGCCAACGGCTCTCCCGCGCCGCCTGCCGTCGGAGTGTGTGCTCGACATCCAGGACATCCGCGGTGCTCATGCTCGGCAACGCGGTCGTCTCCGGAGCCGTCGGGCGCTCTCCTTGCGGTAGTCGCAGGGCAGTCGACAGTGCGGTGGAGGCGGCGTCGAGAAGCGAGTGGTGTTCGGCGGGAAGCACGCCCTCCGGGCTGTTCCGCAGGGTGTCCACGACCTCGCGCAGAGCGGTGACCCGATCGCGGGAGTCGTCGAGTTCCCGGCTGGCCTCGTCGAGCTGCAGACCGAGGGCGTCGAGCCGATGAACGGTCGCGCGGTACTGGTCCATCGCCGCGTCGTGGGCGGTTGCCGCTGCCGCGAGCGGGACGGCGATGCCGGAGGCTGCTACGACGAGCACGGCAGCGGCAGCGGCAGCGCTCAACGCGGGATGTGTAGTCGCACTGCGGATCGTCTTCGTGAAGAAGGCGGAGAGGTCGCGAGGTCGCATTCGTCGTCTCTCCCCTCGACCAGATCGTCGCGACGAGCGTGGCAGCTCTGGGGGATGCGCGGCAAGTCCCTGAGAGAGGGGCAGAGCTCCTGAATCGCCGCAGCGCGCGAGCGCGCCGGCCGACTGAACGAGTGGGTGGGTCGCCTTTTCGCCACATTCGGTCAAGTCGGGCGCGGAGTTCGGCGGTGTCGGCCGTGCACGCACAGCCGACTACTGTCGCCAGATAACAGACGCTGGCCGGGGCGATCAGGATCAGGCTCACGGTCTGGACGGTGAGGATCGCCGTCACGACGAAGAGGACGACGGCAGCGCCGCACCCGATCGCGATCCTCGCGCGGTCCCGCGCGACAGGGACGAGCGGCGGGAGGAGGAAGAGCACGCAGATCGCGCCGACAGACCACAGGCTCCGCTCCTCCGCGGGCAGCAACGACAGCCCCGCCCAGAACGCCCACCCGGGGACGGCGGCGTACGCGATCCACCCGAGCACGATGCTCGCCCGGCGGGAGCGGACGTCATCCCATCCCGGGGCGAGCCAGAGGAGGAAGGGGGTGAGCAGGAGCACCGCGCCGTGCACGACGGCCGTGCCGATCACGAGCGGCTCGCCCCGATCGTCGAGCAGGGCCCGGTCGGGGCGGGCGAGCCACAGCGCGAACGGGAGCCACAGCACACGGTCGCGGATGCGACCGCAGCGCACAGCGCGAGCTGTCGGCGCGGGGTGGATCGAGCGCGCATCGCTCATCCTCCCTTCGTCTCGGTTCGGTTCGCCGCGGGCGACGGCGACGAGGTCGCCGGCCGCATCGACGATCCCACGACGGAGTGGGGGGTGCGCGTCCGCCGTGAGGAGGACATCGCGCCGGCCACCGTCCCTCCGCCACATTTGGACCGAATGCGGGGTTACGTCGCTTCTTTCGCCACATGTGGTCCAAATCGATGCCAGCGGGAGGGGCGGATTCACAGGGAGTGGGCAGGTCACGGCACGACTGAACGATATATCGTTGAGTATCGTTACCGATTCTTCGGAGGTGGCACCATGAGTGGTTCGTTCCCCGCCGGCGGCTTCGGCCCCGGCATGACGGCAGACGGCATCTGGCAGGCGATGGAGCAGCTGCGCTCCACGTTCGAGAAACGCGTCGGCACCCGGATGGGCCGTGGCGACGTGCGTGCCGCGGTGCTCGCGCTGCTCGCCGAGAAGCCCATGCACGGGTACCAGATCATCCGCGAGATCGAGGAGCGCAGCGGCGGCAGCTGGAAGCCCAGCGCCGGCTCGGTCTACCCGACCCTCCAGCTGCTGGCCGACGAGGGCCTGCTGACAGCGGAGGAGTCCAACGGCCGCAAGACCTACGCGCTGACCGAGGCCGGGCGCGCCGAGGCCGAGGAGGCCGGAGCGGCGCCATGGGAGGCCGCGGGTCCCGGTTCGGGAGGCTCCGGCGACGCGTTCGGCGCGCTGCCGAAGGCCGGGATCGAGCTGGCCCAGGCTGCGGCACAGGTGCGCCGGACGGGCACGCCGGAGCAGATCCAGCAGGCGACGACGGTGCTCGACGAGGCACGCCGTCGGCTCTACTCGATCCTCGCTCAGGACTGACGGGGTGACGTCCGTCCCTCCCGCGGCCGAGGGAGCTGCGGAGGCGGCAGGTGCGGCCTCCGCCGCGGGGCAGGGCGTGGCGCCGACGGCGGCGGGTGCCACCCGGCGCCGCTACCGCCGCATCCTGCGCTTCGCCGGCTGGAACCTGGCGGTCACCTGGTGGTACGAACTGTTCCTGCCGCGCATCGGCCTGGTGCGGGTCGCAGAGCGCACCCGCTCGAAACGCATGCGCCGGTTCGCGCAGCGGTTCCACGTGCTGGCCGTCGAACTCGGCGGCTTGATGATCAAGGTCGGCCAGTTCATGTCCTCTCGCTTGGACGTGCTGCCGCCCGAGATCACGGCCGAGCTCGAGGGGCTGCAGGACGAGGTGCCCCCGGTACCGTTCGCGGAGATCCGCGCCCTCGCGGAGGCCGAGCTGGGCGTCCCGCTCGCGCGCGCCTTCGCGGCGGTCGACGAGACCCCCGTCGCCGCCGCCTCGCTCGGGCAGGCCCACCGCGCCCGCCTGTCGGCGGCGGATGCGGAGGAGACCGGACTCGAGGCGGTCGTCATCAAGGTGCAGCGGCCGGGGATCGGAGCGATCGTCGACATCGACCTCGCCGCCCTGCGTCGGGTCGGACGCTGGCTCAGCCACGTGCGGCTCGTCTCCGACCGGGTCGACGCCCCTGAGCTGGTCGAGGAGTTCGCCCGCACCAGCCTGGAGGAGATCGACTACCTGCACGAAGCCGCGAGCGCGGAACGGTTCGCGGAGGACTTCGCCGGCGACGACCGCGTCACCGCACCCTCCGTGGTCTGGGAGCGGACCACGCGCCGGGTCCTGACACTTCAGGACGTGACGGCGATCAAGATCACCGACGCGGCCGCGCTGCGCGGAGCCGGTATCGACCCGGTCGAGGTCGCCCCGGTGTTCGCGGCCGTGATGTTCGATCAGCTGTTCGCCAACGGGTTCTTCCACGCCGATCCGCACCCGGGCAACATCTTCGTCACGCCGGGGGAGGGAGACGCATCGACAGGCGGCCGCCCATGGCGCCTGACCTTCATCGACTTCGGGATGATGGGAGAGGTGCCGACCACGCTGCGCACCGGCCTCCGCAAGCTCCTCATCGCCGCGGCCTCGCGTGACGGCAAGGGGCTCGTGGACGCCATGCGCGACATCGGCGTGCTGCTCCCGTCCGCCGACACGGCCCAGCTCGAGCAGGCCATGACCCAGCTGTTCGCGCGCTTCGGCGGCATGGGCTTCGCCGAGCTGCGGGAGGTGGACCCGCGCGAATTCCGCGACTTCGCCCGCCAGTTCGGCGACGTCGTGCGCTCGCTTCCGTTCCAGTTGCCGGAGAACTTCCTGCTGATCGTGCGTGCCATGTCGCTCACCTCCGGCGTCTGCAGCGCCCTCGACCCCGGCTTCAACCTGTGGGACTCGGTCGAACCGTACGCCGGTCAGCTGCTCCGCGACGAGCAGGGCAACGTCGTCCAGGACTTCGCCACAGAAGCGCTCAGCATCGCCGGCGTCGCCTGGCGCCTCCCGAAACGCATCGACGCCGTGCTCGACCGGGTGGAGGAGGGCAGCATCGCCGTCACCTCCCCGCGGCTCGAACGCCACGTCGAACGGCTGGAACGCACCATCCGCCGCCTGGTCGGCGCCGTCGTCTTCGCGGGCGTGCTCGCATCGGGCGCACTCGTGCGGTCGCAGGACGAAGTGCTCAGCACCGTGCTGATGATCGGCTCCGTGGTGCCGCTGGCGTTCGCGGTGTTCGCGGGCCGGCGGCGGTAGGGGGTCCGCGCCTCCACGCATCCCGGAACCGGTGCGCACCCCATCCCCATCCCGCCTCCCCGGTGCTTGACTGTGGCCGCCATCAGAAGGACACACCCACGCAAGGAGGCGGACGATGGACGAGACAGCACACACGGCGATCGGGATGACCGAGGGGATGCGGGCGGCGAGAGCCGAGACACGGCGGATCATCGAGGGCAACAAGGGCGACTTCGTGGCCGAGCAGCGGGAGGTGCTGCTGCGGTTGCACGAGGCGGATCTGATCACGGCCGACGAGGTCGACACCCTCGTGCAGCTGTACCGGCACGTCATCGAGGCGAGCCACGACAAAGGGGATGTGGCGCGCTCGTACTTCGACGCGCGCGGCGTCCACGACCGGATGGCGGCGAACGTCGGGACCTCGCCGGTCGCGCTCGTCGTCGCGGGCGCGACCCTGGGCGCCTTCGATGTCGAACCCGACCCGGATGGCGGAGCGCCGACCGTGGTGGTCTACAAGGTGAGCTACGGGGGAGCGCTCGCCGGGATCGGGGCCGGCCTCGGCGCCCTGCTCGGCGGACCGGCGGGCGGCGTGCTCGGCGGCCAGATCGGCGGCTTCATCGGCGGGATCATCGACGACAAGAAGGGCGACAAGAAGAAGTAGGGTCCCGGAGACGGACGGCGCGGCACGACGCCGGACCCCGCATCCGCTGGGCCGACGCGTGCCCGCTATCGTGTGTGGCATGGAGCCGGACACCGCCCCCACCCCTGCAACACCGCCCCGCGCCCTGCGCGTCGCCCTGGCCGTCGTCGCCTGGTTCAACCTCGTCTCCGCCCTCATCGGCATGATCGGCCTCACCGCGTTCGGCGGCATGGGCATTCCGCTCGAATGGATCGAGGGCACCGTTTTCGACTCCTACTTCTGGCCCGGCATCATCCTGGGCGTGGTGGTCGGGGGCTCGCAGGCGCTCGCACTCGTAGCCACTCACCTCCGGTACCGGCTGGCCTGGGGCCTCCACGCCGCGGCCGGGCTCGTCATGCTCAGCTGGATCTTCATCGAGATCGCCCTCATGCTCGTCTGGTCGCCGCTGCACGGTGTGTACTTCGCCACGGGGCTGGTGCAGACGGTGCTGGCGGTGCTCGCGCTGGGCGCGTGGCCGCGGCCGTTCCTGGGGAGGGCGGGCGTTTAGCCGACGAGCGCTCGCCCGTCTAAGCTCCACGTGTGGAACGCAGATAAATTTGCGGTTTATGCCCTGAAGACTCTGTCTACTTGCATTTTAGTTTTGGTATGGTGTGATCAGAACGGAGACAACGAAGTCCCCGTCGAGAGGATCACCATGAAACTCAGAACAATGTCGACCGGAATTGTCGGCTTGGTAGCCTCATTGGCACTTGCCGCACTACCTGTAGTTCCGTCTCAGGCGAGTGAGGACCCGACGATCGCGTCGTCGAGAGCATTCTTGGCGAGCTATGGAGTCGACGCGCGTACGCAGAACACCCTGATCGAGACGTATCTGAGCGGTGGCACGTGGGACTCGATGTCAAGTGCCGCGCAGCCACGCTCTGTCGTCGGCTACTCGGCCGCCGACGGCGACTACACGGTCAATACCTACACGACGGATCGATCGCCGTGAGCCGGATAGAGAGCGTGTCCGAAAGGTCGCTCGGTCGCGGTATTTCAGTCTGTACGGCAAGCGGCACGACTCGGAGTAATTGCAAGATCGACATGTGGGTCGGGTTGGTCTCGCTGTCGTTCTACGCGTCGTACAACCTCGGCAACAACACCGTCACGAATGTCTACGGCGCAGGCTGGTCGATCGGCGGTGCCTGCGGTGCCAACCTGGTGTACTTGGGCCGACCTGCCACGAACATCGGCAGGATGGACGTCAGCGCGCAGATGTGCGGAATTCCGTACAGCACGACATTCTGGCTCCAGCTGACGGTCAGGAGCGGTTCGGCTTCAGTGAGTTGGTCACCGTGATGATTCGGCACTTGATCAAGAAGGGAACAAGACAATGGGACCTGTCTTCTGGTGGAACGTCTGGAACGGCGTCGGGATCCTCGCTCTGGTCGGTGTCGTCGCAGCGGTGACGGTCTGGGTGCAGCGGCGGAATCGTCGGACGTAGCGCGCCGCGATCAAGCGAAACGGTGCCTGGCGACGAATTGGGCCCCGCATCGCACGGAGCATCGCGCACGTGTCCGTCCTCGGTAGGGTGGCCGGATGGCAGTGACGAGTGACCGGATCCGGTGGACCAAAGCCCCGCCCGAGCTGACGTCTGCGGTCGGACGGGTGCTCGGTGCAGCGGTGACCGAGGCCGTGGACCAGTCGGGCGGGTTCTCGGGAGGTCTGGCTGCGCGGGTCGGCACAGCGGAGGGGCGACGGGCGTTCGTCAAGGCGGCGCCGGCGGCCTTGGGAGGAACCGTCGATCTCTACCGTCGCGAAGCGGAGGTGCTGCGCAGACTTCCGGACAGTGTTCCCGCTCCCGCGCTCCTCGACACGATCGAGGCCGGAGACTGGTTCGGGATCGTGACCGCGGAGATCGACGGGCGCCACCCGACTTCGCCTCCCGCGGACGCCGATCTGCGGTCCGTGCTCGACGCACTCGATCGCTTCCCGGACGTGCGCGGGCTCGGGCTGCCGCGCCTCGACGACGAGCTCCGCTTCGGAGCGTGGCCCGTGCTGCTCAGGGAGCACGCCGACGCGCTCACCGCGATCGAGCAGCGTTGTGGTGAGCGCCTGGCGGCGCTCGCGTCGGACGCAGGCCCGCACTTCGCCGGCGACCGGCTCGTGCACCTCGATGGCAGGGCGGACAATGTGCTGCTCGACCATGCCGACCGGGTCTGGTTCGTCGACTGGGCGTGGGCGTGCAGCGGGGCGCCCTGGGTGGACGGGCTGGCGATTCTGCTCGACGCTCGACTGAACGGAGCGACCGGTGCCGATGAACTGTTGCGCCATCGGGTCTTCGACGGTGTGCCGGAGGCTGCGATCGACGCGACGCTCGCCGGGCTCGCCGGCGAGTTCCGGCTGAGTTCGCTGCAGGCGCCGCCGCCGCGGATGCCCGCGTTGCGCGGGTTCCAGGCCGCAGAGTCGCGTGCAGCGCTCGCGTGGTTGGTCGAGCGCGGCGTCGTCGACTGAGAACAGGGCGGCGGATGCTCGACCGCCACACGGTCGCGGCCGCTACGATCGGGGCGGCGCCTCCATCGACGCACGCCCGAACCGAAGGAGCATCATGACCGACGAGCAGCTTCCCGCCCCGATCGCGGAGTTCGTCCGCGCGACCAACGCCGGCGACTCCGACGCCTTCGTCGCCGCGTTCACGGACGACGCCGAGCTGAACGACTGGGGGCGCACCTTCCACGGGCGGGATGGTGTGCGGTCATGGGACCGGACCGACAACATCGGCGTCCACAGCCGCTTCGAGGTGGTCGGCTGGCGATGGGAGTCGCCGGACACCGTGATCGTCGACCTGACCGTGACGGGCGACGGCTACAACGGCACCGGGCCGATGACGTTCGAGCTCCGCGACGGATTGATCGGGAGCCTCGTGATCGCGCCGACCGACTGACGGTCGCCGGCCGGCCACCCCCTGTGGCCGGCCGGCATGGATGCCGGTCCCGCCGATCGACGAGGCGGGGAATCCGGCACCGGCACCTGCTGTCTCCTCTGACGACCGCATGATGCACCCGTCGGGATGCGGTCGGCAAGCGGCAACTGCCTAGTTAATGCATATAAAAGGTCACTCGACTCACGGCAGTCACGCGACGCATCATCCCGGTATGAGCGACGCAGACATCACGGCCGCCACGACGCTCGGTCCGGGGCATTCGCCAGGCGGCATCCCCCTCAAAGTCCACCTCGGCGAGGCGGAGTACGCGGCGCTGGTGCGCATCGCGCAGCATCGTCACGCGACAGCCGCACAGTTGGTCGAGCAGCTCGTCCTCCACGCCCTCACCCGCACCGCCGTCCCGCCTCCGGCCGACTCGCAGCCGAAGCGCAAGCACACCACCTACGAGGAGGCGACCAGCGGGTATCGGCCGGACGCCGTGTAGGGCCGGCGCGCCGCGCTCTGCGCCGCCGCGCCCGCGAGCGCCGCGAGGCTCGCCGTCAGCACGGACCGATCGCGGCCCGCGGCCCAACGGGTGCCGGAAGCGTCGCGGTACTCGATCAGGGTGAGGGCCTGGCTGTCGGCGCCGGAACCGATGCTCGTCTGGTGCAGGCCCAGCACCTCGACCGGCAGGCCGTGCGCGGAGAGCGCGGCGGTCAGTGCTTCGACGGGGCCGACCTGTTCGGCCGAATGGGTGTGGTCGCGGCCGTCGATGCGCACGGTGACCGTGGTGCGGGTCGCGCCGTCCGCTTCGGAGGTCGTGTAGTCGACGAGGCGCACGGGCGTGTCGCCGCCGGGCAGGTAGGCCTCCTCGAACAGCGTCCACAAGCGCTCGGCCGTGGCTTCGTCCCCGGTCGCGTCGGTGTGGCGCTGCACGTGGCGGGCGAAGTCGATCTGCAGTCGGCGGGGGAGTTCGACGCCGTAGACGGACTCGAGCAGGTAGGCGATGCCGCCCTTGCCGGACTGGGAGTTGACGCGGATGACGGCGTCGTAGCCGCGGCCGAGATCGGCCGGGTCGACGGGCAGATAGGGGACCCGCCACTCGAGCTCGGACTCGGGACGGCCCTCCGCGGCCGCGCGTGCCCGATGCTCGGCGAAGCCCTTGCGGATCGCATCCTGATGCGTGCCGCTGAAGGCGGTGTGCACGAGGTCGCCGACGTACGGGTGGCGGGGGTGCACCTCGATGCGGTTGGCGTGCTCCACCGTGCGGCGGATCTCGTCGATGTCGGAGAAGTCGATCATCGGGTCGACGCCCTGCGCATGGAGGTTGAGGGCCAGCGTGGCGAGGTCGACGTTGCCCGTGCGCTCGCCGTTGCCGAACAGGCAGCCCTCGACGCGCTGGGCGCCCGCGAGCACGGCGAGCTCGGCGCACGCGATGCCGGTGCCGCGATCGTTGTGCGGATGCACCGAGAGGATGACCCCGTCGCGCCGGGCGAGGTTCTTGTGCATGTACTCGATCTGGTCCGCATACACGTTGGGGGTCGCGATCTCGACGGTCGCCGGGAGGTTGAGGATGACAGGCCGGTCGGGCGACGCCTCCCACAGGGCGGTCATCGCGTCGCAGACCTCGAGGGCGAAGTCGGGCTCGGTCAGGTTGAAGACCTCGGGGGAGAACTCGAAGCGCACGTCCGGGAGGCCGGTGGAGAGTTCGAGGACGTCACGGCCACCGGCGAGGATCAGCTCGGTGAGCGCCGCTCGGTCGTGCCCGAGCACCACCTCCCGCCACGTGGGCGCGGTGGCCGTGTAGAGGTGGATGACGACGGGGTTGCGCAGCCCGCGCACCGACTCGACGGTGCGCTCGATCAGGTCGCGGCGTGCGGCGGTGAAGACGACGATCGTCACGTCCTCCGGCGCCAGGTCCGTCTCGGCGAGCAGCCGGACGAAGTCGAAGTCGGTCTGGGAGGCGGACGGGTATCCGACCTCGATCTCCTTGTAGCCCATCGCGAGCATGAGCTCGAAGAAGCGGCGTTTGCGCGCCGGGTCCATCGGCTCCGCGAGCGCCTGGTTGCCATCCCGCAGGTCGACAGGCACCCACAGCGGCGCACGCGTGATGCGGTTGGCCGGCCAGTCGCGCTCGGCGAGCGGCACCTCCACCCGGGAGAAGACGTCGCGGTATCGGTGCGAGGGCATCTGCGAGCCGCGCTGGCGGTTCCAGGCGGGCGCGTCGGCCGGGACGGGCCCGGCGGGAGGGGACAGGCGGGGGAAGGCGGTGCTGGTCACGCTGCCGACGCTACCACACTCCTCAGACAAGCAGACAAGCCACCCCAACGGCGAGGTTCACGTCGTTGCTGCTATTCCGGAGGAATGAGCGCAACGACGTGAACCTCGGCGGGCTAGAGACCCCGGACGGTGGCCTCGTCGACGAACGACCAGGCACTGCTGGCCGGTGTCACCGTGAAGCGCACGTAGCGGCCCGACCCCGACAACCCGTAGGCGGCGTAGGTGTACCGCTGGTCCGCGTCGCTGACGTTCGGCGCCGGGAGGGTGGTCAGCGGTGTGAAGGTCGATCCCGTCGTCGAGACCGACACCTGGATGCTCGACGGCAGGAAGATGTACAGCGACTTCGTCTGCAGCCACGAGGTGCCCACCTGGGTGATGGTCTTCGTCGCGCCGAGATCGATCGTGAAGCTGTAGGGGCTCCCGGTGTTGCGACCCTGCCACGCGGCGTCGGCGTAGCTCGTGGAGGCGGTCACGCCGTTCGTGAGCTCCGTCCCGCCGGTGTCGGGGTAGCTCGCGTCGGCGGCGACGGAGGCGGTGTAGGCCTTGCCGGACGACACGAGCGGGTTGGCGGCGGGTGCGGCGGACGTGGTGGCACTCGCCGCCGAGCTCTGAGCCGACGTGTTGCCGGCGGCGTCGAAGGCGGCGAGCGTGTAGCTGTAGGTCGTCGATGGTGCGAGTCCCGCGTCGGTGAAGGTAGTCCCTGCACCCTGGATCACCTTGACCAGCGCGCCGCCGCGGTACAGCCGGTAGCCGGCGATGCCGATGTTGTCGGTGGAGGCCGACCAGCTCAGGTTCACCGAGGTCACTCCTCCGGCGCTCGCGGCGAGCGAGCTCGGGACCGTGGGCGCCGACGTCTCGACCGAGCCGGTCGACAGGTAGTTGCGGTACGTGGTGTCGTACACCGCGGGGACCACGAGCGGGCTCTGGTAGTGGTCGTAGGAGAACGACAGCGTCTTGCTCACGTAGGGCGCCACGGCGTTGAGGTCGGCGACGAGCTGGCTGATCGACATCGGCGTGAAGTCCGGGTTGAACGTCTCGCTGTCTGCCCACAGCTGCGTGGCCGGGCGCGCGCTCGTGATCGCGCTCTTCGTTGCGGCGAACCACGTCGCCAGCTGCGCGGTGGTGGCGTGACCGGCTCCGACGCCGTCCTGCAGGGCGATCACGTCGATCGGGGCCGAGGCGAGGATGCTCGACCACATCGTCGTCCACTGGCTGCTGGTCTGGCCTCCCGCAGTGTTGAAGAACGGGCTGATGATGACGGGCTTGCCCGGGGTGAGCGCGTGGAGGTGGTTGGCGATCGTCGTGTAGAACGTCGACATGGCGCTCCAGGACGCGCTCGAGGTGAAGTTCCAGTTGTCGACCTCGAACGGCAGGTACCACCCGGCGAAGGACGTGTGCGTCCCGTATTTCGCGTACAGGTCGTCGGCGAGCGCGTTGGCCTTGGTCGCCTCGGTGTTCAGCCAGGTCGTGGAGTTGGCGTAGGTGTTCCACCAGTCGTCGTTCGTCTGGAGCCCGAGGTACTCCGAGACTCCGGCGCTGTCGGCGGCGGTGAGCACGCGCGAGACCACGTCCGTCGACGTGTTCTGCGTGTATCCGCTGAGGCCGCTCGGGTAGATGGTCGTCGACGCCTTGGTGTCGGCGGTCCACTGGATGACCTGGCTGGTGATGCAGGCGTTGGTGAGGGTGGTGAACTCGGACGCGAGCTGGGTCGACGTCCAGCCGTCCACCAGGGCCGGCTGGATGAAGCTGCCGTCGATGCGTGGGGTGGTGGTGCAGGTGGGTGCGGCGGACGCCGCGGTCGCGGGGACGGCCAGCGCGGCGGCGAGGGCCGCTCCGGCGATCAGGGCGGCGAGGCGGTGCGAGGTGCGATGACTCATGCCTACTCCTTCGATGGGTGGTGCGATGCCGGCGACGGTGCCGATCGCGTTAATGGTGTACACCACTTGCGAAGGTTAAAGCAATGAAATCCCTTAAAGCACGGGAGCGAGTGCGGAATGGATCAGACCATTACCGCGCATTCACCTCCACGCCGATCTCGAAGCTCCTGTGCCACGGGAGCGTCACCGCGTCGAGGCTCCACGACTCGTCCGCGGGCAGGATGCGTTCGAGGTAGGCGCGCAGCTCGCGTGTGATGCGGGCGATGGCGGCCGCCTCCGCGGCCGGCTCGACGGGGCCGATGCTGCCGCCGAACTCGGCGCCGTGCATCGCGAGCCGGGTGCCGCTCTGGTAGGCGCGGTCGTCCAGGATGCGCGTGAGCAGCGCGGCGCGCAGCGCGGCCTCGTCGGCGGTGCCGAGGGCGCGTCCGGCCCAGAGCGCGGCCGCCTGGGCCACGGCGCCCCCGATCGAGTTGCCCGCAGTGTTCCAGCCGCCGTAGGAGGCCAGCCGCAGGAGCAGGCCCTCATCCGCGAGCCGGTCGACCAGCTCGGGATCGCCGCCGTTGCTGAAGCGCACATCGGCGAGGGCGACGATCGCACCCGTGTCGAGGGCGGCGCGCACGGCCTCGACCGTCGCCTCGGTCGCAACGGCGTCGGAGGCGGGCCGGCTGCCGAAGAAGTCGCCGCGGGCCGGGTCGGGGGCGTGCGCGACCACGACCATGTCGGCGTGCTCGCCGTCCTCGGCGACGCGTCCGCCGGATGCGACGATCTGCCGTGTCAGGCTGTCGACCAGCGGGGCGTTCTCGAAGTTCGGGACCCGGGCCAGGCCGTCGGCCTCGCCGCACGCGATCCGCCAGACCGGCACGCCGACGCCGGAGGCGAGGGCCCGTGCCACCAGCACCGCCCCGACCTCGTCGGCTCCGGGGTACATGAGCACGTCGCGGCCGTGGGGGAGGGCGCGCGCCCAGTGGCGCAGCCACACCTGCTCCGCCGAGCCCGCCGAGTACGGCGCGGTGTCGTCCGCCGTCAGCGTCAGCGTCTCCACGATGCCCTCCTCGTGCAGGGCCAGTGCGGCGAGGTTGATGGTGTGGTTGCGCAGGCGACGGCGCTCGAAGTCGCTGCGGACGTCGTCGGGGACGGCGGTGGCCGGTGTCCCGGCGGCGGCCTCCCCTCCGGTGACGTCCGCCTCCAGCTCGTGGTGGAGCGCGGCGCCGAGAGCGTGCAGCTCGCGGCCGTACCGGCTCCAGTACTCCGGCTCCTCGACGGCGGAGTACGAGTCGCTGGCGCGCATGATCAGCGACGCCGCCGTGATCCGCAGCCCCGGGGCGATGGTCGCGATCTCGCGCAGGAGGTCCAGCCGTTGCAGGGCGGCCGTCGTCGAGTCGGTCGTGATGCGGGCGGGGATGATGCCGCCGTGCACGAGCGTGTCGACGCACACCACCAGGCGGTCGGCCTGCTCGGGGCCGGAGGCTGCGGCGAGGTCGCGCAGCCAGCCGTGGAGCGCGCGCACGTCGGCGGGCGTGCGGAAGTCGGGCATCGCCTCCGCGGGCGGGAGCAGCAGCTCGGCCCCGGCGATCGCCGCGACCTGGCGCGGGAGGTCGACGTTGACCGGACGTTCGTCGAGGGGGACGAGGGCGATGCGCATGGGACTCCTCTGATCGGCGCAGGCGAGGGCGGCGGCTGGCGGGGTGGGCGACAGTCAGCGTGAGCGGTGGATCTGGAGCTCGTAGTGGTACCGATCCCCCCGGTACGTCGACTCGGCGTACTCGACTGCGCGGTCCTGCGCGTCGAAAGAGATACGGGACACATAGAACGCGGGAGAGAATGCGGGCGCGTTCAGGAGCGCGGCCTCCTCGGGCTCGAGCACGCTCGCGCGGATGCTCTGCTCGGCCCACTCGATCCGCATCCCGTACTCGGTCTCGAGGATGCGGTACAGCGACTCGCCGCCGACGTTGTCGATCAGCCCGGGGAAGAGCTTCGGATTGAGGTAGGAGTCCTCCAGCGCCATCGGCTCGCCGTCGGCGGTGCGCGCACGGCGGATGTGGAAGACGTCGTCCGAGGGGCTCACCCGCAGCTTGGCGCCCAGCCGTGCGCCTGCGGCGATGGTCTCCGTGACGAGCACCGACGATCCGGGCTCCAGTCCGCGGGCCCGCATGTCCTCGCTGAAGGAGGTCAGCTCGACCGACTTGGTGATGCGCGGCGCGGCCACGAAGGTGCCCGCCCCCTGCACGCGGTAGACGAGGCCCTCGTGCTCGAGCCGGTCGAGGGCGCGGCGGACCGTCAGCCGGCTGACGTCGAACTCGGTCGCGAGGTCGCGCTCGGTCGGCAGCTTCGAGTGCGGCTCCAGTCCCTGGTCGATGACGTCGACGAGGTGCTGGCGCAGACGCTCGGACTTGGTGTGCTGCTCCGCCATGGTTCTCCTCCGCGGATCGGGTGTGGGACGGTGGGGACGATTGGTGACAACCATTTTATGGAGAAGTGCACCACAGAGTGCAAGTATGCCGCGATTCTTGAGATTTTGTTGACACTGCTCGGCGAAATGGAGTACACCAATTGACAAGCACCTCCATTCCGCAACCCTCACACCCGTAAGGACCCCCATGGAATCCAGGAAGATCGGACGGCGCACCGTACTGCGCACCGTCGCGCTGGCCAGTGTCGCCGCCGCCGCCGTCGCCCTCACCGGCTGCTCCGGAGCCTCCCCCTCCGGCCCCACCACCATCACGTTCTCGTACCTCTGGGGCGGCGAGGAGGCGAAAGCCCTCGAGAAGGTCATCGCCGACTTCAACGCGAGCCAGTCCGAGATCAAGGTCGTCGGAGTCTCCAGCCCCGACGCGCAGAAGCAGCTCACGTCGATGTCGTCGAGCAACGGCAGCTTCGACATCTCCGACAACTTCGGCAACACCGTCGGCTCGTGGGCGTCGAAGGGAATCCTCGCCCCGCTCGACGACTACCTCAAGACCGAGAAGGTCGACCTCGGCGACTTCGCCCCGGCCTCCCTCGACCAGATGAAGTACGAGGGAAAGACCTACGCGCTCCCGATCGCGGTGCACACGCAGCAGCTCATGTACAACAAGGATCTGCTCGACAAGGCCGGCGTGCAGCCGCCGACCACGATGGACGAGCTGGCTGCGGCGGTCAAGAAACTGACGGTGACCGACTCCAGCGGGGCCATCACGCAGATCGGCCTCGGCAACCCGTCGGCGTCGACGCTCTTCACCACCCTCGGCTACGCGTTCGGCGGCACCTGGGACGGCACGGACAACAAGACCCCGTCGCCCGACGACCCGAAGAACGTCGAGGCGCTCGACTGGTACACGAAGACCCTCACCGACACCTACGGCGCGGACAAGATCGCGACCTTCACCTCGGGGCTCGGCCAGTACATGTCGGCCCAGGACCCGTTCTACACGGGCAAGGAGGCCATGGTCATCGACGGCGAATGGCAGGCCGTCAACATCCCGAAGGTCGCGCCGAACCTCAACTGGGGCGTCGTCGACATCCCTGCCGTGAGCGACGACCTCGCCGGCTCGACCCAGGTGACGACGAGCACGCTGTTCATCCCGAGCAACTCGAAGCACAAGGCGGAGGCCGCGAAGTTCCTCGCCTACATGGTCGGCGACAAGCCGATGACCGACTTCACGCTGGCTCTCGGCAACCTCCCGTCGAAGACGTCCCTGCTGACGGACACGGCGTACAGCACGATCCCGCACTTCGACGCGTGGCTGAACGCCCTGAAGAGCCCGAACGCGAAGTCGCTCGCGAGCCAGCCGTACAGCGCCCAGTACTCGACCGACCTGGCGACCGCCTTCGACGACGTGGTGCGCGGGGTCGCGACCCCCGAGAAGGCCCTGCAGTCGGTGGCGGACAAGGCGAAGTCGTACTGATGACGGCCACGACCGCCAAGCGCGGTGCGCGACGCCAGACCCTCCTGGGTCTGGCGTTCGCGTCGCCGTTCATCGTGGGCGCGGCGGTGTTCATCGTGTGGCCGGTGCTCGCCTCCGCCGGGTACAGCTTCACCGACTTCAACCTGTTCCAGGCGCCGTCCTGGGTCGGGCTCGACAACTACGCCCACATGCTGAACGACTCCACGTTCTGGAAGGCCCTCTGGAACACGCTGTTCCTCACGGTGACGGGCGTGCCGCTGACGATCATCATCTCCATCGTCGGGGCGCACTTCCTCAACCTGCCCGTGCGCGGGCAGCCGCTGTACCGCGCGCTGATCTACCTGCCCACCATCGTACCCGTCGTCGTGGGCGGCTATCTGTGGCGCTGGCTGCTCAACACCCAGTACGGCTTCGTGAACTACTTCCTGGGCGTGCTGCACCTGCCGCAGCCGGAGTGGCTGGAGCAGCCGGACTGGGGCAAGCCCGCCATCCTCCTCATGTGCCTCTGGACCATCGGCGGCACGATGATCATCTACCTCGCGGCGATCAAGGACGTGCCCGCCGAGCTGTACGAGGCCGCGGAGCTCGACGGTGCGGGATGGTGGGGGCGGTTCCGCTTCATCACCTGGCCGACGATCTCGCCGGTCACCCTGTTCCAGGTGATCGTGACCGTGATCGCCTACCTGCAGATCTTCACGCAGCCCTACCTGCTGACGCAGACGCGCCTCAACGAGGCCAGCGGCGGCCCGGGGCAGTCGATGATCAGCTACGCGATGTACCTGTACCAGAACGCGTTCGTCTTCCTGAAGATGGGCTACGCCTCGGCGATGGCCTGGGTGCTCTTCCTGATCACCCTGATCATCACACTGCTGCTGCTCTGGTCGTCGAAGAAATGGGTCCACTATGGTTCTGAACGCGACTGAGACGCGGCCCCCCGCCGTGCCCGCGCCACGCCCTGCCGGCCCGCGCGCCTCCCGCCTGCGACGGCGGCGCCCCGGACGCACGGTCGGCCGCTACGTGCTGATCTGGGGGATGACGCTGCTGTTCGTCTTCCCGTTCCTCTCGATGCTGAGCACGGCGTTCAAGCTGCCGGCGGACATCTTCAGCGCGCCGCCGACGCTGTGGCCGAAGGAGTGGACGCTCGACAACTTCGCGGCGGTGTTCGAGGAGATCCCGTTCTGGCAGTACCTGTGGAACACGATCGTCATCGCGGCGCTCTCGGTGCTCGGGATGCTGATCGCGTCGCCGCTGGTGGCGTACTCGCTGTCGAAGATCGGCTGGCGCGGGCAGCGCCCGCTGCTCGTCATCGTCATGGCGACGATGATGCTCCCACCGCAGGTCACCATGATCCCGCTGTTCCTGATGTGGAACGGGCTGGGCGCGACGAACTCGATCATCCCGCTCGTCGCCCCCGCGTTCTTCGGCACGCCGTTCCTCATCTTCATGCTGCGGCAGTTCCTGATGTCGGTGCCCAACGAGCTGCTCCAGGCGGCGCGGATCGACGGGGCCTCCGAGTTCCGCATCTACTGGTCGATCGTCCTCCCGCAGGCACGTCCCGCGCTCATCACGGCGGTCATCTTCCAGTTCGTGTGGGCCTGGACCGACTTCCTCAACCCGTTGATCTACCTCAACGACTCCTCCAAGTACACCCTCTCGATCGGCCTGTACTCGTTCTTCGGCGAGCACAACGTCGAGTGGGGGCCGCTGATGGCCGCTTCCGTCCTGTTCACCGTTCCCGCGCTCGCACTCTTCGTCGTGTTCCAGCGCTACTTCATAGGGGGTATCAGTGCTGGCGCACTCAAGTGACGACGCAGGGGAGCGCGAGCTCACGGTCGACCGGCAGGTCACGCTGCTGGCGGCGATCCAGGGCGGCCTGATCGTGTCGTGCCAGGCGTCCGCGGGCTCGCCGATGCGCGACACCCCGACGATCGCGCGTCTCGCGGTCAGCGCTCTGCAGGGCGGCGCGGTCGCGTTGCGGGTGAACGGGGTCGACGACATCGCCGCCGTGCGAGCCCTGACGGATGTGCCGATCATCGGGCTCGACAAGCGGATGGGCGCCCGGCGCAACATCATCACCCACACGGACGAGCAGGTCGTCGCCTTGGCCTCCGCCGGGGCCGACGTGATCGCAGTGGACGCGACCCAGGAGGTCGCGGGCGATGTCGCCGCGCGCGTCCGCAGCGCCGTGGCGGCCGTTCCGCTGCCGATCATGGCGGACGTCTCGACGCTCGACGAGGGGCTTCGGTCGTGGGAGGCCGGAGCGGCGTTCGTCGGAACGACCCTCTCCGGCTACACGCCGTACTCGCGCGCCGAGCCGTCGCCGGACGTGGCCCTGGTCGAGCAGCTCGCCGGCCGCGGCATCCGGGTGCTCGCCGAGGGCCGGTTCCAGACGCCGGGCGATGTCGCGCGCGCATTCGACGCGGGCGCCTTCGCGGTGGTGGTGGGCGGTGCGATCACCGATCCCGTCGCGATCACGCGGCGGTTCGCGGCGGCGACGCCGCGGTCGCGATGAGCGCGCACCCACGGCCGGGTGCGGGAGCGGCCTCCTCGGTCGACGGGCGCGCGGGGGTCGTCGTGGGCATCGACATCGGCGGCACCAAGACGGCGGCGGCGCTCGTGCGGCCCGACGGCCGGCTCGCCCACCGGGTCGAGGCGCCCACACCGGCGAGCCAGGGCGCCGAGGCCATCCTGGACACCGTGGCGGCGCTCGCCGCTGAGACCGCACGACGGGCAGGCGGAGTCCCCGCCGCCTACGGAGTGGGCAGCGCCGGCGGGTTCGACGAGCACGGCACCGTCGTCCACTCGACCGACCACCTGGCGGGCTGGAGCGGCACCGACGTCGCCGGCGGCCTGCGCGCGCGCCTCGGCGCCCCGGTCGCCGTCGTCAACGACGTGCACGCCGCCGCGCTCGGCGAGCAGTGGGCGGGCGCACCCGACGGCTTCCTCTTCGTGGCGGTCGGCACGGGCATCGGCGGGGCGGTGGTCAGCGACGGGAGGCTGCTGCGCGGCGCGTCCGGGATGGCCGGCTCGGTCGGCCACGTGCGGATCCCGTCGTCGCGCCGCCGCATCTGTTCGTGCGGCGGCGTCGACCACGTGGAGGCATTCGCCAGCGGGCCGGGCATCGAGCTGACCTACGCCGAGTTCAGCGCCCGGTCGCTGGGGCTGCGCGAGATCGGCCGGTTGGCGCGCGGCGGTGACGTGGTCGCCGCGCAGGTCATCCGGCTCGCCGCGGAGGAGCTGGGGGAGTCGCTCGCCGCCTCCGTCGTCGCCGTCGATCCCGGCACCGTGCTGATCGGCGGCGGCGTCTCGGGGCTGGGGGAGCTGTTCGTCGGCCCGCTCGCCGAGCGACTGCGCGCCTCCCTGCGACCGCCGTTCTCCGCGGTGCAGGTCACGGTCGCGCACGCGGGCCCGGACGCCGCCCTCGTGGGCGCAGGCCGTCTCGCGCTCGCGGCGTCCCGGTCCGCCGAGGTTCACGACGTAGCGCCTTCGAGGGCGGAATGACCGCCACGACGTGAACCTCGTCGGTGGGCGCCTCTACGATGGCGGGATGGAGCAGCCGCAGCCGTTCGTCGTCGCCGATGCCAGCGCCTGGCGCAGCTGGCTGAACCGCCACGAGGACGACTCCGACGGGGTCTGGCTCGTTCTCGCCAAGAAGGGCACCACAGAGCCGACCTCCCTCACCTACGCGCAAGCCCTCGATGAGGCGCTGTGCAGCGGCTGGATCGACGGCCAGAAACGGAGCCTCGACGCCGCGACCTTCCTGCAGCGGTTCACGCCACGGCGCACGGCCTCCCTGTGGTCGGAGCGCAACATCGGCCTCGTCGCCGCGCTGACAGCGGAGGGCAGGATGCGTCCCCGCGGACAGGCGGAGATCGACCGCGCGAAAGCCGACGGCCGCTGGGAACGCGCCTACGCGGGGGCTGCCACCGCGCAGGTGCCGGACGACCTGGCGGCGGCCCTCTCGGTGTCGCCCGCCGCGGCCGCCCTGTTCGAGACGCTCAACGGCACCAACCGCTACGCGGTCCTCCACCGCATCCTGACCGCCTCCACCGCCACCACGCGCGCCAACCGGCTCGAGAAGCTGGTCGCGATGCTGGAGCGCGGGGAGACGCCCTACCCGCAGTAGGACGGTTCCGCGGTCGGCCGTCTCCTGACAGGGCCGTACCCTGTCCGTCCATCCCGTGGAACGGTGCCACGCTCTGTACGACGGATCGCATACGGTGTCGTCCCGACGTCGAGCGAGGTGTTCAACGGCCGTGCCGCAGCGGTCACGCGACGGGCCTGCCGTCGACGAGTTGCAGCATGCGCCCGTGCACGGCACGATGGGCGCGGAGGTGATGACGATGTCGCGCCGTAGACCCGCGGTGGCCGTGCGTCTCATCGCCGTCCCCGCCGCTGCCGCCCTGCTGGGCGCCGCCGCGCCCGCGCCCGGGACGCAGCCCTGGCTCGTCGTCGGTCTCGTGTTCTTCGGCGTCGCCGCGGTGGGGCTGCTCGCCGCCGTCGGGGTGAAGATGCGGCGGACCCCCGGGCCGCCGTCCGCGCACCGGCCCGGCGAGGAGGCGCGACGGCCTGAGGCAGGGAGTGCGGCGGACGCGGAGGCGGAGGCGGATGCGGACGACGGCGACCAGGGGTCGGGGCCGCGCGACTAGTTGTCGTTCCCGGGTTGCGCTGCAGAGGGCTTATCAGCGTTGCCTGCTGTGGGTGGCCACGCTCTGGACCGATGTCGATCCGTCGGGGAGACCTGGGTCATGGCGAGTCAGCGGAACGCTGGGTGTTGCGGCATGTCAAGGCGGAGGAGCTGACCGAGGACCACGCATCCTCGCGCATTGACTGAAGGGCGGAATCGCAATGAAGTTCTGGAGCAGAGTGTGGGGTCGCTTCAGGGCACTGGGTCGCTTCGTCTCCACAGTCCTCGAACGCCTGAGCACCGTGCTAGTGATTGTGCTCAGTGGCATGAACGGTGGTCATGGCGCCGATCCCGCTGCGCGATCGATGTACATGCCGCCGCGGGATGAATACCGGCCCTGACGAAAGGGCGCGACGAGGAGGAGCACGGGACGGCTTCCCTTCGCCGTGTGTACGTCTGGGATGCTGCACCTTGGCCTGAGGTCGCGGATTGGCCGTTGTCGACCGTCACGGTTGACGGATAGAACTCGGCCTCTGCTGCGTTGCCCGTCGTTGATACGGTCGAGCTGCCATGCCAAGCCCCATTATGGCTCTGCCCGCTGTAGTAGCTGACGGAGGCCGCAAGTGCTTCGCTTGGCGCGGTGAAAGGTAGGCAACGAGTCTGCTTCACTTTGCATCTCCGCGAAACGGGGCGAAATCGCCGATGTCGCTGTCGGATCATCTCCGGCAGATGCGATCGCGGCAGGCTGAGTCGAGAAGCGGCGAAGGTCGTGAGTTCGTCGAGGGACCACTCGGCGAGGTGCTCGTCGAGTGCTGCTCGCACGCTCCCGGCGGCGCGCCCGAGAGAGGCGCGGCCGCGGTCGGTGGCGACGAGGACGTGGCCGCGGTCGGTGTCGGGGTCCGTCGTCGCGATTAGCCCGAACTCGGCGAGGGCGCCGAGCTGGCGGGAGACCGTGGAGCGATTCAGCTGGAAGTGCGCGGCGATGTCGACGGCCCGGCAGCCCGGGTTGGCGCGGATGTGCGAGAGCAGGGACTGGTCGACGAAGGAGAGGGTCTCGTCCTCGCGGCGGACGCGCGCGGTCCCGTGGCGGGCGATGGTCGTGAGCTCGGACTGGACGCTGGCTCGACGCCGCCCGCGCCCTCACGTACTTCCCCGGGCCGACGTTCGGCTTCGACGGCCTGTGCCTGGCGCTCTGGGCCGCCGCGGGTGTGCTTCTCATCGTCGTCACCCACGCCGTAAGTCGCCGCCGTCGCCATCTCGCCGACGAAGCGCGTGTGGTCACGGCGGAAGAAGAGGAGGCGTCGTCGCGGCGTGAGGGTCAGCGAAGGTTGCGCAGACCCGCTGTCGTCGACCCCAGGTCGATATGGATGTGCGTGCAATAGTCGGTGAACCGAGAGATGTTCGCCAACCCCGGCATACTGTAGACACCGCAATTGTCACCTCCGGATGCCTGGCCGGCGCGCGAGCCGTTCGGGAGGAACGAGTCGAGGAATCGGAGCAGAATGCTCGATGCCGAGTCGTTACCGCGGGTCCGTGCGCCGCCGATGTAGGTGATGTCCATCGCGTTCGGTCCCGAGCTGGGAACGCAATGTCGTGAGGTCGGATTGCTCGCGCATGTCGCGACACCATCGTTGGCACAGTGCCGATTGAGGTCGCTCACCTGGACCGAACCGTAGTTGCGGATGATGATGACCAGCGTCTGCAGCGTGCGCGTGTCGATGTTGCATTGCGGGGTCTTCCCGATCGTGCCGTTCGCGATCGGTTGGAGCTCGGCGGGGATGATGTCCCGTTCCGCCCATTCGATGATGAGGGTGCCGCTGTTGTATGAACTCAGGAGGCTCTGTGCGGCTGCCTGCCCCGTGGACGGCACACCCGTGCAGGACTGGACGCATGTCGATTCGGCGGGTTGCGCCAGCGCGGCACGGGCTTCCTGCATCGGCGAGGCGAGCGATAGCCCGGCGATGAGTGCGCCGGTGACGATGGTGAGGAGGACCGTTCGTGCGATCGACCAGCGGCTCCTGCGATTCCTCGCCATCTCAGTCCTGACTCACCTGCACGCCGGCACGGGAGAAGCATTCCTCTGCGACCGCGGACGCGTCGTCGACGGTCTTCTGCGAGCCCGCGCCGGTCTCGGGATCGATCGGATTGCTTCGGATGAACTCGAGATCCTCTGCAAGGGACGTCCAGACGGGATCGTGTGACGCCGCCTCGGCGGCCAGCGGCGCTGCTGCGGCCACGCCGGCGGCGGAAAAGCCGTTCGCCACCGCCTGACAGGCGTTCACCGCAGAAGCGAGCCCCGCCACCGGATCCGCCGAACCCGCAGGAGGTGCCGAGGGAGTGGGATCTTCGGAGACGGGCGGCGCCGACATCGCCGGTGTGCTCGTCGGCGTGCCCGTCGACGACGGCGGCGCGGACGACGTCGAGCGCAGCGCTTCGGGCGCCGACTGCGCGCACCCGGCGAGAGCGAGCGCAATCGACAGAATGACGAGCGCCCCCCGAGTGGAGCGAGATGAGACCATGATCCGCTGTTCCCCTGACTGGTTCTCCCGGCACCATAGCCGATCGCCGCGTCAGCTCCCGGTCGCCGCGCTGGTGCGGGGCAGAGGCCGCCCGTCGAGAGGCCCCGGCGCTCAGCTCCTCTGCGGCCGCCGCCTGCTGACAGCGGCGCACCCGTGCCGTACCCTCGGTGGCATGACGGAGACGCCGACCGCCGGCCTCCGCACCTTCGCCCAGGTGCTGGTGAACACGGCCGTGGCCAACGTGACCACGTCGTACCTGTGGTTCGCGCTGACCTTCTGGGTGTACCTCGAGACGCGCTCGGTGCTCGCGACCGGGATCGTCGGAGGCTCCTACATGCTGCTGGTGGCGGTGTTCTCCATCGTGTTCGGGACGATCGTCGACCGGCATCGCAAGCACCAGGTGATGCTCTTCGCCGCGACCGTGACCCTGGTCGCATTCGGCGTGGCGGGTCTGCTGTACCTCGTCTTCCCGGAGTCCGCGCTGCTCGACCTGGGCGGGCCGATGTTCTGGGTGTTCGCGGGCGTCATCCTGTTCGGCTCCGTCGTCGAGAACATGCGCAACATCGCACTGTCGACGACGGTCACCCTCCTCGTCCCCGTCGAACGGCACGCGAACGCGAACGGGCTCGTGGGGACGGTGCAGGGGGTGGCCTTCATCGTCACCAGCGTGTTCAGCGGGCTCTCCGTCGGACTGCTCGGGATGGGCTGGACACTGGTCATCGCCATTCTGCTGACCGCAGCCGCTCTGGCTCATCTGCTGTTCCTCCGCATCCCGGAGGACCGCCCGGAAGCGGAGGAGGGCGCTCCGCCCGCAGTGGATCTGCGGGGCAGCATCGCCGCGATCCGCAGCGCCCCCGGTTTGTTCGCCCTGATCGTCTTCTCGTGCTTCAACAACCTGATTGGCGGCGTCTACATGGCGCTGATGGACCCGTACGGCCTCGAGCTGTTCGCGGTCGAATGGTGGGGAGTCGTGCTCGGGATCTCGTCCACCGGCTTCATCGTCGGCGGCCTGCTGGTGGCGAAGTTCGGGCTGGGTCGCAACCCGATCCGCACCATGCTGCTCCTCGTCGCGCTGATGGGCGTGCTCGGTGCGCTCTTCACGATCCGCGAGTGGTGGCCGCTCTACGTGGTGGGGATCTGGCTCTACATGACGCTGATCCCCGCGGTCGAGGCGTCGGAGCAGACGGTCATCCAGAAGGTCGTGCCGTTCACCCGGCAGGGTCGCGTGTTCGGCTTCGCGCAGGCGTTCGAGTCTGCCGCCGCCCCGATCACCGCCTTCCTGATCGCGCCGCTCGCGCAGTTCCTCATCATCCCGTACATGGAGTCGGGGGCGGGGGAGACGACGTGGGGCTGGCTTCTCGGCGACGGCGACGCCCGCGGGATCGCGCTCGTCTTCCTCTTCTCCGGCCTGGCGATGGTCGTGCTGGCGTTGCTCGCCTTCACGACGAGGTCGTACCGACTGCTCTCCGCGGAGTACCGCGGGGAACCCGAACCCGTACCGATGGAGTCCGCGTGACCACCAATCTCACCCTGATCCAGCGCTCGCCCGACCCCGAGCAGCAGGGAACCTCGCGCGACCGGCGACCGACACTCGCCGAGCGGTTCCGCGCGGCCGGGCGCAGCAGGATCGGTGCGGTGCTGCTGCTCGCCGCCACCGCGATCGCCATCGTCTGGGCGAACATCTCCTTCAGCGGCTACGAGGCGTTCTGGGACACCCACCTGACACTCGGGCTCGGCGACCTCCACCTGGACTTCACCCTCCACGCGCTCGTCAACGACGCCCTGATGGCGATCTTCTTCTTCACGGTCGGACTGGAGGTCCGGCGCGAGTTCGCCATCGGGGAGCTGACGAGCTGGTCGCGCGCGGTCGTGCCGGTGGTCGCAGCGCTCTTCGGGCTGGCCGTTCCCGCACTGATCTTCATCCTCTTCGCGGCGGGCACGGGCGACGCGCACGCGTGGGGGATCGTGATCTCCTCCGACACCGCGTTCCTCGTCGGCGCCCTCGCGCTCATCGGGCCGCACGCCACCGGGAGGCTGCGCGTCTTCCTGCTGGCGCTCGCCGTGGTCGACGACATCGGCGCGCTGAGCATCATCGCCTTCGTCTACACGAAGGACTTCACGCCGCTGCCCCTGATCGTCGCGGCCGTCGGACTCGCCGGGGTCTACCTGACGCGCTACCTCCCCGCCGGGCGCGGGCCTGTCTACGCGACGCTCGCCGTCGTCGTGTGGCTGGCGTTCCTCGCCTCCGGCGTGCACCCCACGCTCGCCGGGGTCGCCATCGCCCTCCTCATCCCCGTCTACCGCCCGGACCGCCGCGACGTGGAGCACGCCCTCGATCTGGCGCGCACCTTCCGCCAGTCGCCGAACACCGAGTACGCGCGCGCGGCGGCCAACAGCCTGCGCGAGTCCATCTCGATCAACGAGCGCCTGCAGTCGGCGTGGTCGCCGTACGTCGCGTACGTGGTGCTGCCGCTGTTCGCGCTCGCCAACGCGGGTGTGCGTCTGGACGGCGACATCCTGGCCGGGGCGCTCGTCTCCCCGCTGGCATGGGGTGTCGTCGCCGGCTTCGTCGTGGGCAAGTTCGTCGGCGTCTTCGGTTCGACGCTCATCATGCGCGCGCTGCGTATCGGCGACTTCGGCCCCGGACTGACACCCGACCGGCTCGCGGGCGGCGCGGCCCTGTGCGGCATCGGCTTCACGATCTCGCTCTTCATCGTCGACCTCGCCATCCCGGACGAGACGTCGCAGAACGCCGCGCGCGTCGGCGTCCTCGCCGCCACGGTCATCGCCTTCGCCGTCGCGACCGTGATCTTCCGCCTCTCCGACGCCCGCCGCCCCAAAGAGGAGGCCGGTCTCACCCTGGTGCGGCCGGTCGATCCCGCGCGCGACCACGTCTTCGGCGACCCGGACGCGCCGCTCACCCTCCTCGAGTACGGCGACTTCCAGTGCGGCTTCTGCCTCAAAGCGACCGGCTCGGTCGGCGAGGTGCGCGCCGTGCTCGGCGACCGCGTCCGCTACGTCTGGCGGCATGCGCCCCTCACCCGGTTCCACCCGAACGCGCTCGCCGCGGCGGAGGCCTCGGAGGCCGCCTCCCGCCAGGGCAGGTTCTTCGAGTTCGAGCGCAGCCTGTTCGCCGACCAGGAGCACCAGCTGCCCTCCGACATCATCCGCCGCGCCGAGGAGCTGGGCCTCGATCTGGACCGCTTCGAAGCCGACCTGGCCTCGCCGGAGGTCACTGCCCGCGTGCGTGACGACATGCTCGACGCGGAGGCCATGGACATCACCGCCGTCCCGACGTTCTACATCAACGGCAGACGGCACGTCGGCCCGTACGACGCGCAGTCGTTGATCAGGGCGCTGCAGGAGACGGCGCCGGTGCCTCCGGGGCGCCCGGGGTCGTGAGCACCCGTCGCAGGAACGTCCGGAGGTCGTCGACCTCCTGAGCGGAGATGCCGTGGCCGAGGCCCGGGTAGACGTGCTGTTCGAGCGTCGTGTGCGCGGGGAGCCACGCGGCCGTGCGATCGACGGCGGGGCCGGCGATGACACCGTCCGCGTCGCCGCGGCCCCAGAAGGCCGGAGGGCGGGAGGTGGCGAGCCAGGCGTCCGCCCGCTGCGGCGTGGCCTGCACGAATCCGGCGAGCACGACCGTGGCGGCGACACGTTCAGGACGGGTGCGGAGCAGTTGGCTCGCCATCAGGCCGCCCTGAGAGAAGCCGATCGGGAGGACGAGGGCGTCCGGCCCGAGCTGCGCGTCGACCCACGCCCAGATCGCGTCCGTCGCGGCCGCGACCGGCGCCGGGTCGGGGCTGCCGGGCGTGGAGATCGGGAACCAGGCCGCACCGCCGTTCGGCGTGCGCAGCGGGGCGCGCGGGGAGAACCAGGGGAGGCCGTCGGGCAGCGCCGCCGAGAGCCCGGCGAGATCGTGCTCGTTCGAGCCGTACCCGTGGAGCAGCACAGCCGTGACCGGAGCGTCCTCCTGATCGGCGGGCGCGACGGCGTGGGAGATCGCGACCTCCACGGCCGGGACGCTCATCGGGCGAGCACCTCGTCGACGCTGAGATCGGGCAGCACGACGCTGACCTGGGTGCCCCACGGATCCGCCACCACGACCGACCGGCCGTCGTCGGCGAAGGGGATGCCGCGCGCGCGGAGGCGGGCCGCGAGCGCATCCAGCTCGGCGCGATCGGGCACGGTGATCGCCACGTCGCCGAGACCGAGGCTGGCGGCGCGCGGGCCGGACCCTGCACTGTTCCAGACGTTCATCGCGATGTGGTGGTGATACCCGCCTGCGGAGGCGAAGAGCGCCCCGCGGTACTCGGACAGGGTGGACTCGAAGCCGAGGGCGTCGACGTAGAAGGCCTTCGCCGTCGGGATGTCGCCGACCTGCAGGTGCACGTGGCCGACGGTGCCGCTGAGCGCGGATCCCGCATCCAGCACCTCCTGGGCGAGATGCGCCTGCAGGTAGGCGTTGGGGTCGAGGTACGAGGTGTCCATCAGGATCTGGCCGCGCTCGCGGCGCCACGTCTCGCGCGGGCGATCCGTGTAGAGCTCGACGCCGTTGCCCTCCGGGTCGGTGAAGTAGAACGCCTCGGAGACGAGGTGGTCGCTGGAGCCGGCGAAGCGGCTGCGCGGGTCCTGCGCCGCCCGGTAGACGGTCGCCGCGAGGTTGGCGGCGTCGGGGAACAGGAAGGCGTTGTGGAAGAGTCCGGCCTGGCGCGGATCGACGGCGGGGAGGTCGGGGGTGTGGATGAGAGACACCATCGGTGCGCCGTCGCGACCGAGTACGCGGTGCACCTCGCGACCGCGTGCATCCGCCCGCTCGGCCAGCGGCTCGAACGCGAACGCGTTGGCGTAGTACGACGACATCAGCTCCAGGTCGCCGACGCGGAGGGTGGGGGCCGCCATGTGCGTGGCGGGGTCGAGCAGCTGATCGGTGGTCATCGTGAGTCCTCGGTCGAAATAAAAGGTTGTCGTATCAACAAAGTGTACCCCATTTTGTTGACGCTTCAACTAACCGCTTCGCTTACGGCACAGGGGTCGCATTCTGCCGGAATGTCGTGGGCGTAGCGGCGGAATGCGACCCCTGTGCGGTGCCGTGCGGCGGGAGGCTACATGTCGCGGTAGCGCTTCGCCGCGGCCAGGGCCTCGCGGAGGCCTGCGACGTCGTAGCGCGTGCCGTATCCGGGGGTGTCGCGCTGGATGCGCCATCCCTCGGAGAGCGGGCCGATGTCGAGGGCGTCGAAGCCGAACTCGTCGATCAGGGCGGCGACCCGGGCACGGGCCTCGGGGTCGTCGCCGGCGACGATGAGGGCGCGGCGATCCGCGGTCCCGGGCTCCTGACCCTCGGTGGTGAGCGCGGCGGCACCGATGTGGTTGAAGGCCTTCACGACCTTCGAGGTCGGAAGCGTGGCCTGCAGCCGTTCGGCGACCGTGGTCGACTCGTCGTCGAGCTCCGGGATGTTCCCATCGCGCTGCGGGTAGTAGTTGTTCGTGTCGATGACGATCTTGCCCGCGAGCTCCGCGACGGGGAGGGTCGCCTCGGCCGCGAGCGGGACGGTCACGACGACGAGGTCGCCGGCGCTCGCCGCCTCGGCGGGGGTCGCGGCGCGCGCGTGCGGGCCGAGCTCGGCGACGAGCCCGGCGAGCGACTCGGGGCCGCGCGAGTTGCTCAGCACGACGTCGTAGCCGCGCGCCACAGCGAGTCGCGCGAGCTGGGAGCCGATGTGTCCAGATCCGATGAGTCCGATGGTTGTCATACTCGGGCGAACCCGGTCGCGCCCCGGCGCATTCCCGCCCGCTTGCCCGCACAGGGGTCGCATTCCGCCGCTCCGGCCGGCTCATTCCGGCGATGTGCGACCCCTCGGTGGAGGAGGGGGAGGTTTAGGCGCAGAGGCCGACGCCGGGCGAGGTGAGCACGACGGTGCGGTTCTGCGCGGCGAGGGCGTCGGAGTAGGCGCCGCTCGCGTCCGTCTCGGCGCGCCAGCCGCACCAGTCGTGCCCGACGCCGGCGGTGGCCAGATCCTCGGCCGGGACGCCGAGAGCGACGAGCGCGGCCTTCACCGCCTCCGCCCGGCGCTGCGAGAGCGCGAGGTCGGCCGTGTTGCTCGTCGCCTGATCCTTGGAGGCCGTGCCGGTGACGGTGATCGTCCTGCCGTTCTGCTCGATGGCCGGCACGAGGGACGCGAGTACCTGCTGCGCCGACGTGGGGTCGGCGAAGGTCGCCGTGTCCTTGGTGAAGCGCAGCTCGCTGTCGCGGATCACGACCGGGTGCGACCAGTCGGTCTTGGTGGCGACCGCGTCCACCGCGACGGGGCTCACCTCGGGCAGGCCGGTCGTCGCGCCGCCCGACGCGGGCTCCGGAAGCAGCGAGAGCGTGCCGCCCGCGGCCTTCACGACGGCCGTCCAGATCGCCTCGAGGTTGCTGCGGGCGGGAATCGTGAGCGGCTGCTGCGCACCCGCGACGTCGCCCATCCCCGACCAGTAGACGGTGACGCCCTTCAGATCCGTCGGGAGGAGGCCGCGCGACGTGAGGTCGGCGACGACCTGCTGCGGGTCGGCGGAGAGCAGGCCGGTGCCGGCGAAGTCGAGCGGGTCGACGGTCTGCAGGCCGCTGCCGACGACGAGCACGCCCATCGGATCCGTGCCGAGGTTCCGCGCCGCCTGGTCGATCGCGCCGAGGAAGTCGACCTGCGGGTTCGCCGCCTTGAGCCCGTCGATGTACTGGGTGATCTGCGTGAGCTTGGTCCGCTGCTCGTTCTGGCAGACGATCGCGTCCTGCGCCGTCGAGCCGATGAGCGTGGTTCCCATGACCTGCGGTGTGCCGGACGGCACTACGACCGTGACGCTGCCGTTGCTCGCGCCGACCGCTTTCAGCTGGGCGGTGGCGGAGGCGGGCAGAGCAGTCGCCGGGGCGTTCGCGGTGCTGCCGGCGACGACGCCGAGGTTGCGCGGCGACGACTGGTCGCACGCCTGGCCGGCGGCGGTCGCCGACGTGCAGGCGGCGAGGCCCGCGGTGAGCGCGAGGGCGCCGGCGACGGCGAGGACGGTGCGGAGGCGGGGGTGGGACGGCACGGAGGGGCTCCTCGAGGTCAGGACTGGGCGGGCCACACGGGGTGCTCGGGCGGCGGGGTGGGGGCGGCGTGCGCTCCGGGCGCCGCCTCGACGGCGGCGGCGCTGCGGCGGGCTCGCAGCTCGCGGATGATCTGGCTCGTGCTCTCGGGGTCGCGCTCACGCTGGGCGAGGCGGACGCCGAGCTGGGCTCGTACCACGTCCACACGGGAGTGGAAGGTCACCCGGGCGCCGGTGTAGCGGACGGCGTCGTGGGCGTCGAGCTGGAACGCCAGGCGGGTCGCCTCGCCGGCGGCGACGGCCTCCCCGCGCAGCCGGTCGCGGTGTGCGCGCAGCCGCTCGGCGTGGGCGTGCGCCTTCTCGGCCGCGGTGAGCAACGGCTTCGTCGTCACCCAGGCGATGACGAAGCTGACGGCCCCGGATGTCGCCAGAACGCCCAGCATGAGGAACGCCATGATCGTGTCCGGCGCCGTCCACGAGAAGGTGGGCGCGGCGGGGGCGGTGTCGCCTCCGACGAGACCGGTGAGGCCGCCCGACGACGACGCGTCCATCCCCGCCTTGATCCGGGCGACCGTGATCGCGGCCAGCAGCGCCGCCCAGACGAGGGCCAGTGCAACCGCGGCGGGGATCCAGCCGCGCGCCATGACCCGGGCCTGCACCCGGCGCAGGATGATCGCGACCGCGTGCGGCAGCGTCACCACCGCGAGCGAGATGCCGAGGGTGATGACGTACATCTGCAGGCCGATCGAGCCGTACTGGCTGTCGTTGCGCAGCAGGAGGGTGAGCGCCTGCGCGAGCAGGATGTAGTCCACCGCGAGCATCGCGACGAGCAGCACGTACACGAACACGTGCGCGACGGGCGAGAGGTGCCCGACGGACGGGCGGATGCGGGGCGGGCGGGTGACGATGTCCCTGGCCATCGGCGTCCTTCCTGGGTCGGTCAGGCGTAGTTGTGGAGCGACGGGTCGCTGCCGTGGAGGCGGTCGTCGAGGCGGGCGGCGGCCTCGTCGGCGCGGAGGATGTCGGTCTCGATGCGTTCGAGCGCGCTGCGGATCAGCTCTTCGCGCTTCTGCGCCTCGGCGACGCGGGCGGAGCACACGGCGATGTTGCGGGTGCGCTGCCGCTCGAGCTCCGCGGCTCCCGCGCGTTCGAATGCGGCGAGCTCGTGCTCGAAGACCTCCAGCGTCTCCACGTCGACGGCGTCGCGCAGCCGCCGAAGGCGCCACAGCAGGCGTCGGCGCAGCCGGGAGACGTTGGGCACGCGGTACTCGGTCAGCCGGTCACGCTTGGCCATCGGCTCCTCCTTGCCAGTGTTCGAGCGCGTCGGTGCGCGCCGTGGTCAGCCAGTCGGCCCGGCGCAGCTCGGGGGCGCGCGCGACGGCGGCGTCCCCTCCCTCGCGTCCGGCCGTATCGCGGGTCAGCGCCCCCCGGTACATGCCCCAATAGACGGCGATCTTCTCGTCGGAGCGGTCGAAGTGCCGCGCGGCGCGCAGCCGGGCGGCCGTGAAATGGGCGTGGATGACCGCGGCGAGCTGCTCCGCGCGGCGGTGGCCGCGCGAGATCCGGCGCTCGAGCCGGCGCAGTTCGACGTAGACCGGTCCGTCGCCGACGGCGATGCGCGCATGGTCGCGCTCGGCGGGAGGCAGCGCGTCGATCCGTTCGTCGAAGGCGTCGAGATCGGTACGGAGGTCGGCCGCGAGCATGCGGTGCTCGCTCAGCTCGCGTCGCACGCGGCGGTGGAAGCGCTGCTCCTCGCGGCGGGCGTAGGCGTTGGCGCGGGCCTGGAGGGCGGCCACGGTCGGCGGGGCGGAGGCCTCGCTCGCGGGCGCGCCACGGAGCGCGGCGGCATCCTCGCGGGCGCGCCGCTCGAGTCGTCGCCGGGCCAGTGGGCCGACCCTCAGCGGCTGGGTGGTCATATCGGGGGAGCGTAAAGAGCGGTTCTGTACGGATTCCAGGGGAACCTCGAACATTTCCTGAAAGTGACCGGATCGTGACGTTGCGGTGTCAGCGCTGCCTGCCGCCCTGCGGCGTCGCATCGGCGCCGCGCACGGGGCCGCAACGCACCTGCGCGTCCACGCAGGCGGCGACGTCCGCCGCCATGCGCGGCTGCTGCCAGCCGTCGACGAAGTCGGCGTGTCCTGTCACCGGCGGCCCGTGGGTGTCCGGCCCGGTCGAGAGGGTGATTCCCGCCGCACTCGACGTCGGATAGGTGACGTGCAGCACGATCTGCGGGATCTGCACGGGATACGACGACGGGCATCCCGTCGCGGTGGCGTAGACCGCGCCGGAGCGGTCGCGGCCGTCCATCGTCCGCCCGTCCCAGCAGTTCGGGAACGTGATCACCAGGCGCAGCTGAGAGCCGCCCGCGCAGTCGTGCGGCAGGGAGTCGCGCGTGGGATGCGGGTCCCGCCGGGTGGTCGTGCAGGTCCAGTCGACGACCGAGGTGCTCTGCGGCGCGGTGGCGGACTCGTCTCCGGCGATCAGGCTGATCCCCTCGGGCATGGCGTGCGTCGCCGCGGCGATCGCGGCGGGATCGCGCCAGTAGAGCAGCGTCCGCGACGGCACGAGCGCGGTTCCCCTCTGGTAGACGACCGGCGTCCAGTAGGCCGACGCGTCTGCGGAGGTGGAGCACGTGGTCGGTCCGCCGCGGAGGGTCGACGCGGTCGAGGAGGCCACCACGGCCGGATTGCCGAAGAAGTCGTGCTGCATCGACATCCCGCTCATGCCGGGCATCATGATCGGATCGTTCGGCGCGGTGAGGCTGCGGGAGCAGGTGTCGGTGAAGATGCCCGGGTCGTGGCCGCCGGCGGGGAAGCCGGCCGTCGAGACGGGAGGCGCCGAGCTGCCGAACACGCCGGCGGCCGTCACCGCCGCCGTTGCCGCGGCGGTCCCGACGGCGAGGACGAGTGCGGTGGCGGCGGCGAGAGCGATGCCGACGCGGGAGGGGATGCGGAGTGCGGACATGACGCGAGTCCACGCGCTCCGCGTTCGGTCTGTGAGAGGGGAATGTAAAGAACCGGTAAGACCGCCCAGAGATCCGCCGCATCCGGCGCGCGCCGCCTCCCGTTGCGGGGAGGATGAGCGGGTGGAGGAGCGCGGGCTGGTGCTGATCGTCGAGGACGAGCCGACGATCAGCGAGCTCGAGCGGCTGTACCTCGGCGGCGCGGGCTTCGGTGTGCACGTCGAGACGGACGGCCGGAAGGCACTGGACGCCGTCGTGCGTCTGCGCCCGACGGCGATCGTGCTCGACATCGGCCTTCCCGGACTCGACGGCATCGAGGTGTGCCGCATCCTCCGCGGGCGCGGCGACTGGACGCCGGTCGTGTTCGTGACGGCGCGCGACGACGAGGTGGACAGGATCGTCGGGCTCGAGCTCGGCGCCGACGACTATGTCACCAAGCCGTTCTCGCCGAGGGAGCTCGTCGCACGGGTGCGTGGTCTCGTGCGCCGCGCCTCCGGGGCGATCGCGGGCGACGTCACGACCCTCGGCCCGGTCAGCGTCGACTCCGCCCGACGGCGCGTGGAGGTCGACGGACGCCGGATCGACCTCACGGCGACCGAGTTCGACCTCCTGGCGCACCTCGCGTCGCAGCCGGGCCGGGTGTTCACCCGCGAGCAGCTGCTGTCGAGCGTGTGGGGTGTCGCCGACTACAGCAGCAGCCGCACCGTCGACGTGCACGTCGCGCAGCTGCGGCTCAAGCTGGGGGAGGCGGCGGGCGCGATCCGCACTGTGCGCGGCGTCGGCTACAGTGCGGCGGACGATGGCTGAGCGCGCGGCGCCCGAGCGGCGCCCGCCGAAGCGCCGTCGCACGCCCGCGTCGTTGACCGGGCGCATCGTCCTGGTCACGTTCGCGGTGGCCCTGATCGCGGTGCTCGTGACCGCGGTGGTGTCGGTGGGTGTCGTGCAATCGGTCGCGGAGGGCCAGGCCCGCCAGCAGCTCAGGGCGCAGGCGACCGCGCTCGTCGCGGACGCGGCGACCAGTGCGACCCGACTCGACCGGCTGACGCAGCGGCTCACCGTGCTCGGCGACCGGTTCGCCGTCGTCGCGCCCGACGGGACGGTGAGCGGGCCGGCGCGCGCCTCCGTCGACGACGTCGTCGTGCGCGAGCTGCAGGACGGGCGGGCCGTCTCGACCACGACGACGATCGGTGGACGGGACGCGGTGCTGGTCGGCATCCCTGGCCCGGCGGGCGGCGGGGTGGTGGGCGTGCGCAAGGTCGCCGACATCGCGGCGGGCACCGCTGAGCTCCTCCGCTGGATCGCGGTCGCGCTCGTGGTCGGGCTGGTCGTGGCGACCGCCGCCGGCTGGCTGCTGGCGCGGTTGCTCGGCCGGCCGATGACCCGGCTCGCGGCGGGCGCCCGCGAGCTGGCGCAGGGACGGCGTGGCGTCGCGATCGCCGATCAGCCGGTCGCCGAGATCGAGGACGTCGCCGCCGCGCTCCGCACCCTCGACGAGGCGCTGTCGGCGAGCGAGGACCGCCAGCGTGAGTTCCTGCTCTCGGTCTCCCACGAGATCCGGACCCCGCTGACCGCGATCCGCGGCTACGCGGAGGCCCTCGCCGACGGGATGGTGCCCGCTGCGGAGACCGCCCGCATCGGGGCGACGCTGACCACGGAGTCGGAGCGGCTGCGCCGGTTCGTCGACGACCTCCTGGAGCTCGCGCGGCTGGAGGCCGACGACTTCGCCATCGACCCGCAGCGTTTCGACGCCCGCGGTACCGTGCAGCGGACCGTCGAGGCGTGGGCGGCGGCCTGCGCGCGTGTGGGAGTCGCCCTCCGCGCCGAGCTCCCGGCGGACGAGCTGCCGATCGTGACGGACGAGATGCGGTTGCGCCAGATCGTGGACGGCCTGGTCGAGAACGCGCTCCGCGTCACGCCCGCCGGAGCCCCCATCGTGATCGCCGCCCGGACGACGGACGACGGGGCGGACCCGGGGGGTGTTCAGCTGGAGGTGCGCGACGGTGGCCCCGGCTTGGACGAGGCCGACGGCGCCGTGGCGTTCGAGCGCGGGGAGCTGCGCGACCGCTACCGCGACCTCCGTCCGGTCGGCACCGGGCTCGGCCTGTCGATCGCACGGCGGCTGGTCGGCCGGCTGGGCGGTGCGATCTCGGTGCGCCGCGCGCCGGAGGGCGGAGCCGCGTTCGTGGTCCGTCTCCCACACGCGGCCCCTTTACGTTCCTCGAACACTCCGCTCGCACGCCGCTGACCCGGCGGGCGCAGAGTGGTCGGCATGAACGATGAGACCGACCCGACCCAGCCCCTTCCCTCCGCGCCCGACACCCGTGCGGCGCAACCCGGACCGGTGACGCCGCCGACCGCCGCGCAGCCGGGCACCGCGTCCTCGACCGCCACCGGCTTCGTGCACCGGCACGCCGTGGGCGTCGCCGTCGCGGCGGGCGTGCTCGCCGTCGTGCTGCTCGCCGGCGGCACCGCGTGGGGGGTCTCTGCCGCGGTCGCCGCGGCGCAGCCGACCGCCTCGATGTCGAGCACCGCGCTGGACCACACCGCCGCGTCGAAGAAGGCGTCGTCCGCGAAGGCCTCGTCGAAGGCCCGCGGCAGCGTGAAGAGGAAGGCGCACGGGGTGCGCGGCACCATCGCCGCGATCGACGGCTCCACCTGGACCGTCCACACGGCGAACGGGGCGACGGTGACCGTGACGATCGCGTCGACGACCGCCTTCGGGACCGCGGCGAAGCCCGCCGAGCGGTCATCGTTCGCCGTGGGCGACCGCGTCGGCGTGCTCGGGATGCGCTCCGGCGACACGGTGACGGCGAAGCGGATCGTCATGCTGCCCGCCTCCGCCCACACGGGGACGCCGACGCCGGCGCCGACTGCCTGACTCCAATTCTCCTCAGACAAGCAGACAAGAAACGGCGGAGGAGGGGCATAGACTGCCCTCATGCCCCTCCTCCGCGCCCCGCTCGCCGACCAGGCCGCCGACGCCCTGCTGGAGCGCATCCGCTCCGGTGAGTGGACGCTCGGCGAGAAGCTCCCCGGCGAGACGACGCTGGCCCCCCAGCTCGGCGTCGGCCGCTCGACCGTGCGGGAGGCGATCCGGCAGCTCGCGGGGCGCGGCGTGCTCCAGTCGCGGCAGGGCGCCGGCGTGTTCGTCACCGCCCTCGACGCCCCGGAGGAGTGGGATGCCGTGCTGCGCCGTGCGGACATCCTCTCGGTGATCGAGGCGCGCATCGCGATCGAGTCGGAGGCGGCGGCGCTCGCGGCGGCCCGCCGCACTCCGGCGGAGCTCCGCGCTCTGCGTCGCACCCTCGACGCGCGGGGGGCGGCCGGCGCCGACGCGGGCCTGGAGGCGCACGTGGACGCCGATACAGCCTTCCACCGCGCGGTCGTCGCGGCCGCCCACAACGACATCCTCGCCGAGCTCTTCGACGGCTTCGTGCCGCGCCTGCGCCAGGCGATGGTGGAGATGCTGCGGTTGCGCCCGGTCGCGGACGAGGCCGGGGATCACGACGCCCATCGCGCGCTGCTCGACGCGATCGCCGACCACGACGCCGTCGCCGCCGCACGGCTCAGCCGCGACCACCTCGCCTCGCTGAAGGAGCGCCTCTCGTGACCGCATCGGCTCCCGCCGTACTCGAACTGCGCGACGTGACGTTCCGCCGCGACGGGACGCACATCCTCGACGGCATCGACCTCACCGTGCGTGCCGGAGAGCACTGGGCGCTCCTCGGGCCGAACGGCGCGGGCAAGAGCACCGTGCTCGGTTTCTGCGGCGCCCTGACCTTTCCGACTTCGGGCACGGTCGACGTGCTCGGCCGCCGCCTCGGCCGCGTGGAGCTGCAGGAGCTGCGCCGCGACATCGGTCACGTCAACCCGCGCCATCCCGTCCGCTCGCCCCTCACCGTGACGGAGGTCGTGCTCACCGGGCTGACGGGCACCCTGGAGCCGCCCCTGCGCTGGACGGCGACGCCCGAGCAGATCGCGCGCGCCCACGAGCTCCTGCGCACGGTCGGCCTGGACGGCCGCCTCGACGCCCGCTGGCCGACGCTCTCGCAGGGCGAGCGCGGCCGCACGCTGATCGCACGCGCCCTCATCGCCGACCCGCGCCTCCTCCTGCTCGACGAGCCGACCACGGGTCTCGACGTCGCCGCCCGCGAGCAGCTGCTCGAGACCATCGACGACCTGTCCCGCACCGCCCCCGACCTCGCCTCCGTGCTCGTGACGCACCATCTGGAGGAGCTGCCGGAGACGACCACGCACGCTCTCCTGATCTCCCACGGCCGCATCGTCGCCACGGGCCCCATCGCCGAGGCCGTGACGACGGAGACGGTCACCCGGGCGTTCGAGCACGCCATCCGGGTCGAGCGCGCGGACGGGCGCTGGAGTGCGCGGGCGGTGCGGGAGTGGGTCGCTCTCCGCTGACCCTCACCCCGCCGCGCCCACCGCCTGCACCCGCCGCGCCGCGACGGCGCGCTGCACGTCCTCCTGCACCAGCTCCATGTTCAGCTGTGCCGCAGCGAAGGCGGCGGCCGCCGCGGCCATGCCGACCTGGGCGGAGGGGTCGGTGACATTGCCGGCGGCCCACACGCCCGGGACGGCGGTGCGGCCGGCCGGGTCGACGGCGAGATGCTCGCCCATGCCGAGGGGGAGCTCTTCCGGCTCGAGCCCGAGGCCGGCGAAGAACGGAGCGCGGACGAGGGAGCGTGCTGCGATGGCGATCGTGGAGCGCGGTTCGACGCTGCCGTCGGCGAGGCGCAGGCCGGTCACGCGGCCGTCCGCGGACTCGACGGCGGCGACGGCCCCGCGCACGACGCGGATGCCGCGGGCGGCGAGCTGCTCGGACTCCTCGACGGTCGGCTCGGCGAAGTCGTTCACGAACAGGACGACATCGTCGCTCCACTGGCGGAACAGCAGGGCCTGGTGCACGGCGCGCGGGTGGAGCGCGAGAACGCCGATCGCGGTGTCGCGCACCTCCCAGCCGTGGCAGTACGGGCAGTGGACGACGTCGCGGCCCCAGTGCTCGCGCAGGCCGGGGAGCGCGGGGAGGTCGTCGACCAGTCCTGTGGCGATGACGAGGCGGGCGGCGCGGAGCGTGTCACCGCTGTCTGTCGTCACGCCGAAGCCGGCCGCATCGCGTCGGGCATCGGTGACGACGGCAGCGCGCACCTCGCCCCCGTACCGTCGCACCTCCTCGCGCCCGCGCTCCGCCAGTTCGGCCGGCGGGGTGCCGTCTCGGCCGAAGAGGGCGTGGACGGCGGCGGCGGGGGCGTTGCGGGGTGCGCCGGCGTCGAGCACCAGCACGGAGCGGCGCGAGCGGGCGAGCATGAGCCCGGCGCTCAGTCCGGCGGCGCCGCCGCCGATCACGATGACATCGAAGTCGAGGTTCTGCATCCTCCGATGCTGGACGGCGCAGCTATGTCTGGCAAACTTCCTTGCCGAAATGGCAAAATGGGAGGATGAGCGATGAACTCGACCACGCACTCGACGCCGTCGGCCGCCGCTTGCGGGCGCTGCGGACGAAGCGCGACCTCACGCTGACCGAGCTGTCCGAGGCGACGGGCATCTCCGTCAGCACGCTGTCACGGCTCGAGTCGGGCGCGCGCCGGCCGACGCTGGAGCTGCTGCTTCCGCTGGCGCGCGCCCACGGCGTCACGCTCGACGAGCTGGTCGACGCGCCTCCGACGGGCGACCCGCGCGTCCATCTGCGGCCGACCCGGATGCACGGGCGCACGGTGGTGCCGCTCACCCGGCGCCCCGGTGGCATCCAGGCGTACAAGATGGTGATCCCGGCCGGTTCCGCCGCTCCCGAGCCCGAACCGCGTACCCATGAGGGGTACGAGTGGCTCTATGTGCTGAACGGCCGGCTGCGGCTGGTGCTGGGCGAGCACGACCTCGTGCTGGAGCCGGGCGAGGCCGCGGAGTTCGACACCCGCGTGCCGCACTGGTTCGACCGCGCGGGCGGGGAGGGTGTGGAGTTCCTCAGCCTGTTCGGCAAGCAGGGCGAGCGGATGCACGTGCGCGCCCGGCCGACGCACGGTCGCGGCACCGGCGGCACGCGCGACCGCGACTAGGCTGAGCGTTCGTGCCCGACTACGCCATCGCCGACGACGGGGCGCGCATCGCCTTCGCCGAGCGGGGGACCGGCGTTCCCGTCCTGCTCATCGCCGGTCAGGCGACGGGGATGCACGGCTGGGGTCCCTTCGCCGACGCGCTCGCACGCGACTTCCGGGTGATCGTGTTCGACCATCGCGGCATCGGAGACAGCGACGGCGGCGACGCCGCCCGCTACACGACCAGAGCGTTCGCCAACGACGCGGTCGCGGTGCTCGACGCGGCCGGGGTCGCGGCCGCGCACGTGGTCGGCCACTCGATGGGCGGCCGCGTCGCGCAGTGGCTCGCCGCAGACGACCCGGAGCGGGTGCGTCGCCTCGTGCTCATCGCCACCACGGCGAGCGACCGCGGGGGCGAGCGACGCGACCCCGCGGTGGTCGCCGACCTGCTGAGCGGGGATCGCGCACGGATGACGCCCCTGTTCTTCGACGCCGCCTGGGCGGAGGCGCACCCCGCGGCCGTCGACGGCTTCTTCACCCGTGTCGCCGGCCGCGAGGCGCTGCGCGGTCACTTCGCCGCCAGCCGGGACCACGATGCCCGCGAGGCGCTGGCCCGCATCCGCGCCCGGACGCTCGTGCTGCACGGCGAGCACGATGCGCTCACGCCGCTGCCGCAGGCGCAGCTGCTCGCCGATGGCATCCCGGACGCGCGGCTCCAGGCGTTCGACGCCGGCCACGGGCTGCAGCTCGACACGCCCGCCGTGCTGGAGGCGGTGCGGGCGTTCCTGCTGCCGCCCGGGCAGCGGCGGGCGCATCCGGCCTGATGACGGCTCACGCGCGGTCGTGCAGGGTGATCTGGTAGCCGTCCGGGTCGGAGAAGGCGAACGTGCGACCGAACGGCCCGTCGAACGGCGCAGTGACGATGGGATGGCCGTCGGCGGCGAGCGCGTCGTGGATGGCCTGCACGTCGGTGGCGTGCAGCCAGAGCGCGACGCCGATGCCGGGCTGCGGCGCGGCGTCCAGGTCGGTTCCGGGTGCGATGTCGCGGAGCGCGAACGCGATCGGAGTCGTCGCGAAGACGACGGCGTGCGGGGGGCCCGCGGGGGAGCGGACGAGGCCCAGGTAGCGCTCGTAGAACGCCTGCGAGGCGTCGAGGTCGCGCACCTGGAGGGAGAGGAAGTCGGGGCCGGTGGCGGGCATGGGGTGCTCCTTCGCTTATGTGTCAGTTTTCTGACACGGGAGATCCTATGTCAGAATACTGACATGAGTCGAGATGGCGAGGGAATCGACCTCGAGACGTCCCTGGGATACCTCCTCAAAGAGGCGTCCAGCGCTCTCCGCGCGGCCATGGAGGAGGTGCTGAAACCGCTCGGGATGACCGTGACGCACTACTCGTGCCTCGAACTGCTCGCGCAGCGACCCGGCCTGTCGAACTCGGAGCTCGCGCGGGGGACATTCGTGACCCGGCAGTCCATGAACGTGCTGCTGCAGGCGCTCGAGCGGGACGGCTTCGTGACGCGCCCCGCCGAGGCTCCGGTCGGCAAGGTGCTGCCGACACGGCTCACGCCCCGGGGGAGGCGGAGCCTGGATGCGGCGTCGGCAGCCGTCCGCTCCGTCGAACTGCGGATGCTGGCGGGTCTGGACGACGAGGATCGGTCCGCCGCGCTGCGGATCCTGCGCAGCATGGTCGGCTCCCTGCGCGCCGGCAGCGTCTGAGAGGTGACGCGTCCAGGAGGAGGCGCATCCGGGAGGCGACGCGGCTAGGCGGCGACCGTGAACCGCCCGTCCCGCGCCGCTTCCACGAACGTCGCGAAGTCCCGCTCCGCCTGGTCGGCGTACGCCGACGACCAGCGTGCGACCGCGCGGGGGAAGGCGTCGCCGCTGCCCAGGTAGCCGGACACGAACGCGGCCTTGGGCGACCGGGCGTGCGCACGCGCGAGCACCACCGCGCAGACCCGCGCGTAGTCGCGGAACTGCACCGGGCTCATCGTCCCGATCTCGAACGAGGCGTTCCGATTGCGGAACAGCCGCATGTAGAAGGTGAACCCGCGCTCCGCCAAGAAACCGAGGAACGGGTCGGAGACGGCCTGCAGGATGCGCTGGCAGGCCACGACGCGGTAGCCCTGCTGCGCGGGGAACAGCTCGGGGTCGAGGTAGCCGGGCAGCGGCGCCACCCCGCCGAACTGCTCGACGACGGAGGTGCCCGCCTCCTTCAGCTGCAGGATGAGCGTCTCGTCCGCCGGCCCGCGGAGCGCGAGGATGAAGCACCGGGTGCCGACACTTCCCACCCCGACGACGCGGCGGGCGACATCCACCAGCCGGTACTGCGAGAGCAACAGTGCGACGTTCGGCGGCACGGTCGCCCGGTAGCGCTGGAAGGCGGCGTCCGCGAGATCGCGGATCTCCTCCTCGGCGCGCTGCAGGATGGGCGGACGGTCGACGAAGCGCAGGCCGCCGGCGCCGTCCGGCTCGAGGGCACGCTTCGCCACGCGCTGGCTCGTGCGCTTGCCGGAGGCGCGCGCGACCTCCTGGATCATCCGCTCCGTCTCCGGGTGCAGGCGACGGTGCCGTTCGTTGACCGAGGTCGGGCGGAAGTAGCGCTCGCGCAGGCTGTGGCGGAGGGTGCGGGCCAGCCAGTCGCGGTAGGCGCTCGCGGCGTCCTCCGCGATCCCGACGAGGTCCGGCTCGGCGGCGCCCAGCGATCGGCCTGCGATGACGACGCTGCCGAGGAGGCGCTTGAGGTCCCACTCCCACGGGCCGACGGTCGCCTCGTCGAAGTCGTTGATGTCGAAGACCATGGCGTTCTCGGGCGAGCGGAACATGCCGAAGTTCGACAGGTGGGCGTCACCGCACACGACGACCTCGGTGCCGGTCGTGGGACCGGCGGCCAGATCGGCGGACTGGATGGCCGCGGTTCCGCGGTAGAACGAGAAGGCATCCGCGCTCATCCGCTCGACCCGCAGGTCGACGAGGCTCTGCAGCCGCGCCTCGTGCTGGGTGGCGAGGATTCCGAGCGGGTCCCGGCCGGCGGGCGGCGTGTACTCCGCGTGCGCCGAGCGGGGGAGGCTCTCGCGGCGCGCCCGCCCGGCGTCGGCGAGCTCCTCCTCGTCGAGGGGTGTCTCGGCCCGGGGGCTGACAGTGTCGATGTCCATGCTGGGCCCTTCTCGCGGAGACGAGCGGTCGGCGGGTGTCGGGTGCGCCCCCGGCGGCCTCATCCTAGCCGCGCGTGGGCCGCTAGGTTAGACCGCATGGAGGACTGGATCGAGCACCGCAGAGACGACGGCGAGCGCGTGGGATGGATGCGTCCAGAGGGCGACGGTTTCGTCCCCGTCGATCTGCTCGGCCGCGAGCTCGCGGGCGCGGTCGACTGGCTCACGGCGGAGGAGACCCTGGACCGCGCGGGGATCGGCTACCTCGCCGAGCTGTACGAGCTGCGGCTCGACGACGGCAGCTGGCTGCGCGTGCGTCTGGCCGAGGTGTCGCCGAACCGGATCGTCGCCAAGCAGGACGACTTCGGCGCCGTCGGCGCACCCCAGCTGTTCTACACGCTGCCGTTCCCGTTGCCCGAGAACCTGCGGCCCCTCACCCGCTGAGCCGCCGGCCGGGTCTGGTGCGCCGCGCAGACGGCTGGCTACGATCGCGGCAGACGGAAGGGGCCGACCATGGACGAGACACGATGATCCCGCTGACGATCGGCACGCTGGTCGACGCGCCCGACCGGCCCGCCGTGATCGACGGCTCCCGCTTCAACCGGCACACCTTCTGGTGCGGCCAGAGCGGGTCGGGCAAGACGTACGCACTCGGCGTCGTGCTGGAGCAGCTGCTGCTGGAGACCGAGCTCCCGATGGGCATCCTGGACCCGAACGCCGACTTCGTACAGCTCGACCGGACCAGGGAGGACGCCGACCCTGCGCAGGCCGCCCGCCTTCAGGAGACCGACATCCGCGTCTTCCACAGCAGCACGGCCGAGGAGCCGCAACTGCGTGCCCGCTACGTCGACCTGAGCGTGCGGTCCCAGGCCGCGGTCGGGCGCCTCGACCCGATCGCCGACGAGGAGGAGTACAATGCGCTGCTCCACCTCGACAAGCGCGCGGAGCACTACGACCAGGTCGGCTTCCTCGACAACCTCTTCGCGTCGGACGACCCGGCCAGGCGGAGGCTGGGGATGCGCATCGACAACCTGCAGATTCTGAAATGGCCGCTCTGGTCGCTCGGTCGCGCCTCCGTGGTCGACGTGCTCGACGAGCGGCCGCGCGTGACCGTGCTGGACGTCGGCGGGTTCTCGCACACGGGCGAGCCGCAGGCGGCCGCGCTCTGCGTGCTGGAGCACCTCTGGCAGCGGCGGATGGAACGCCGACCGCTGCTCATCGTGATCGACGAGGCGCACAACTTCTGCCCGCCGGTCGCGCGCAACGACATCGAGCAGCAGCTGATCGAGCAGATCATCCAGATCGCCGCGGAGGGACGCAAATTCGGGCTGTGGCTGTTCCTCTCGACCCAGCGCCCGACCAAGATCCACCCCAATGTGCTCTCGCAGTGCGACAATCTCGGCCTGATGCGCATGAACGCGCCGCGCGATCTCGCCGAGATCGCGGACGTGTTCGGATTCGTCCCGGCGGCGGTGCTCGAGCAGTCGCCCACGTTCCGCAAGGGGGAGGCGCTGTTCGCCGGCGGCTTCTCGGACGAGCCGCAGTTGGTGCGGGTCGGCAAGCGCCTCACCGTCGAGGGCGGGGGTGACCTGGCGGTGGAGGCGCGGGCGAGCGCCTGACGGCATGGATCTGAACCAGGCGGACGATCAGACCATCCGGGTGCAGCGTGCCCTGTGGCAGCACTGGGGGACGCCCGCCGCGATCTACGGAACGATCGTGTACGCCAGCGTCGTCGCGGCGGCGACGGTCGACGACCGGGATCCGACCGCCGCCGTGCGGGTGCTGGTGCTCTCGGTGGTGAGCATCGTCGTGTTCTGGCTGGCGCACGTCTACTCGACCGCCCTCGGCTTCCACGGCGACGCCGACCGGCTGAGCGATCGGATGCGGGACTCGCTCCGCCACGCGATGGCCGAGTCGGCGGGGATGCTCGAAGCGGCCGTCATCCCGAGCGTGCCGCTGGTGCTCGCCGTGGTCGGCATCCTCACCGCGGAGTTCGCGACCCTCCTCGCACTGTGGTTGGCGGTGCTCATGCTCGCGCTGCTGGGATTCCTCGTCTTCCTCGTGCGTCATCGGCCGCTTTGGTCCTGCCTGCTCGGAGCGGTCGTCACCGGGCTGTTCGGCGTGGTCGTGATCGTACTGAAGATCGCCTTGCAGCACTGAGCGCCCGACAGGCGGCGCGGATCCGACCGGCGTTGCGGCTCGCCTCAACCGGTCGGACGACGCGCCGTCGTCTCAGGCGGTCGGCGCCGCGGGCGGGGTGGGAGCCGTGGCCTGGTGGCCGAGCGCGACCGACTTGAGGTGGTCGAACTCCGCCTGCGTGATCGTGCCCGAGTCGAGCAGAGCCTTCGCCTTGGCGATCTCGTCGGCCGGGCTCGTGCCCGCGACCTGGCGGATGTACTGGTCCGCCGCCGACTGCGCCTGCTTGGCGTCGCGTTGACTGCGCTCGGCCATGCCCGGACCGCGCGCGATCAGGTAGACCAGGGCGGTCAGGAACGGCACGAAGATCAGGAAGAGGATCCAGAGCGCCTTCCACCATCCGTTGAGCTTGTGGTCCCGGAACAGGTCGCTGATGATCGAGAACAGCGCGAACAGGTAGGCGATGAACGCGAAGCTCCAGAAGAAGAGCCAGATGATGTTCCAGAAGTTGTCCCAGAAAGACATGTCGTACCCCTCCTTGCCCGGGCTCCTTGTGACCTGGGCGTGAGCTGAGAGTAGTGCTGCGCGGGATCGCGCGTCTAGAGGCCTTTCACGTGCTCGGTCGCCCCGCCCATGCCAGCACCCGCAGTGCGCGCAGCGTCTGCCACCGGCTCGGCTCGCCCACCTGCTCCATCGTGACGATGGTGCGGCCCGGGATGGCGGCCTCCAGCAGCCAGCGGCCGTCCGCTCCACGCTTGCCCGCGACCAGCTCGACGGCCTCGGCGACGCGGTCGTCGGCGGGGACTCCCGCAGCGCGGAGGTGATCCAGCCCACGCAGCACGTCGTAGCGCCAATACGTCGGGAAACGGAAGGTGAGCCAGTCCTCGTCGATCAGCGTGCCGTCGCGCTTGCGCCGGAGGAGCGCGCGGTCGAGCAGGTAGGCGTGGCCGCGGGCGATGGCGGCGGAGACGTCGGTCGGCCCGCCGGCGCCGCGGTAGGCGACCAGCCCCTCCAGCGCACAGATCGTCGAATGGAACGAGCCGGGATCGGCGTGGTCCTCCGAGTAGCAGTTCCAGCCGCCGTCGTCCTTCTGATCGGCGAGCAGCAGGCCGACGATGCGCTCGCTCGCGGAGCCGAACGCGGCCCCGGCGACGAGCACGCGGCCGTTGATGCACGGCTCGACCTCGCCCTCGAAGAACGGGCTGCGGCCCCACTCTTCACCCCAGTCGACGCCCTGGCGGACACGCCTCAGCGCCTCCGCCATCCGAGGGCCGTCCGGTGCGGCGCCGAGCGTCGCGAGCAGCAGCATCGTGTCGTCGGTGGCGTCCCAGTCCTCCGGCTTCCAGACAGCGCCACCCCACGTGCCGGACGGGTCCTGCGCATCCAGCAGTGCTGCGCCCCAGCCCGTGCGCTCGACGGATGCGCGGTCCTCCGCCCACGCGGACGGCGGCTCGCCCAGCAGGTCGCGCCGCGTCTGCCACCGGATCGCGGGGTCGCCGTCGAGGAGCCATGCCGTCACGTCCACGGCGCACACGCTACCCCGCGAACGACTGCGTGCCCAGCACGCCGCCCGGCTCGCCTTCCAGGGGTCGCATTCTGCCGGAATGCCGCGCGCATTCCGGCAGAATGCGAC
>NZ_BPER01000008.1:0-230986 GCF_020521355.1 Leifsonia sp. LS1
GCCGCATCCCTCGGGCGGGATGCGGCGCCCCTGCACGTTTCGGGTCTGGCGAGGTTCACGTCGTTGCCGTCATTCGCGCGGAATGAGCGCGACGACGTGAACCTCGAGGCGCGCTCAGCGGGACGCGAGGCGGAGGAGGCGAGCGGCGGCAGCGCTCGACGGCTCCGCCCCACCGCGCCAGATCGCGGTGAGCGGGCGGAGCACGCGCAGGTCGCGCACCCGCACCTGCACGAGCGAGCCGTCGGCCAGCTGCTCGCGGACCGCGAGGATGCTCAACGCCGCCGGCCCCGCTCCGGCAGCGACCGTGGAGCGGATGGCGGTAGTCGTCGACAGCTCCAGGGCGGGTTCGGCGGGCGCGAGACCGGCGTCGGCGAGCGCGCGCTCGAGGGCGAGCCGCGTTCCCGAACCGCTCTCGCGGGCGACGAGCGGCGCGGCCGCCAGCTCCGCCGCCGTCACCCCCGTGCGGCGGCGCGCCCACGGGTGCCCCTGCCCGACCACGACGACGAGCTCGTCGGTCGCGATCGTGCGGTGCTCGAGCCCGGAGGGGAGATCGGGGGTCTCGACGAAGCCGAGGTCGGCCGCGCCGCTGCGCACCGCCTCCACCACGGCGACGCTGTTGGCGGCGGTGAGCTCGATCCGGACTCCGGGCTCGGCGGCGCGCAGGCCCGTGATCCAGCCGGGTGCGAGCTGTTCGGCGATCGTCATGCTGGCGGCGACGCGCACGCTCCCCCGGCCGGGCGGGCGCAGCGCGGAGGCCGCCGACGTGAACCGGTCGACGGCGGCGAGCAGTTCGCCCGCCCATTCGACCACGAGCGCGCCCGCCTCGGTCGGCTCGGTGCCGTGGGACGTGCGGGTCAGGAGCGGGACGCCGAGGTCGCGCTCGAGTGCCGCCATGCGCGCGGAGGCCGCCTGCTGCGACAGGCCTGCCGCACGCGCCGCCCCGGAAACGCTCCCGGTCGCGGCGACGCCGACGAGCAGGCGGAGACTCTCCGGATCGGGTGCGCGCATCGGACTCCAGACACAAGACGGGGTTGTGGCGCCTCCACGATAGCCCCACCCGGCCATCGCCCTCCGCGCACATCCGTTCAAGACGCTTCGACGCGGCACCGGCGATGCTGGGGGGATGCATCCTTCGCCCTCCCCCGTCGGATTCGCCGGGCTCGGCATCATGGGCCGACCGATGGCCGCCAATCTGCGCGCCGCCGGCACGGACCTCGTCGTCTGGAACCGCTCGGACGGCCCTGCAGCCGAGCTGGCCGCCCTCGGCGCGGCCGTCGCCCGCGACCCCGGCGACCTCTTCGCCCGCTGCCGTGTCGTCATCCTCATGCTGGCCACGGAGGCCGCCATCGACGCCACCCTGGACCGGAACGGGGACGTGTTCCCGGAGCGGGTGGCCGGCCATGTCGTCGTGCAGATGGGCACGGTCACGCCGGCCTACTCCCGCGCGCTGTCCGCCGACATCGCCGCGGCGGGCGGCAGCTATGTGGAGGCGCCGGTCTCCGGCTCGCGGGGGCCGGCGGTCGAGGGCACGCTCGTCGCCATGCTCGCCGGCCCGGACGACGCCCTCGCCGAGATCGCGCCCCTCGTCGACGCGATGTGCGCCCAGCGCTTCGCCTGCGGTCCCGTGCCCGCCGCCCTCACGATGAAGCTCGCGGTCAACACCTTCCTCATCACGATGGTCACCGGCCTCGCCGAGGCGTTCCACTTCGCCGACGTCGTCGGCGCCGACACCCGCGTGCTCCGGGAGGTGCTGGATGCCGGCCCGATGGCCTCCGCGGTCTCCCGGGTCAAGTCCGCGAAGCTGGTCGACGGCGACTTCTCACCCCAGGCCGCCATCGGCGACGTCCTCAAGAACGCGACTCTCATCGAGGACGCCGCCCTGGATGCGGGCTCCGCCCATCCCCTGATCGCGGTCTGCCGGGAGCTGTTCGCGGAGACCGCCGCCTCGGGTCGCGCCTCCGACGATATGGCCGCGGTGGTCACCGCGCTGACGGCGCGCGCGCCGGGTCGCTGACGGGCCGCCGTCGGTACGGAGTTCCGCACCGACACGCCGCCCGTTCAGGACAGAACCGGAGATCTACGCCCGAGCGCGGGAGCGCTCCGGAATCACCGGGTTCCGGGGCGCGTGCTGCGCGGAGCGCCAGCGGCCCGGGGTGACGCCGTGGGTCTCGCGGAACACGCGGGTGAGGTGGGCCTGGTCGCTGAAGCCGGCGGCCGTGGCGGTGTCGGCGAGCGAGCGCCCGTCGGCGAGCAGACGGCGGGCGGCGCGCACCCGGCTGGCCGAGCGGTAGCGGCTCGGCGAGGTGCCGAGTGCGGCGGAGAACTGGCGGGCGAGCTCCCACCGGCTGAGTCCGGAGAGGGCTTCGAGCCGGGCCGCGTCCCAGTCGCCGGCGGGAGCGTCGCGCAGAGCATGGGCGACCCGCAGCACGGCCGGGAGGTCCACATGCCGCGGGCGTGTCGGCGACGGGCCGTCCGAGGCGGTGACGAGCATCCGAGCGAGCGCTCCGACGATCTCCGCCTCCTGGAGGTCGTCGTCCGGCGACGACCAGCGGGCGACGGCGGCGGGGCTCGGGAGGGGCAACATCCCGGGCCGGGCGATCGGGTCGCGGACGAAGGGCAGCGCGCGCACCCCGCCCGCCTCGCGGATCGCGGCCGGGTCGACGTAGAAGATTCGGTAGGCGATCCCGGCGGCGTCCCCCGGCATGCCGTCGTGCAGCTCGCCGGGGTGGAGGATGTGCCACTCCCCGGCCAGACCCGCGTGATGCTCGCCCCGATAGAAGAAGCGCTGGACGCCGGAGAGTGTCACTCCGATGCCGTAGGTCTCGTGGCGGTGGCGGGCGAACCCGACGCCGTCGAGCGTGACATCCCACGTCTCCACGGCGTCACCGGCCGACCGGCGACGGAAGCCGAAGCCCGCCGGCGCCGGCTCCTGGATGGACGGGCCCTCGCTCATGGTGAGCAGAGCCTACGGGATTCCGCTCCCGCGGGGGCCCCTCGCGCGGCGACGTCGTCGGGGTCGAGCAGCTCGTTCAGCCGGTCGCAGAGCGACACCCACCGTGTGATGGCGGCCGGCGAGCCGAAGCCGAGGCCGACGATGCGCGGCCCGTCCGGGTCGTCCAGCAGGGCCCGGACGCGGGATCGGCCTTCGGCCCGCCCCGCCCGCAACGCGCGCGTGGCGTCGCCGAGCTCGTCGGCCCACACCGTGAGGCCGTGGTGCTCGAGCATCCGGACTAGCTCGTCGAGCACAGCCGCGACGGCGGCGACGCCGGTCGGCGGCCGGAAGGAACGGAGATGGTGCACGGACGCTGTCATGCCCGAGAGACCCGGCGGACCGGGGATCATGACGCGGAAGCCCGCGAACCGACGCGCGCACTCCGGCACTTGTAATTCAGTATTGTGTTAATTAAGCGATTGCTGTAATTTGAGGACCGTGAACCCCGCTCCGACCGCCGCCTTCGCCGCCCTGGCCGATCCGACCCGATCGACCATCGTCGACCTGCTGGCACGCCGGGGCGAGCTCGCGGCCGGCGACATCTCGGGCGCCTTCCCGAGCAGCGCCTCCGCGATCTCGCAGCACCTCAAGGTGCTCCGCGAGTCCGGGCTGGTGCTGGTGGAGAAGCGCGCGCAGCAACGCATCTACCGCCTCGACGCCCGGGCCATCGGCGACGTCGAGGCCTGGCTCGCCGAGCGGAGCCGTCAGTGGAACGCGCGCCTCGACCGGATGGCCGCCTACCTCGACACGACACGAGACAGGAAGACAGCAGATGACGAATGACGAGACCACGAACGTGGTGGTGCGCCGAATCCTCGACGCTCCCGTGGCGACCGTGTGGCGACTGTGGACGGACCCCGAGCTGGTGACCGAGTGGTGGGGCCCGGAGGACTACACCTCCGAGTCGGCGACGATCGACCTCCGCGTGGGCGGTGCGTATGTCTTCGGGATGCGAGCGCCCGAGTATCAGGGCGGGGCCGTGAGCTTCACCGGCGGCGTCTACTCAGCGATCGTTCCGCACGAGCGGCTCGAGTTCACGCAGAGCATCACGGATGAGGACGGCACACCGCTCCCCGACGACCAGCTCCCCGACGGCTTCACCCAGGGCATCCGCACGGTCGTGGAGTTCCGCGACGTCCGCGGCCTCACCGAGCTCACGATCACCGAGCACGGCTGGCGCAGGAGCCTGATGTCGGTCTTCGCCTACGCGGGCATGCATCAGTCGCTCGACAAGCTCACCTCCGGGACGCTGCGCGAACTGGAGGCTGCGGCGGCCCCGCCGGCCTGACGCTCCGGTCACTCGCCGATCACACGCGCCCGCCCGGCGAGGTAGCCGAACACGGCGAGCACGGCGAGCAGCCCCACCAGGACGGCGAGCGCCGGCGTCCATGACCCGGTCGCGTCGTGCAGCGCTCCGGCGGCGACCGGCCCCGCGGCGGCGAGCACGTAGCCGACCGACTGGGCCATCCCGGACAGTGCGGCGGCCTGGTGGTGGTTGCCGGTGCGGAGCCCGAAGAACGACAGCGCGAGGACGATGCTCGAGCCTCCCGCCAGGCCGGCCATGCTCGCCCACACCCCGCCGAGCTGCGGCGCAAGCAGCACACCGAGCGCGGCGAGGGCGAAGAGGGAGGGACCGGCGACCGCGAGAAGACGCTGGTCGCGGAACCGCGGGATGAGCGTGGATGCGAGCAGACTCCCGCCGATGCCGAAGGCATTGAGGAGCAGCTGATGCACCCCGGCCGCCGCCGCGTCCACCCCGGCCGAGCCCTCGATGGACGGCAGCCACGTGATGAAGACGTAGAAGCCGACGGACTGCAGGCCCATGAACGCGGTGACCTGCCAGCCCAGCGCCGTGCCCCACGGAGACCGGCCCGTGGCCGGAGTGGGGGCGGCGGTCGCTGCGACGGGCACCGCCGCCGTCGCGCCCGTGTGCGGGTGACGCAGGTCGTCGAGGGTCAGGTCGTCTTCCGCGGGCGGCACGACCGTGCGGCGACGGAACTGGGGCAGCATCACCGCGAGCGCGATGAGCGCGAGACCCGCCCACATCCCGAGCGGGAGGCGCCAGCCCCACGCCGTCAGCGCGGCGACGGGCACGGCGGCGCCGGCGGCGAGAGCGGCGAACGACGCCTGAACGGCCGAGTACGCGCCCGTGACCTGGCCGATGCGCGTCGGGAAGTCGCGCTTGACCAGGGCCGGGAGCACGACGTTCAGGACGGCGATGGCGATGCCGAGGAGGGCGGTCCCGATCCACAGCAGCGGCAGGCCGGGCAGCGACCGCACCACCAGTCCGACCGCCAGGCCGGCCAGGGCGGCGCCCAACGCGCGCTCCAGGCCGAGCCGACGGGCGAAAGCAGGCGCGACGGGCGACACGAACGCGAAGGCGAGCAACGGCAGGCTGATCAGGATGGACGCGGTCAGCGACGACAGCCCGAGGTCGTGCTGCAGCTCGGCGAGCACGGGGCCGACGGTCGTGATGCCCGCACGGAGGTTGCCCGCGACCAGCAGCAGCCCGGCGATCACGAGGGCCGGGCGGAGGGGGCGGAGGCCGTCGGTGCCGGCGGCCGACGTGCGGCGGGCGGGTGTCGCGGGCGCGGCCTGGGCCGGCGTGGGTCGGGTCTCTGTGCTCATCGGGCGTTCTCCTGTGCGTGGCCGGGCGCGACCGGCTCGGTGTCGTGTTCCGGGGCCGCGGGTTCGAACCCGGCCTGCTCGTGGGCGGCGTGCACCATCCGCTCGGCGGCCAGCGCCGCGGCCTCCGGGTCGCGTGCGTCGATCGCCGCGACCAGTTCGGCGTGCGTCTCGTCGATGCGGGCGATGTCGTCGGCGAGCGCCGCCAGGTCGACGTCGGGCGAGTCCAGGTGGAGGAGCGCCTGGTCGTTGCCCCCTGCGCCGCGGTAGAGCTCGGCGAGGAGCACGTTTCCGGAGGCCTCGAAGACCGCGCGGTGGAACCGGCGATCGGCCTCGGCGTACGCCGGCGCGTCCCCGGTGGCGAGTGCGGCCGCACGGCCGGCGAGCGCGGCCGCGAGCACCTCGCGCTGCCCCGGAGTGGCACGGAGCGCGGCGAGCCGGGCGCCCTCGCGCTCGAGCAGAAGGCGCACCTCCAGCACGTCGGCGAGCCGGTCGTGCTCGAGGCGGCGGGCGAGGGCGGGCGCAAGGTCGCTGGTCGCGACGACGAACGTGCCGTAACCCGCGCGGGCACCGAGCATCCCGGCGTGCACGAGCGACCGCACGGCCTCCCGCACGCAGCCGCGGCTGACGTCGAACTCCTCGGCCAGCTCGACCTCGGTGGGCAGGCGGCTTCCGACCGGGAACTCGCCGACCGCTATCCGTTGCCGGAGCTGCAGGGCGATGCGTTCGGAGAGCGGGACGCTGGGTGCGAGGCGGGGCATGCCGACAACGCTAACGCAAATGTCCAAATGTCGGACAAAGTTGCCGAAACGGCAAACAGCGCGCACAGCGGGGTCGCATTCTGCCGTTCTGCCGCGCCTATTCCGGCGGTTCGCGACCCCTGTGCAGGCGGGTCGGCGGCGTCCAGGCGGACGGGGCTACGCGGCGGGCACCTTCGGCGGCACGGTCTTGCGGTCCTGCGCCGGGAAGACGACCTTCTGGATGATGATGATCGCGCTTGCCGCGACCGGGATGGCCACGAGCGCTCCGAGGATCCCGCCGATGGTGCCGCCTCCGACGGCCGCGATCACGACGATGGCGCCCGGGACGGCGACGGCCTTGTTCATGATGCGCGGGCTGATGATGTACGCCTCCACCTGCATGTACACGAGGTAGTAGATGAACGCGACGAGCGCGGTGAGCGGCGAGGCGAGCAGGCAGATCAACGAGTTGACGATCGCGCCGATGAGGGTTCCGACGAGTGGGATGAGCGAGCCGAGGAAGGCGATGAGGGCGAGCAGCGCCGGCATCGGCGCTCCGATGATCGTCAGGAAGATGAGGCTCAGGATTCCGTTGATGAGCGCCAGACTCGCCTGGCCGATGACATAGCGGCCGACGGCTCCGGAGACGTCGTCCACGAGCTCGGAGAACCGCTCGCGGCGGTACTCGGGCACGAAGCGGGCGGCGATGCGCTTGATCGAACGCAGCGACGCCATGAAGTAGAGCGTCAGGATCAGCACGATCGTCACGCCGGTGAGTCCGCCGGCGATCCCGGCACCGACCGCGATGAGGCCGCCGCCGATCGTCGCGAGGTTGCCCGGGTCCTTGAAGAACTTCAGCACGCCGTCGAGGCCCTGCTGGATGCTGTCGCCGTACTGGCGGGTGACGTCTTTGTACCAGCCGCTCTTGGTGATGTCGTCGATCGTGGTCGGCAGGGTCTGGACGAGGTGCGAGATCTGCTGCACGAGCACGGGCACGATCGCCAGGATGATGCCCGCGAAGACGATGATCACGACGGCCACCACGATGCTGATCGCCGCGCCGCGCGGCAGCTTGCGCTCGATGAACGAGACGATCGGGTCGAGCCCGAGGGCCAGGAAGAGCGCCAGCCCGATGTAGACGAGCACGGTCGAGAGCTGGCCGATCATCGCGCCGATCAACAGGGCGAGCAGCACGCCCAGGGCGCCGACCAGTCCGAAGGTGAATGGGTTGATGCGGCCCAGCGCGCCCCACCGCGTGCCGCCTTCCGCTGCGCCCGGCCCCGGGGTCGCCATCGCGCCGCCGTCCGATTCTCCCCTGCGCTTCATGTCCCCTACCTCCGCGCGGGCGTCGTGCGATCCCGGCGACCTCCCGCACAGATCACCGGATCACGAACCTACCACCGGGATCCCGCGCCGTCGCGGGGTGATCCGCCGCACGGGATCACGGTGCGCGTCTCAGTCGAGACCGGGAGGAGCGGCGGTCGTCGCCCCGGCCGAGGTGGCCCTGCGCCTCAGCAGGAGCCGACCGGCGATGCCGACGGCGACGATCACGAAGAGGGATCCGACGGCGATGTCGACCCAGTCGCGACGCGTCAGCACGGAGTGGGTGGGGACCTTCGTGGTGGCGAGGCCGTGGTCGATGCCCGGCGCGCCCACCAGCGCGAAGGCGACGACCGCGACGACGAGCGCGAAGGGGACGACCGCCCAGAGGGCGCGGACGGTGCGGGCGGACATCGTTCCTCCGTTCGTGTCGCGACGCGTCGACGCCGCGGGATCAGGTCGGATCAGCCGGGCAGGATGCGGGTGAAGTGGTGCGGGACGCCCTGCCAGACGGTCGTGATGGACACGTCACGGCCGACGTCGGGGGCGTGGATGAGGGTGCCGTGTCCGAGGTAGATGCCGATGTGCTCTTCGTCGTCGAACACGACCAGGTCGCCCGGCTCGGCCTCCGATTCGGGGATGACGGTCCCGGCGTCGTCCTGCAGGTGGACGAGGTGCCCGAGGGATATTCCGGCAGCGGCATACGCGACCATCACGAGCCCCGAGCAGTCGATGCCGGAGTGGGATGCACCGCCCAGGACGTACGGCGTGCCGAGGTAGGAGAGCGCGGTGTTCACGATGGCGGCACGGGCGCCTCCGGCGGCCAGCGCATCCATGATCGCCGAGGCGGCCAGATCACCCGCCGCGCCGCCCTCGGACTGCACCACCCCGGCCAGAGCCGAGGCGACGGGGGTGTCGCGGCTGACGGTGGAGGCCGCGAAGCGGGCGAGCGCGAGATGCTGGCCGCCCGACGACGCGTTGGCGCTGGAGGAGTCCGCGCGCAGTGCCGCGTCGAGCAGGGCGGTGCCCGAGGAGGCGGCGTCCGCCGGCGGGACGACGGCGACCACGCCGATGAGCGCGAGCGCGGCGGCCGACGCGGTGAACGCGGCGGCCCGGCCGGTCTGCCGGCCGGCGACCCGGCGGAGGGCACGACGCTCCGCTGCCCGCTCGACCCGGCGCCCGGATCGGACCGGCTCTGCTCGCCGCCTGCCGGAGACGCGCTCCGGCGATCGCTCCGTGCCGGCGTCGACTCGATGGCGCGCTGGTCTGCCCGTGGCCATCCCGCTCCTTCCGCGTCCACCCCGTTGGTGCGTTCACCCGGCGCTGACCGGCCCCCGACCCGATCGAGCTTAGGCGTGCGTCTCTGGACGCGACCGGCGAACCGCGCCGTAGGGTGTTCGGGTTCTCTCAGGTCGCGGCCGGAGGCCGCCGGGACGTGCGCGCGAGCTCCTCGTCGACGACCAGGAACAGCTCGCGGCTCGAGAGGATGCGGAAGTGGCCTCCGGTCCGCAGCCGGACGGACCGGGCGCCGGCGAGCTCGCTGCCCCCGGGGATGTGCGGGTCGAACCAGGGCGCGATCGAGACGATGCGATCGTTCGCGGCGGGGCGCGCGGCCAGTCCGACGATGTCCGCTCCCGCCGGTCCGAGCGCCCGGACGCCCGCCAGCGGGAGGAGGCGCGCCAGCGGCGACCCGGCGAACGGTGTCGCGATGGCGAGCACGACCGCGATCCGCTCGCTCTCCAGCTCGAGCACGCGCTTCGCGATGAGGCCGCCTTTGCTGTGGGCGACGATGGCGACGCGCGGGATCCCGCTCGCGACGAGGAAGCGGGCGACCTCGCGCGCGCCGTCCTCGACCGACGCGATGTTCCAGCGCAGGCCGTCGACGACATGCACGTCGTGTCCCCGGCCGGCCAGGTGGCGGGCCAGCGGCCGCAGGAACCGCCAGGTCTCGTAGACACCGGGCAGGAGCAGCACCGGCAGGCGGTCTGGCCCTCCGGGTGTCGCGAGCGCTCGGCGAGGCCGGCGGCGGTCGAGCATCCCGCGGAGCTGTTCTCCGGCCGCATAGGCGTAATCGACGAGCACGACGCCTGCTTTGCGCGCGGCCGTCGCGATGCCCATGCGGTCGCCTCCCGCGATGTCGGTGCGGGTCTGAGTGGAGGACTCTGGAAATCGAACCAGACGAGTCGCCCCGATAGGCGAGTCCCCCTCGTGTCGGGCCACGCTACCGCGCTGAGCGGCTCCGGGCGAGACCCGACGTGCCGATCAGCGGGTTTCGCTCAGGAATCGCGCCGTCTCCCGAGCTGTCCGCTCCGACGGGGTGCGAGGCGGGTAGTGCTCGCCCGGCAGCTGCGAACGGCAGGAACGGCGTGTGGATGCAGTGGCCGCTCCGTGCCGACGGCGATGAAGCGTGCGGCGCGGTTCGTGAGGAAGCGATCGCGCTCGATTCCGTGGACGGGCCGACGTACGATGCACATGTGGTGCGCTGGGATCCTGAACGGTATCGGGCGTTCGCCGAGGAGCGGGCGCGCCCGTTCCTCGACCTGACCTCGCGGCTGGACGGGCTCACGCCCAGCCGGATCGTCGACCTCGGGTGCGGCACCGGAGAGCTCACCGCGACCCTCGCCGACCGCTGGCCGGACGCCGACGTGCTGGGGATCGACTCCTCCCCCGACATGCTGGCCGCGACCGGCCCGCTCGCGGCAGAGCATCCCCGCCTCGCCTTCCAGGAGCAGGCGATCGAGGGCTGGGAGCCCGATCCGGACGTGGACCTCGTCGTGAGCAATGCCGCGCTCCAGTGGGTCCCGACCCACCGCGAGCTGATACGCGGGTGGCTCACCCGGCTGCGACCCGGCGCGACGATCGCCGTGCAGGTTCCCGGCAACGAGGACTCCGCCTCGCAGGTGCTGGTGCGCGAGCTCGCCGCGGAACCGCGCTGGGCGGACGCCCTCGCCGGCGCCGGCTCCGCGATCCTCCGCGTGGGCACGATGCGCGACTACGTCGACGTGTTCCTCGACGGCGGACACCGTGTGGAAGCCTGGGAGACCACCTACCAGCACGTCCTGCACGGCGAGGACGCGGTACTGGGCTGGCTCTCCGGCACACGCCTGCGGCCCTACCTGGCCGCTCTCGGTGCGCGAGCGGACGAGTTCGTCGAGGAGCTGCGCCCCCGGTTGAGTGCGGCGTATCCGACCGTCTCCGGAGCGACGCTGTTCCCGTTCCGGAGGCTGTTCGTCGTCGGGACCGCGAGGCCCTGACCGCGCGGGGGCACGGATGATCGCGCTCTCAGAGATGTGACTTTCGTTGTAGTCCCGCAGCGCTGCCAAATGGTGAGGCGGCCTCGACAATCGGGGCATGACCAGTGTGGCGCGACCACGCCGGCGCGCGCACCCGAACAGCGCGACGCAGGTCCGATTGGCGTTCCAGGAGGGCCGACCGGTCGTCATCGGCGTCTTCGCGCTGCGGTTCATCGTCGGGAGCGCGCTGATCGCGGGGGCCGACTGGTCGGAGCCGCTGCTGTGGGCCGCGGGCGTCTCCTGGCTGCTGGCCGTGTGGGGCGTCTACCTCGTCAACGGGATCAGCGACGTGGAGGGCGACCGGCTCAACGGGTCCGCCCGCCCGCTCGCGACGGGCCGGCTGAGCATGCGCTTCGCCGTGGGCTTCGTCGTGACGCTGCTCACGGTGTCTCTGCTGATCGGGACGCTGATCGACATTCCGTTCCTGGCCGCCGTCGTGGCGTTCATCGCGCTCGGGCTGCTGTACTCCCTCGGCCCGTGGGCGGCCAAGAACATCGGGGCCGCCGCGCTCGGTGTGGCCGCCGCCGGCACGTTCCTCACCTACGTCGCCGCCGCGCACGTGGCCACGGGGTCGGTGCCGCCGTCGACATACGTCTTCGCCCTGTTCGGCGCGGCGTGGATCGCCGTCGTCGGCCACACCAAGGACTTCGGAGACGTCGCCGGAGACGCCTCCGCCGGACGCCGCACGCTGCCCGTCGCTCTCGGCGAGGGTCGCGCCCGGCTGCTGGTCGCCGCCGGGACCGGCGTGGTCTCGGTCGCGGCGCTCGTGTGCGCCGTCGTGGTCGACAACCTCCGGACCCTGCTCGCGCTCGGGATCGCCGGCCCGCTCGTGATCCTCGCGATCGTCCAGGCTCGTGGCGGCGACCGGCGCCGGCAGAAGCGTCCCTACCGGACCTTCATGGTCGGCCAGTACGCTCTGAACATCGCGGCGATCGTGGTCGCGACGGGGGGATGAGCTCGATGACGATAGGCGATGACCAGGGCACCGCGCTGCGCGACCGCATCCTGCGGATCCTGCTGGACCGCCTCCGCGCCTCGGAGAGCTCGCTGACCGCCGACCCGGAGGTGAGCGAGCAGCTCGCGGCCCAGGTCGACTGGATCCTCGACCGCACCGTCGACCGTCTCGGACGGCCGGACGGCATGGCCCGCTTCTCCGCACCCCCGCGCCACGGCTCCGGTGTCGGCGAGACCCGGGCACGGCAGAACATCCACCCCGTCGACAGCCTCATCGCCGCCACCGAACTCTTCGACGTCGCCCTCTCCTGCATCAGCGCGGATCCGGACATCGACGTCGACGTCGGCGAGCTCGCCCGCGCCCTCAACGCGTCGATCATGAGCGCCGTGGTGCCGGCCTCCGTCGGCTACGTCAATGTGCTGCTCGAGCGGCTCGCGGTCGCGCACAGCGAGGAACGGCTCAGCATCTCCCGCGAGCTGCACGACCGTGTCGCCCACAGCATCGCCGCCGGACTGCAGCGGGTGGAGCTCGGCGGCATGGCCATCGACGCGAACCCGCAGCTGCGCGAGGGCCTCGACCTCTTCGGAGCCGCGCTCGACGAGACCCGCGCCATCGCCCTCGACCTGCGGCACGCCGTCGGGGAGAAGATGCTCGACGAGGCCATCCGCGACTATGTCGACGACCTCGACGACTCCGGGCCGCCGGTCGTCACCACCGTCGTCGGCACGCCATACCGGCTGTCGACGGGTGTGCAGGAGGAAGCGTTCATCATCATCCGGGAGGCCGTCCACAACGCGCGCCGGCACTCGCACGCCGAGAAGATCCGCGTCCACTCGCACTGGGACCGCCGCAGCCTCACCATCGCCGTGATCGACAACGGGCGCGGCTTCGCGCACGAGACCGTGCGCTCCGGGGCGCTCGGCCTGGTCATCGCACAGGAACGGGCCGAGCTGATCGGCGCCGACCTCGACATCGTCCCGGGCCTGGGCACCGGGACCACCCTCAGCCTGACGATTCCGAGAGGCACACCGAATCCATGACCGACACGTCGCGAACCGTCGTCCTCATCGACGACCACAGCGTGTTCCGCCAGGGCATCCGTGCCCTCATCGAAGGCCGCTTCGACATCGTCGGGGAGGGCGGTACCAGCGACGACGCCTGGCAGCTCGTCGCGGTCCACGCACCCGACGTGCTGCTCCTCGACGTCGAGATCCCGGGCGTGGCCGCCGAGCAGACTGTCTCGCGCCTGCGCCGCCACCATCCGGAGACGGCCATCGTGATCCTGACGATGCACAGCGACGCCGTGCTCGAACGCCAGCTGCTCCGGGCAGGAGCGGCGGAGTTCGTCACCAAGAATGTCGACAGCGAGCAGCTGATCGCGGTCATCGCCCGCGCCACGCCGCCGCTCGGCGTGCCCGGCGACATCACGGCGGACGACGAGATCGGTGCGACCATCCTCACCGTCCGCGAGCAGGAGGTGCTCCGGATGATCGCGCAGGCGTACTCCAACCGCGACATCGCGACGATGCTTTCGATCGCCGAGGGCACGGTCAAACGGCACACCACGAACATGTACGAGAAGCTCGGTGCGACCTCCCGCATCGACGCGGTGCGCAAGGCTGCACGGCTGGGGCTGCTCAGCTAGCCCCTCCGGCTCGGCCTGCCCTGCGACAGCCCGCCTTAACAGGAGCGGCGGTGGCAGGAACCCCCGTTGCCCGCCACCGCCAGCGCTATCCCCCAATGGCGCGCACCAAAACGCTAACCGCGATCGAATGGCGAAGTGAATACACCTTTGGTCACATCCCACGTGCGGCGGCCCTGAATCGCTGGTCAGCCATCGAATCCCGGCGACATCAGCGCCCCGACGGGGGGCTTCGGCCACGGGGTCGCAGCCGATAGCCTCGTCATCGAAGCCGACCTGGAGGATGCATGGAGCTGACATCGGTGCTCGACGGCACACACAACGCGCGCGACCTCGGCGGAACGGACCTCGACAGCGGCGCGACCGTGATCCCCGGTCGCCTCGTCCGCTCCGACGCTCTCGCGACGCTGACCCCGACCGGCACCCAGGGCGTGCTCGACCTCCGCATCGGCACCGTCATCGATCTGCGCACCGACGGCGAGCGCCGACGCGCACCCGATGTACTCCCGGCGGGCCACGATGTCGAGCTCGTGGAGCTCCCGATCCTCGGCGGCGCGATGGACGAGCTGGTCAGGCAGTTGCTGCCCTCCGACGGCCAGGCGGCGCTCGACGACCAGCAGCTCGCCGCGCTCGTCCAGCAGATCCCCACCCTCGAGGACCTGTACGTCGCCATCCTCCGGAGCAGCGCCCCGCAGTTCGCCCGGATCGCCCGCATCGTCGCCGGCGCAACCGGCACGGAGCGCCCCGGCGTCCTCTTCCATTGCACCGCCGGCAAGGATCGCACCGGGCTCGCCGCCGCCCTCCTGCTCGCCGTCGCGGGCGCCGAGCGCGCCGCGATCGTCGCCGACTACGAGCTCACCCAGGCCAACCTCGCCGGCGCCTTCGCCGACGCCCTGACCGGCCTCATCACCCAGCTCGGCATCCCCCTCGTCCCCCGCCTCGAGACCCTCGCGACGAAGGCCCCGGCCTCGGCCATCACGGCAGCCCTCGATTGGGTGGAGGCGAATCACGGCGACGCCGCAGGGTACCTGCGGTCCGGCGGGGCGACAGAGGCGGAGGTCGCCGCGGTGCGGGAGGCGCTGCGGGGCTAAGGATCGGCGGGGAAAGGCAAACGGTTTACCTCAGCAGTTCACGTATGGCATATGACTGGGTCTCCCGGTCAGCCGGCTTCCTCCCTGCTCCCGCGTGCAGGAAGGAGACCATGTGTCTGCCGAGAACGGCAAGCGCACGGTCGACGCGGAGAAGGTCCTCCGATGCGTGTGCCTCGTCGTCGTGACGATGGCGAAGCTCGCGCACCTGGCCTGGACCGTCGTGCGCGGCTGAACCGAACGGCGGCGGCCGGCTCGTGGGGGTCGGTCGCCGTCCGCTCGCCGACATCACCCCTCCCCACAGCCCCTCCCCACCCGATACCGTTCGCGCAGGCGCACCGATCCACTGGGCGCCCACCCCTGTCCCATCCACGAACGGAGTCGCATCATGCCCTTGACCACGACCGAGCGCGCCGAAGTCGACGCCGCCAACGCCAGCGGGCGCACGCCCGTCGTCTTCGTCCACGGACTGTGGCTGCTCTCGAGCAGCTGGCAGCGGTGGCGGGACCTGTTCGAGGACCAGGGGTTCGCGACGCTCGCGCCCGGCTGGCCCGACGACCCCGAGACGGTGGAGCAGGCCAAGGCCGACCCCGACGCGTTCGCGGGCAAGATGGTGCGGCAGGTGACCGACCACTACGCGGAGGCCATCGACGCGCTCGACCAGGCGCCGGTCGTCATCGGCCACAGCTTCGGCGGGCTGATCGCGCAGAAGCTGGCCGGGGAGTCGAGGAACGCGGTGACCGTCGCGATCGACCCCGCGCAGTTCAAAGGCGTGACGGCGCTGCCGGCGTCCGCGCTCAAGGCCGGCGCCCCGGCCCTGCTGCGCTTCGACCACACCAAGCACGGGGTCACGCTCACTTACGAGCAGTTCGCCTACGGCTGGACGAACGCCCTCTCGGAGGAGGAAGGACGCGAACTGTATGAGACGTTCCACGTCCCGGCCTCCAGCGTGCCGATCTTCCAGGCCGCCACGGCGAACTTCAACCCGTTCGCCGAGACGAAGGTCGACACCGAGAACCACGACCGCGGCCCGCTGCTCCTGATCGCGGGCGCCGACGACCACACGGTGCCGCAGTCCGTCGTCGAGAACGAGTACCGCATCCAGCAGAAGAATCCCGGCGTCACCGAACTCGTCGTCATCCCGGGCCGTGGCCACTCGCTCATCATCGACTCGGGTTGGCGCGAGGTCGCCGACGAGGCGCTGGAGTTCGTGCAGCGGCACACGGCGTAGCGGCACAGGCGACGCCGCCCACCCACGACCGGGCGCTGGATGACCCCTAGACCACCAGCGCCCGGATCGCCGACGCAGCTGCCCCGCGCGCCCAGTCCTCGAAGGTGTGCGGCCGCACCGCGATGCGACAGCGGTCGGCGGAGGCGAAGACGTGCTCCGCATAGGCAGCCCGGAGGGAGGTCTCGAGGAGGTCGAAGTTCGCCACGCCCTCGCCGCCGATGATGACCAGCTCGGGGCCGACGAGGTTGACGAGGCTGGCGATCGCCGCGCCGATGACGTGCCCCGCCTCGGCGAACGCCCGGACGGCCGCCGGGTCGCCCGCGCGGCCGAGATCGACGGCCTCCTCGATCGGGATGTCGCGGCCGTGAGCGGCGGAGACGGCGGCGACGATCGCGCTCGTCGCCGCGACCGCCTCCACACAGCCGCGGCGGCCGCAGGCGCAGACGCGATCCGGTGCGGCGAGCGGCAGGTGACCGATCTCACTGGCCACGCCGTAGGCGCCCTCGACGACCTCCCCGTTGAGGTGGAGTCCGCTGCCGATGCCGCGGCCGATCGTGACGATGGCGAAGGACCCGGTGCCGAGACCGACACCGAACCAGTGCTCGCCGATGGTGAGGGCGCGCACGTCGTTCTCCACCACGACGGTCTGTCCGAGGCGCTCTGCGAGCTCGGTGCCGAGCGGGACGCCCCGCCAGCCCATGAGGGCGGAGTCGCGGACGACCCCGGACGCGGTGTCGACGTCGCCGGAGACGGCCACGCCGATCGCGGCGAGCCGGGAGCCGAGCCCGCCGATCGCGTCGCGGAGGCTCCCGCACAGGCCGACGATGGCGTCGACGACCGCGGCCGGCTCGTGCGAGGTGAGTGACACCCGGCGGGAGGCGATGGTGCGGTTCGTCAGGTCGGTGGCGACACCGATGAGCTCCTCCGCGTTGACCTTCACGCCGAGCGCCACCACGGCGTCGGGCACGACGGCGACCGGACTGACCGGGCGGCCAGGCAGCCCGGTGATGGTCGGGTCGAGCGAGTCGTCGAGGAGCCCCGCGGCGACCAGGGGTGCGACCGCCTTCGTCACGGCGGCCTGCGACAGCCCCGTGAGGCGGGCGACGTCGATGCGGCTGATCGGGCTGCGGGTCAGGATGGTGCTGAACACGCGCGTGGCCGCGTCGGACGACGACTGGAGCAGTGCCGTCCGCGTCAGCGTCTCGTCGTCCATGTGCTGCTCCCCCTTTCGAGGATGCTACCCGGACACGCGCGGCGGGCGGGACCGTGGGATCCCGCCCGCCGCGCCGCCCGTGCTATTTCTTAGCGAGGATGGCCTTCGACTTCTCCTGCGCGGACTTCAGGAACGACGCGTCGCCCTCACCGCTGAAGAACGCCTCGAACATCGGCTGCAGGGTATCGGTGATCTCCTGACCGTTCGCGATCGGCGGAGCCGGGTAGAGCTCCTTCTTCTTCAGCGCGTCGATGAAGCTCGAGATGTCCACGCCGTCCGCCTTCTGCGCGTCCACCGTCGACTGGAGGGCCGACGCGATCGACGGCAGGAAGGTCGCCGTCTTGCCCGCGATGGTCTGGCAGTCCGCGGTGCCCATGTACGACACCCACTTCCACGTCTGATCGACGTGCTTCGTGCCGGCGAAGATGTTGTTCGCGTTGGAGTTGCTGATCATGCCGCGGGTGCCGTCCGGCCCCTGGACGGTCGGGGCGATGCCCACCTTCACGCCGGGGACCTTCGTGATGGAGGTCGCGCTCCAGGTGCCGTCCTGCGCCATCGCGACCTGCCCGGCGCCCATCTGCTCGGCGGCGGAGATCGTGAACTGGCCGAACTTCGGCATCAGCCCGCGGTCGCCGAGGCCGCGGATGTAGTCGAGCGTCTTGGTCATGCGCGGGTCGTCGTACGGGAGGACCTTCGGCCACGCCGTGGCGTCGCCGCCGAGCTTCCAGCCGAGCGTGGTGACGAACGGGTTCCACGAGGTCTGGCCGTTGAAGTCGCTCGCGGCGAGCGTCCCGATGCCGTAGGTCTTCACGTGGTCCTTGTCGAAGCCCGGCTCGTCGCCGCGCTTGCCGTTGACGTCGACCGTCAGACGCGAGACGACCTTGTCGAAGGTGCCGCCGTCATCGGGGTTCCACGTCATCGTCGTGATGTCGTCGTCGGTCAGACCGGCTGCCTTCACCAGGTCCTCGTTGAAGTAGATCGCGGCGCCGGCCCAGTCGAGCGGGATGCCGTACTGCTTGCCGTCGGTGTACTTCCACGAGTCGACGCCGATGTCGAACTTCGACAGGTCGAAGTCCGATTTCTTGATGAGGTCGTCGAGGGGCATGATCTGCTTCTGGCCCGCATACTGGCCGAGCAGCGGCACGCTGTTCTGGAAGGCGTCCGGGGCCGTGCCCGAGACGAACCCGGCGGTGAGCTTCGTGAAGTAGTCGTTCACGTTGTACTGCGAGATCTTCACCGTGATGTCGGGGTTCTCCTTCTCGAACCCCGGGATGCAGAGCTTGTAGTTGGCGGCCTGCTTGTCGTCCCACGTCCACCAGTTGACGGTGACCTTGCCGCCCGACCCGCCGTCGGTCGAGCAGGCCGCGAGTCCTGCGGCGGCGAGCCCGGCGGCGACGATGCCGGCGATGATGCGGAGCTTCTTCATGAGTTCCTCACTGTGAGTGCCCGGACACCGTCGTCGGTGCCGGAGGGGGATGGATGTGGTGGGTTCGTGACGACGGAGCGACCATTCGCAGCCAGCTCGACGTCGAAATCGGCACCGGAGTGCCGGCCGCGCACGGCGACGGCCTCCGGTCGCAGGTTGTGCAGGACCGCCCGCACGAGGCCTCCGTCCGCCCACTCCAGGTCGACGGCGATGCCACCGCGGGCGCGCAGGCCGTCCACGCGGCCGTACGGCCAGGCCGCGGGCAGCGCCGGGAGCAGGTGGACGACACCGCCGTGACTCTGCAGCAGCAGTTCGGCGATGCCGGCGGGGAAGCCCAGGTTGCCGTCGATCTGGAACGGCGGGTGGGTGCTGAACAGGTTCGGCAGGAGTCCGCCCCACTCCGAGCCGTCGACCGGTCCGTGCCTCCGCGCGTCCCCGCTGTAGGGGGTGAGCGCTTCGGCGAGGAGGGCGTGGGCGGCGTCGCCGTCGCCGAGCCGGGCGCGCAGCGCGATCTTCCACGCCCACGACCATCCCATCGCGCCAGGGCCACGGGCGTCCAGAAAGCTCCGGGACGCCTCGGCCAGTTCCGGCGTCGCCTGGGGCGTCACCAGATCGAGCGGATGCAGTCCGACCAGGGGCGAGAGGTGGCGGTGCGCCGGCTCGTGCTCCGGGACCTCCACCGACCATTCGAGGAGGCGTCCGTCCCGGCCGATGCCGGGAAGCGGAATCGTGGCGAGCGCAGCCGTGATCTCTCCGCGGAGCGGGTCGCCGGGGTCGACGGTGTCGATGGCCCGGAGCGCGCGCTGGAAGAGCGCGCGGATGAGCTCCCGGTCCATCGTCGCGGTGAGGCCGAGCGCGCGGGGAGTGCCGTCCGCGTCCCGGTACATGTTCTCGGGGGAGGTCGACGGCGAGAAGTGCCCGGCCCCCGACGCGTCGAGCTGCAGCCAGTCGAGGCAGAACTCCGTCGCGCCCCGCAGCAGCGGCCAGATGCGGTCGCGCAGGAGCGCGACGTCACCGTCGAACTCGTACTGGTCCCACAGGGAGTGGCACAGCCAGACGCCGCCCATCATCCAGATCGCCCAGCTCGGAGCGCCGCGCCCCATCCCGACGGGCAGGCTCCACCCCCACAGATCGCTGTTGTGGTGGGCGACCCAGCCGCGGGCGCCGTAGAGCTCGCGGGCGACGTCGCGCCCGGTGCGGGCGATCCGCTCGACCAGCGCGAGCTGCGGCTCCGCGGCCTCCGGGAGGCCGAGCGGACCGGCGGCCCAGTAGTTCATCTGGGTGTTGATGTTGAGCGTGTAGTTGGACGACCACGCCGGTCGCAGCTCCCCGTTCCAGATGCCCTGGAGGTTGGCCGCCGGGCCCCCGGCTCGCGAGGACGCCGTGAGGAGGTAGCGGCCGTACTCGGCCGCGACCGTGGCGCGCAGCATGTCGTCGTCGCCGTGGAGCACGTCGCCGTCTATCTCCCACCGGCCCTCGCGCTGACCGCCGATCGCGAACCGCGCCGCCGCCGGGTGGCGCGTCAGGGCGCTCCCGGTGTGACGGGCGGCGTGCGCGCCGAGTGCTTCGGCGGCACGCGCCCGGGCGCGGTCCCGGATCGTCTCTCGGGAGACGCTCCGGCCCTCGTCGTCCGCGCCGGCCCACCACGACTCAGCGCGGGTCGACGACGAGAGGGCGATCAGCAGCCGACGGGCATGACGGATCGTGAGACCGGAGTCGTCCGCCTCCGTCGTGCCGTCGCTCCGCACGGCGAGGGCCGCCGTCGCGAAGCCGTCCCAGTCGTCGTCCGCCGCCGCGTAACGCAACGGCGGGACGACGGAGGGCTCGTGCAGCGGTGCCCCGTCGACCGGGACGGCGACGTCGAGGGTCAGATCGCCGGGCGCGGCGTGCGACGCGCGGGCGAGCTCACGCAGCGGCGACGAGAGCTCGACGCGCACCTCCGGCAGCGGCTCGTCGGAGTCGATCTCGATGACGAGAGCGTGCTCCTCGACACACGAGATCCGGGTGAGGCGGGCGCCGCCGACCTCGAGCGCCTCTTCGACGAACGCACGGTCGAGGTCGAGCACGCGAGCGGGTTCCCCGCCCGCGACGACCGCCTCTGGGATGCGCACGTGCAGGTCCACGAAGGGCAGGAACTCCTGGGAGTATCGGCCCTCGAAGGTCATGAGCACGGCCTCCGCGCGGTCGAGGTCCCCGGCGGCCAGCAGCTCCCGCACCTCCGCGAGCCGCTCGGGGCCTGCGCCGCCCGCGACCACGCGTCGCAGCTCGGCTGCGGCGAGCGCCGGCGTGCCCGACCAGACGGTGGCGTCGTTCACCTGGTAGCGGCCGTCGGCGCCGCCGAAGACCATCGCACCGAGACGCCCGTCGCCCAGGGGGACGGCCTCCTCCCAGTGCTCCGCCGGGTCCCGCCAGGCGAGCTGGAGCGTCTGCGCGCTCACTTGAGCCCCGAGAACCCGATCGAGTTCACGATGCGCTTGCCGAACACCATGAAGAGGACGAGCATCGGCAACGCCGCGACCAGGGTGGCGGCCATCAGGCCGGCCCAGTCGGGCATCGTCTGCGGCGACGACTGCTTGAACACGGCGAGGCCGAGCGTCAGCGGCTGCACGCTGGAGTCGGTGGTCACCAGCAGCGGCCAGAAGTAGTCGTTCCACATCCCGATGAACCCGAGGATGAACAGCGTGATGATCGGCCCGCTCGTCATCGGGATGGTCAGCCGGAACAGGATGCGGAGCTTGCCCGCACCGTCGAGCAGCGCGGCCTCCTCGATCTCGGTCGAGAGGCCGAGCATGAACTGCCGCAGGAAGAAGATGTTGAACGCCGAGAACAGCGCGCCGGGCAGGATCATGCCGGCGAACGTGTTCAGCAGGCCGAGCTCCTTGATCAGCACGAAGTTGGGGAGCAGGGTCAGGATGCCGGGCACCATCAGCGCCGCGAGGAACAGGGAGAACATGAGTTCCCGGCCGCGCCACTCCAGACGCGCGAACGCGTAGGCGGCGATGAGCGAGAAGAACACGATCAGCACCGTCGACACGGTCGCGTAGACGACCGAGTTGAGGAGGTAGTGCAGGATCTCGACGGTGGCGCCCGATCCGCCCTGGGCGACCGCCTCCTGCGGGTCCTCGAGGCCGAGCACGCGCAGGAAGGGCCCGAAGGTGAAGCCGACGGGGAGCGGCGACGAGGGGTTCGCGATCATGGCGTAGTTGTTGGACAGCGCCGAGCGCAGCATCCAGTAGAAGGGAAAGATCGTCACGACGACGATCGCCACGAGATAGATCCAGGCGACGGTGCGTCCGACACTCGGACGGCGCCGACGACGACGCGACGGTGCGGTGGCGGGCGGGCGGGCGGCGGCCTGCGCGGGGGCCGGTGCGGTGGTTGCGGTCATCAGGCGTTGTCCGATTCGCTCGCGCGCAGCAGACGCATCTGCACGAAGGTGATCACGATGAGGATGGCGAAGAGCGCGAGCGACATGGCCGACGCGTAGCCGAAGTCGAACTGCCCGAAGGCCTTCTGGTAGATGTACATCTGCAGCACGTTCGACGCGTGCGCCGGTCCGCCCTTGGTGGCGACGGAGACGATGTCGAACACCTGGAACGCGCCGATGACATTCAGCACGACGACGAGCGCGAGGATGGGGCGCAGCAGTGGCAGGGTGAGGCGGAAGAACATCTTCGGCTCGCTGGCGCCGTCGATCCGCCCCGCCTCGTAGATCGACGGCGGGATCGTCTGCATTCCGGCGAAGATGATGATCGACGTGTAGCCCATGTTCTTCCAGACGTGGATGAGTGCGAGCGACGGGATCGCCCATTCGCGCGACGTCAGGAACTTGATGCCCTCTCCTCCGAGCGCGTGCACCACCTGGTTGACGATGCCCAGCTGCGCATCGAGCATCCACGACCAGACCGTGGCCGCGACGACGCCCGAGATCAGGAAGGGCAGGATGATGAGCCCCCGCAGCACCGTCGACGTCGTGACCCGGTGGAGCACGGCGGCGGTGACGATCGAGACGGCGAGCGTGAGCACCACGGCGATGAGCACGAAGTAGAGGGTGATTCCGAGCGACTGCCAGAAGGTGTCGTCCTGGAACAGGTCGACGAAGTTCTGCACCCCGATCCAGGTCGGGGCGCTCAGCAGGCGGAAGTCCGTGAAGCTGAGGTAGATGCCGCGAACGGTGGGGTACAGCGCGAAGACCAGGAAGCCGAGCAGCGCCGGAGCGATGAGCAGCCAGGCCAGCCGCGCGTCGCCGCGGTGGGAGGGAGCTGCGGCGTTGACCGCGCCGCGGCGCCGGCGTCGCGCAGCGCCGGCCGACGGCTTCGGCCGGTCGGGGGTGGTGACGGTGGAGATCGACATCGGTCTTCCTTCTCGGGGTTGCAGGAGTCACAGTAGGCATGGTTAATTGACACTGTCAAGTAACTCAGCCGCTAGGAGCCCATCCATGCCCGACAGCCACGGCAGCGCGTTCTCGCTGCGCGCCGCAGGCGCCTCCCTCGTCCTCGACGCCGCCGGGCGGGTGCCGCGCATCCTGCACTGGGGCCGCGACCTCGGCCCCCTGGACGAGGCGGCGCTGGAGGGTCTCCGCGCGACCGCCGGGCCGGCCGTGCTCAACAATTCGCCGGATGTCGCCCGTGTCTTCAGCCTGTGGCCCACGGAGCTCGAGGGCTGGGCGGGGACACCGGCGCAGGAGGGGCACGCCGCCGGGTCGGCCACGACCCCGCGGCCCGAGACGGTCGCCGTGCGGCACCGCACCGACGGCACCCCCGACGCCCCGGCAGGCGGACGCGTCGAGGTCGAGCTCGCCGACACGGTGACCGGTCTCCGCTCGACCGTCTCGCTCGCCCTCGACCCGTTCGGCGTGCTCGCCGCCGACGTCTCCGTGGTGCGGGACACCACCCTGCTGGGCGCGGCGGACGGCGTCGGCGCCACAGCCCCGTACGCGCTCGACGCCCTCCGCGTCCTCCTCCCCCTCCCCGACCGCGCGACCGACGTGCTCGATTTCAGCGGCAAGTGGTGCCGCGAGCGGGCCCCCCAGCGCGGCGCGCTGCTCTACGGCAGCCACGTGCGCCGCAGCCGGCGCGGCAAGCCGGGACACGACTCCCCGTTCCTTGTGGTCGCGGGCACGCACGACCTCGGGTTCGGGCGCGGCGAGGCCTGGGCGGCGCACCTCGCGTGGAGCGGCGACGTCGAGTACGTCGTCGAGAAGCTGCCCGAGAGCCCCGGCCCGTTCGCCGCCGTCCTCGGCGCGGGCGAAGGACTGCGGCCGGGCGAGATCCTGCTCGCCGACGGCGAGCGCTACGACGCGCCGACCGCGCTGTTCGTCTGGTCGGGCGCCGGCCTCGACGGCGTCGCCGACCGCCTCCACCGTCGGCTGCGCGCCCGGGCGACGCATCCGTCGTCTCCCCGTCCACTCACGCTCAATTCGTGGGAGGCCGTCTACTTCGACCACGATGTCGAGCGGCTCTCCGCTCTCGTCGAGCGCGGCGCGCGTGTCGGCGTGGAGCGCTTCGTGCTCGACGACGGCTGGTTCGACGGGCGCCGGGAGGCGAACGCCGGGCTCGGCGACTGGGTGGTCGACCGTGCCGTGTGGCGCGACGGGCTCGCCCCGCTGGTCGACCTGGTCCGCTCGCACGGCATGCAGTTCGGCATCTGGTTCGAGCCCGAGATGATCAACCTCGACTCCGACCTCGCGCGCGAGCACCCCGACTGGGTGCTCGGCCCGCGCCAGGGGCTCGGCGCGACGGCGCGCAACCAGTACGTGCTCGACCTGACCCGACCCGACGCCTACGAGCTGGTGCTCGACCGGATCAGCGCGATCGTCGACGAGTACGCGGTCGACTACATCAAGTGGGACCACAACCGCGACCTCTCGGAGGCCGTCAGCGGCCGGTCGGGCAGCGACCGTCCCGCCGTGCACGCTCAGACCCTCGCCCTCTACCGGATGCTCGACACACTCCGCGAACGGCACCCCGGCCTCGAGATCGAGACCTGCTCGGGCGGCGGCGGCCGCGTCGACCTCGGCATCCTCGACCGCACGGACCGTGTCTGGGCCTCCGATTGCAACGACCCCGTGGAGCGCCTGCAGATCGAGCGCTGGACCCGCATGCTGGTACCGCCGGAGCTGATCGGCTCGCACCTCGGCGCCGAGCGCTCCCACACGACCTCCCGCCGCACCGACCTGTCGTTCCGACTGGTCGTCGCCCTCACCGCGCACGCCGGCATCGAGTGGGACCTCCAGGAGGCCGACGACGACGACCTCGAGCGGATCGCGCGCTGGGGTGCGGCCTACCGCGAGCTGCGCGGGCTGATCCACAGCGGCCGCATCGTCAACGCGGACCTGTCCGACACGACCGCCGCCCTGACCGGGATCGTCGCCCACGACGGAAGCCGCGCGCTCTTCACCTGGGCGCGGCTCGCGACCTCGGAGCCCGGCCAGTCCGGACGCGTCCGATTCCCGGGACTCGACGACGGCGCACGCTACCGCGTGCGGGTGCGCGACGATTTCGGGCTCGCGAGCCGGCACGAGGCCGTCGACCCCTCGTGGGTGACGGCCGCGCTCGCCGCCGACGGGATCGTCCTCCCGAGCGCCGTGCTCGGCGTCGCGGGCGTCCCGCTGCCGACCCTCAACCCTCAGCAGGCGATGCTGTTCGACCTGGAGCGGGTGGCGTGATGCCGCCGCGCACCGGGGAGCGGCACCGCCCCCCAGACGGCCCACCGCAATAACCGCCCGGGCGCACCGACGCGTCCGAGCGCTTCAGAGAGGAAGACCGCATGACACGCCAGACACGCGCGCGACGGAGCCTGCAGGCCCTCGTCGTGTCGATCGCGGCCCTGGGACTGGTGGCCACGGCCGCCGTTCCGGCCGGCGCCGCACCGACGGGGTCACCGACGGGCTCGCCGTCGACGAGCGCGCCGGCCCCGACCGATCCGTCCACGCCGCAGCCGTCCGCATCGCAGCCCACGCCGTCCGCGACCAGCACGTCGGCCCCCGGCCCGGAGGCGTCGGCGACGGCAGACCCCTCGACCGCTCCCACCCCGGCTCCGACCACCGCCCCCTCCACCGCTCGCGGGTCCTCCCCCGCGCCCACGATCGCGGCGCCGACCGCGCCCGCGGTCGACAGCTGGGCCACGAAGCCCTACCTGGGCTGGAGCAGCTACAGCATGCAGGTCTACAGCGGCGACTCGAAGTGGATCACGGCGGACCAGATCATCGCCCAGTCCGACGCCATGAAGACGAAGCTGGGCAAGGCGGGCTACGACCGCATCAACGTCGACTCCGGATGGAACGACGGCGTCGACGCCAACGGACGGCCGACGCCGAGCGCGACCCTCTACCCGCGGGGGCTGAAGAAGGTGATCGACCACGTACACGCGAACGGCCAGAAGTTCGGGCTGTACTTCATCCCGGGCATCTCGCCGGACGTGTACGAGAAGGCGTACCCGATCGCGAACGCCCCCGGCTGCACCACGCACGACATCGTGAAGCAGCCGCTGCAGCAGGCCGACTACTGGAAGATCGGCTACCGCATCGACTTCGCGAACCCGTGCGCTCAGAAGTACGTGGACTCGATCGTCGACCAGCTCGCGGCGTGGGGCGTGAACTTCGTCAAGTTCGACAGCGTGACCCCGGGATCGGGTGTCAGCGACCTGTCGCTGGACGCCCGCGACGACGTCGCCGCCTGGTCGAAGGCGCTGAAGGCGAAGAGCATCTGGTTCGAGCTGTCGTGGGCGCTGGACATCGACTACGCGGACACGTGGAAGCAGTACGCGAACGGCTGGCGCGTGGAGTGGGACGTCGAGTGCTACTGCGCGGGAGTCGCTCTCACGCAATGGGACAACATCGCGCGCCTCTTCCCGCGTGCCGCCGACTGGTGGCGGCACGCCGGGCCCGGCGGATGGAACGACTTCGACTCGCTCGACGTCGGCAACGGGACGATGGACGGCCTGACGAAGGACGAGCGCCGCACCGCGACCACCCTGTGGGCGATCTCCGCCGCGCCGATGTATGTCGGCAACGACCTGACGAAGCTCGACCAGTACGGCGTCGACCTCCTGACGAACAAGGAGGTCGTGGGCGTGAATCAGACCGGCACGCCCGCGCAGCCGGTCTCGACCGCCACGGACAAGCAGGTCTGGTACGCCCCGAACGCCGACGGCAGCTACACCGTGGCCCTGTTCAACCTCGGCCGCACCGACGCCGACGTCACGGCGAACTGGTCCGACCTGGGGCTGACCGGCGCCGCGAGCGTCCGCGATCTCTGGGCGGGCAAGGACCTCGGAACGTTCGACACGACGTTCACCGGGCAGACCGTCCCGATCCACGGCGCGCGCCTGCTGAAGGTCACTCCGAAGAAGGGCACCGCCGTCGCCCTGAACGACGACGCGCAGCGCGTCCAGTACACCGGCGCGTGGACGCGCAACGGCGGCCTCGAGGTCCCGGCGACCACGCAGCAGCTCCCGGTCGCCGTGGGCGACTCGGCGGCCGGGCAGGTGCCGACGCCTCCCGCGTCGAGCCGCGTCGTCGCGGTGAACGACGGTGACGCCGGGATCGTCTACTCGGGCTCCTGGGGCCAGAGCGGGGGTCGCGGGTTCGGTGACTTCCGGGACGACGTGCACTACGTCGAGGCCGACGGCTCGTCGTTCCAGTACACCTTCACCGGCACCGGCATCGACTACGTGACCGAGCTCGACCCGTCGCAGGGCGACGTCGACGTGTACCTCGACGGTCAGTTCCAGAAGACGGTGAGCACAGGGCGCGACGCGGGCCAGCCCCGCCTGGCGCAACAGGTCGCGTGGAGCGTCGGCGGCCTCCCGAACGGCTCGCACACCCTCCGGGTCGTCAAGAAATCGGGCGCGTTCATGCTGCTCGACAAGCTCGATGTCACGCTGGAGAGCCTCCTGCAGCCCGACGTGGCGGTCTTCGACAAGGCGTCCCCGGCGGACGTGCCGGTCACGCTGCTCCGCGACGGCGGCGAGCTCGCCGGGATCGTCCGCGACGGCAGTGCGCTGAAGAAGGGGGCCGACTACACCGTCTCCGGCAGCACCGTCACGCTGCGGGCGCAGTACCTCGCGGGTCTGCCGGACGGCACCGCCGCGCTCGGGTTCCAGTTCCGCGGCGACGCGCACGACGACGTCCACGCCACCACGAAGGACGGTGACCGTGTGGACCTCGCCTTCCGCGGCACCGGCGTCTCCTGGATCGGCGACACCGGACCCGACCAGGGGAAGGCCGCCGTCTACATCGACGGACGGCTTGCGAAGACCGTCGACACGCGGTCGGATGCTCGACGCACAGGCCGGACGCTCTTCAGCGTGGACGGGCTGCGCGACGGCGATCACCGCATCACGGTCGTGAAGGTGTCCGGCGACGTGCTGCGGCACGACATCTTCCAGTACACCGTGAAGAAGCCGTAGCACCGCATCCGCCAGGAGGAGCACCATGTCCCACCCCGCCCGATCCGTGTTCGTCGGAGACTCGATCACCGACGGCGACCGCGATCGGAGCGACCCTGCGTCGCTCGGCGAGGGGTACGTCCGCCTGCCGGCGGAGGCCCTCGCCGGGCGGCCCGGTGCTCCCGACGGCGTCTGCGTGCTCGATGCCGGCGTCTCCGGCGATCGCGCCCTCGATCTGGCGGCGCGCTGGAACGAGGACGCGCTCGCCGCCGGAGCCCGGCTGGAGGCCTGCGCCTCGTGACATCCCCGTTCCCCGCTCCTCTGGGCCACGAACTCCTGCCGACGCCCGCTGACTACCGCGCGTACTGGGACGAGGCCCTGGAGTCCGCGCATCGCCACCCCCTCGACCTCCGCCGAACCCCAGTCGACACGGGCCTGACCACGGTCGACGTCTTCGACCTCTCGTTCCGCGGCGCCGGTGGCCGGCCCGTCAGCGCGTGGCTGCGGGTCCCGCGCCAGCGCAGCGGTCCCCTGGCGGCCGTGGTGCACGCCAACGGCTACGGGGCCGGACGGCTCTCGCCGATCGACGATCTCACCTGGTCCGCCGCGGGGCACGCCCACCTCACCGTCGGCACGCACGCGCAGGGGGGAGGCAGCACCGGCCACCTCCTCGACGGCATCGACGACCCCCGCCGGTCGTACTACCGAGGAGTCTTCGTCGACGCCGTCCGCGCCGTGGAAGCGGTGCGCGCACTCGACGAGGTCGACCCCTCCCGGGTCGCGATGATCGGCAACAGTCAGGGCGGCGGCATCGCGCTCGGCGCGGGCGCGCTCGTGCCCGACCTGGTCGCGGTGCTCGCGCAGGCCCCGTTCCTGACGGCGGCACCGCTCGCGCTGCAGCAGGCGGCAGCGGGCCCGTGGACGGAGCTGCGCGCCTATCTGACCGAGCATCCCGCCCGAGCCGCCGCCGTCGCTCGCACCCTCGCATACGTGGACGGCGTCACCTCCGCCCGCCATGCCATCGCACCCGGCTGGATCTCCGACGGGCTCGCCGACGACATCTGCCCGCCGGCGACCGCGCGGGCCGCGGCGACGGCCTACGCGGCGCCGGTCGTCTTCCGCGAGTGGCCGGGCGCCGGGCACGAAGCCGGCGGCACGGCCGATCGGGAGACGGCGGTGCGGGTGCTGGCGGAGCGATTCGGCAGGTCAGCCGATCGCCGGCCACTCCCCCAGCCGCGCTGCCGCGGCCGACGTGACCCGTAGGAACTCCAGCGCCAGGGCCTCCGGGTCCCCCGCCTGGCGAACGACCTCGTACGGCAGAAGGAACTCGCCCAGCGCCGGGTCGTAGTACGCGCCCTTCGGCACCTGCGTCTCCGCGTAGCCGGCCGGCTCCGGGTACGCGTAGGAGTAGAAGGCGCCCTCACGGCCTCCTCCGGGCCAGAACCCCGAGCTGCTGATCTCATCGCTGTACCCCTCGACCATCACACGATCGGGGCAGTTCGGCACGCCGCCGGGATGCACGGGAGCCGGGCGGCCGGAGAAGCGCGTGGTCGCGAGGTCGAGGGCGCCCCAGAAGAAGTGGACGGGGCTCGCCTTGCCCCGGAACTCCGCGCGCAGGCGTCGCAGAACCCCGTCCGCGCGGATGAGCTGCTGCCAGAACGCGTGGACCTGCCCGGAGTCGTACGTGCAGTGCTCCTCGTCGATGGCGAACGGGATCGCCGGGACGACCTCGTTCGGCGTCGGGACGATCTCCAGCGCGATGCCGAGACGGCCGAGGGCGTCGAAGGTGCGGCGGTAGAACTCGGCGACGGTCATCGCCGTCAACGCGAGCTCTTCGCGGCCGCCGTCGCTCGTGCGCAGCACCAGGCGGTGGTCGAGCAGGTCGAACTCGATGTCGAGCACCCCGCCGTCGACGGGGATCGCACCGGTCGTCAGCCCTCGGGCGCTCAGCGAGAACGTCACATGCCACCAGTGGTTGACGAACGGCGAACCCACCATCCGCAGCTTGCCGACGATCTGCAGCCACATGTGCAGCGTCTCGCGGGTCGGCCCCCAGGCCTCGACCTCGAGCGACGCCCACGACGTTCCACGGTTCTCCATGACGACCTCCCGCGTCCAGTGTGCCGGATGCGGGTGAACAGAGGTCGGCGCAGTTGCGGCCCGCGCCCTCAGGCCGCCAGGTGGAACGTGTCGGCGAACCGGTCGAGCAGTTCGCCACGCCCGTGCAGCACCTCGACCACTCCGGACGCGATCGCCGCGCCGGGGGCGAGTTCACCCGAGATCAGCCGGCGGATGCCGGGCCCGGCGGCGAAGGCCAGGTCGGCCGGACCGTCGCCGCGCGCCACGTCGAGCGCGGCCCCATCGACCCGGATGAGCAGCTCGGCCGCCCCGACGTGCGCGCCGTAGACCGTGGCGGGCAACTCCGCGGCGACCTCGGAGCGGAACGCCGTGCGCAACGCCATCGTCATCGAGTCGGGGGTGACGATCTGCTCCTCGCGCGGATCCCCCATGGCTTTGAAGCCCCACGCGCCGAGCGCGAGCACCACCGGTTCGAGCTCCCGACCGTACGGGGTCAGCTCGTAGACGATGATGCGGGAGCGCGGAGCGCGGCGGATGATGCCCGCCTCCTGCAGCTCCTTGAGCCGCGCCGCCAGGATGTTGCTCGGGATGCGCGGCAGACCCGCGGCGAGCTCCCCATAGCGGCGCGGCCCGACGAGCAGGTCGCGGATGATGAGCAGCGCCCAGCGTTCTCCCACCAGCTCGAGAGCCCGGGTGACCCCGCAGTACTGCCCGTAGTCGCGTACGGCCATCGACCTCAGGCCTGCTGATTCGCCACGGCCTCGGGCCCCTGCTGGGCGGCGACCGGGTCCATCCACCCGAACTCGAGGATGTTGCCGTCCGGGTCGGTCAGCTGGCGCTGGTACATGAAACCGTAGTCGGCGGCGGGTCGCGCCTCCGAGCCGCCCGCCGCCAGCCCGTCTGCGGTGGCCTTGTCCACCGCTTCGCGGCTGTCGAGGAAGATCGCCGTCGACACCGAGGGGTTCGTCGCGGGATCGCCGATGGGGAGGTCGGTGAAGGTCTGGAAGAACTCCCGCACCAGGATCATGAAGTAGCTGTGGTCCTCCTCCACCACGACGCACGCCGCATTGTGATCGGTGAACAGCGGATTGATGCGGAAGCCGATCGCCGTGTAGAACGCCTTCGCGCGCTCCAGGTCGGTGACGGGCAGGTTGACGAACATCGCGGTCATCGTGGTCTCCTTCGACGGTTCTGAACTCCTGACGGAAGTCATACTTGCAAAAAGCAAGTGAAGCGTCAAGAGGGAACGGGAACCGATGACCTCCCCGCCTGCAAGATCCACGGGATACTCGACACAACCGGAGTGTGAGGATCGCCAGGACCGCAGCCGACGACGACACCGACCGTGACACCGACACCATCGAGGGGGTGGCGATGCCCGACGACGATTCCCGCGCACCCGCGCACGACGCCGACTGGTTCACCGCCGTGGTGCGCGAGCATTCGGGCGCGCTCGTCCGGTACTTCGCGCGGCGCGGCCCGCGTCAGGATGCCGAGGATCTCGCCGCCGACGTGTTCGCGACCACGTGGCGGCGCCGCGACGACGTGCCCGACGCGGCTGTGCTCCCCTGGCTCTACCGCACGGCGGGGTTCACCCTCGCCAACCATCGCCGCAAAGCCGTCGACCTTCCGGTGGCGGAGGTACCCGAGGCCGGCGAGGCCCGTGTCGGAGAGGATCCTGAGCTGAGCGCCCTCGTCGACGCGGAACTGCGCGGGGCGCTCATGAGCGTCGGCGACCGCGACCGTCGCATCCTGCTGCTGCACGCCTGGGAGGGTCTCGACGGCGCCGAGCTGGCCGCGGTCCTCGGAGTCTCGCGGTCGGGAGCGGACTCGGCGCTCTCCCGCGCCCGCAAGCGCCGGCGCGAGGCGTGGGGGGAGAGGCACGCCTTCTGACGTGCAAGATCCGCGCCCGCGCGGACAGAGACAGGGATGAAGGCTTCCCACGGAGGGTGATCGACATGACCGACGACAACGAGCTCGACCCGCTGGCGCGACTGCGCGCCACCGACCCGGCGGCGGGCGTAGAGCCCTCGGACGGTTTCGTGGCCGACGTGATCGCGCGGGCGACCGCGGAACCGGATGGCACCGACGGCGCAGACGGAACGGCCGCCCCCGTTGCCGACCTCGGGGCGGCCCGCTCCCGTCGCCGCTCGCTGTGGCGCCCGATCGCCGCGGTCGCCGCGTCCATCGCGATCATCGGCGGCGCCGGCTTCGCCATCGGCACCACGACGACGGGCGCGACACTCGCGGGCGGTGCGGCCGCCCCGATCTCGTTGGGCGGTCCGGGCGGCGGGGCGGTGGGCGGGTCGGCGGGAGCCACCGCCACCGAGGGCGGACTCGCGCCGCGTTCCGCTTCGGGGTCGGCCTCCGACCTGGCGTACCGCTTCGGCTTCGGCCGCAACAGCTTCACCGCGTCGGGGCTCTCCGGCTCGGGAGGCACGGCGAAATCGTACGGGTTCGACCCCCGATCCGCCTCCGACACGAAGACCGTCGCCGCCCTCGCCGGCGCGCTCGGCCTCAGCGCGACCCCCGAGTTGAAAGGCGGATCCTGGACGACGGGCCCGCAGGACGGCACCGCGCCCGCTCTGAGCGTCGGCCTCGACGGCACCCTGAGCTTCTTCTACTCGGACTGGGCGCTCTCCCCTGCAGCGTGCACGACCGAACCCCGCGTCGGCGGCGACGGCAGCAGCACCCCTTCCCCCTCCTGCACGCCCACCGCACCCCTCCCCTCGGCCGACGCGGCGATCTCCGCCCTGCGCTCGCTCATCACGTCGGCGGGGCGCGACCCCGGCTCGTTCGAGTTCACCTCCGAGACCTACGACGGTGCCGTCACCCGCACGGCCCAGGCGTGGCTCGTGGTCGACGGCCAGCGGGTGGACCAGTCCTGGTCGCTCGAGCTCGCCGAGAGCGGGATCGTCAGCGCCTCGGGCTTCCTCGCCCCGGTCGTCAGCGCCGGCGACTACCCGGTCGTCAGCGCCCAGAAGGCGTTCGAGCGACTCTCCGACCCGCGGTTCGGCCCGACGCAGACCGCGATGCCGCTCGCCGCGCGCGCCGTACAGGACGGCGCGCCCGCCATGTCACCGGTCCCGGCGGACGGCGCGACCGACGGCGCGACCGCTCCGGCCACACAGCCGCCCGCGGCCCCCTCGGCCGGCACCCCGCTCGCGTGGCCGGTGCACCGCGTTCACATCGTCAGCGCCCGCCTCGGCCTCGCCAGCCAGTGGCAGCCCGACGGGAGCGTGCTCCTGGTCCCCGCCTACGAGCTGACCGATGCGGACGGCGGAACCTGGTCCGTCATCGCCGTCGCCGACGACGCGCTCGACTTCTCCGGCGAGTGAGCGGCGCGTCCCCAACCCGACAATTCCGGAGATCTTGCCGGCATCCGCCCGGATCTCCGTTCGAGCGGCGAGTTGAGCGGCGTGTCGACACAGGTCTCCGGCGCTAGCGCATCGCCGCGGCCCCTGGGCGGACCGGGGGTCGGCTGCGCTTCTAGCCCGTCCGCCCCAGCAACCCCAGGTCCCGCAGGCTGGTCGCCGTCTCCACGATCGTCTCGACGGCCGGTCGCGGGTGGAGGCCGAGTTCGGCCTTCGCGCGGTCGTTGCGGATGGTGAGGGGCGCCGGTTCGTCGCCCGGCAGTTCGGTGGTCGGCACACGTGAGGCGAGGTCGCCGAGTTCGGCGCGGAGCACGTTCGCCACGTCGAGGAAGGTCATCGTCGGGCCGTCGGCGAGCACCAGGTAGCGCTTGCCCGCGGCGGCCGGCGTGTCCATCGCCGCGCGGTGCGCCGCCGAGACGTCCCGCACGTCCGCGATCCCGAAGCGCTGGCGGGGAACGGCCGGGATCGTGCCGTCGAGCATCCCGGTGAAGAGCGCCAACGACGAGCGTGCGGAGGCGGTCAGCGTCGGGCCGGCGATCCAGGTCGGGTTGACCACGGCCAGTTCGAGACCGCCGCCCTCCTGCTCGACGAAATCCCAGGCGGCGCGCTCCGCCACCGCCTTGGACAGCGGATAGGCCGGGAGGCCCGGTGTGGCAGGGTCGGTCCAGTCGCGCTCGTCGTAGTCGCGCACCGGCTTGGGCGAGTACCCCACCGCCGCGAAGGACGAGGTCAGCACGACCCGGCGGGCACCGGCATCGCGGGCCGCCCGCAGCGCGCGGAGGGCTCCGTCGCGGGCGGGCACGACCACCTCGGCCGGGTCCGCCGTCTGGATCATCGGCGACGCCACGTGGTAGACATCGGAGATTCCCGCGAGAGCCGCCGCCCACCCGTCGTCGTCGGTGAGGGAGGCCGTCGCGAACGACAGTCCGGCGTCGTCGGCGCCGGCCCGACGGACGGCCGCACGGACCTCGTCCGCCCGGTCGGCGGAGCGCACGGTCGTGCGCACGTCGGCGCCGCCCGCGAGCAGATCGGCGAGCAGGCGGGTGGCGAGGTAGCCGGTGCCGCCGGTGACGAGGATGGTGGGCGAATCGGTCATCGGAGGGTCTCCTCGAGTCGGGGAAGAATGGATTCCAGTTCGACGTGCGCCTCCGCCTCCGCGGCGACGTCGTCACGATCACGGGCATCCCAGAGCGACGCCTTCACCCGCAGGTAGTCGAGGTGAACGCGGAGGGTCGCGATCTGCTCCTCGACCCGGTCGGCATGACGGAGCAGGATGTCGCGCTGCTGCCCCGCCGCCTCTCGCCCCCGCCGCCGGTTCAGCTGGTACGTACGCATGTCGTCGATGCCGATGCCCATCGCCCGCAGGCAGGCGAGCACCTGCGCCTCGTCGAGATCGCTCTCGCTGTAGCGCCGGTGCCCGCTGCTCGCGTCCCGGGCGATCGGCCCGAGCAGGCCGACCTCCTCGTAGTAGCGCAGCGTGGGCTCGCTGAGCCCGCTCTGCCGGGAGACGTCCTGGATGGCCAACGTGATCATGTCCCCATCAGAACAGACCTCAAGCGCTTGAGGTCAAGCGCTACAACCAAGGTCACATTCCCGATCCGGACGGCCCCCAGTACGGGGGCGAAGCCGTGTCCAGGGAATCCCGGCGTCGATAGCCTGCTCCCACCCGAACCAGAGAGTCCTTCATGATCACCCCGTCTTCGCCTCCCCTGCCGCCCGCCGGGTGGTACCCGAACCCCGATAACGCGGCAGAGCTGCGGTGGTGGGACGGGACCGCCTGGTCCACTCACACCGCGCCCCGGACCGGGGCACCTTGCCCGATCGACTCGATCTCCGCGTCGGGACGGAAGACCCCGCCGAGCACCTGGGTGGGTGGCGCCCTCGTTGTGGTTTTCGGGCTCTCCGCGGCATCCGCCGGCGTCGGTACGTTCCTGGTCTTCGTGGCGTTCGTCGCCGGGATCACGGCGGTCTACACTCTCATCACAATGCGCCGGAGCTGGGCTCGGCTGCCGAAGTCGCGCCCGATCGCGGGCGGGATCGCAGCGGCATCCCTGGTCCTCCTGATCATCGGCACCAGCGTGTTCTCGGCCACGCACCCTTCGTCATCGGCGAAGGGGATCTCTGCCGCCCAGCCGACTATCACGGCGCGAACGGCGTCGCCGTTCGCATCTCCGACGCCGACATTCACGCCCGAGCCACTCGATCCCGCAACGGTAATCACCAGCGACGGCCCCTCGGTGGCCATCGCCGACAACAGCACCACGTCGACGACGGCACTCGACCTTCTCGCGACCCTCCCGGTCAAGGGAAAAGCGGCGTCCACCGGATATGCGCGGACAGCCGATTTTGGACCTGCCTGGATCGACGTCGACGGCAACAACTGCGACACGCGAAACGACATCCTCGCCCGCGATCTCACGAATCCGGTGCGACAAGGTGCATGCCGAGTGCTCTCCGGCACACTGGTCGACCAATACACCGGCACAACGGTCGATTTCGTGCGCGGCGACAAGACGTCCCCACTTGTCCAGATCGATCACATCGTGCCGCTGCAGAACGCATGGGTCACCGGGGCCCAGGGGCTCACACAGGCCCAAAGGATCAGCTTCGCGAACGACCCGCTGAACCTCATCGCAGTGGACGCAGCCTCGAATGAGAAGAAGGCTTCCGGTGACGCGGCCACGTGGCTGCCGAAGAGCGCAGCTTTCCGCTGCGAGTACGTCGCTCGGCAGATTTCGGTGAAGGCCACCTACGGTCTCTGGGTCACCAGCGCCGAGCACGACGCGATGGCAAGCATCTTGGGCGGATGCGCCGAGCAGCGCGCCGAGTCGTCGCCGTTCGTCCCGGCGGCTCCGGAACCGACGCCGACGATAGATCCCGTTCCCGCGCAGCCTGCACCGGCACCTGCCCCGGCCCCGGCCCCGGCGCAGCCCGCGCCGGCGCCGGCACCCGAAGAGCCCTCCACTCCCGGAAACGGTGCGACCGCACGCTGTAACGACGGCACTTACTCGTACGCGGCCCACCACCAGGGCGCATGCTCGCATCACGGTGGCGTCGCAGAGTTCTACAAGTAAGGACCGGCAGTCGCAGCGGCCGCTCCCGCAGATCTACCGCTCGAACCGCACTCGCCCTGCGACCACCGTCCGTACGATCTCGGCCCGCAGCAGCGCGCGCGGGTCTTCCGCGAACACGTCGGTGTCCAGCACCACGAAGTCCGCCGCACAGCCTTCGGCGATGCGTCCGCGCCACTCTCCGTCGCCGACGGAGGCTGCGGCGTCGCGGGTCGCGTGCGCCACCGCGTTCTGCAGCGGCAGCGCGTGCTGCGGCTGCACGGCCGCGATCGCGGGCTCGAGGGCGGAGGCGCGGGTGGAGGCGACGTACATGTTGGCGAGGGCCTGGTGGGGCGCCGTCGGCGAGTCGGTGGAGAACGCGAGCAGGGCGCCGGCCTCCTCGTACTCCGGCCACGGGAAGGCGCGCTCCACCCGGTCGTCGCCGAGCATCGCCATCCAGTTGTCGAAGATGGCCGGGTCCGAGTGGACCGGCTGCATGGAGGCGGTCACACCGAGGGAGGCCATGCGCTCGGCGGTGCCGGGAGCCGCGTACTCGAGGTGCTCGATGCGGTGGCGACGGGGGCGGTCGCCGTTGGCGGCGACGGCCTGCTCGAGGGCGTCGAGCGCGATCTGGCTGGCGTAGTCGCCGATGGCGTGCTGGGCGATCTGCAGGCCGGCGGCGTCGGCGGCGCGCACCACCGGAGCGAGGCGCTCGAGCGGCCAGATCGGGTCGGCGTTGCTGCCGTCCGCATAGGGGTGGCGCATCGCCGCGGTGCAGGCGTCGATCACGCCGTCGAGGATGAGCTTGATGCCGACCACGCGCAGCCACGGTGTCGCGGGTGCGGCGGCCAGGCGCGCGGCGTGCTCGACCTGGGCGAGATTGCGGGCGTCGTCGCCGGTGTTGGTGACGAGCCAGTGCACCGCCACCCGGAGGGGCAGTTCGCCGCCGTGGCGCTCCTGCGCGCGCTGCAGAGCGGCGAGACCGAACTCGTCCATCGCCATGTCGACGACACCGGTCACACCGGTCGCGAGGTAGGCGTCGAGGGTGCGCTGCACCTGCTCGTCGCGATCGGCGTCGGTCGTGGCCTCGTCGCGTTGCGCCCAGGCGTACTGGGTCGCTGCCGTCTCCAGCAGCATCCCGGTCGGCTCGCCCGACGCGTCGCGCACGATCTCGCCGCCGATGGGGTCGGGGGTGTCGCGGGTGATGCCGAGCTCGGCGAGCGCGACCGTGTTCACCCAGCACGAGTGGTAGTCGTTCGCGTCGAGGTAGACAGGGATGTCGGCGATCGCCTCGTCGATCATGGCCGCCGTGGGCGCGCCGCCGGGCACCGCGTCGAAGAGCCAGCCGCGACCGCGCAGCACGGTCGCCGACGGGTCGGCCTCCCGAGCGGCGAGCAGGAGGCTGCGGATGTCGTGGAGGTCGCGCGCCTCCGTCAGGTACACCTGGCCGAGCGCGGCGCCCATCATCAGCACATGGGTGTGCGCGTCGGTGAAGCCGGGGAGCACCAGACGCCCCTCGAGGTCGACCGTGGCGTCGGCGGCGGGCGGCTCCTCGCCCGCCCTCCCGACCCACACGATCGTGTCGCCGGCGACGGCGAAGGCGTCGGCCCAGCGGTCTGCCTCGTCGGCGGCGGCGGTGAAGACGCGGGCGTTCCGGTAGAGGGTGGTGGTGTTCTGCGCGGGCGTGCGCGGGGCGTCGGCGGTCACAGCCGGCCCTCCTTTCCGAGCCGGGTGCGGCCCAACAGTGCGTAGACGGCGGCGCTGACGATCATCCCGAGCGGCACGGAGAGGTCCACGTGGCCGAGGGCCTGGGCGATCGGCCCGGCCCAGACATCGGTCGAGAGGCAGAGCGCGGTGGTGAGACCGCCGACCAGCAGGGCCGCGACGCCCGGGATGCTCCAGCCTCCGGTGTACCAGAAGCGGCTGGTCCGGCTGTCGTCGAAGAGGTCGGTGCCGTCGTAGACGTTGCGGCGGCGCACGATGTCGACGGCGAAGATCGCCATCGCCGGGCCGGACACCACCACGAGGAACTGCAGCAGCAGGTTGGCGGCCTCCAGCAGGCTCGACGACAGCACCAGGTAGATGGTGAGCGCGGTGCCGACCAGTCCGACGATGATCGCCGCCGGGATGCGCTTGAGTTTGAAGCCGATGGCCTGCAGCGACATGCTCGACGAGTAGGCGGTCATCGCGTTGAGCGCGATGGTGTTGATGATCACGCCGACGACGAGCAACGGGCCCATCCAGCCCGGCAGCAGGTCGAACAGCGCGACGTCGATCCCGGCCTCGAACGCCCCGGCCTTCAGCCCGGTCGCCAGCAGCACGCCCATGCTCGTGAAGACGATGAAGGGCAGCGCGCCGCCGAGCGCGGTCGCGGCGGCGATGTGCGTGGGCTTCGTGGAGCGCGGCAGGTACCGGGCGAGGTCCGGGCTGTTGATGAACGACAGCGGGGTGGAGGCGAGGATGGTGAACCCGACCGAGATGGCCGACCACAGGTGCACGCCGCTCAGGGGGTTCGCGGCGGTGTAGCCCCAGTCGACCGTCGGGAGGATGAAGAGCGACACCGCGACGAAGATGACGAACAGCGCGACGGCCATCACGGGGAAGATCCGCAGGATCAGCGCGTGCCCGAAGATCGCGACCGCGATCGTGATCGCCGACACGACGATCGTCACGCCGATCGGCACCCACACCGGGTCCGTCAGGCCGACGCGGCGCAGCAGATCGGCGCCCATGAACGACGACGCGAGCCAGGTCAGCGACAGGAACACGGCCCCGATGAACCAGCCGACGAACGCGACGAACAGCTTGTTGCCGATGACTCCGTACATCGCGCGCGTGACGACCGAGCCGGAGGTGCCGGAGGCCGGCCCGCTGATCGCGATCATCCCCGGGAACACCCACAGGAGTGCCGCCGCCAGGATCACCAGGACCGCCTGCCAGATCTCCAGGCCGAGGAGGATGAGGGTCGCCCCCACCGTGAAGTTGAGGATGCTGACGCCGGGCGCCGCCCACACGAAGAAGAGGTCCCGCGCACGACCGTGCCGCTCGGCGTCCGAGATGACCTCGATGCCCCGCGTCTCGGGCTGGGTGGAGACATCCACGAACTCTTCGGCGCTGATCCGCTCTCCGGACATGCGTTCCTTCCCGACCCAGCTCCCTCGCTGTTGGTCATGTGCCCAATAGACTGTTGGTCAGTCATTCAATAGCATGGGACGCATGGAGTCAAGAGCAGGAACTCCCCGGGTGCGGAAGCGACCGGAGGAGCGGCGCGAAGAGATCCTCTCCGCGGCTGCCGAGATCGCCATCGACGAGGGCCTGGAACGCATCACCCTGCGTGCCGTCGCGACGCGTCTCGGCGTGCGGCCCGGCCTCATCTCGCACTACTTCCCCGCCGCCGAGGACCTCGTCGACGAGGCCTTCGCCCGCGCCGCCGAGATCGAGCGCGAACGCTTCTTCCCCACCGAGGGCACCCCGCTGGCCCGCCTCTCGCACTTCATCACCCACATCCAGACCGGCACCTCCACGCCGCTGGCCCGCCTCTGGCTCAACGCCCGCCACCTCTCCCGCTTCACTCCCACGCTCGAGGCGACCCTGCGGGAGCAGGACGCCCTCGACCGCGCCCGCCTCCGCGAGATCATCGCCGCCGGCATCGCCACCGGCGACTTCGCCGACGTCGACCCCGAGGCCGCCAGCATCCGCATCCTCATCGCCGTCGACGGGAGCGGCTCCTACGTCAACAGCACCGCCGATCTCAGCACCCCCGCGCAGGCGAGCTTCGTCGCCGATGTCACAGAGTGGACACTGGGCCTGGCGCCGGGGACGGTCGCGGGCGGGGTGGGGTCTTCGAGACCGCTCTGACCAGAAGAACCGGGGGCCTCACGCCGGACCGGGCGCCCGCAATCCCGCCAGCAGCAAGCGCACCATCCGCTCAGCACGCGGTGACGTGCCGGCGCCGTTCGGCCCGCCCGGCCCTCCGGCCTCCCCGCCGTGGCAGAGGTTCGCCACCGCGCCGAGGAATTCACCGGCATCGACCGCCTGCACCACGTCACCCGATGCGGCTGCGGCGGCGAGGAGCCGCTCGAGCGTCGGGGCGAGGTGGGTGGCGAAGTAGTCAGCGAGCGGTTCGTAGGCCGGGTCGCCGGAGTGGAGGGCGGCGGCCAGCCCGCGCTTGGCGGCGACGAACTGCGTGTAGCGCATGATCCAGCGATCCAGCGCCTCGCCGGGAGCGTAGGCGGCCTCGATCGCGGGGGCGGCGTCCACGCACGCATCGATCTCGTGCCGGAAGACGGCGGAGATCAGATCGGAGCGCGACGGGAAGTGGCGGTAGAGCGTCCCCACGCCCACGCCGGCCTTCGCCGCGATCGTGCGGACGGGCGCATCCACCCCCGACTCGGCGAACACGGACTTCGCCGCCTCCACCAGGGACGCGACGTTCTGGCGCGCGTCGGACCGCTGCGGGCGGACGGCCGAGTCGGTCATGGCGGGCTCCCTCTGGCGGACGGGACGCAGCCCGTGTACAGTCGTCATGTAAGCGGAACATTGTTCCGGTTAGAGCGTGAGCTCAACCGGAGCGCCGTTCCGATTCTCCGATCCTACGACACCCCGGCCTCGCCCGGTGCCGCGATCTCGAACCGTCAGGAGCAGGACAGCATGCAGTATCGAACCCTCGGCCGCACCGGCATCCAGGTCACCCCGTACGCGCTCGGCGCGATGATGCTCGGGTCACTGGGCAACCCCGACCGCGCGGAAGGCGTCCGCATCATCCATCGCGCGCTCGACGCCGGCATCAACTTCGTCGACACGGCCGACCGCTACGGCGACTCGGAGGAGGTGGTGGGCGAGGCGCTCAAAGGCCGCCGCGACGACGTCGTGCTCGCCACCAAGTTCTGGGGCCCGGTCGACGACGACGTCAACCACCGCGGTGCCTCCCGTCGGTGGATCGTGCAGGCCGTCGAGCGCTCGCTGCGCCGCCTGCAGACCGACCACATCGACCTCTACCAGCTGCACCGCCCCGATCCGGCGACGGACATCGACGAGACGCTCTCCGCGCTCACCGACCTCGTGCGTCAGGGCAAGGTGCGCGCGATCGGCAGCTCGTCGATGCGCGGCTCCGAGATCGTCGAGGCGCAGTGGATGTCGGAGCGGCGCGGCTTCGAGCGCTTCCGCACCGAGCAGCCGAACTACTCCCTCCTCGACCGGGAGATCGAGCGCGAGATCCTTCCGGTCGCGCAGCGGTACGGGATGGGCACCCTCGTCTACAGCCCGCTCGCCGGCGGCACCCTCACCGGCCGCTATCGCGCGGGCCAGGAGAACGACAATTTCCGCTCCGCCCGCACCGGCATGCGCCACTTCCGCGACGAGCGCCGTCTCGCGGCGGTGGAGGAGCTCGTCGCGCTCTCCGAAGACGCCGGCGTGAAACTGACCCACCTCGCGATGGCCTTCGTCATCGCCCATCCGGGTGTCACCTCCGCCATCGCCGGCCCACGCACGATGGAGCAGCTCGAGGACACACTGGCCGGCGTCGACGTCGCCCTCTCGGACGAGATCCTCGACCGGATCGACGCGATCGTGCCGCCCGGCGAGAGCATCGGCGCGATGGACATGGTCTACCGCGGGCCGGAGGTCGGCGACGCGACCCTGCGTCGGCGACCGGCTGCGGAGCGGTCGGCGCAGTAGCGGGCGATGCGGAAGCCGGCGACGACGACGACGACCAAGCAGTCCACTATGCGACCACTCTGATACCATCGGTCGGTGCCGCCCACCCGCGCCGCAGCCGCGCGCTACATCCTCCGCTCGCGCCTCCTCCGCGGCGCGTTCATCAGCCTTGTCATCTCGGGCATCGGCATCTCGGTCACCGCGCCGCAGATGACACTGTTCCTGGTGCGGGAGCTGCACCTCACGGATGCCCTGGCCGGCCTGTACTACCTGACCAACCTCGCCGCGCCGATCGCCGGCTACGTGGTGGGCTCGCTGTCCGACCGGGCGGGGTCGCGGCTGCTGGTGTTCCGGTTGTCGGCTCTCGCCGGCTTCGCGGGCTGGGTGCTGATGGCGTTCGCCACCCAGACGTGGATGCCGTTCGCCATCAACATCCTGCTGCTCAGCGTGGCGGGCGCGGGTGCGGCGCAGCTCCAGGCGGCCGTACGCGACGAGCTGGACCGGCATCCCACCCCGGTCGACAACCAGGTCGTCGCGCTGACGCGCATGGCGATGGCCTTCGGGTGGATCATCGGGCCGGTGATCGGCGCGACGCTCGGCGCCGTGCTCGGACTGCGGCCGCTGCTGCTCGCGACCGGCGTCAGCCTCCTCCTGTCGATCGTCCCGCTGATCGGCGCGGGCCGGGCGGCGCCGGTCCCGGGCGCCGCCCTGGTGGCGGCGGCCGAGCCGGAGCCCGATGCCGGTCTGCCTCCCGCCCCGGCGCTCACGCGCACCGCGCCCATTCCGACCGGCGCGCCACGGACCCACTCGATGGTCCCGCTGCTGCTCTTCACCGGCATCTACGTGCTCATCATGTGCGGCGAGACCGTGAAGCTCGCCTACCTCCCCCTCTACATGGACGGCGACCTGCATGTCAGTGCGGCCGTGCGCGGTGCGATCATCGGCTTCCAGCCGCTCGTCGAGGTCGCGCTCATGCCGCTCGCGGCGCTGATCGCCGACCGGGTGGGCATCGCCCGCGTGCTCCTCGCTGGTGCGGTGATGGCCGTCGGCGCGCACGCCTGCTACGCGTCCGCCGACGCGATCGAGCCCCACCTGCTGCCCCTCATCGCCGGACAGGTGCTGATGGCCGGCGTGATCGCGACGTTCGGCGTGCTCGGCGTCACGGTCGCGCAGCGGTTCCAGCCCGCGCGGGTCGGGATGGCCTCCAGCGTCTTCCTCAGCTCGTACGCGATCAACGCGGCCGTCGGAGGATTCGTCGGCAGCATCGGGACGGCCTGGCTGGGCCTGCCCCACCTGTTCTGGATCCCGGGGGCGATCGCCGCGGCCGGCGGCATCGCTCTGGTGACGCTGAACGCGTTCGTGCCGCTCGACCGGCTGGGCGAGGAGGTGCGCCGGCCGGCCGCGCCCGGACGGTCCCTCAGAAGATCAGCAGCCCCGCGAGGAAGCTGATCCCCAGCGTCCCCACGCCCACCGTGAGAGACCGCGTCATCGTCCGCAGCACACCGGTGCGCCCGCTGCGCGCGCTGACGACGGACGTCAGCACCAGCGATGCGATCACCGCGACCAGCACCGCCCACGCCTCCAGCTTGCCCGGCACGAGGACGGTGATCAGCAGCGGGACGAGCGCCCCCAGCACGAACGCGGCGCTCGCGCTCACCCCGGCCCAGACCGGCGCCGTGCGCGCCATGACCTCCCGGATCCCGTGCTCCGCCTCGAGCTGCGCGCCCAGCGCGTCCGCCGCCGTCAGCTCCTCGGCCACCTGCCGCGCCACCGCGGCGCTCACTCCCTTGCGCTCGTAGTACCCGGCCAGCTCGACGACCTCCTCCTCCGGGCTCAGCTCCAGCTGCGCAGCCTCCTCCCGCGCCACCCGCAGCTGCGCCTCCCGCTCCGCAGCCTCCTCCGACCACTTCGCCCCGCCCAGGCTGAGGCCACCCGCGATGGTCGCGACCACCGCAGCCGTCAGCAGGGTCGCATCGCTCGCTCCGGCACCCGCGAAACCCTCCAGCACACCCGCGGTCGCGATGATCCCGTCGTTCGCGTCGACGGTCCAGGAGCGCAGAGAGGCCGCGTCGGTGACCGCGGAGCGGAGGCGGGCGAGGACGGTGGGCATGGGACATTGTGGCATGGGCACGGATGCCTGCCACGTGGACGCTCGGCTAGCGTGATCCTCATGCCGATGTTCCCGATCACGACGGAGCGGTTCGCGCTGAGCCCGCTGGCGCAGCAGGATCGCGACGCCTTCGTCGACTACCGCCGGGTGCCGGATGTGGCCCGGTGGCAGTCGTGGACGCCGACCTATTCGACCGACGACGCCGACGAACTGCTCGCCTCCCAGCCCGATGCGATCGTCCCGCAGTCGGGTCTCTGGCTCCAGGTGGCGGTCCGCGACCGCTCGACGGGTGCGCTCGTCGGCGACGTCGCGGTGCACGCCCTGCCCGACCAGCCGGACTCGTACGAGCTGGGCGTCACCATCGCCCCCGCGATGCAGGGGACGGGAGCGGCCGCAGAAGCGCTCCGCGGCCTCATCGCAGCCCTCTTCGGCGCGCTCGGCGCGCACCGCGTGTGCGCGACGACAGACGCACGCAACACAGCGGCCGCCCGCCTGTTCACCCGGCTCGGATTCCGCCACGAGGGACGCGCGGTGGAGGCCGACTGGTTCAAGGATGAGTGGACGAGCGTCGACAGGTGGGCGCTGCTCCGCGCGGAGTGCGACCGGCAGGCGCGGGGAGCAGGAACGCCGGCCGCGTAGCCGACGGGCGATCGATCAGGGGATCGAGCGGGCCCGGATGCGCTCGCGAGTGCGGAGCGCATCCGGGCCGACGCCGATCAGGCCGTCCGACGGCGGCGGTTGCGGGCTCCGAGCAGGGCGCCGGCGAGGACGAGGGCGACCGCGAAGCCTCCCGCGACCATCGCGCCGCCCGCACTCGATCCCGTGGACGCCAGACCCGTCTCCGCCTCCAGGATCACACCGGTGACGGCGGTGCGGAGCTTCCCGTCCGCCGAGAGGCCGTTGATCTGGAGGGTGTGCACCCCGGCGGGGGTGCTCGCCGGGATCTGGTACGAGGCCGCGAAGTCGCCCGTGCCGTCGACGACCGGCTGGCCGAGGAGGACCGGTGCGCTGAAGAGCCACACATCGGCGGTCGAGCCCGGCTTGAAGCCGGTGCCGGAGACGTGGACGGTGCCGCCGTGGGTGATCACGATGCGGCCCTGGGCGTCGAGCTGCACGGCGCCCTTGTCGTCCGCGCTGATCCGGATGGTGTAGCCGTCGCCCTGGAAGGTCAGGACGCCGTCGGCGCGTGTGACGGTCACGGTGACCTCCTTCCCGTCGATGTACATCCGGGTCTCGCCCGGGTTCAGCTCGGGGAGGGCCGTTCCCGTGCCCCCGGGGACCGCCACCGGGGAGACCTCGGCGCGCACCGATCGGACAGCGGTGGACGGCCCGGGCCCGGCCGCGTTCACCGCCCGCATCGTGAAGGCATAGTCCACGCCGTTGTCGAGACCGCCGATCACCAGCGGGCTCACGCTCGCATCGAACGGCACCCACGTCGTGCCGCCGTCCAGCGAGTACTCGTAGCCGGTCACCGGGGCGCCGCCGTCGTCCGACGGAGGAGTGAACGCGACGGTGAGGGTGTGGTTGCCCGGCGTGATCGAGGTGATGGCGAGCCCCGTGGCCGTGGTCCGCGGCGTCGTGGACGCCGGGTCGCCGGGAGCTCCGGCGCCGGCCGCGTTGATCGCGCTCACGCGGAACGCCGTCTCCGTGCCGTTCACCACGTCGTCGGCGATGTAACCGGTCGCGGTCGAGCCCGTGTCGGCGACCTGGACCGTCCAGGTCTTTCCGCCGTCCGTGGACTTCTCGATGCGGTATCCGCTGATCGGCGCCCCGCCGTCGGCGGCGGGCGCGGTCCACGCCAGGACGACCTGGTGGTCGCCGGGCGCCGCGGTCAGGCCGGTGGGGAGACCGGGTACGGTCCGCGGCGTGGTGGAGACGACCGCACCCGGCGCACCCGCGCCTGCCACGTTGACCGCGCTCACGCGGAACCGCGTCGTGGTGCCGTTGACGAGCGAGCCGACCGTGAAGGTGGTGGCGGTGCTGCCGGTGTCGGCGACGACACCGGTCCACGTCGTGCCGTCCGACGACATCTCGATGCCGTAGCCGGTGACCGGTGCACCGCCGTCGTCCGACGGGGCGGTCCAGGAGAGCACCGCCTGCCCGTCGCCGGGCTGGACGGCGAGGCCGGTCGGCGCCCCCGGGACGGTCCGCGGCGTCGCGACGGCGACATCGCTCGCCACGCTGGCGCCGCCGACATTGATCGCGGTGACCCGGAACGAGGAGCGCGTGCCGTTCGTGAGCCCGGTGGCCGTGTAGGTCGTCGCGGTCGATGCGGTGTCGGCGACGAGGGTCGTCCATCCGCCGGTCGCAAGCATCTCGATGCGGTACCCCGTGACCGGTGCACCGCCGTCGTCGGCGGGAGCCTGCCACGACAGCGCCACCTGAGTGTCACCCGGCTGGGCGGCGAGACCGGTCGGCGCCCCGGGCGCGGTGCGCGGGGTCGCGGACGACGGCGAGCTCGCCGCTCCGGCACCGGCGCCGGTGATCGCGCTGACCCGGAAGCGGGTGTCCACGCCGTTGGCCAGGCCGGTCACTGTATAGGCGGTGTCTGTCGACCCGGTGTCCGCGCTCGTCCAGGTGAGGCCGCCGTCGAGCGACCACTCGATCCGGTAGCCGGTGAGGGCGGTCCCGCCCGTCCAGTCAGGTGCGGTCCAGGTGAGGACGGCGGATGCGGCGCCCGGCTCCGCCTGCAGCCCGGTGGGCGCGTGAGCGACACCGGACACCGGGACGGTGATGTCGACGGCGAGCTGCTTCGTGTCGGACTTGCCGTCCGCGGTCACCGTCAGGGTGAACGCGTCGGCCGCGCTCACCATCGTCGAGTCGATCGCGGTCGCGTCCGGGACGAAGCGGTAAGCGCCGGTGGCCGAGTTCAGGTACAGCGTGCCGAAGGCACCGGCGCGTGCGGTGTCGAAGCCCGCCACGGCGGAGTTCGCCACGCCGCCGGCGATGCCGTAGACGAGGCCGGTGCTGTCGGGGTCGGTGCCGGTGAGGGTTCCGTTCTGCACCGCGAAGGTCTCCGGCGCAGCTGCGGTGTTGGTGTAGGCGACGGCGGTCGGGGAGGCGAGCGTCGGCGGATCGTCGACCGGCTGGATCTGGACGCCGGGCTGCGTGTCGGTCGCGGTGGTCCCGGTGGTGTCCTTGACCGTCACCGTGAGGGTCTGCGGAGTCGTCGGCGGGTTCGTGGACGTGTTCTTGTAGAGCAACCGGTGCGCGATCTCCTGAGCGGCGGCATCGGTCGCCTTCTTGCCGTAGACCCGCACGTTGTCGATGAACAGCGACGCGCCGGCGGCCTTGCCGCACGTGAAGTCGAAGGTGCCCGCGACGAACACGAAACGGTAGTCGCCGTCCGCAGGGATGGAGGCGTTCACGGTCGCCCACGCGGTGTCGCCGGTGCCGACACCGGTCGCGTCGAGCACCGGCGTCGTGGCGCCGGTGTCGGAGTTCAGGATGTAGCCCAGGACGTCATAGGCGTCGTCGCCGTGGAACGCGCGCCAGTCGAAGTAGATCTGGTCGCCCTTCGAGGCGGGGAACGGGTCGCTGTAGACCGCCGGCCCGTGCACGACGTCGCAGCCGGCCAGGGTCGTCATTCCCACCGACGACAGCGAGAGGCTCGACTTCCCATCGGTGAACTGGGTGGTGTCGCGCTTCACCGTGAGCGTGCCGAGCCGGGACGGCACGTTGTTGTCCTGGTTCGTCGGCGGCCCCTGCGGTGCGGCGACGCTGCCGGACGGGTAGGTGCCCGTCTCGAGCGACGGATAGCCCGCGATCGGGGTGACGCCGAGGTCGACCTGCTGAGTGACGGGCGTCCAGCCGGTGATGCCGTCCTCGAAGCTCGAGTTGGAGAACGGGCTCGTGAAGTTCACCCGGAGGTGACCGTTCGTCCCATCGAGCTTCTCGTCGACCGAGCCGATGATGTCGGCGGTGGTGCCGTTGCCCCGATAGGCGATGCCGTCCACGATCGAGATCGCGCCGTCCACCGTGCTGGGCGACGCATCGCTCTGCAGCGAGAGGAGCGCCGACGCCGGGTCGCCGTTGATCTGGAAGTCGATGTATCCGCCGCCGTATGTGGAGGGGCTTCCCGAGTCGCTCGTGATCGTCACGTTCTGGCCGATCGGGACGGGTGCCCCCTGCTCGGTGTAGGAGATGGGCGTGCCGGAGCCGCCCACGACCGGGGCGGCCGCGGCGGCGAGCGGCCATGCGGACGCCATCAGCGCTGCCGCGCCGAGACCCGCGAGCAGGCGCCGGCCGATGCGGGCGTGTCTCGGGCGGGAGGACGAACGGGTGGGGATTCGGGCAGGTTCGGGTACGGAAATGTCTGGTGTCATCTCGATCTCAGCCGTGTCGGGTGCGGGCAGGAGGGAATGCGCGGGTCACCACGACGCGCGAGATGCGCCGGACGTGACGGTGTGTGCGATTCCCTGCTCCGACGTTATCGATACCGGCGGTGCGCGGAGTATGCCCCAGTTGGAGTGGCCCCGGTTCGGGGGACCTGAGAGATCTCTCAGGCGGTGAACGACCGGGAGTACCGGCATCCGTCGCGGTCGACCCAGGCGCAGCCGCCGTCGATCACCGGTCCGACACGCAGGATCTCGGGTGCGGCCGGGTCTTCGCCGATGCGGAACGCCCCGCCGCCCAGCGGGACGAGCGCGTGGTCCTCCGCGGGAGCCTCCACGCCTCTCGGAGCGATGAGGACGAGCCCGGATCGGCGCCGCACGATCCTCAGGTGGGGGTACCAGGGGGTGTACGAGCGGTAGTGACCGGGCACCGCTGCGATGTCATGCCCGCTGGGGAGCGCCGGACCAGCCGCGGGGTCGGGTGCGCCCCCGGCCCCGTGCTCCGGCCGGAACTCCTCCGCACCCCAGGTCCACGCCGTGCCGTCGAACACCAGCGCGAAGCGTCGCAGCTCCGGCAGGGTCGTGAGACACCGGGCGCCCCACGTCCACCGCAGCGCTGCCGAACGGCCGTCGAGGACGACGTCGTGGCCGTCGCCGGCCGCCAGGACCTCGAGCCGCCGCCCGTCGGTGCCGTGGAACACCCCGAGGGCCGCGGCGGGGAGAGCGGGCGGCCGCACGGTCACGTGGGGGCCGGGACCGCGGGCGCTCGACGGACGCGCCCACCGCACTCCTGAGAGCCCCTGCTGCTCCGCTCCCGGGCCACCGCGCTCGAACACCGCGTCGACCGAGCGCGCGAGGGCCTCCGCGACCGGGCTGTCCCCGTCGGCGTTGGTCAGGACGACGACGGCCCTGCCCGCGGCGGGGTCGGCGAGCAGGAACGACGCGAAGCCCACCATCCCTCCGCCGTGGCTGAGCACGGGACCGCGGGGCGTCTGCTCGACATTGATCCCGAGACCGTAGCGGCTCCACTCCGGAGCAGCCGTTCCAGGGAGGACGAGCACCTCCTCGCCCTCGGGAGCGAGCGTGCCGGTCATGGCGGCGAACGACGACCGCTCGAGGACGACGCCCGCGTCGCCCGCGCCCTCGCGGAGGAGGACGCGGGCCAGCGCCGCGAGATCCGCGACCGTGGCGGCGATGCTGCCGTCGCTTCCCGCGGTCTCGATCAGGGGTGCGGCCACCAGCGGATCGCCCGGACGCCACGGCAGGTCCTCGGCGAGCGGCTGGTGACCGGAGGCGAGCCGGCCGGCATCGGCGGAGGTGATGACCGGAACAGCGTCGACCATCCCCGCCGGCCGGAAGACCTGCTCCCGCACCAGCTCGGGCAACGGGCGGCCGGCCGCGGAGGACGCCGCCAGGCCGAGGAGGAGATAGCCGACGTTCGAATAGTGGAAGCGCGAACCGGGAGCGCCCGGCGGCACCGGGGACGCCTCCGCGTATGCCGCGATCTGTGCGCGCTCGTCGGGCAGCGCGTCGACGCTGCCCACCAGGCCGGCCGTATGAGTGAGCAGGGTGCGCAGCGTGATCGCCGGGTCGCGCAGCGGCGCAGGCACCCAGGGCAGCGCCTCCCCGATCGGCTGCTCGAGCCGGAGTCCTCCCGCGGCGATGGTCTGGAGCACGACCATGGCGGTCGCGATCTTGCTGATCGACCCGATCTCGAGCAGATGGTCGCTCCGCAGCGGGACGCCGCGCGCGAGGTCGGCGTAGCCGGTGACGTGCTGCCACACGACGCGCTTGCGGTCCGTGACGGCGATGGCCACCCCGGGAACCGCCCACTCGCGCGCGATGCGCTCGACGACGGCGCCGGCTGCCGCAGCTGCGGGAGCCGGCCGGCCTCCGCGCCGCCCGGTCACTCGCCGGCCCCGAGCAGTTGCTCGCGCCGCAGCAGGTCGTCGAACGTCTCGCGGCGGACCGCCAGCCGCGATCGTCCGTCGTCGCAGAACACGACCGGCGGTCGCAGCGCGGCGTTGTAGTTGTTGGACATCGTGTAGCAGTACGCCCCCGTGACCGGGACGGTGAGGAGGTCGCCGACCCGGGGGCTCACCACGCGGACGCCGTTGGCGAGATAGTCGCCCGACTCGCAGTGCCGTCCGACGACATCCACCGTCTCGGCGGGTCCGGAGCGGTCGATGACGGAGGGGGTGAACGCCTGGCCGTAGAGCGAGACCTCGAGGTTGTCGCCCATCCCGCCGTCGACGGCGGCGTGCACCCGTCCACCGTGCTTGACCGTGACGATGCGATACGCCGTCACCCCGCTGCGGGCCACCATCGACCGGCCGGGCTCGACGAGCAGCTCGACGTCCCGGCCCAGGTGCCGGTGCACCGCTGCCACCACACGGTCGGCGTACTCCTCCACCGACGGCGCGACGTCGTCCGACACGTAACGCACGCCGAGCCCGCCGCCGAGGTCGTACACGCCGAACCGTTCGAACGCGGCCAGTGCCTGCACCTCGGCCTCGAACTGGTCGAGGTCGAGCAGCTGGGAGCCCACGTGGGCGTGCAGGCCGCGCAGATCGAGCATCGGCTCGCGACGGATCGCGGCGATCGTGTCGGCGACCTGCGCCGGCGGAACCCCGAATTTGGATGTGTCGTGCCCGGTCATCATCGCCGCATGGGTGTGCGCCTCCAGCGACGGGCTGACCCGCAGCAGGACCGGCACCGGCTCGGTGGCGATGCGCGCGATGCGCTCCACGTCGTCCAGGTTGTCGATCACGATGTAGCGCACGCGGGCGTCCACGGCCGTGCGGATGTCGTCGTCGGTCTTGGCGTTGCCGTGGAAGACCGCGAGAGCCGGGTCGGCGCCGGCGGCGAGCGCGAGCCGCAGCTCCCCGGCGGCCGCGGTGTCGGTGCCGCAGCCTTCTTCGGCGACGACCCCGATGACCGAGGCGGAGGGGAAGCTCTTCGAGGCGAACAGCACCAGGGATGCGGGGTGCCGGTCACGGAACGCCTGCACGTACGCTCGGGCACGCCGCCGCAATGCGCCTTCGTCGATGAGGTAGGCGGGTGTGCCGTACCGGTCCGCGAGATCCGCGACGGCGCACCCGCCGATGAGGAGCCGCCCGTCGTCGTCGAGTCGGGTGCCCTCCGGGTACAGGGTCAGGTCGATGTCGGCCGGGGTGAGGGTGTCGTTCATGGTCTCCTCCGCAGAGTCAGGCGAGGCGGGCGCGCTGGGCGAGTCGCGCGCGTTCGTGGCGTTCGTAGCGTTCGGTCCAGGCGGCCACGCCGGACGGCTCCGGGCGCACGGCGACGAAGGCGTCACGGCGCACGGCGGATTCGTCCGTCCAGCCGAGCGCGGAGCGCCCGGCCAGCAGAGCCGCCCCGAGTGCGGAGTGGTCCTGCTCTCCGGGGTCGTGGAGCACCGTGCGGCCGCTCGCGTCGGCGAGCGCCTGGCGAAACGCGCGGGAGGAGCCGCCCCGTCCGCTGACGACGACGGGCCCGGCGCCGGCGCCCTCCGTCTCGGCGAGGGCCGCCAGACAGCGCCGGGACTCGGCGACGATCCCGGCGATCAGGCCGCGGGCGATATCGGCGCCGGTGGTCCGCAGGGTGAGGCCCTCCACGGCGCCGAACAGCGTGGGATCCCAGAGGGCGCCCTGCTCTCCGGGCGACAGGTACGGGAGCACCAGCGGCGCGTCGAGCAGGGAACCCTCGTCGGCGAGGGCCATGACGGCGGGTGCGCCGCCGCTGACCCCGAGCAGCCCCGCCAGCCAGGACAACGCGGAGCCCGTGGCCATCAGATCCATCTCGAGACCGTAGCCGTCGTCGGCCATCGGCGTGACGAGATACCGCCCCTCGGGGTCGGGATCGGCGGAGGCCGACCAGCCCAGGATCACCGTGCTCGTCCCGGCGATGTAGGCGACGGTCCCCGGCGAGCGCACGCCGAGCCCGTAGGCGCCGAGGACCGAGTCGGCGGCTCCCAGCACGACCGGGAGTCCGGGCCGGCAGCCCCAGAGCGCGGCGAGCTCGGGTCGAAGCGGCACCGCGCTGATCGCCGCGGCGACCTCTGGGAGCCGATCGGCGGCGACGCCGGCGGCAGCGAGCACGGCGGCGTTCCAGCCACCGCGGAGCGCCCAGCCGCCCGTACCCGCCGCGGTGCTGGGATCGGTGAGGAGGCGCCCGGTGAGTGACGAGAACAGGAAGTCCTTGGCCCCCGCGATCGTCGTGTCCTCGTGAACGCCCCCGCGCGCGAGTCGGGCGTGCATCGGCAGCAGGTACCGGCCGTCGAGACGCTGTCCCGTCGTCCGGTAGACGGCGGCCTCCCCCGCTGCCGCCGCGATGCGTCGACCGTCCGGATCGGCCCGGCCGTCCTCCCAGGTGATGGCGGGGGCGATCGGCCGGCCCGCCGGGTCGAGCTCGACCAGGGTGGGGAGCATCGCCGAGAGGGCGAGTGCCCCCCACCGGGTCGGGTCGGTCTGTGCCGCGAGGTCCGCCAGCACGCCGTCGCGGGCGCGGATCCAGTCGCCGGGATCCTGCTCGGCGGCGTCCGGCTCGGGGCGGCGGGTCGGGTAGGGCATGGCGGAGCGGGCGACCACTCCGCCATCGCGGGAGACGGCCAGCGCTTTGGCGCCGCTCGTGCCGAAGTCGAGTCCGATGGACAGCTCGCCCTGGTCCGTCACTCGTGTCCTTTCGCCGTCGTCTCCCGGTGCGCCCACTCTAGAACTCGCGCGCGACCACGCTCAGGGCGTCCTCCGCGGCGTTCAGCGTCGCGTCGATGTCCTCGTCCGTGTGCACCAGCGAGACGAACAGGTTCTCGAACTGGAGCGGGTGGAACAGCACGCCTCGCACCACCATCTCCTCGTACCAGCGGGTGAAGATGTCTTCGCGCGCGTGCGCTGCCGCGTCACGCCAGTTGCGGATGGGCCGATCGGCGAACCAGAGCTGGAAGACGGTCCCGATTCCCTCGACGTAGGCGTCAACGCCCTTCGCCGTGGCGATGGTCTCCAGCCCCCGGGCCAGGCGGTTGCCGAGGGCGCGCTGGCGCTCATAGAGGCCCGGCTCGGAGAGCACGTCCATCGTCGCCGAGACGGCGGCGCACTGGACGACGTTGGCGTTGTAGGTTCCGGAGTGCGAGTAGGTGCCGTCGGCGATGAGGCGCATCGCCTCGGTGGTCCCCCCGATCGCCGCGACCGGGAACCCGCCGCCGATGCCTTTGGCGAAGGTGACCAGGTCGGCGTTGACGCCGAACCACTCCTGGGCGCCGCCTCGGGCGAACCGGAATCCGGTGATGACCTCGTCGAAGATGAGCAATGCGCCGTGCTTCTTCGTCTGCTCGCGCAGGAGTTCGAGGTAGCCCGGCTCCGGGAGGATGCAGCCGGTGTTGAAGACGGCGGGCTCCGTGAGCACGGCGGCGACTTCGTGCCCGCGGGTCTCCATCAGGGCGATGAAGCTCTCCGGGTCGTTCCAGCTGAGCACGACGAGCGTGTCCTGCAGTTCGGCGGGCACGCCGCCGCCCATCGCGACCGGGCGGGGGTGGTCGATCGGGCCGGCGAGCGCGGGGTCGACGTGGTTGGACCAGTACACCGTGTCCTGCCAGCCGTGGTAGTGGCCCTCGAAACGGACGATGAGCCGCCGACCGGTGGTGGCGCGGGCCAGGCGCACCGCCGTCCCCACCGCCTCCGAGCCGGAGTTGGTGAAGCGCACCTGGTCGATCCCCGGAACGGCGGCGACGACCTTCTCCGCCGCTTCGATCTCGAGCTCGTACGGCAGGCCGAAGCACGTTCCGAGCTCGGCGATCGCGTCGGTCACCGCCTGGGTGACCTGCGGGTGGCGGTGGCCGAGGATCATCGGGCCGAGGCCGAGCAGGTAGTCGATGTACTCGTTGCCGTCGACATCGCGCAGGCGCGACCCCTGCCCCTCCGCCATGAAGAGCGGGTACGGCTTCCAGCCGTTGCGCGGGAGGCGGGCGGTGCTGCCCGCGCCTCCCGGGATGGTGACCTTGGCCCGCTCGAAGAGCGCCTTCGTCGCGGTGGTGCGCTCGGCGAACGCAGTGGTGAACGTCATCTCCGACCTTCCTCTGGAAGCTACTTGTTATACAGAGTATATAGACATGCCTCGGAGAATAGCCACCCGCCTCGGGGTCACTCCCCCTGGGAGACGAGCAGCTCGATCAAGGCACGCACGGGAGTCGCCGTCGGGCCGGCCGGCCACGGCGCGGCGTCCCGCTCGAGCCACGCGGAGGAGCCGTTGTCGATGTGCACCCACGGCACGTCCCCGACGAATGCGCGCAGGTAGGTCGCGGCCAGCTGACCCGTGTCCGGCCCCTCGACCGACGTGTTGGCGATGTCCGCCACCCGGGATGTCAGCAGCTCGGCATACGACTCGTGGAGCGGAAGCGACCAACCGGGGTCGGCGGCCGCCCTCCCCGCAGCGAGCACCTCCTCCGCGAGGACCGCCGACGTCCCCCAGCACCCCCAGAAGGCCGTGCCGACCGCCCCCGAGTCGGTCAGCGTCCCGACATCGATCACGCGCGCGGGCCGTGCGGCGACGAGCCAGGCCAGAGCGTCGGCGAGCACCAGCCGCCCCTCGCAGTCGGTGTCGACCACCTCGGTCGTGCGCCCGTCCGGGTGCCGCACGACGTCTCCCGGGCGCTGCGCCCGGCCGCCCGGCATGTTCTCCGCCACCGGGAGCACGGCGTGCAGAGGGCCGGATCCGCCGAGCGCGGCTGCGGCGATGACCGCGGCGGCGACCGCGGCAGCGGCGGCCATGTCGGTCTTCATCCACGAGATCTCGCCGAGATCGCGCTTCAGGTTGAGACCGCCGGAATCGAACGTGATCCCCTTGCCGGCGAGAGCGGTGACGAGGCCGGAGCCGTCAACGCGCAGCTCGATCACGAGCGGCGGTTCCACGCTCCCGCTCCCCACACCCAGGGTCCCGCCGAACCCGCGCTCGGCGAGCGTCGCCTCGTCCCACACGGAGATCGAGACCGCGTCCCCCGCGCAGTCGGCCGCGAAGGACGCGACGGCGTCGGCGAACGCCCGGGGCCCCAGGAGGTTGGGCGGCGTCTCCACCACCGTGCGCACCCAGGCGACGGCGTCGGCCGCGATCCGTGCCCGGTGGAGGATGCGTGCGGCGTCGGCGATCCCCGTGGTCGCGATCACGCACTCCGCCTCAGCACGCGCGACGAGGGGCGCGCCCTCCCGCCGATAGCGCCAGGCCCCCGCAGCGTGCCCCTCGGCGACGAGCCGGAGGCCGGCGGCGTCCGGCACCTCGAGGCCGAGCAGCGAGACGATCGCGCCGTCGGCCGCGCGGGACGCGGCGAGCGCCGCCCCGAACAGGGCGTCGCCGGACAGGACCCGCCCGGGCGGGAGCTCGCCGATGTCGACGACCACGACCCGGCGCACGGCGCCCGCCGACGGCACGGCGACCACGCCCGTCGTGAAGGTCGAATGCTCCCGCGGAAGCGCCGCCCCGGCGAGCGCGACCACGTCGACGCCGAGCAGGCGCGCGGCGGCCGCCGCACCCGCCCCTCCCGCGAGCCCCCCTTCCGAGCGGCGCACCGCGACCGCGAGAGCAGCCTCCGGCCGGGCGGCGAGCGTCGCGGCGATGCCATCGACGTCGATCGCTGCGATCGTCGTCGCCATCACTTGACCCGGTGGACGCCGAGGAGCGTCTGCGTCGACAGGTTGTTGACGGAGCCGACCAGCGGCGAGAGCAGGAAGCCCGTCCACTTCGGGGAGTGCGCCTCGACGACGTTCTGATTGACGAGCGCGATGTAGGGCCGGTCGTCGAACGCGATCTTCTGCATCTGGTCGATGATCGCCTGCCGGGCCTCCCGGTCGGGGGCGACCGCCTGCTGGGCGTAGAGGGCGTCGTAGGCGGGGTTGCAGTAGCCGCTGTCGTTGTTGTTCCCCCATTGCGCGCACGTCAGCACGCTCAGCTGGAAGTCGGGGTCGACCGGCGGGATCCAGTCCCACATCGCGAGGTCGAACTCGTCGTAGGTGTTGCCGGGACCGTTGATCGCGGTGGTGGCCGCATCGGTGTCCATCTTGCGCATGGTCAGCTTGACCCCGGCCTGCTGGAGGTCGTTCTGGATGATCTGGAACATGCGGTCCCCCGCCCCGTTGATCTCGGTCGGGAAGATGACGTCGTAGGCCATCGGGTGGCCGTCGGCGACGCGGATCCCGTCCGATCCCTTGGTGTAGCCGAGCGAGTCGAGGATGGCGTTGGCCTTGGTGAGGTCGAACGGAAGCCCGTGGATGGAGTCGTCGTGCCAGCCGCTGGCCGGCGAGACGATCGTCGACCCCGGTGTGGCCAGGCCGAGCCAGGCGGTCTTGACCATCGACTCCCGGTCCATCGCGTACTCGAACGCCTCCCGCACCTTCGGGTCGAGCAGCTCGGGGTGGTTCTTCTTCTTCGGGTTCGTGTTGATGATGAAGTCGTAGAACCCGACCGACGGCGCCGTGTCGACGACCATGCCGGCCTTCTTCAGCGACGCGACCGCCGTCGCCGGCGTGGACTCCCCGATCATGTCGACCTGCCCCGTCTTGAGGGCGGTGACCATGGCGTCGTCGTTGGCGAAGAACTGCAGGCCGAAGCCGGTGATCGCAGGCTTCGTCTTTCCCCACCACTTCGGGTTGGCCTGGAAGAGCGCGAGCTGGTCCTTCTTGTACTGCGTGAGCTCGAACGGGCCGCCCGAGACCATCGGCGCACCGTTCTGGAAGGAGGTGATCTCCTTGCCGTCGCCGGCGGCGAGCTTCTTCCAGACGTGCTCGGGGAGGATCGGCAGCTGCTGGAGCTGCGCGAGCACGTTCCCGACCGGCTGATCGTAGGTGACCGCGAGGGTGTGGTCGTCGGTGGCGACGGCGGACGTCATGTGGTTGACGAAGCCGGCGAGCTGGCCGGTCGGACCGTCCTTGTGCGCGATGATCATCGACATCGTGAAGGCGGCGTCCTCGGCGGTCAACGGCTTGCCGTCCGACCAGGACGCGCCGGTGACGGTGTCGAAGGTCCAGGTCTTGCCGTCCGCGGAGGTCGACCACGAGGTCGCGAACGACGGGACGAGGGAGAGATCCTTCGTGTCGTACTCGGTGAGGTGCGGATAGACGTACTCGTAGACGACGCTGCTGTAGTCCGAGCTCGACACGAACGGGTTCAGCGAGTCGATCGTGGCGCTGGCGCCGATGCGCAGGACCGTGTCGCTGGATCCGGACGGGGAGCAGGCCGTCATCAGCCCCGCGGTCGCCGCCAGAGCGGCGGCCGCGGCCAGGGCGCGTATTACCTTCATGTAAACCTTCCCTCGTGAGATCGCTTTTTCGATTCCGGTGCTCGGTTTCACACTCTTATTGCGCTTAGTATGATGACCACCACCGCGAGAGGTCAAGCTCGGAAGGAGACCGGATGCGAGGGTACGTCTGGAAACGCTCGCTCTTCGCCGTCGTGACGATCTTCGTCGCGTTGACGATCAATTTCGTCCTGTTCCGCGTGTTGCCGGGCGACGCCGTCACCCGGATCTCGCGCGTCCCCAACGCGTCCCCGGCGCTCAAGCACGCACTCGAAGTGGAGTTCGGGCTGGACCAGCCGATCTGGCGGCAGTACCTCCTCTACCTGCAGCAGCTGTTCCAGGGCAACCTCGGCGTCTCGTTCGCCAACCGTCAGCCGGTGGCGGAGAACCTCTGGCAGGCGTTCGCGAACACGCTTCCGATGGTCACCGCGGGCACCGTCATCGCCATCGTCCTCGGCATCGGCGTCGGCGTGTTCTCGGCGGTGCGGCGGGGCACGATCGGCGATCATCTCTCCACCAACCTCGCGGTGGTCTTCTACGCGTTCCCCACCCAGTTCCTCGGCATGATGATCCTCATCCTGTTCGCGGGCGTGCTGCCCTCCGTCGGGATGAACGACCCGTTCGCGATCGCCTTGTCACCGGGCGAGCAGTTCGTCGACACGCTGCGGCACATGATCCTGCCGGTGCTGACGCTGGTGCTCACCCTCTACGCCGAGAACGCGCTCATCGTCCGTTCCGCGATGCTCGAGACGCTCGGCGCGGACTACGTCCTGACGGCCCGGGCGAAGGGCCTGCCGCGACGGCGCATCATCTCGTCCTACGCACTCCGCAACGCCGCGCTGCCGACCATCACCCAGATCGCGCTCTCGCTCGGCGCGATCGTGAGCGGCTCCATCCTGGTCGAGGTCATCTTCTCGTGGCCCGGCATCGGCCGCGCCCTCTACAACGCCGTCCTGCAACGCGACTACCCGATGCTGCAGGGCGGCTTCCTCTTCATCACGGTGACGGTGGTGCTCCTGAACTACCTCGCCGACCTCGTGTATTTCCGCCTCGACCCCCGGGTGTCACGATGACGCGGAGGCAGCGATGACCAAGGAGACGACGATGGGAACTCCGACCGGTACCACTCCGCGCGCGACCCGGACGCGTTCGCGCGGAGGCGTCTGGGCCGAAATGGCGCGCTCCCTGACCACCGCCCCCGCGATCGTCGGCATCGCGATCATCGCGCTCTTCGTCGTGCTGGCGGTCGGGGCGGACCTCCTCGCGCCGTACAGCACCACCGAGCCGAGCTGCGCGGTGTTCGCGCCTCCCTCGTTCGAGCACTGGCTCGGCTGCGACGACGGCGGGGTCGACGTCCTGAGCCTGGTGCTCCTGGGTGGCCGCATCTCGATGATCGTCGGGTTCACGGCCGCCGTCATCGCGATCGTGATCGGCGCGCTGTTCGGCATCCTGTCCGGATACTTCGGCGGCATCACCGACGTGATCCTGATGCGCATCACCGACTACTTCATCGTCATCCCGCAGATCGTCCTGATGATCGTCGTCGCCACCGTCTGGGGGCCGAGCCTCTGGCACGTGGTGCTGGTGATCGGCTTCCTGATGTGGACGAGCACCGCGCGCATCGTGCGGGCGCAGGTCAAGACGCTGCGGGAGCGGGTGTCGATCCGCCGGGCGGAGTCGATCGGGGCGAGCAGCCCCCGCGTGATCCTGCGGCACATCCTGCCGCAGCTCGGGCCGCTGCTCATCGCGAACGCCGTGCTCGCCGTGACGCTCGCGATCTTCAACGAGACGGCCCTCGCCTTCCTCGGGCTCTCCGACCCGACCGCGGTCACCTGGGGGACGATCATGGAGCACGCGTTCGAACGCGACGCGATCAGCACCGGCGCGTGGTGGGCGATCGTGCCGGCCGGGATCGCCGTCGCCCTGCTGATCATGGGCTGCTACCTCCTGGGCAGCGCCATCGAGGACGCCCTCAACCCGCGGCTGCGCTCCTCGTATCTGTCGGTCAGGACCTGGCGCTTGCGACCACTCGTCGGTCGCGGGAAGGACGCACTATGACGGGCGACGCGCTCGAGATCCGGGATCTCAACGTGTGGTTCGACCCGCGCGACGGCCGCGGCGGCGAGCCCATCCACACGCTCCGCGGCATCGACCTCTCCCTCGCCCCCGGCGAGCGGGTGGGCCTCGTGGGCGAGTCCGGCTGCGGGAAGACGACGACCATCCTCGCGGCGATGGGCCTGCTGCCCGTCTCGGCGACGGTCTCGGGCTCCGTGCTCGTGGGCGGCGAGGATGTGATCGCCCGTGGCGAGGCCGGGATGCGCGCCCACCGATGGACGGACATCGCGATGGTCTTCCAGGGCGCGATGAGCGCCTTCAACCCGGTGCGCACGGTCGGCTGGCAGATCCGCGAAGCGCTCGAGGTGCACAAGGTCGCCACGGGCAGGGCGGCGGTCGCACGCACACGGGAGCTGCTGCGCCAGGTCGGCCTGCCGGACGGCACCGATGCACGCTACCCGCACCAGCTGTCGGGCGGCATGAAGCAGCGCGCCGTGATCGCGATGGCCCTCTCCTGCGAGCCGCGGGTGCTGCTCGCCGACGAGCCCACGACCGCGCTCGACGTGGTGGTGCAGGATCAGATCCTCCAGCTCCTGGTCCGGCTCTCGCGCGACCTCAACCTCGCACTCGTGCTGGTGACCCACGACCTCGGCGTGGTCGCACAGGCCTGCACCCGGGCCGCCGTCATGCGGGCGGGCGAGATCGTCGAGGAGGGAGACGTCGACGACCTCTACCGTCGCCCGACGCACCCCTACACGCGCGAGCTCTTCGAGGCGACGCCCAACCTCTACGACGTGACGCAGACCGAGCGCGCCTCCGACGGAGGCGACCTGCTGCGGGTGAGCGACCTCCGTGTCGTCTACGGGCAGAAGGCCCGCCGATCGCGACGTGGTGCCGCCCCCGGCGCGATCGACTTCGCCGCCCCGTCCCCGGCGCCGATCGAGACTCCGACCGAGAGCATCGCCACCGGGCGGCTTTCGTCGGACGAGACCGCCATCGCCGACGCCGACGAGAGCGCCACGACCGCGTCGTCCGCGGCCGTCGACGGGATCGACCTCGTCGTGCGCGAGGGCGAGCTCGTCGCCCTCGTCGGACAGTCGGGCTGCGGCAAGACCACCACCCTGCAAGCCGTGGTGGGGATGCAGCCCGCGACATCCGGCTCCATCCGCATCGACGGCACGGAAGTGACCGGTCTGTCACCACGGCAGTGGCGGCCCCTGCGCCGAGACGTCCAGCTCATCTACCAGGACCCGTACGAGGCGCTCGACGCGCACCTCCGCATCCAGGACCTCGTCATGGAGCCTCTGCAGGTGCACCGCATCGGCTCCTCGAACGCGGAGCGCCGGGCGCTCATCGCAGAGGCCCTCTCCGATGTCGGCCTGGACCCGGAGGTGTACGCGACGCGCTTCCCGCACGAGCTGTCGGGCGGTCAGCGGCAGCGGGTGGCGATCGCCGCCAGCCTCGTGCTGCGGCCGCGCCTCCTGCTCGCCGACGAGCCGGTGTCGATGCTCGACGTGTCGGTGCGCACGGGCGTGCTCCAGCTGCTCGACCGGCTGCGGCGCGAGCACCGGATGGGCATCCTGATGATCACCCACGACCTCTCCACAGCGGCCGCCTACGCGGACCGGATCGTGGTGATGCGCGCCGGGAGGATCGTCGAACAGGGCGACCCGTGGCAGATCGTGAACGATCCGCGAGAGCCGTACACGCGGAGGCTCCTCGAGAGCGTTCCGAGCCCGGACCCGCTGCGGCGCAATGCGTCGTGAGCGGCCGGGCCGATCAGTCGGCGCCGGCGGTCGCCGGGGCTCCGAGCGGGCGCACCGCCCAGCTCCCGTCGCGGTGCGGCTCGACCAGGCGCTGCCGAGACGTCCCCGAGACGTAGAAGACGAAGTCGTGCGCGGGGTAGGTCTGGCGGAAGCTGTCGAACGCGACCCCGTCGGCCCCGAGGCTGACACCGCGGATGCGGACCACGTTGTCCTTGGCCGAGAGGCCCAGATGACCGCGCTCCCAGGAGGTGGGCTCGTCGACCTCGATCGCCTGCTCGACGAACTCGTCGGTGTAGCCGTACCGGTCGGCGAGCAGCTCGTAGAGCGAGCCGCCCGCGGCCAGATGGGCCTCGTCGAGCGACGGCACGAGAGACAGCGGGAGCACGGCGGTCTCGAGGACCTTGGGGGTGCTCCCCAGACGACGCAGGCGGGCGACCTCCCACACCGGAGCACCGGGTTCGATGCCGAGCGCGGTCGCGTGCTGGTCGCTCGGGATGCCGACGAGCATGCTCACCAGCTCGGTCTCGAGGTGCACGTCGTCCCCCGACGGTCCGCGCAGCGTCTGCAGCAGGGCACCCGGTCGCGACGGCTCGCTGACGATGCGTCGCGGGGCGACGAAGGTGCCGACGCCCTGGTGCCGCACGATCTTGCCCCGGTGGGTGAGCTCGTCGAGAGCGCGCCGGACCGAGATCACGCTCACCCCCGCCAGCTCGGCGAGCTCCGCCGTGCTCGGCAGCTGGTCCCCGGGCTGGAGGTTCTGGTCCTGGATCAGGTCGATCACCAGATCGTAGACGTACTGGTATCGGAGCACGCGCTTCTGCCCCCCCGGGCGGGATCCGTCGTCGTTCGTCTGCGCCTTCGCTGGCACTGCTTCCTCCGGTTCTCAACCTGTCAAGTCACACATCATACAAGGAATGAAGACACATGGAACTGATCGTCGTCGCGGACCCGGAGACGCTCGCCGAGAGCATCGCGGACCGCATCGCCGCCACCATCGCGTCGGCTCCCGCCACGGTGCTCGGGGTCGCGACCGGATCGAGTCCGCTGGGGGTGTACCGTGCTCTCGCCCGTCGTGTCGCGGGCGGCCTCGACGTCGCGAACCTGCGGGCATTCGCTCTCGACGAGTACGTGGGCATATCGCCCGACGATCCCCGCAGCTACGCCGCGACGCTGCACACAGCCTTCGCCCGCCCGCTCGGCCTCTCCCCCTCCGCACTGCACGTCCCGGATGGTACTCGCCCCGACCTCGACGAGGCCTGCGCCGACTACGAGCGTGCCATCGCCGATGCCGGCGGAGTCGACATCCAGCTCGCCGGCTTCGGCGCCAACGGGCACCTCGCCTTCAACGAGCCGGGCTCCCCCGCCGACTCCGTGACCCGCGTGGTCGACCTCGCAGCGCGGACCCGGAGCGACAACGCACGATTCTTCGATCACCCCGACGAGGTTCCGCACCAGGCGATCACGCAGGGCGTCGGAACGATCCTGCGGGCGCGCTCGATCATCGCCGTGGCCACCGGGTCCGCGAAGGCGGAGGCGGTCGCCGCCGCGGTGGCCGGACCGATCGACGCGGCGTGCCCGGCCTCGTTCCTGCGTCTGCACGAGGACGCGGTGGTGTACGCCGACCCTGCGGCGGCAGCACTCCTGCCGTGACCGCGGCCATACGGACCGCCCCGTTCAGTACTCGCGGCGCGGAGCCTCCGGGACGGCCGGCCGGGGCATGAAGGCGTACCAGCGCAGGCGAAGGGCATCCCACGCGCTCCGATCGCTCACCACGACCTCCCTCGGCACCAGCAGCGCTGCGATCGCGGTGGTCGCGGGCACCGCGAGCACCAGACCGATGCCGCTGCACAGGGTGCGGACCACCTCGGCTGCGAGGTCCTCCTGCGACAGGAGGCTGAGAGCGGGGCGATCGTAGAGGTAGAGGACGATCAGGACCACCATCGCTGCGCCCGCGTAGGCGAACGCGATCGTGTAGATCGTGGAGGCGATGTGGTCGCGGCCGATGCGCATCGCGCGGAGGTAGAGCTGACGGCGGGTCAGCCCGGGCGACGCCGCACGCAGCTCCCAGACCGCCGACGCCTGTGTCACCGTGACATCGTTCAGGACCCCGAGCCCGGCGATGACGATGGCGCACGTCAGGAGGCCGCGGAAATCGATCTGGGTGACCCCGGCCAGCAGACCACCCACATCTCCCGTCACGCCGGTCAGGTGCGTGGTCGTGACGGCGAGCTGCGCGATCCCCGCCGTGACCGCGATCCCGAACAGGGTGCCGAGGAGCGCGGCGCTCGTCCGTATCGAGAGGCCGTGCGCGAGGTACAGGACGACGAACATGATGGCGGACGCGCCCACCACGGCGACCGCCAGCCCGGGCCTGCCCGAGATGACGGCGGGCAGCACGAACTGGACCAGCACGAACGCGCTGAAGCCCAGGGCGATCAACGACATCAGCCCGCGCAGCAGCCCGACGACCACCACGATCACGACGAAGACGATCACCCACACCAGGAGGGAGTGGTCGCGCACGACGCCGTTGACGGTGACCCCCTGCACCGTCGAGGGATCCGCCGAGCCGGACCCGGCTGCGGACGAGGCCGAGGCGGGCGGGACGACCAGCTCCAGCTCATCCCCGACGTTCAGGCCCGCGCTCGCCCACGGCCACAGCAGCGGCAGCGAGACGGCTTTCCCCGCGTGCGCTCCGTCGAGCAGCCTCACCGTCGCCATCCGGCACACTCGGGTGTCGCCGGGTGCCGATCCCGTGGCACTCGCGTCCGACGAGAAGTATCCGGGGCAGTCCTTCGACAGGGCGGTGATCCGTCCCGTCGGGAAGGTCGTCCCCGGCGCCGCGAACTGGATGCTGGACCGCGCGTGCGCGACCGCCCCGCCATCAGGCCAGAGCAGAGCGAGCCCGGCGACCGTGGCCAGCCCGGCCGCGATGAGGATGGCGACCACGACGGTGCGCAGCGTGCGGCCTGCACGCGGCGTACCCGAGACACCAGGGGAACGGACATGGGCGTGCGACACGAGCGACCTCCGGAGACGGACGGGGACGTGCCAGAGTATCCGGCGGCGGCTGCCCGGCGCTCAAGGGACGATGGGAGCAGCGGAGAATCCTCGCAGGACGGCGGCGCTCAGAACGACGGTGCGTCGGCGAAATCGAGACGCAGGGGTTCGACGGGCACATCCAGGTTCGCCCCGCCCCGATACCGGGCGGCCGTGTGCCGTTCCGGCAGCCGGGCGTTGCCTGCGCCGAACAACCGTTCGCGCAACGTGCCGGACCGCTCGCCCTCGCGCGGGAGGCGGCCCCGGCGACGGAGCTCGGGAACGACCAGCTCGGCGAAGTCGCGCGCCGTGTCGAACGAGTGGTACTGGCGGAGGTTGATGCCGTCCAGGCCGTCCTCGTCGAGCCAGCGCTCGATCTCGTCGGCCACCGTCGTGGGGTCGCCGACGACGAGGAAGCGGTCGTCACGGCTTCCCTTGACGAAGTCGAGCGCCTCTCCGACCGTGCGGTCGAGCGGCAGGTACGGGACCTTCTCCGCGGGGAACTCGGCGCGAGCGAGCGCCTCGCGCACGGTGATGTCCCGCGGGAACGCGGTGAGGTCGACGGGCAGACTGGAGTGCGCGAGGATGCCGTCGAGGCTCGAGTGCTGCTGATACAGCCGCCATTTGTCCTCGGCCTCCTCTTGCGTGCGGCCGACGATGACGCCCGCCATCGCGATGAAACGGAGGTCGTCGCGAGCGCGGCCGTGACGCTCGGCGGAGTCGCGCATCCCCTCGGCGTTGGCCCGGAACTGCTCACTGGTCCGGCCTCCCGTGAACACCGCTTCGGCGTGCCGTCCGGCGAACTCGATGCCGGCGGGTGACCCCGTCGCCTGGAACAGCACCGGAGTGCGCTGCACAGACGGGTGCACGATGTGCGGACCGGCGACGCGGTGGTGTTCGCCGATGTGGTCGATGTAGCGCACCTTCGACGGGTCCGTGAAGACGCGCGCCTCCCGGTCCGCGATCACCGCGTCATCGTCCCACGACCCCTCCCAGAGCTTGTAGAGGACGTCGAGGTATTCGTCGGCGCGCCGGTACCGCTCATCGTGCGGGAGCTCCTCGTCGAGTCCGAAGTTGCGGGCGGCGTTCGGAAGGTAGGAGGTGACGACGTTCCAGCCGATGCGGCCCTTGGTCAGGTGGTCGAGCGTCGACATGCGCCGTGCGAAGGCGAACGGCGGCTCGTAGGTCGTCGAGAAGGTGACCCCGAAGCCGAGCCGCTCCGTCACCGCGGCCATCGCCGGGACGAGGAGCAGCGGGTCGATGTTGGGGCTCTGGAGCCCCTCCCGCAGCGCCGTCTCCGGTCCCCCGCGGAAGACGTCGTAGGCTCCGATCACGTCGGCCAGGAAGATCCCGTCGAAACCGCCGTGCTCCAACAGCTGCGCGAGCTCGAGCCAGTAGTCGAGGTCGGCGAACCGCTCGCGGTTGTTGCCCGGCAACGGCCAGAGGCCGTGGGTGATGTGGCTCACGCACGCCATCTCGAACAGGTTGACGAAGAGCTGCTTCGGTTCGGCCAAGTCAGACGCCTTCCTGCACGAGAGCCGGCTCGGTGTCCGCCGCCGTGCCGGAGAAGGCTCCACGGACGACGGCGGGGTCGAACTCGGGGATCGCCGCGATCAGGGCCTGCGTGTACGGATGGGTGGGGTTCTCGAAGACGTCCGTGGCCGAGCCTTCTTCGACGACGGCTCCGTCCTTCATCACGAGCACCCGGTCGCTGATGTGGCTGATGACGCCGAGGTCGTGCGAGATGAAGAGGTACGCGACGCCGGACTCCCGCTGCAGCACGGCGAGGAGGTCGAGGATCTGCGCCTGGATCGTGACGTCGAGCGCAGACACGGCCTCATCGAGGACGATGACATCCGGCCGCGGGGCGAGAGCGCGCGCGATGGCGACGCGCTGACGCTGGCCGCCGGAGAGTCGCAGCGGGAAGCGGGGAAGGACGGCCTCCGGGAGGCCGACCTGGGCGAGCAGCTCACGCACCCGCGCCGCCTTCCCGTCCGCGGAGTCGAACCGCTCGGAGCGCAGTGCGTCGTTCAGGATGCGCTCCACCGTCCAGCGCGGGTCGAACGAGCTGAGCGGGTCCTGATAGACGACGGAGATGCGGCCACGGAGGCGGCGGCGTCGTTTCTCCGGCTGCGGCGCCCACTGCTCGCCGTGCAGCTGCACGCGGCCGCCGTCGAGGGGTTCGAGGGCGAGCGCGAGGCGCGCCGTCGTGCTCTTGCCGGAGCCGGATTCGCCGACGATGCCGAGGGTCTCGCCTGCACGCAGCTGGAATGAGACGTGGTCCACCGCTGTCGTGACGGTGCCGTCGGAGGTGTGGAACCGCTTGACGAGGTCGGTCGCCTCGAGGACGACCGCCCCCGGCGCCGGTTTCGCGGGCGACGCCGTGGCACCCGGCGTCAGCGCATGCCCGCGGGTGGCTTCGCTCGGCACCGCCGCGATCAGCGCACGCGTGTACTCGTGCTGCGGGTCGCCCAGGACTGCGGCCGCCGCACCCTGCTCGAGCACGTCGCCTCCGCGCATCACGAGGAGGTGATCGGCGAGCCGCGCGACGACGGAGAGGTCATGACTGATCAGGATGATGGACGCACCGCGCGCCTTCATCTCCTCCAGCTGGGCGAGCACCTGCGCCTGCACCGTGACGTCGAGAGCCGTGGTCGGCTCGTCCGCGATCACGATGTCCGGGTCGAGCGCGATGGCCGAGGCGATGAGGGCCCGCTGTCGCAGACCTCCGGACAGCTGATCCGGTCGCTGCTTCGCCCGCACCTCCGGGTAGGGAACACCGACGCGGCGGAGCAGCTCGAGGACGCGCTCTCGGCGCGTGCGTCGCGATCCCCACCCGTGCAGTCGCAGCGCCTCCTCGATCTCGCGGCCGACCGGGCGCAGCGGGTCGAGGGACACCAGGGCGTCCTGGAGGACGAACCCGACATCACTGCCCCGGATGCGTCGCCACTGCTTCGCGGTGAACGACCGCACATCCTCGTGGTGGATGGTCAGCTCGTCGGCCTCGACGACGGCGCCCCGGCCCGCGAGCCCGACGAGGGAGCGTGCGGTGACCGACTTGCCCGAGCCCGATTCCCCGACGATCGCCACGCAGCGGCCGGGAAGGAGATCGAAGCTCACCCCCCGCACGATCGGACGATACGCGCCGTCGACGACGAAACCCGTCCGCAGGTTGCGGACGCTCAGCCGGGTCGCGGGCCAGTCCAGCTCGTCCACCACGTCTTCGCTCTCACGCTCGACGATGCTCATGACCGCTCTCCCTTCTCGAGCCGTGCCTGGATATGCCGCCCGATCGTGGTCGCGGCCAGCGCCACGGCGACGATGACCAGGCCGGGGATGACGATGAGCCACCACGCCGTCGTGACGTACTGCCGGCCGGCATCGAGCAGCGCTCCCCACTCGGACGCTGGCGGGGCGACGCCGAGCCCGAGGAACGACAGACTCGACGCCCAGACGATCGACTGCCCGATCGACAGGGCGAACACGGCGACCAGCGGGCGCAGGGCGTTCGGCAGGATATGGGCGCGGATGATCCGCCACCGCGAGTGGCCGAGGGCCGTCGCGGCCTCGACGTATCCGGACCCGCGCGCCGCGAGGATCTGCCCGCGGATCATCCGGGCGTAACCGGGTGCGGTTCCGATGCCGACGGCGAGCACCTGGGTCGCGGCGCTCGGCCCTGCGATCGCGATGAGCAGCAACGCCAGCAGCAGTGCAGGGAAGGCGAAGAGCACCTCCACGAGCCGGTCGATCACGACGGCGACCGGCTTGACCCCGAGTGCCGCGAGCGAACCGAGCACCAGGGCGAGGCCGACTCCGAGCGCGGCGGCTCCGACCCCGATCGTGAGCGAGTCGCGCGCGCCCCAGACGACACGCGTGTACAGATCGCGGCCGGATTCGTCCGTCCCGAAGGGGTGGGCCAGGCTGGGCGGTTGCAGCGCGGCCTGGTAGTCGATCGCGGTCGGCAGGTGCGTGGTCAGCGCTTCCGGCGCGACGACCGCGACGACCAGGAGCACGGCGAACGCGATCGCGATGGCGAGCCCCCAGGGGACGCGCGCGAGCCGCGAGGCGACCGTCGTGCGCCCGGGAGCGCTGGTGAGGGTGGTCATGACAGCTCCAGGCGGGGGTCGATGACGGTGTAGACGACGTCCACGATGAGGTTGGCGATCACATAGACGACGGCCACGAGGGTGACGATTCCGGTGACGACCGGCAGGTCCTGCGAGTTGACGGCGCTCACGAGCACCGTCCCGATCCCCGGTCGGGAGTAGATCGATTCGACGATGACCGCGCCGGAGAGGGTCGCGCCGAGCGCCCACCCCGACAGCGTCACCGCCGGGATGACAGCGTGGCGGAGCACGTGGCGCAGGCGGATGCCCCACTCGCCCATCCCTCGCATCCGGGCCGAGAGGACGAAGGGCTGATCGAGCGAACGCTCGAACTCGGTCCGGACGCTTTGGGCCATGAACCCGGCGAGCGGGATGGCGAGCGTCAGCGCCGGGAGTACGATGCCGGCGGCCGAGGTCCCGCTGATGATCGGGAACCAGTGCAGACCGAGGCCGAAGACGAGGAGCAGGATGATGCCCAGCCAGTACGCGGGAAGGCCCGCGGTGACGACGTCGACGGTCGACCCGACCGCTCCCAGACGCGGGCCGCGACCGGCGGTGAGCGTCACCCAGACGACCATGATCAGCCAGGCGAAGGCGATCGCGATCAGCGAGAGGGTCAGCGTGTTGCCGATCTGCTCGCCGATGATCGCGGTCACGGGGCGATACTGCTGATACGAGTTGCCGAAGTCGCCCGAGACCAGTCCGCGCAGGTAGTCGACGTACTGGACGATGACCGGCCGGGTCAGGCCGTACTGCTCGTTGATCTGCGCCAGCTCCGCCGGAGTGCGCACCTGGGCCTGACCCGCCCGGATGTTGAGGATGGTGGTGGCACGGTCGCCCGGGAGGGCGAGCTGCGCGAAGAAGGCGACAGTGGCGGCGCCCCACAGCACGACGATCGCGGCGCCGACCTTCGTGAGGAGGGTGAGGCCGATCGCCCGTCCCCGGCGGGGCCGGACCGCGTTCTGCGCGATCGGCCCCGCGGGGGTCTGTCCGCCGGGTGCGGCGGTCAGCTCACTTGACGAAGTAGGCGTCATAGAACGTCGGCCCTCCCTGTGCGTGCTCCTGCCAGACGTCGCGGAGCTTGGTGGAGACCGCGAGCGTGCTCAGACGGTCGTAGACGCCGATGGACAGGGCATGCTCGGCGATGTACTCCTGTGCCTTCTCGTAGGAGGCGTTCTGTGCGTCCACGGTCGATGCCGAGTTGCCGTCGAGGATGTACTGCGCGAGGGTGTCGTCGTTGTAGAAGGCCGAGTTCGCGTAGTTCGGGTCGTCCGCCGTGGAGGGCCGCCAGTTGATGTAGAGGATGCCCGCGGTCACGGCCGTCCAGTAGCCGGCCGAGAGGTCGTACGAGTCGGGCGTCGAGTACTTGCCCGAGAAGAACTCGCTCTGCGGGACCGGGACGAGCTCGACGTCGAAGCCGACCTTCGCGGCCTGCTCCTTCACGCCCTGCAGGATCGCCGCACCGTCCGCGTTGATGATCGAGCCGGCGCCGTACGGCAGCTTCACGGCCAGCTTCGCGCCGTCCTTCTCGCGCACGCCCGTGCTGCCGCTGCGGGTCCATCCCGCCGCGTCGAGCAGCTGGTCGGCCTTCGCGGTGTCCTGCGAGTACCAGTCGGCGGCCTTCGTGCTGTAGCCCGGCGTCGCCCGGCTGACGCCGCCGTTGCCTTCGGCCGGGATGACTCCGCGGCCGATCGTGCCGACGATCGACGCGCGGTCGAGGCTGTAGGCGAACGCCTGCCGCACCTTCTCGTCGGTGAACGGGCCCTTCTGGGTGTTGAAGCTGATCTGCTGCGGGCGGCCCGCCGTCACGTACTTCTCGAGCTGGTAGCCGGCGTTCTTCAGCGTGTCCCACTGCACGGCCGGTACATCGTAGATCGCATCCACCTGGCCGCCCTGCAGGGCCGCGACGCGGGTGGTCGGGTCGGCGACGAACTTCCAGTCGATCTCGTCGACGTACGCCGGGCCGGTGTGCTTCGCGTTCGCCGGCGGCGACGTGTAGTCCTTGTTCTTCTTCAGGATGATGTCCTGCCCGCGGTTCCACTTGTCCACGATGAACGCGCCGGAGCCGATCGGCGCCTCGCAGTTCTGCTCCTGGGTGCGTGTCTCCAGCGCGTGCTGGGACTGGATGCCGAAATAGCCCTGGGTCAGGTTGTCCGCCAGGCGCGGATACGGCCGGGAGAGGTCGATCTGCAGCGTCGTGTCGTCGATCGCCTTGGCGTCTGCGAAGTAGCCGTCGAGCCAGACCTTCGCGGTGCTGTTGCCGCCCTTCACCCAGTAGTCGAAGTTGTACGCCACCGCCGCCGCGGTGAGCGGGGTGCCGTCGGTGAACTTCACGCCCTTCTTCAGGTCGAAGGTCCAGACGAGCCCGTCGTCGGACTGCTTCCACGATGTCGCGAGCCATGGCACGACCTTGTGGTCCTCGTCCAGGGAGGTCAGGTTGTCGAGGACCTGATAGGACAGGTAGGCCTGCTCGATCCACCCGCCGAACACGCAGGCGGGCTCCTGCTGGTGCGCGTAGACGATGGTGCCGCCGGTGACCTTCTGCCCGCCGGACGCGGCATCGGACCCGCCCGCGCAAGCGGACAAGGTGAGCGCGGCTGCGGTGATGACGGCGACGGCGCCGAGCGGACGGACGAGGCGTGGACGCATGTGAAGACTCCTGGGGTTCGGGGGTGCGCACCAGGATGCGGGAGATCGCAACCCACGTCGAGCGTGCGTGACACTGTGTTTCGACGCACGACCATCGGAGGTGGGCAGTCCTGTCTTCCGCCACAGGAGAACCCCCGGAGATCTCGGGGATCTCCGGGGGTTTCGATCGGCGGGAGAGAGATTCGAAGCCCGACGCGGCTTCTAGCGGACCGTGACCGCTTCCACCCGGACGATCTCCCGCTCGTGCGCAGAGGAGATCGATCTCGCGAGGTCCCAGACGACCGCACCGGCCGGCGCGTGGACGTGCCACGGAGGCGGCGTCGTCGGGTAGACCCGGCTGGTGATCGAGCGCCCCGCGCTCGTGAAGACCTCGACGACCGATCCGTCGAGAAAGATCCGCGCTGCCCAGTCCGTGCGGTCACTGAACGCTCGCGTGCTCGTGGCCGTCTCCGCACGGGCGCCGGATTCTCCACCTGCCGCGCTGCGATCGAGTGTGAGCGTGTCTGCATCGAGATCCACGACGATGTCGAGCCAGTGACCCTCGTCATACTGAAGTCGCACTGTTCCCGAGACGGCAGGGACCATGATCTCCACCTGGGCGCCGACCGTCGCACCGCTCGCGGGTCGACCGGAGTCGACGCGGAGGCGCGCGACAGCAGGGTGGGGCTCGCTGCACAGCTGGTCGCCGTCGAGCCAGGCACGACGCGGGAGCGATATCGCTCCGGCCCAGCCGGCCGTCTGCCACTCCGCTGCACTTCTCCCCTCGGTGATCCAGCCGAAGAGCACCTGCCCGTACGAGCTCTCACGCATCACGGATGCTGCGTAGAAGTTGTGGCCGTCGTCAACCCGGCGAGGAGCCGGACTCGCATCGATCGGGAAGGCCAGGACGGCCCCCGGACCGTGCTCGTGCGACCACGATGAGACGATCGCGATCTCGCGACCGTCCACCGCGATCAGCTGCGGGCACTCCCACCCTTCGCCCGTGTCGATGCCGTCGAACTCGGTCCTCGGAAGCCGCGCCAGGTCCCCCTCGAACACCCAGGAGGACCCGTCCTCGGAGCAGTACTGACGCATGCTCGCCGTGTTGTCGGGGCCCGCCGCCCCGACCACCATTCGCCACCTCGAGCCGTCACGCCAGACGAACGGATCGCGGAACATCGTGACGCCCTCCTCGGGCGCCGGGTCATCGACCACCTGGACCGGTGGACCGAAATTCGCGCCGTCCCGGTCCGACACCGCCGTCAGCACCGATTGATAGGGACGCTGCTCCACTTTCCCGGAGTAGAACGCCCGCACGCTCTCTCCGTCCACCACCGTGTTGCCCGACCAGCAGCCGTCCGAGTCGAGGCCCCCCGGCACGGGGCTCATGGCCGGCCGCTGCAGCGTCCAGTGCACGAGGTCCTCGCTCGTCGCGTGGCCCCACTCGACCGGCACCGCGATCTCGGCGTAGGAGCGGGACTGGAAGTACAGGTGCGTCGTTCCGCCGAGCTCCACCGGGCCGTTGGGGTCGTTGAGGTAGCCGCGCGGCAGGCGCACGTGGAATTGGGGAAGGTGGTGGTCGTGCATGAGTTCACATGTCTCTCTGTTCGACGGCCGTCTCGATGAGGCCGGTGCGGAGGCTCACCGGAACGAACCGGCCGTGACGCCCTCGATGAAGTAGCGCTGAGCGAAGATGAAGAGCAGAACGCTGGGGATCATCGCGAGGATGACTCCGGCCAGGACCACGGAGATCGACCCGGTGCCCAGGTTGCCCTGGAGCCCGACGAGCCCCAGCGGCAGCGTGAAGTTGCCCTGCGACTGGAGGAAGATCAACGGCCGGTAGAACTCGGCCCAGAATCCCGAGAAGTTGAGGATGGCCAGGGTCGCGATCGCCGGTGACGCCATTCGCGCGTAGACGTGCCGGAAGACGCCCCACTGCGACGCCCCGTCGATGCGGGCCGCCTCGCCGAGCTCCCTCGGCATCTGCATGAAGTACTGCCGCATCAGGAACGTTCCGAACGCGCTCCCCAGTGCCGGGATGATGAGCGATGCGAGCGAGTCGCTGATGCCCATCGTCTTCACGATGACGAAGACCGGGATGATGATCGTCTGCAGCGGCACCATCATGGTGGCCAGGAAGATGCCGAAGATCGTGTTCTTTCCGGGGAACGACACCATCGCGAACGCGTACCCGGAGAGGGTGCAGGTGATCGTCTGGCCCACCACGATGAGCACCGTCACGACGACGCTGTTCAGGAAGAACTGCCCGATCGGGATCTGGTTGAACACGGCGGCGTAGTTGCTGAAGTCGGGGTTGGTCGGGATCCACTGCGGCGGGTTGGTGAACGCCTCCGCCGGCGTGCGCAGCGAGGTGGTCAGGGTCCAGAGCAACGGGCCGAGCGCGAACACCGCGGCGAGGATGAGCAGCACCATGCCGGCGATGCTGCCGACCTTCACGATCGGCCGCCGGCGACGGCCGAGCACGACTGCGGTGCTCGGAGCGACATCTGTGGTCATTGGTAGAACACCAGCTTTCGTGCGGCGAGGAATTGGATGCCGGTCAGCACGAGGATGATCACCAGCAGCAGGATCGCGATCGCCGACGCGTAGCCGAACTGCAGGTTCTGGAACCCGGTCTGGTACATCGCGATCGTCGCGGTGGTCGTCGACGTGCCGGGGCCGCCCTTGGTCATGATGAACGGCTGATCGAACAGCTGCATCGCGTTGATCATCGCCACGACCGTGGCGAACAGGATGGTGGGGCTGATCAGCGGGATCTTGATCCGCAGGAGCGTGCGCCACGCCCCTGCCCCGTCGATCGCCGCGGCCTCCTGGACCTCCTGGGGGACCGACGTCAGCGCGGCCACGAACAGCACGAAGGTGAAGCCGACCTGCTGCCAGACGACGATCAGGATGATCGTGATCTGCGCCGCCACCGGGTTGGTCAGCCACGGCACCTCCGGCAGCCCCAGCTGCGTCAGGTAGTAGTTGATCAGCCCGAACTTCGCGTCGAACAGGTAGCCCATGAAGATCGACACGGCTGCGGTGGAGGCCAGCAGCGGCAGATAGAAGGCGGTTCGGAAGAAGACCTTCGTCGACTTCCGCTTGCGGCTGTTGACGAGGACCGCGAGCAGCAGACCGAGCGTGATCTGGAGCACGACGATGCCGATGGCCAGCAGGATCGTCACCCCGAACGAGGCGAGGGTCGAGCCGTCGCTGAACAGCCGGGTGAAATTGGCGAGGCCGACGAACTTGGGAGGCGAGATGACGTCCCACGAGAAGAACGAGAGCCCGAGCGAGGCGAGGATCGGGATGAACGTGAAGACGGCGACGAACGCCACCGCGAGCCCGATCATCGAATAGCCGAACGCGCCCTCCCGCCGGGCCGCCCGTCGCACTCCGGGGCGACGGACGGCACGGCGAGGAGAGGTCGCCCCATTCACGCGCGGGCGCTCCTGGGTCTGGACAGCCATCAGGACGCCTGCGCTGCCTTCTCGAAATCGGACTGCATGCCGTCGAGCGCCGCCTTGGCGTTACCCGACGAGATCGCCTGCGTCGTCCGCTGATTGAGCGAGGTCGCCAGCGCGTTGTAGTACGGCGGCGCGGAGATGGGCACCGAGCCCTCGAGCTGGTCGTAGAAGACCGCCCAGTTCTCCGGCCCGGTCGTCTTGTACCGCTCGGCCGTCAGCAGCTCCTTGCGGCCGGGGGTGGTGACGTTTCCAGGGAACATGATGTCGAAGGTGGAGGGCTCGACCATCATCTTCACGACCTCCCACGCCAGGTCCTTGTTCTTGGACGAGTTGAAGATGCCGTAGCCGCCCGCGCCGAAGAGCGACTTGTTGCTCTTCCAGGTCGGGAAGCGCTGCACGTCGAAGCTCCCGTCCGCCATGCCCGCGTTGTGCAGTCCGCCGGCCCAGAACCCGCCGCCGATCGTCATGCCGATGCGACCGGTGGAGAACAGGCCCTGCAGCGTCGCGCCGCCTCCGACGTCGGGCGAGGGCGAGAGGCCGGACCGCTGGAGGTCGACCACGTACTCGAGGGCCTCGATGGCGGCCTCCGAGTTGGCCGTGGGCGTGCCCCACTTCCAGCCGCCCTTGCGGCCGTGCACGCCGACCGGGTTGTTCTTGAAGGCGGAGTTCCACAGCCAGTCGCCGCCGGAGTACTTGCCCTCTTCCAGCAGGTTGCCGTTGTTGGCGTAGAGGAACGACGTCCAGCTGCCCCAGAGCCGTACGACCCAGTCGAAGGCGTTGACGTCGCCGCCGAGGCCCTTGAGGGTGGTCGCGTAGGTGTGGAACTCGTCCATCGTCCAGTTGTCGGCGGGACGGGAGAGCCCGGCCTTCTGGAACAGCTCCGTGCTGTAGAACATGCTGCCGGCGTTGAAGCTGTCGGGAAGCTCGTACAGATGCCCCTGGTACATCATCGACTCGACGAGCGCGGGGTGGATCTGGTCGAAGTAGCTCTGCAACGAGGACATGTCCTTGGTCACGTAGCTGTCCAGGGGGATCAGAAGGTCCTTGGACGCCATGAGCTGGAGGCCCTCGGTCGCGACGCTCACCAGGTCGGGCGCCGCGCCGGCGGCGATCTGGGTGAGCACCTTCGCGAGGAAGTCGTTCCAGTCGGTGCCGTTGATGGCGGTCACCTCGAGCTTCGCGTTCTTGTCGAGCTTCTTGATCTGCGGCTGCAGGGTGTTCTGCAGGGCCGTCGCCGCCTTCTGGTCTCCGAAGTAGAGCATCTTGATGGTGCCCGATGCGTTCGTCCCGCCTCCGCCGCCGGTGGAGCAGGCGGCCAACGAGGCCAGGCCGGTCAGCGCGAGGCCCGCGCCGCCGATTTTGATCAAAGTGCGACGGTCAATGGCCGTTCCAAAGGTGCTGGTCATCCGTCCGCTCCTCTCTGAGCGTCGAGGCCGCAGCGAGGCTACGGCCGGACTAATACGTATTGGGGTTCCGAGCATAGCTCCACCCGTCGCCTCAGTGCAAATACGTATTAGCTTGTGGCATGATCGGTTGCGGGAGGATCGATCACATGGCTGCGAACAGCAAAGGCCCGGCGAAGCGGGTGACCATGAAGGATGTCGCCCGGCGGGCGGGGGTGTCTCAGCCGACGGTGTCCTTCGTGCTCAACGACCGGCGCGACATCTCGGTCGCCCCCGAGACCCGGGAGCGGATCCTGAAGGCGGCGAAGGAACTGCGGTTCCAGCCCAACCGGGCGGCGCAGTCCCTGCGCTCCAACCGCCCCTTCACCATCGGCGTGATCGCGCACCGCGTCGTCTCGCAGGCGTACGCCGGCCAGATCGTGCTCGGCGTGCAACAGGCGGTGCAGCCCGCCGGCTACGTATCGTTCGTCGTCGAGATCTCCGAGGCGCCCGACAGCGGCAAGGCGGCCGTGGAGAACCTCGTCCGGCAGGGAGTCGCCGGGCTGGTGTACGCGGCCCCCGGCCCTGAGCCGATCTCCGCGCTCGACATCGGCGAGGACATCCGCACGATCTTCGTCAACTGCTGGGCGGGCAACGTGGAGGGCGCCCCCCTCGTGCTGGCCGACGAGTACCAGGGCGGCCGGGACGCTGCGGCGGCCGTGTTCGCCGCCGGTCACCGGCGCGTCGCCTTCCTCGGCGGTCCGTCCGACGACTACGCGTGCAAGGAGCGCGAGCGCGGCCTCGTCGACGCCGCCGTCGAGGCCGGCATCGACCCCGCGTCCATCCCCCGGGCCTACGGCACCTACCACGTGTCCTCGGGGTACGAACTGGCGTCCCGCATCCTGGCCGACGAGCCGCCGACGGCCCTCGTCTGCGGCAACGACCGGATGGCGGTCGGCGCACTGCTCGCGTCCCACGAGGCCGGGCTGGAATGCCCGAGGGACATCTCCATCGTGGGCTTCGACGACCAGCCGGAGCTCGCCGCAGAGCTGCACCCGCCGCTCGCCACCGTCGCACTCCCCCACCTTCAGATGGGCATCACCGCCGGCAGGCTGCTGATCGAGGACGAGGAGCCGCCGAAGCGCACCCTCGTCCCGTGTCAATACATCGACCGCGCCTCCCTCGGGGCCCCGCGCTCGGGCTCCGCCCGATGAGCTCCGCCCACTTCCTGCCCGAAGGCGGGCACGTCGGCGATGTCATCCCGTTCGAACACGACGGCACGGTCTGGCTGTACTACCTCCTCGACACGCGCGACCCGCGCCGCCCACTCGACCGCGAGGAGGGTATGCCGTGGGCAGCGGTGACGACGACCGACTTCGCGCGGTTCACCGACCGCGGCGTCGTACTGCCGTCGGGAGGCGCCGAGGCCGAGGACTTCGACTGCTACACCGGCAGCGTCGTCACGGACGACGACGGCGTGCACCACCTCTTCTACACCGGCCACAATCCGCGCATCCGCACGGCGGACGGCGACGCGCAGGTCGTCTGCCACGCGACGTCCTCGGCGGGGCTCGACTCCTGGACCCGCCACCCCGAGTGGACCTTCGGCGCCCTCGAGGGCTACTCGGCCGAGGACTGGCGAGACCCGTTCGTGTTCCGCACGGCTCCCGGCGAGCAGTGGCAGATGCTGCTGGCGACCCGATGGACCGGAACACCCTATCGCCGCTCCGGCGTCGTCGCACGACTCGTCTCGGACGATCTCGTCCACTGGCGGGACGCAGTGCCCCTCTGGGACCCGCGCCGGTTCATCACCCAGGAGTGCCCCGACGTCTTCCAGTGGGGCGACCACTGGTATCTCGTCTACTCGGAGTTCTCCGACTCCTTCCAGACCCGCTACCGCATCGCCGACTCTCCCGACGGGCCCTGGCGCGCGCCGGAGCACGACACCGTCGACGGTCGCGCCTTCTACGCATCGAAGACCGTCGAGCACGCCGGAGAGCGCCACTTCATCGGGTGGATCGCGACCAGACGGGGCGAGACCGACAGCGGCGAGTGGCAGTGGGCCGGCACGATGTCGTCGCTCCGCGCCATGCAGTCCCCCGACGGCTCTCTGCGATTCGGCCTGCCTCGAGCGGTGAAGGCGCTCTATGGAGCGGCCCGCGACCTTGTGCCGGAGCTCACCCCGCTGCAGGGCGCGGATGCCGTCCCCGGCCGCGGCGCGCTGGATCGGCATTCGACCTGGCTCGCCGGCGAGGTCCCGGCGGAGGCGCTCCTCGTCGCCGAGGTGGACATCGCTCCCTCCACGCAGGCCTGCGGCCTCCTCCTCCGCAGCTCCGACGACGCCGGGAAGGCGTACTCGATCCGGCTCGAGCCGTACCGCGATCGGCTGGTGTTCGATCGCTGGCCCCGGGGCACGACCGGCGGCGAGCAGTGGCAGGTCCGGGGAGATGTGCCGCACGAGCTCGAATCGGAGCGCCCCGTCCCTCTGCCCCCGGGCCGGCACACCATAGAGGTCCACCTCGACGGCGACATCTGCGTGGTCGTGGTGGACGACCGGGTCGCCCTCAGCACGCGGATCTACGACCTCGCTTCCGGCCGCGTCGGCGTCTTCGCGACCGACGGCGCCTTCGACCTGGTGCGCCTGGAGGCCAGGGTCCACAGCTGAAGCCGACGCGGCTTGACATCGCCCGGCCCGCTGTCTACTCTGCCAATACGAATTACTAATACGAATTGGCTCGTATCGGTTCGTCAAAGGAGATGACTCATGTTGGCTAATCTCGGTGGCTGGCACCTGCTGGTGATCCTCGCGGTGGTGCTGCTGTTATTCGGCGCCACGCGCCTGCCCGCCCTGTCGAAGGGCCTCGGCCAGTCGATCCGGATCTTCCGCAAGGAGGTCCACGACCTGTCGGACGGCGAAGCCGGCGGCACCGCGGAGAAGTCCGCTGCGCCCTCCGGTTCCGACGAGGTCTCCGCCCGACCGTGAGCAGGGCGTCATGAGCTTCGAGAAACTGCTCGTGATCGGCGTGATCGCCGCCTTCCTGATCGGCCCGACCCGGCTGCCGGCCTACGCCGCCAGGCTCGGTCGGCTCGTCCGCTCCCTGCGCGGGCTCGCCGACGATGTGCAGCGGCAGGTGCGCGAGGAGACCGGCGAGTCGGTCGACCTCGACTGGCGTCGGTACGATCCGCGGCAGTACGACCCGCGGCGGATCATTCGCGAGGCACTGCTCTCTGAGCCCGAGCCCGCGACCCGCGCCCGCGAGCGGCCCGGCCCGGACGCGCCATGAGCCGCGCGAACCGCACCGCGCGCATGTCGCTGGCGGCTCACGTCACGGAGTTGCGTCGTCGCGCGGTGCGAGCCGCGGCGGCGCTCGTGGCCGGAACCATCGGCGGCTGGTTCCTCGGCCCGCTCCTGCTCGCCGCCTTGCGGGCACCGATCGCGGAGGCCGCGGCGTCGCAGCATCGCCTCGCAGCGCTGAACTTCGACACCATCACCGGCGCCTTCGACCTGCGGATGCAGGCGGCGTTCGCGATCGGCATCGTGGCGTCCAGCCCGATCTGGCTCCATCAGGCCTGGGCCTTCCTCGTCCCCGCCCTGAGTCGCCGGGAGCTGAAGTACGGGTTCGGCTTCTTCTTCACCGCCGTCCCGCTCTTCCTCGGCGGCTGCGTCGCCGGCTGGCTGATCGTGCCGCACATCGTCCTCCTGCTCACGGGCTTCGCAGCGGACGGCTCCTCGTCATTCATCCAGGCCAACGACTACTTCCAGTTCGTGCTGAAACTCGTCGTCGCGGCCGGCTTCGCCTTCGTCTCGCCGGTCTTCCTCGTGCTGATGAACTTCCTCGGACTGCTTTCCGCCGCGTCGATCCTGCACGGCTGGCGCATCGCTTTCCTCGTCATCCTCGGCTTCACGGCGATCGTGACGCCGTCGGCCGACGTGATCTCCATGCTTCTGCTCGCCCTCCCCCTGATCGCGCTGTACTACCTCGCCTGGACGGTCGCGCTGCTGCACGACCGACGGCTCGCCGCGCGGATCCTCTCGGCGCCGAGCAGGAGACCGATCTACTGTGATGCCGACCGAGAGACGTGACGATTCCGCGGCATCGGATCATGGCGAGTGGCGCATCCTCTCCGCACCGGTGAACATTGCAATACGTATTATCCACACTGATCGACGCGCGGCATCGAGCAATCACGGCCGCGCGGGTCACGTCGATTCGGAAAGAGAGCAGGTCCACACATGCCCCCGTCATCGCCCGAGCAGGCCTTCGACCCCACGGCGGACGCTCACCGCGTACTGGTCGCCGGCGAGGCGCTCATCGATGTGATCCATCGCGACGGCACGACGCGCGAGCACCCCGGGGGCTCCCCCGCGAATGTCGCGCTCGGTCTCGCCCGGCTCGGTGTGGCGACGTCGTTCCTGACCGCTGTGGGCGACGACGCCAGAGGACACGCGATCAGCGAGCGCCTGACGGGCGCCGGCGTCACTCTCCTGCCGGAATCGTGGAGCCTTCCGACGACCTCCAGCGCGGAAGCCAGAATCACGGCGGATGGCTCGGCTGCGTACGAGTTCGACATCACCTGGCAGCTCCCCCGACGGATCGCCGTGCCTCCCGTTCGGCATCTGCACATCGGCTCGATCTCCGCCTTCCTCGCACCGGGCGCGGACAGAATCGAGCAACTCGTCGAGGAGCTCCGCCCCGAGGCGAGCATCAGCTTCGACCCGAACATCCGTCCGGCCCTCGTCGGCGACCGCGCCGACGCCGTGGCACGATTCGAGCGACTCGCGAGGCGGGCGGACATCGTCAAGCTCAGCGACGAGGATGCGCTCTTCCTGTACCCGGACGTGCGCGCAGACGAGGCGGCACGCGCGATCTCATCCACCGGCGCACTCGTGGCCGTCACACGGGGTTCCGCCGGCTCCATCCTCACCGCGGGAGGCTCCACGGTCGAGATCGCACCCGTCACCGTTCAGGTGGTGGACACCGTCGGTGCAGGCGACAGCTACATGGCCGCTCTGCTGGCCTGGTTCCTCGAGGCCGGCCTGGACACGGCGCGTGGTCTCTCACCCGCCGAACTCGCGTCGGCCGGCCAGTCGGCCGCTCGCGCCGCCGGGATCACCGTGTCCCGGGCGGGCGCGGAACCCCCCACCTCCGCCGAGCTCGCCGGGTGACAGCGCCCCGGGGCAGGGTCGGCGCTGACGCGCTGTCGAGGAGCCGCCGGCCGAACGCGGAGCCGGCCGACCGGGACCTGAATCGGAACGCCACGTGACGGCGCGCACTCGCCAGATGACCACGGCTCCGACGAGTGCGACGACGCTACCGAGCGTCCCGGACGAACACCCGGGCCTCCCACGGCCCCAAGCGCCCATCCACACGCGGAACATTCGCCTCGGTGTTCCCGAGCACCGGCACCGCGTCTGCCCACACCTCGGCCTCCGGCAGTTCATACGTCGCCGCTGCGCCGACGAGATTCGCGAGCACGAGAACCTCCCGCGCCTCCAGAGTCCGCACGTAGGCGAACACGGTGGGATGCTCCCGCAGGAGGAGCTGGAAGCTGCCGTGCGAGATGGCACGTTCGGAGTGTCGGAGCGCGATGAGGGCCTGGTAATACGCGAACACCGACCGAGGATCGCGTCGCTGAGCGTCCGCGTTGATCCGGTCGAAGTTCGGGTTCACCGGGATCCACGGCTCGGCCGTCGTGAAACCGGCGTTCGGCTCAGCCGACCACTGGAACGGTGTGCGCGCGTTGTCGCGGCTCATGATGCGCAGGGCGGCGAGCACCTCATCCGGGGCGACGCCGCGCAGTTGCACGGCCTCGGCGTAGTGGTTCAGCGATTCGATGTCGCGGAACCCCGTGATGTCGGCGAACGACATGTTGGTCATGCCGATCTCCTCACCCTGATAGATGTACGGGGTGCCTCGTTGGAGGTGGAGGACGGTCGCCAGGGCCGTTGCCGATTCGCGCCAGTAGTCCGCGTCGTCGCCGAATCGGCTGACCACGCGGGGCTGGTCGTGGTTGTTCCAGTACAGGCTGTTCCAGCCGGCCTCGGCCAGTCCCTCCTGCCACCGGGCGAACGACTCTTTGAGGTCGCGAACACTGGCGGAACGCGGGTCCCACTTGCCGCCCGGGCCGTGGTCCAGGCCGACGTGCTCGAACTGGAAGACCATGTCGACTTCGCGACGCGACGGATCCGTGAACAGTCGCGCATCCTCGACTGTGACGCCAGGCATTTCGCCGACGGTGAGAAAGGCTCCCTCACGGTGCGCAAAGACGCGCTCGTGCATCTCGTGCAGGAACTCGTGGATGCGCGGCCCCTGCGCGTAGAAGGGGAAGCCGTCGCCGTAGAGAGCGCCGGGCGCGACGACGCCATCCGGCAGCGATGGCACCTTCGACAGGAGGTTGATGACGTCCATCCGGAAGCCGTCGACCCCCCGGTCGAGCCACCAGCTCATCATGTCGTACACGGCACCGCGGACCTCGGGGTTCTCCCAGTTCAGGTCCGGCTGCTTGCGCGAGAACAGGTGCAGGAAGTACTCGCCGGACGCCTCGTCGTACTGCCACGCGGATCCGGAGAAGAAGGACCCCCAGTTGTTGGGCTCCGCCCCCGGCTCTCCGCCGGCGAAGCCCTCGCGGGGTGCACGCCACCAGTACCAGTCGCGCTTGGGGCTGTCAGGCCGGGACGCGGATTCGACGAACCACGGATGCTCATCGGACGTGTGATTCACGACCAGATCCATGACGAGCTTCATTCCCCGCGAATGGATGTCCGCCAGCAGCTGGTCGAAATCGTCCAGAGTTCCGTAGATGGGGTCGATCTGCTGGTAGTCGCTGATGTCGTAGCCGTTGTCGTCGCGCGGTGAGGCGTAGATCGGCGACAGCCAGATCACGTCGACACCGAGCTCCTCCAGGTGGTCGAGGTGCTGGGAGATGCCCCGCAGGTCGCCGACGCCGTCGCCGTCCGCGTCCGCGAAACTCTGCGGGTACACCTGGTAGACGACGGCAGAGCGCCACCACGGGTCTTCCTCGGCCGTCGTGCGCGGGGGAACCGCGGTCGGCAGGAGCGTGACGTCGGTCATTCCATTCCGTTCGGATCGAGTTCGATGAGCACGAGCTGCCAGGTGCCGGGGGCCGGCAGGGTGACCGTCGCGTGGGTGGCGCCGGCGTCGACGGGGACCTCGACGAGCCGCGGAGAGCGATCCGGATCGGCGACGCGGACGCGGGGCGGCGAACCGGCGACGGTCCGGATGCGCAAGACGCCCTCGCCGACGGCGGCCGGCGTCTCCTTCGGCCCGTCCCAGAGGGTGTCCGGCTGGCCGGCGAGGTTGATCAGCTGCACCACGAGCCCGCGAGGGGTGCTCGTGACACGTCGCCAGACCGCTCCGGCTACGGCCTCGCCCGAGACCGGCGCTGCTGCATACGACACGTCGATGTCGTCGTTGTACGGCCCCGCGTAGGAGCCGGTGACATCCACGATGCGAGGGTCGAACAGCAGCTCGTCGTGCTCCACCATGAAGTCGTACCAGCGGCGGAGCAGCTCAGCGGTCGAGGGCTCCACCGTGTGGTTGCGGACGTAGTAGGGGTCCACCAGGATGCGGTCGGCCTCGCCGGCGAGGAGGTGGGTGGCCCCGTGGGAGAACAGCGTCGCCATCGTGAATGCGGTGGCCTCGTCGGCCGCACCCGCTGGAACGGAGTCGTAGACATGCTGGTAGGCGGCGATGGCGACCGGTTTGCCCTCGCCGGCCGCCCGGGCGCGCGTGGCGACCGCCGCCAGAGCGCCGAGGGTCACGTGCGGATCCCACACCTCTACATACACGGCGTCTTGCGGGGTCGCGCCGGTCACCCATGTCGGGAAGTCGTTGACGTTGTTGAAGACGAGGCGCGCCTCCGGGAGGCGGTCGCGCACCCCGGCGATCAGCGCCTCGAACGAGCTGCCGACGTCCACCGCCCGGCCGTCCGCGCGACGAGCGTGCTTGGGGTAGCCGTACTGGTCGAGGTGGAAGCCGTCGAAACCGACCGTCGCGACCGAAGCCGCGAGTTCCTCACGGAAGTGCGAGAGCCACGACACGGCCGCCGGATCGACGATGAACAGGAAGTCGCCGAGGGCGTACGGCGAGCCCGTGGCGTCGATGAGCGCCCAGTCCTTCCACTGGTCCCACTCCTGCGGTCCGACGGCGTAGACGGCGGCATAGCCGAGCGCGCGGGCTCCGGCCGCCCGCACCGCGTCAGCGAGGCGGCGCACGGTCTCCAGAGCGACGGGCTGGCCGAGCGCATCCTCGTACGCCTCGCCACCGCCGAGCAGCTCGGCATGGCGATAGGCCCAGTCGTAGAACTGCACGTCGGTGAGGTGGAGGCGGCGGACAGTGTCGGCGAGCCCCTCTGGATCCCGCCCGGGCGAGTAGTCCACGGTGAAGCCGTAGCGGATGCGCGCGCCTGGATGCTCGGTCACTTCGACCGCGGTTCTCGTGATGGATACGCCGTCCGTCCACTCGACCCCGTACCCGCCGGGCGCGAGCGAGCCGAGCGAGAGATACCCGGCGCCTTCGGTCTCCCGGCTCTCCACCTCGACGCCCAGGTGCCACAGCGTCAGCGTGCCCGGGCCGGATGCTCCGCGCAGTTCCACGCGGACATCCTCGCCGGCCTCGAACGAGGAGCGTTCCGGCAGCAGCTCGGCGCGCACCGTCCTCTCGCTCATCCCTTCACCGCCCCCGCGGTCAGGCCCTGCACGAAGTACCGCTGGAACACCAGGAAGACGACGATCACCGGAACGATCGCAATGATGGATGCGGCGAAGACGAGGCCCCACTGGGTCGCGTTCTGACCCTGGAACAGCGCGATGGCAATCGGCAGCGTGCGGTGCTCCGGCGTGTTGATGATGGTGAGGGCCCAGGCGAACTCGTCCCAGCAGGCGAGGAACGTGAAGATGGTCGCCGTCGCCAGGGCGGGCTTGGCCAGAGGGATCGCCAGACGCCAGTACCTCGTCCACGCATTCGCACCGTCCACCTGCATCGCCTGGTCGAGCTCGTCGGGGATAGCGGCGAAGAATCCGCGCAGCAGGAAGGTGTTGAGCGCGAGCGACCCGGCGACGTAGAAGACGATCAGGCCGCCGAGCGAGTCGATCAGGCCGAAGAACTTCGCGATGACGAATTGCGGGATGATCAGCATCATCGCTGGCACGACCAGCCCGAGCAACAGGATGCGGAACATCCATTCGCGTCCGGGGAACCGGAACCGGGCGAACCCGTAGGCCATCATCGAGCTGATCAGCAGCGACAGAGCCGTGGAGATGACGGCCACGATGACGGAGTTCACGAAGTAGAGTCCGAAGTCCTGCGTCGTCAACGCCTGGGTGTAATTCGCCGTGGTCGCCGGGTTCGGGATGAACTGCGGCGGAACTGTCAGCACGTACGCCTGGCTCTTGAAACTGGTGGAGAGCATGTAGAGGAACGGCGTCACCATGATCACCGCCCCGACGATCAGGATGGCGATGCGAGCGGCGGTGCCGAGGGACCGGGCTCGGCGCACGCCGAGCCGCCTGCGCGCGGGGGGCGCGGCGGCCGTCGTGGCGGCGGTGGCGGTCATGCGAGATCCTCTCCGCTGCGGTCGCGGAACACGCGCAGCTGGACGATGGCGAGCACGAAGACGATCACGGACAGGATCACGGCGAGAGCGGAACCGTAGCCGAAGTCGAGGAACGTGAACGCCTGGTTGTACATGTAGGTGAGGACGACATCGGTCGCGCCGCCCGGTCCACCGCCGGTCATCAGGAGCACCGACGTGAAGACGTTGAAGCCGCCGATCACGAGCATCACCGTGACGAACAGGAGCGTGGGCCAGATGGCCGGGACGGTGACGGTACGGAAGCGTTGCCAGCGGCCGGCGCCGTCCATCATCGCCGCCTCCTCGAGCGCACGGGGCACTCCCTGCAACGCGGCGAGGAAGATCATCATCGACCAGCCGACGCCTTTCCAGACGCCCAGCGCGCAGATCGCGACCAGGGCCGTCCATCGGCCGGAAAGCCAGGAGACGTCGGAGTTCATCAGGTGCAGGAAGTCGTGCAGCGTGAAGTTGATGAGGCCGCCGTCGGCGAAGAGGTACTTGAAGAGCAGCGACACCACGACCCAGCTCGTGACGACCGGCAGATAGAAGAGCACCCGGAACACCGGCTGAGTCGGGCTCTTCTGCTTGAGCAGAAGAGCGATGAACAAGCCGATGATGATCTGCGGTGGCACCGTGAAGAGCATGTAGATGCCGCTGTTCGCGAGGCTCAGCCAGAAATGATCGTCCGAGAACGCCCGGATGTAGTTGTCCAGGCCGATGAACTGGCTGACCGCCCCGGCGATGACCTTCCAGTCGTAGAAGCTCATCTGCACGGCCTGCGCGATGGGCACGAGGATCAGCGCGGCGAAGAGGAGAAAACCGGGGGCGATGAAGAGGTAGGGCGTCGCGCGGGTCAGCACGCGGCCGGCCGTCGGCGGCCGCCGCGGCCGCGGCGATCGCTGCGTCGGCGGTGCCGAACGGCGGCCAGGGGCGGCGGAGGGCCGCGGCGCGGCGGGAGTGCTTCCCGCCGCGCCTGAGGTGTCTGCTGTGGCCGTGCTCACGAGGTCACTTGCCGGTCAGCAGCGGATCGATCTGCTGGGCCGCCGTGGTGAGCGCATCCTTGACGCTGGTTGATCCCGTGAATGCCGGGGTCAGCGCGGTGCTGAGGATGTTGTCGACCTTCGCCCCCTGCGGGATCGCCAGGCGCGCTTTCGCCGTCTTCAGCTGGTCCGCGTACATCGTGTAATACGGGTCGATGGCGGCCTGCTTGGACGCGTATGCCGGAATCACGGTCATCTGACCGGTCTTCGCCATCTCGATCTGGAACGACTCGGATTGCGTGAAGCGGATGAACTTCTCGGCCGCGGCCTGGTGCTTCGACGATGCGGTGAGCACGATGTCCTCGCCGCCCACGACGCTGGTCGACGGTCCGTCGCCGTGGGGCACCGGTGCGTAGACCGGCTTGAAGTCCTTGTACTGTCCGGCCCAGATGCCCTTCATCCACGGGCCATCGAGGATGGTCGCGTACTTGCCGGTCGGCAGGCCGTCCGACGTGGAGGTCGCACCCTGGTTGCCCGTGATCAGGTTCGGGATCTGTCCCTCCTTGTACAGATCGACGAGCATCTGGATGGCCGCCACCGACTTGTCTCCGTTCAGGTAGCCGGTGGCCTTCGTCAGGCCGGAGTTCGTGATGCTGCCGCCGTTCGACCAGATCCACGGGTAGATGTTCCAGCCGCCCAGCCCTCCGTCGGCGAAGACGGACACTCCGGTGCCCTTGAGTTTCGCCGCCATCTGCTTCAGGTCGTCGAAGGTCGCCGGCGGAGTGCTCATCCCGGCCTCATCCAGAGCCTTCTGCGAGGTGATCAGCACGCGGGTGTTGGCGTCGAGCGGGAGCCCGTAGTACTTGCCGTTGTACTTGTTGGTCGCGAGCGAGCCCGGGTACGTCGCCTTCGAGAGGGTGCCGAAGTCGCTCATGCTGTCGGACAGCGGCGTGAGAACGCCGAGCTGGCCCAGCTGAGGCACCCAGCCGATGTCGGACCGGACCAGGTCGGGCAGCGTGCCGCCGGCCGCGCTCGTGGTCAGCTTCTGGAGCAGGCTGTCGTACGGGATGTCGACGTAGTCGACCTTGATGCCGGGGTTGGCCTTCTCGAAGGCGGGAATCAAGGTCTTGTTCAGCGCATCCTCCTGGGTGGAGTTGCCGCCGTTTCCGTAGGATCCCCAGAATGTCAGGGTGACGGGGTTGCTGGACGAGCCGTCGGTCGAGGATCCGGCCGACGGGGACGAGCAGCCGGCCACGACGAGCGCGATGGCGGCGGCCATCGCCGCAGAGCCGGCCAGTGCGGTGGAACGCTTCATTGCAGTTCTCCTGTCAAAGGGTGACCGGAGCGCTCAGCTCGAGCGCCTCTTGGTGTGAATTATTTCTAGAGCAAAAAGAACTCGGTGTCAACTTCCGGTTCTCGCCCGCATTCCCGCCCTTGATTCGTTGATTGACGAAACAATCTGGCTATGCGAGAGTGAGGGAACAGAGAAAGGGGGTCGGCGTGACGATTAGCGCTCCCTCATGGACGCCCGGGACGGGTGCCTCCCGTTCGGTCGCACTCGAAGTGCTGATCAATGGACCCCTCTCACGAAGCGACATCGCACGCCGGCTCGATCTCTCCCCGGGATCGCTGACGCGCTTGAGTGCTCCTCTTATCGAGAGCGGGCTGCTGGTCGAGACCGGCGAGCTCACGGAGGGTCGCACCGGCCGCCCATCACGCCCGCTCGACATCGTGCCGGACTCCCGCCACTTCATCGGGATGAAGCTCACGGCCGATGACGTTCAGGGGGTCGCCACCGATCTTCGCGCCAACGTGATCAGCGCCGACCGCGCATCCTTCAGCTCGCGCGACCCGGAGTCCGTTGCAGATGCGATCGCCCAGGTCGCCGAGCGGCTCGCGGGCACAGTCCCGAGGGTCACTGCGATCGGGGTCGGCCTCGGCGGCCGAATCGCCCACAACTCCACCGTGGCGAGCGCCGCCTTCCTCGAATGGGAGGACGTCCCGCTCGTCGACATGATCGAGGCGCGCACCGGCATCTCGACGATCATCGAGAACGACGTCGTCGCCTTCACCGAAGCCGAGCACTGGTTCGGCTACGGACGCGGGCTCGACCGCTTCGCCGTCATCACCCTCGGCGTCGGGATCGGGTACGGCCTCGTCATCCACGACGGCATCGTCGCCGACGAGGACACCGGCATCGGACTCATCGGACACTGGCCGCTGGACCCGTTCGGCCCGCTCTGCCCCGCAGGCCATCGAGGATGCGCACGCAGCGTTCTCACGCAAGGAGCCATCACCCACGAAGTGAGCGCCGCGCTCGGACGCGAGGTCGGGTACGACGAGGCGCTCGACCTGGCGGTGGCCGGTGAGCCCGCCGCTCACCGCGTCGTCGTCGATGCCGGCCGGGGCCTCGGCCGCCTCCTCGCCGCCATCGCCAACCTCACCGTCCCCGAACGCATCATCCTCGGCGGCGAAGGCGTCCGCCTCGTCGAGATCGCACGCGAGGCGGTCGACCAGGGAATCGCAGCCGACCGCGACCCGCGGGCGAAGCGCCTCGATCTCGTCGCCACCTCCGGCGACAATCTCGAATGGTGCCGCGGAGCTGCCGTCATCGCCATCCAGACCTACGTGCTCGGCACGCATCCCGGAGCGGAAAGGCGCTGACGCGCTGAACCGCACTCTCGAGCTGCAGCGCCCGTGCCGTAGGACTCGCACTCAGGGCCCGACGGTGAGGTTGTCGAGGTTGATCGCTCCCGAGCCCCCGGTGCACCAGATGACGACCGTATGGAGGCCCGGCGTGAGTGTGACCGGTACGGACACTGTGGTCCAGGAGTCCCAGGTGCCCTGTGCAGGGAAGGTCGGCGTGGCTACCTGCTGACCGTCGACGGCGACGATTCGCGTCGCCGTGGAGCCGCCGTTGCCGTACCGGAGCGTGAGGTGGTAGTTGCCACTCGTCGCTGCGCTGACGGTGAAGGACACGCCGCTGTTGGTCTGATAGAAGTTGTCGACGAATCCGTTTCCGGTGTAACCCGCGTGGTCGGTGTTGGTGGTGACGTTGGTCAGCACAGCGTTCTCGGCCTCGTACTGGTTGCCGCTCGGCGTGGTGAAGCCGCGGTCGATGTAGATCATGTCCCAGACATTCAGTTTCGGCACAGTGAAGCTGATGTAGCGGCCGTTGCCATCGGTGCCGATGGTGTAGCTCAGGTTCGTGCTGGAATCGTTGTTGCTGTCCGGCGTGGCGACGTGCACCGCCGTCGGGGACTCGTTCGGCCCGATGTAGTACTTGACCGCCAGGTTCGTCTGCGCCGGCGGCGTGGCCTTACCCGCGTCGCGCCAGGTGTTGTCGTTCCCGAGCAGATTGACGAGCTGAACGACATCGTCGCTGGACGTCTTCTTCACGTCGGTCCAGACGGTGTTCGCCGAAGCGTCACCGGAGGTCGCTACGCCCGCGATCGAGAGGAACTGCGACCCGGAGTCGACGGAGTGCACATCCGGGCCGTAGAGAAGGTTCTCGTACGCGGTGATGAAGTCGTAGTAGTTCTTCTCCCACGCGCGCAGAGCGTTGGTCATCTGCTTGTCGTGGTCGGGGAAGTACGGCGCGGACAGCATCGAGTCGCCTTGCGCCATCCCGATGTTCGTTGCACCGGAGGCGGCGATGGCGGCGTCTTCGAGTTCGACGGAGTTGGTGTCGAGGGTCCCGAGGACGAGATTGTCGAGGTTCACGAATCCGGTGTTGCTGCTGCCGACGGAGATGGTGACCGTGTGCGTCCCCGCTGTGAGGGTGGGCGTGACGATATCCGCGTCGTAGTGCCAGTTGTTCCAGTTGCCGTCGGTGGGCATGGTGACGTTGCCCAGGGTCGTTCCGTCGACGGCGACGCTGCGTGTGGCGTCGCCCGCCGCGCCGTTCGCGTACCGGAAGACGAGGCTGTAGCGGCGGGTCTCGGGGGCGGTGATCGTGAACGTGACCGTGTCGCCGGTGTTGCCGTAGTTGGCGACGAACCCGGTGCCGGTGTAGCCGGCGTGGTCGGAGTCGACGGTGAGGCCGCTGCTCAGGGTCGCGTTCTCGGCTTCGTACGTGGGGCCGGCGTCATCCTTGGTGTTCGGGTAGGCCGCGATGACCGAGGGGATGCCTGCCGATTCGTTCTTCTGCGTGTCCAGGTAGGTCTTCATCGCCGTATAGGTCTCGTGGTTGTCCCAGAGCTCGCTGTACAGGTAGTCGGTCTGCTTTCCACTGGCGACGTTGTCGCCGCCGTATCCGTCGACGGCGTTGAACCCGAGCGCCTTGCCCGTGCCCAGTGCGCTTCGGGATGCGGCCACGAGTGAGGCGAGGCCCGACGGGAGATCGACGGGGTTGTTCGAGGTGTCGGTCATCGCGCCCCAGTTGCCGAGCTGGTCGAGGTGCACCCCGTCGAACCCCATCGTGTTCGCCTCGTCGACGTACTTGGCGGTGATGTAGCTCTGCCAGCTGGTGTTCGCGGGGTTGAACATGTAGAGGTTCGTGCTGGGTTGGTTGGGCTTCATCTCGAAGGCCCACGGCTGGCCGGTGGACGCGTACTTCAGAGCCCAGTTCGGGTCCACCCCCGACACACTCTGATAGTTCTGCAGGGCTGCGTACGACATCGAGTACGGCATCGCCGCGGCGCTGTCGTTGTGCACGGCGAGGATGTAGTTCTGGACGGTCGTCGGCGAGATGACGTCTCCGTTCCAAGCGGTCCAGGTCGATGCGAGGGTGCCGTTGGCGTTGCGTTCGATCGGGTTCTCGTGACGCCACATCCAGTCGTAGAACTGGAAGGCGTTGATGTGGTACTCGCGGACCAGCTGATCGACATCGGCTTGCGCTTGCGCCGTGGTCGTGCCGGACGGATACGTGGTGAGGGCGGCGAATCGGGGGAAGTGCTTCCAGTCGCTGGACACGTCGATCGCGGTCTGGGTGGTGGATGCTCCCGCCGTCACTGTGACCAGGTACCCGGTGAAGTCCGCGCTCGGGGCCGTGGTGTTCCAGGTGACCGATTGGGTGCCATTGGCTGCCACATTCGCGGTCGCTGTCCCGGTGGCCACGGTGCTGCCGAGGTGCGACACCGTGAATCCGACAGGACCAGACCAGGAGCCGGCGCCACTGGTCTCGGCGACGACTGCTGTCACGGTGACGGACGCGCCGGGCGCGTACCGGGCCTGGCTGACGTAGGCGCTGGTGAGAGTCGGGGTCCCTCCCGACGCGTATGCGGCGGACCCGACGAGGAGCGAGGCAATGGTGGCGACTGCAGCGAGGCCGCCCGTCAGGACGTTTCGAAGGCGCCGTGCCCGGACAGCGGGAGTGTGTGACATTTTCGTGCTCCTAAGGCGTGACATCGTTGTGCCCCCAAGGGTCGAGTAGTTCACATCATGACGGTGTCAATTAGTTCTGTCAATCAAATATCCATCGACCTTAGCGAAGCTTCTTCGCGCCGCAGCGCTCGGAAATTGGTTCATTTACTTGCTTGACAGAACTAACCGAGGGGGTCGAGACTCGCCCTGTTCCCCTCCCCTGTCGACCCAAGGAGGCGTCGATGAAACACAGACTCACCTCGCGACTCGCACCCGTCGTCGCGCTCGCCCTGCTCAGCGCGACCGCGCTCAGCGTGGTCGCGGCACCGACACACGCTTCGGCAACGTCACCTACGCAGCCCTCCACCGAGACCGCCCGCAGCCTCTACATGAACAATTGGACGGACACCACGGGCATCTGGATGGCTCCGCAGCTGGCCCAGACCGACTCCAATACGCAGTACGGCCCGCGACTTGGCGAACTCCACTACTCCCCCGCCGGCGCGACCTCCGCTTCCGCGGTCAACCAGATCGTCGACTACACCGGGTTCTTCCGCGACGAGACGAACGGCAACAAGTACGACCAGGTCCACGATTTCGGTAGTGCGACCGGCTACATCGACTCGGGCGGCGTCCTCCGCAGTGACTACGGCGCCTACAACGGGTCAGCCACCACCGTCACCATCGGCCGGGACTACGCGTTCGTACCGAACCAGCATTTCCTCGTCGTCCAGTACCGTCTCCACAACCCGGGCACCAGTGCGGTGAACCTGAACGTCCTCGATGCTGTCCACCTCAACAACACCGGATCCTCCGGCCAGAACGTCACGGCGTCCTGGGATGCGACACGCACCGCCGCCGACGCGGACATGTCGGCCAGCGGTCAGTACCACGTGACTCTCGGCGCGCTCGACGGCGCCGACGGGCACCAGGTCGGCGACGACACCAACTCCACGCTGACGAGCGCGTCCGTCGCTCCGTGGTACACCTTCGACAACAACGGCACACTGGCGAACAACAGTTCCGTCAGCGCGATGAACGTCGACCTCGCCATCAACAAGAGGGTCAACGTTCCCGCCGGCGGCGACGCAACCGCTTCCTTCTACCTGGCGATCGCCGACACAGCCTGCAACGCGAACGCTGCTGCCGATGCGGCGCGGGCGCATACCGGAACCTACTGGCTGAACAACACCACGACGGCATACTCCAACTGGCTCGCAGCAGGATCCCGTACGACGAGCAACTTCTCGGATACCGGCCTGTCGACCGCATTCGACCGGGCGCTGGTCTCGATCAAGCAGTCCCAGAGCCCGGTTCTCGGAGTGTGGCCGGCTGCCACCAACCCGATCGCCTACGGCTACAAGAGCTGGGTTCGCGACTCCGCGGTCACTGCGCTCGCTCTGGACAGCTCCGGGCATCACGCGGAGGCCGACAAGTACTTCCGATGGTTGGCGAGCGTCCAATACGCCGACGGCTCCTTCGGCACGACCTACGACAACTGGACCGGTCAGCACGTGAGCTTCGTCGAGCCGGAACTCGACAGTGTCGGCATCTTCCTCATCGGCGCTTACCGGCACTGGATCCAGACCGGTGACACCGGATTCCGGGACGCCGTCTGGCCGGAGATCCAGAAGGCCGCGAACTTCGTGTCGAACAACATCGCGAGCAACGGGCTCGGCCCGAAGGACGCGTCCATCTGGGAGGAGACGCAGGAGTACAACGCCTTCACCCAGGCCCTCTACGTCAGTGGCCTGTGGGCTGCCGAATCCGTCGCGCAAAGCAAGAGCGACACCACGGATGCGGACACGTGGAGCCATGCCGCAGGATCCATTGCCACCGCGCTGCAGACGAGCTCGCTCAATTCACCCGCCGGCATGTGGAACTCGCCAGACGGCTACTACAACCGAGCGGTGAACGCCGACAACACGGGCAGGACGACGATCGATTCGTCGTCCGACATGCTGATGGTCTCGGGGGTCGTCGACCCGAGCAGTAGTCGTGCCGTCTCGCACCTGTCGAAGATCATCTCGACCCTCACCCACGACACCTACGGGCTGGCGCGGTACCAAGGAGACAACTTCTACTACACGTCGCCATACAGCCCTGCGGGCAACGAAGCGTTGGCCGCTGAACCGTCCTGGCCCCAGATGTCGATGTACGCGGCGATCGACGACACGTACACAGGCAACACCACCGACGCGCTCAACCGGCTCACCTGGTACGTCACGCGCACCGCAGCGGGCTACATGCCGCCCGGGGAGGCCGTCTCCAATGTGAGCCAGAAGCCGATCATCTCCACGATGGTGGAACCGGTCACCGGCGCCTGGTACGTGCTCGCGGCACTCGTCTACACCCACCAGGCCGACACTCGGACCTACGCGCCCATCAGCGACGCCGGCTCCAACGCCAGCCTCACGGTGAACTCGGGGACGACAGGAGACTGGCCCCAGTGGAACCCGATCCCGTACTTCGTCTCGAAGGTCGGGAACGAGACCAGCGGCGACGCGAACACGGACATCAAGAACGTCGCCATCGCCAACGATGCCAACAACATCTACATCCGCATCGACAACGCGTCGGGGACCCTCCCCGGCTACAACACGACGCCGAAGTTCGCCGTCAACGTCTATGCCGGCGACTACTCGGGCAGCAGTTCCACCACGACGAGCACGACGGCGATGTACGGCGCGACCCTGCCCCGACCAGCTGCGTACATGGTGGGACGGTGGTCGGACTCGACGAACTACGCCCACTTCTCGGTCAGCGGAGGAGCGTGGACGGCCGACTCGTCGATCACGTCCGTCATCGCACCGCAATGGGATCCGACAACGGGACGCATCGAGGTCGTCATCCCACGCAGCGCGCTCACCAGCGGAGCCGCCGCCGACGGTTCGGTCCAGCCGATCACGATCGCGCTCGTCCGCCAGAATCCGACGACCGGTGCGTGGTCGGAGGATGACCAGCTCAGCCTGCGCTACCGGCTGACGCCGACCAATACCGCCTGGATCTACGGCAACGTCCGCTAGCCAGTAGGTAGCGAGGTGGGCGAGGTGCATTGCATCTCGCCCACCTCGTGTCTCAACGGCCCGCGTTGATGTCCGCCTCACGGCAGCAGGCGTTTCCACGTCTCGCGGTTGTCGAGCAGCCACGACCGACGGCGTCTCTGAGGTGCGGAAGCTGGGCGCTGTGAGGCCCGGCACGGTTGGGCGCACAATCCGTCAGGACTCGCACCTCTTGTTGCGGAGACGGAGGGATTTGAACCCTCGGTCCCCTTACGGGGACTCCACCTTAGCAGGGTGGTGCACTAGGCCTGACTATGCGACGTCTCCTGAGCGCCCGCGAGCAGGCGCACGTGAGCCATCATAACGGACGCGGGCGGCCCGTTCGGACACGGGGTTCTCAGGCTCCGTAGGTGGCGAGGCGGGAGATCTGGTCGAACATGGTGGTGAAGAGCATGATCGTCCAGATCGTCGTGACGATGAAGGAGAGGGCGGTCACCCCGATCATCGCCCACAACGGCGCCATCCCGCGCTTCTGGGCGACGGAGCGGACGATCACGGTGCGGCCGATGACGTAGACGAGGCTGCTCAGGAACGACCAGGCCCAGTGGAACGGGCGGACGACGCCGCGGCGGGTGAGTTCGCGGTGGTCGAGCCAGCTGAAGACGACCGTGGCCGCGTAGGTCAGCCAGCTGACGCCGATGAGCACGAAGTACCAGGGGCCGCCGATGACGGCGAGTGGGTCGACCATCGGCCTGGGGTCGTTGAGGTCGATGGTGGGGATGCGGATCTGGATGGTCGGCAGCAGCAGGATGCTCAGCACCGGGAGGAGCACGACGAGCCAGATCCAGACCGTGCCGACCGGCGTCGCCGGGTTCAGCTCGGGGCGCGCGGGCTGGACGGGGGCGTAGTACTGGGGCGCGACCGGCTGCGCGGGCGCGACCGGCTGCGCGGGCGCGACCGGCTGCGCGGGCGCGACCGGCTGCGCCGACGGTGCGATGTGTGGCGTCCACTGTGCTCCGTCCCACCACCGCTGCTGGGGTGCACCGGAGGGGTCGGGGTACCATCCCGCGGCGACTCCCCCGGGAGTCCCGTTCACGTCGGTCATGTGCGCCTCCATCCCGCAGCCGCCGATACGACCACCTTCGCGACCCTATCGCGCCGTCCCGTCGCGGGCCGCGAAGTTCACGTCGTTGCGCTCACAGCGGCGTTTTGAGCGCAACGACGTGAACCTCGCCGGGTCTACTCCACCGCGGGCGGAGTGCCGCGGACGGTGCGCAGCATGGCGGCGACCATCGCGTTGGCCACGGCGATGAGCGGCACCGCGAAGAGTGCGCCGGCGACACCGGCGATCCCGGTGCCGGCGGCGACGCCGACGACCACGGCGAGGGGATGCACCTTGACCGCGCCGCCGACCAGCAGCGGCTGCATCACGTGCGCTTCGAGCAGATGCACGAGCAGCACACCGGCGAGCATGATGATCGCCTGCACGGGGCCGGCGAACACCAGGGCGATCACGACGGCGATGACGCCGGAGACGATGGCGCCGATGACGGGGATGAAGGAGGCGAGCAGCACGACGACGCCGATGGGGACGGCGAGCGGCAGGCCCAGGAAGAAGGCGACCAGGCCGATCCCGACGCCGTTGACCACGGCGACGAGGATCTGGACGCGCACGAAGCTCGTGAGGGTGCTCCAGCCGGCGTCGCCCGCCGCCGCGATGGCCGGGCGGCCGGTACGCGGGAAGAGGCGGGTGATCCAGCGCCAGATGCCGTGGCCGTCGATGAGCATGAAGATGGTCGCGAAGACGGCGATCAGCGCGCCCGCCAGCAGGTGGCCGGTCGTCGAGCCGACGCGCACCGCCCCGCCGATCAGCTGTCCGCTGTCTTTGCGGAGCAAGTCCCCCGCACTGGCGACGTACCCGGAGAGCTGCGTGTCGGTCACGCTCCACGGCGGCTCGCGGAGGGTGTTGCGCAGGCGGTCGTATGCGGCGACCGACTCCCGCTCCAGCTGCGGCAGTCCCGCGCGCACCTGCCACACGACGAGCATGACCAGTCCGGCGACGACGGCGGCGAACGCGACGAGCGTGACCAGGATCGCCAGCCACTTCGGCCAGCGGTGCCGCACGAGCGACGACACCGCGGGCTGCAGCAGGGCCGACACGAGCAGGGCGACGAGCAGCGGGATGACGATCTCGTGGAAGACGATCACGAGGTAGACGACGACCGCCGCGAGCCCGAGGATCACGAGCAGGCGCCACGACCACTCGGAGGCGGTGCGGACGCCGGGCGGGACGGTCGATGCGTCAGCGGATGCGCCGTCCGGCCGTGGACGGCTCCAGGGCATCTCCATCAGGAGTCCATGCCGACGGCCGGCTCGCCCACGAACCGGTGCGCCTCGTCGGCGAGCTCCGGCCAGTCCTCGGCATCCGCGATACGCACCCAGGCCCCGGCGGCCTCGGCGCGCGCGGCGGGAACCGTGGTCGCGATCCCACGACCCACCAGATCGGCGGCGCGTTCGCGCGGCAGGTCGACGACGAGCTCATCGCGGTCGAGGTAGGCGAAGAGCCGATCGTGCACGTGCAGCCCGGTCGCCGTCGCGGAGACATCGAGGTCGGGATCCTGCAGCAGCCGGGTGGTGAGCAGGTCGAATGCGGTGGTGGGGCTGTCGGTCACGGGATGTCCTCTCGTCGGGTTCGACTCCATCCAACGCCTCCCCGCCGCGATTTTGACCGAATGAGGCGAAAGCGCGCCGCAAATACGACCTTCGGTTCACCGCGCCGACGAGTGAACCCGCTAGAACGTCTCCACGTACTCCTCCGGCGGCCCCAGCTCGGGAGCGGCGCGGAACTCGATCCGCTCGCCGGAGTGCTCGAGCTCGAGCAGCGTCACCGTGTTCCCGCCGGGACGCAGCACGGGCGCCGGGACGTACAGCGTGACCTGCGGGCCGATCTCCCAGTATCGCCCGAGCAGGAAGCCGTTGACCCAGGCGAAGCCCTTGCCGAATCCGGGGAGGGCCAGGAAGGCGTCCGCCGGATCGTCGGCGCCGAGCACGAACCGCGCCGTCGAGAACCCGGCGCCCGCGGCTCCGCGAGCCGCCCGACCGCCCGCCAGCCGCGCGACCTCCCCCTCCCCCCACTCGTCCAGCGGCACGGGGCGCGCGGTCCAGCCGTGCACCAGACGGCGGTCGACGCGCACGCCGCCCAGGATGCCCTTGCCCTGGCCGAGCAACGGGCCGTAGTTGATGCGGCCCTGGTTCTCGACCAGGATGCGCAGCTCGACAGCGTCGCCCGCGCCCGTGACGGCGAGCGAGCCGTCGGCGTCGAGGGTCCCGACGCGGGTGCCGTCGACGAAGACCTGAGCGCGGTCGTGCAGACCGGCGATCGTCAGCGTGCACTCTCCGCGTGGGAGCCGAGGCGTCGCGCGGTAGAGCACGAGCCCGGAGGCGATGCCCAGCTCCTCGAAGCTCGGCGGGGTGGGGAAGGGGCTGCCCGCGACCGGGAGGCCGTCGAGCGCGGCGAGGAGACCGGCGCCGGGCACCACCGGAACGGTGCGGGGCGCCAGGATCGGCGGATCGGGGGGCACCTCGCGCAGTCGGCCTCCCGCTGCGGCGAACCGCGACCGGAACGCGTGGAACTTCGGCGTCACGGCACCGTGCTCGGTGATCGGGGCGTCCGAATCGTAGCTGGTGATCGTCGGCTGCAGCCGGCCGTCGTGGTTCGCCCCCGCCCACAGGCCGAAGTTGGTGCCGCCGTGCGCCATGTACAGGCTGACGGAGCCGCCGGCGTCGAGGATCTCACCGAGGGTCGCGTCGGCGCTCTGCACCGTGCGCACGTGGTGGCGCTCGCCCCAGTGGTCGAACCAGCCGTTCCAGAACTCGGCGCACAGCAGGGGCTCGCCCTCGCGCCGGGACCGCAGCAGGCGAAACGCCTGCTCGGCGCGCGAGCCGAAGGTCGCCGTCGCGAGCACGCCGGGCAGGCTGCCGCCGTCGAGCATGAGGTCGGTCGGACCGTCCGCGGTGTAGAGCAGCTCGGTCGCGCCCCGGTCGACGAGCGCATCCCGTAGCCAGGTCAGATACGACGCGTCGTCGCCGTAGCTGCCGTACTCGTTCTCGACTTGGAGGGCGACGATCGGTCCGCCGTTCGACGCCTGCAGGGCGGCGAGCCGCGGGACGAGGTCGTCGAACCAGTCGGCGACGGCGGAGAGAAACGCGGGTTCGGAACTGCGGGCGCGGGTGCCGACGCGCGCGGTCAGCCAGGCGGGCAGGCCGCCGTTGTCCCACTCGGCGCAGATGTACGGGCCCGGGCGCACGATGACGTCCAGGCCGACCTCGCCCGCCAGGCGGACGAACGCCTCGAGGTCGCACCAGCCCTCGAAGGAGGCGGGCCGGTCCGCCCGGCGCTGGTGGAAGTTCCACGCGACGTACGTGTCGACGGTGTTGAGCCCGAGCGCCGCCAGACGCTCCAGCCGGTCGCGCCACTGGGCGGGATGCACGCGGAAGTAGTGCAGGGACCCCGAGAGCACCTGGTGGGGCGCGCCGTCGCGCAGCAGCACCCCCTCCTCGTACGTCAGCAGCGAGGAGGTTCCCGTCAGCGTCACTTCACGGCCCCCGCGGTCATTCCGGCGCGCCAGAACCGCTGCAGCGCGAGGAACGCGACGATCAGCGGGATGACCGACACGAGCGACCCGATCACCACGAGCGGCGGCGGGACGGCGACGTGGCTGGCGTTCCATCCGACGAGTCCGACGGTCACCGGCTGCATGCGGTCGTCTCCGAGCACCATGGCCGGCAGGAGGTAGTTGTTCCAGATCTCGACGAACTGGAACAGGAAGATGGTCACCAGCGCGGGGAGCATCATCCTGGCCGAGATCGAGCGGAAGATCCGGAACTCGCTCGCGCCGTCGATCCGCCCCGCCTCGATCACCTCGTCGGGCACCGATTGAGCGGCGAACACGCGCGCCAGGTAGACGCCGAACGGGCTGACGATGCTCGGCAGCAGCACGGCGAGCGGGTTGTTGATGAGGTGCACGCCCGAGAACATCAGATAGAGCGGCAGCGTGAACAGGATCTTCGGCACGAGCACCGCGGCGAGGATGACGCCGAACAGCGCCCCCCGGCCCGGGAAGTCGTACTTCGCCAGCGCGTAGCCGCCCATCGCGGAGAGGAGGGTGCCGATCGCGGCGCCCACTCCGCAGTAGAGCAGGCTGTTGAGCATCCACTGCCAGAAGATGCCGTCGCCCTGCGCCGTGAGCCGGACGAGGTTGTCGAACAGGCCGAAGCCGTCGAACCAAAGCCCGTTGCCCGAGAACTGCTCGCCGAACGGCTTGGTCGCCGAGACGAGCAGCCACCAGAGCGGGAAGAGGAAGTAGACGGTCGACACCGAGAGCAGCACCAGCACGACGGTGCGGCTCAGCGCAGTGGTGTCGCGACGCGGGCTCAGGCCTCGTGCGTTCGGACGCCGTGTGGTCGGACGCCGTGTGGTGAGGGCGGTCACGCCGTGTCCCCCTTGCTGGTGAGTCGGAAGAAGACGAACGAGATCACGCCGACGAGCACCGCGAGGATGACCGACTGCGCGGCCGCGTACGGGTAGTTGCCGGCGCCGACCGCGGCCTGGGCCGACATGATCGGGGTGAAGGTGGACGACACGGAGCCGCCCGAGATCGGCTGCAGCACGGTCGGCTCGTTGTAGAGCTGGGCGGAGCCGATGATCGAGAAGACGGCCGTCAGGATGATCGCGCTGCGCACCATCGGGATCTTGATGCTCCACGCCGTCCGGAAGGCGGAAGCGCCGTCGAGTTTGGCCGCCTCCAGCACCTCGGCCGGGATCGACTGCAGCGCGGCGTAGATGATGATCATGTTGTAGCCGGTCCAGCTCCAGGTCACGATGTTCGCGACCGACCACAGCACCGTCCCCTCGTCGAAGAACGGCAGCTGGATGCCCAGCGGCGCGAGCAGGTGGTTGATCGGGCTCGATGTGGTCGAGTACATGAACGACCAGACGAGCGCGGCGCTCACGCCCGGGATGGCGTAGGGCAGGAAGCTGGAGAGCCGGAAGAAGCCCTTGCCCCGCGCCGACTTCGAGTCGATGAGCAGGGCGAGCGCCAGCGCGAGGCCGAGCATGACCGGCACCTGCACGATGCCGAACAGCGCCACCCGGCCGAGCGACGCGACGAAGTCGGGGTCGCCGAACGCGTGGAGGTAGTTCGCGAAGGGGTCGAACTCCTGGGTCGGCGCTGTCAGGCCGAGGCCGGAGCGCTTGACCGTGAAGAGGCTGCTGACGAAGGCATAGACGATCGGCGCGATGTTCATCGCGGCGAACAGCACGACGAACGGCCCGAGGAACAGCAGCCGCGCGCGCCAGCTGAACGAGCGGCGAGGCCGGCGCGCGCGTCGCAGCGCGCGCGGCCCGGCGTCGCTCGCCGCCGGTGGGGTCGCCGGATGCTCGGCGACGGCCAGTTCGGTCACGTTTCCTTCTCTCCGCCCACGGGATGCCCGTGCGCTGTCACGACGGGATGCGACGGGCCGTCCCGAATCGGCCCGTCGCATCCCGCTCCCCCGTTCCCGCTCTCGCCCTACTCGGAGACCGTCAGGCCCTGCTTCGTGAGCTCGGCGACCGTCTTGTCCTGCGCGCTCTTCAGCGCGTCGGCGATCGTGCCCTGACCGGCCCAGGCCTTGCCCAGCCCGTCGTCGAGGTCGGCCGCGGTCTTCGTCATCACCGGACCCCACGTCCAGTCGGGGTTGACCTGCGGTGCGGCCTTCGCGAAGACGTCGAAGATCTTCTGGCCGCCGAAGTAGGCGTCGCCCTCGGTGAGCGCGGGCAGATCGGCCAGGCCGGTCGCAGCCGGGTAGAGGCCGGCCTTCTGCACGAGCGTGTTGTACGTGTCCTTGTCGGTGCTCAGCCAGTGGGCGAACTCCCACGCGGCCTTGGTGTCCGAGCAGCCCTTGAGCACGGCGGTCGCCGAGCCGCCGGCGTTGCCGACCTCGTCGTCGCCCGCCGACCACTGCGGCATCGGGGCGACCGCCCACTTGCCCGAGCCGTCGGCGGCGCCGCCCTTGATGACGCCCGCCTGCCAGACGGCTCCGACCACGGTGGCGATGCTGCCGTCGCCGAGGCCGGTGTACCAGGCCTGGTCGTACATCGGCGCGCTGCTGATCAGACCTTCCGAGACGAGTCCCTGCCAGTAGTCGGCGACCTTCGCGTTGGCGTCGGAGGCCATCGTGACCTTCCAGGCGTCACCGTCGACGTCGAACCACTTCGCGCCGGTCTGCCAGGCGAGGCCCGCGTAGTCGTAGTCGAGGTAGGGCGACGAGATGAACTTCGTCGGGTCGGCGGCGTGGATCTTCTCGGCGTCGGCCTTGTACTCGTCCCACGTCGTCGGCGCGCTCAGCCCGAGCGAGTCGAAGACCTCCTTGTTGTAGAAGAGGCCCATCGGGCCGGTGTCGACCGGCGCGCCGTAGACGGCGTCCCCGATGCTGACCGACTTCCAGGCCGCCGGCTGGAAGTCCTTCTCGTCGGCCTTCGCGACCGACGAGACGTCTTCGAGCGCGCCCTGTGCGGCGAAGCTCGGCAGGGTCTCGTAGCCCACCTGCGCGAGGCACGGCGCGTTTTTCGCGGTGACCGCGTTGAGCATCTTCTGGTACCCGCCCTTGGAGCCGGGCTGCACCTCCTGGTACGTCACCGTCACGTCCTTGTGAGCGGCGTTGAACGCCTTGACCGCGTCGGCGTAGCCGGGGGCCCAGCCCCAGAACGTCACGGTGGCCGGCTTCGCGTCGTCGCCGGAGCCGGATCCCCCGGAACAGCCGGCCAGGCTCATGATGCCGAGCGCGACCGCCCCCGCCGCGCCCGCCAATCGGATTGCTGCTGACTTCTTCACTGCCTCTCCTTTGAACACAGACACCCTTCAGCGGGTTCGAGAAGCGAGTGTCGCACAGAATGATACCGATAACAACAGTTCCGCCAGGATTGCCGTAATCGGTCAATGGATCTGCGTGATTGCAACGATGCGCCCGCTATCATTGCCAGCATGGCCAGTACGGAAGCACGGGAGTCGGCGCCGAAGCCGCCCGGGATGACGGATGTCGCACGCGTCGCCGGGGTCTCCGCCCAGACGGTCTCGCGAGCGCTCAGCGGGCACCCCAACGTGCAGGAGAAGACCCGCGCGAAGGTCCTCGCCGCCGTCGAGCAGCTCGGTTACCGCATGAACAACGCGGCGCGCATGCTGTCCTCCGGACACAGCCGGACGATCGGGATCGTGCTGCTGCAGACCAGCTTCTTCTCGCGCACCGCCGTCACCGTCGGGGTCGAGGAAGCCGCGCGTGACGCCGGCTACTCCGTCAGCTCGGCGACCAGCCCGTCCCTCGAGCCGACGGCCATCGAGGAGGCGATGTCACGCCTGGCCGACCAGGGCGTGGAGGGCATCATCCTGGCGCTGCCGCTCATCCACGTCACCCGCGGCATCGAGGAGCTGACCCGCGCGATCCCCACCATCACCATCGACGGATCGCGCACCTCCTCCACCGAGATCGTCGCCGTCGACCAGTCCCAAGCCGCACGGCTGGCGACGCAGCACCTGCTCGATCTGGGCCACAAGACCGTCTGGCACGTCTCCGGCCCCACCGAGTGGCTGGACGCCATGAGCCGCAGCGAGGGATGGCGCAGCACGTTGGAGGCGGCCGGGATCACTCCCCCACCCGAGCTCAAGGGCGACTGGTCCCCGGCCTCCGGCTACCAGAACGGGCTGATCCTTGCGCGCATCCCCGAGGTCACGGCCGTGTTCGTCTCGAGCGACGAGATGGCGTTCGGCGTGATCCGCGCCTTCCACGAGCTCGGCCGGCGCATCCCGGAGGACATCTCCGTCGTCGGCGTGGACGACATCACTCTCGCCGAGTACTGCTCCCCCTCGCTCACCACGGTCGCGCAGCCCTTCGGCGAGATGGGTCGCCTCGCGGTCGAGCACCTTCTGCGCTACATCGCCGACCCGCACACGACCCTCGCCCCGGCGTCGGTGGAGCCGACGCTCGTGGTGCGCGCGTCGACGGCGGCAGCGCCCGCGACCGCCTGACCCGGAGCCCCGGGGCGGGCCGGCGCACACGGGCACCCACTGACTGCTAGCGATATCAGGGGTTCCCCGGATCGCTTTAATCCCCTAGTGTTATCGATGCCATACAGGCGGACCTTCCCAACGATGCAGCTAGGTGGACCTTGTGAGCCCTCATCCTCCGCGCGGCCTCCGCGCCCTTCCCGCCGTTCTCCCCGCGACCCTCGCGGCCATCGGGCTGGTCGCCGCCGGCGCCCTGGCGCCGATCGCCACGGCTCCGGCAGCAGCAGCGGACGCTCCGCAGACGGCCGGCACGGCCATCGCGCAGACCCAGTACGCGCTCGTCGGCGTGGACTCCGAGTCTGCGCCCTACCCGGCGCCTCCCGCACTCGACGGAACGGCCCTGGCGGCTTTCGACGGCGACCCGAGCACGCAATGGGCGAGCGCCTACAACGGCGGGTCGCCGGATCCGCTCCCGCACTGGATCACCCTCGACGTCGGCGGATCCTTCCCGCTGACGGGCATCCAGTACCAGGTCAAGAACCAGTCCAACGGCCCGGTGGCCGACGTGTCCGTCTACGTGACCGACAGTGCGGCCGTGGCGAAGGACCCGGAGGCGGACTGGGGCGCGCCCGCCGCCACCGGGCGGTTCCGCCAGCCGACGTCGGCGACGGATGTGCAGAACCTCGTGTTCTCGCAGGCGGTCACCGGACGCTACCTCAAGTTCGTCGCCACGAGCACCATCAACGGCAGCCCCAACGTGTCGGTCGGGGAGCTGCGCGTCTTCGCCACCGGCGACACCACACCGCCACCGGTCACGCCCGATCCACCGGCCGACGCCGCGACCCCGGTCGCGATCGGCAACGGCGCCGGGCTGACGGTTCAGGTCGCCGAGGAGTTCCCGCAGGTGATCTCCTACGACCTCGACGGACGGACCCTCGGCGGTCAGGCGCAGAAGCTCGACGGCTTCAGCGTGAACGGCACCGTGCACACCGCCACCACGACCATGAGCGCCACCTCCGACACGGCGACCTACGTCTCGACCTTCGCGGACCTCCCGGAGCTCACCATCACGACGACGATCACGGCGACGGCGAAGGGGACCGTGGAGTTCGCGGTGACGAAGCTGGAGGGCGCGGCCGCGATGTCCGTCGACCAGCTCGCCATCCCCGACCTCTCCCTGGTGTCGGTCGACTCGTCCGACCCGGCGGCGGCTCTCGCCCGCACCCTGATCTCCACGGACTCCACCACCACCGCCGACCGCTTCCTCGCCGTCACGGGCGCCACCCCGGTCGACGCGCGGAGCGTCGGAACTCCCTACGGCTTCGTCAGCGGCTCGCAGCTCGCGGGCGGCATCCTGACCAACGCGACGGAGGACGCCGCGCAGGACTCCGATACGAACTGGAACACCCGACTGCAGTCGCAGATCGTCGACGCGGGCAACGGGGCGCGGCGAGCGCAGCTCTCGGTCGGCAATTGGACGTACGCGCCTGCGGGCGCGACCGATCCCCGCGTGGCCGTCTACGCGCTGCCCCGCGCGACGGTCGTGCTGGCCGCCGACGCGAACGGCGACGGTCGCGTCGACTGGCAGGATGCCGCGATCGCCTACCGTGACGCCGAGACCCGGCCGCTGGGCGCCGACCGCGTGCCCGAGCGCGTCGTGCAGCACATCCCGTTCAACTTCGCGAGCCAGGCCACCAACCCGTTCCTGAAGACGCTCGACAACGTCAAGCGCATCTCCATGACCACCGACGATCTCGGTCAGTGGGTCCTCGACAAGGGGTACGCCAACGAAGGCCACGACTCCGGGCATCCCGACTACGGCGGCGACTACAACACGCGTGCGGGCGGCCTGGACGACTTCAACACGCTGGTGGACGAGGGCAAGGCGTACAACGCCGACGTCGCCGTGCACGTCAACGCGACCGAGGCGTACCCGCAGGCGAAGACCTTCACGGACCGGATGGTGCAGGGTCAGGTGAACGGCTGGGACTGGCTCAACCAGAGCTATCACATCGACCAGCGCTACGACCTCGGCTCCGGGGCGATCGTCGACCGCTTCGCCCAGCTCAAGCAGGAGGTGCCGAACCTCGCCGGCGTGTACATCGACGCGTACTACTCGAGCGGATGGCTGGCTGACGGCCTCGCGGCGCAGTTGCGCGACCTCGACCTGCAGGTCGCCACCGAGTGGGCCTACAAGTTCGAGGGCACCTCGATCTGGTCGCACTGGGCCAACGACAAGAACTACGGCGGCGCCACGAACAAGGGCATCAACTCCAACATCGTCCGTTTCATCGCCAACACGGACCGCGACGTGTGGAACGTCGATCCGCTCCTCGGAGGCGCGGACGTGAAGGAGTTCGAGGGCTGGACCGGCCAGAACGACTGGAACACGTTCTACCGCAACATCTGGAGCGCCAACCTGCCGACCAAGTTCCTGCAGCACTTCCCGGTGCAGGCGTGGGACTTCGGCCGGAGCGCCACGCTCGCGGACGGCGTCACCGTCTCGATGGTGGACGGCGAGCGGCAGATCGCGATGGGCGGCGCCACCGTCGCGACGGGAGGCACCTACCTGCTGCCGTGGGGGGAGCCGGATGCCGACGGCGTCTCCTCGCCCGCCCACGCCGACAAGATGTACTACTTCAACCCGAACGGAGGCGCGGCGACGTTCACGCTCACCCCGCAGTTCGCCGGGACGACCGACTTCACGCTCTACGCGCTGACCGATCAGGGCCGGGTGAAGGTCTCCGATGTGCGGGCGGACGGCGGCACGGTCACGCTGACCGGGGCGAAGGGCACGCCCTACGTGCTCGCTCCGGCCGGCGGCGCCGCTCCCCACGCCGCGGCGGACTACGGCGCGGGCAGCGGACTGGTCGACCCCGGCTTCAACGCGGGCGACCTGAGCGCGTGGCACCCGACGGGTGGAGCAGCGCTCGCGACCTCCGCGAACGGCGACAACGTCGCGACGCTCGGCTCCGACCGGTCGTCGCTCTCGCAGACGGTCACCCGCCTCCAGGCGGGCGAGCGCTACACGTTCAGCGCGAACGTCGAGATCGCGGAGGGCGAGCGGCGGGCGACGACCGTCTCGGTGGACGCCGGAACCGTCTCGGCCAACACGTTCGACTCCACCCCGGCCGCCAACTCGATGGCCTCCGACGCGAAGCAGGGCACGTACTCGCAGCGCGCCTCCGTCTCGTTCACCGCGCCCGCGAGCGGCACGGTGACGGTGGCGCTGGGCGCCGTGCCGGGCGACGCCGTCGTCACGCTCGACGACGCCCGCCTCATGCGCGACACCTCCACACCGTCGCCGGCATCCGGAGCCGTGATCGCGGCGGACGACTTCGAGGGCAACCAGCCCGGCTGGGGGCCGTTCGTCAAGGGCGACGCGGGAGGGACGACCGACCCGCGCACATCGATCAGCGAGCGGCACGCGCCGTACAGCCAGAAGGAGTGGAAGAACACGCACTCGCCGTACGACGCGGGAGCGCTGAACGGCCTGGCCGTCGACGACGTGCTCACCGGTGAGCACTCCCTCAAGGCGCACGAGGAGAACACGGGTCTCGTGTACCGCACCGTGCCCGCCACGGTCCCGTTCGTCGCCGGCCACAAGTACCGGGTGTCGTTCGACTACCAGACGAACCTCGAGGGCCAGTGGGCCTGGGTGACCGGCGCGGACACGCTGGCGGCCGGTTCCGTCTCGTCCGCCGACGTGAACCGCGACGCACTCGCTCCCGCGCTCGACACGGCGCACTACGCGAAGGAGGTCGTCGCGGGCTGCGGCGACACCTGGGTCGGCCTCCGCAAGCTCTCGGGGGCGAACGGCGCGGACTTCGTGCTGGACGACTTCCGGGTCGAGGATCTCGGCGAGGAGGCGGGAGGCGCGTCCTGCGGCTCGGTGACCGCCCCGGCGAGCACCGACCTCAGCCCCGGCGTTGCCGGCACGTTCGTGACGACGTTCACCAACAACGAGCTCACCGCGGCGACCAACGTCGGCGTCCGGCTCACGGACCTCCCGGACGGGTGGACGGCCGAGGTGGCGACGAAGAACGGCAACCTGTTCGACCGCGTCGCCCCGGGAGCGAGCGTCTCGACGACCTGGCTCGTCACTCCGCCGGCATCGGCGGGAGGCACGACGGCGATGCTCGGGATCGAGACGACCTACGTGAACGACTGCGTGACCAAATCGGTCTCCGCGCAGGCGAAGACCGTGGTCTCCGAGCGGCCCATGCTGTCGCCCGGCTCGATGACGGCGACCGCCGACTCCGAGAACCTGTCGTCCGGAGCGGGAGAGGGCCCGGTCGGGAACGTGCTCGACGGCGACCCGGACACGATCTGGCACACCGACTACACGAACAGCGCGGCGCCCTACCCGCACTGGGTCACGCTGGCGCTCGCGGGCCCGTCGACGGTGGACGGCTTCGGTTACCTCGGCCGGTCGTCCGGCGGGCAGAACGGACGTGTGAAGGGCTACGAGGTCGCGGTGTCGGACGACGGCTCGACGTGGACGACCGTCGCCTCGGGCGCGCTGGTCGACTCCCCGTCGATGCAGGTGATCCCGTTCGCCCCGACCACGGCGTCGTTCGTGCGGTTCACGGCGCTGAGCGCGCTGAACGGGCAGGCCTTCGCCGCCGCGGCGGAGATGCGGGTCTACGGCGCCGCAGCGGACGCGCCGACCGGGTATGCGCCCGGTGCGCGCCCGGACGACGAGCCCTGCGCCTCCGGCACCCCCGCGATCGCCGCCCCCGCGGCGGTCACGGCCGGGCATGATCTGACGGTGGGTCTGAGCGGGTTCTCCGCCGGGGTCCGGGCGACGGTCGTGCTGCACTCCGACCCGCTGACGCTCGGCCAGGCGACGACCGATGCGGACGGCGCGGCGAGCGTCACCGCGACCGTGCCCGCGGACTTCGCGACCGGGCCGCACACCATCCAGGTCGTCGTCGACGGCGCGGTGGTCGCGGAACGCGCGATCGTGGTGACCGCGGCGGAGATCCCCGGAGCCGGCGGCGGGAGCGGCGGCGGCGCGGTCGTCCCGCCCGGGCTCGACCGCCCGCTCGCCTCGACGGGCTCCGGCGCGCTCGGGGCCGCCCTGCTCGCCCTGCTCGCCGCGGGAGGCATCGCGGCAGGCGCCGCTCTCCGCCTTCGCGCCCGTCGCCGCCGCCCCTGAACCCCGGAACACTTGGACCGAATGTCGAGAAAGCGCACCGGCTTTCGCGACATTCGGTCCAAATCGGCGGCGTCTCGATTGCGCGGGTAGGCTGGGCCAGACCAACGACACGGGGAGGGTTCGTGCCCGAGGACAACGGAATCGCGATGTCGCTGCGCGGGCTGCGCAAGCACTTCGGCCAGAAAGTCGCCGTCGACGGCATCGACCTCGACGTGCCCACCGGCAGCTTCTACGGCCTGGTCGGCCCGAACGGCGCGGGCAAGACCACCACGCTCAGCATGGCGACCGGCCTGCTGCGCCCCGACGCCGGCCAGGTGCTCATCCACGGCGTCGACATGTGGGCCGACCCGCTCGCCGCGAAGGCGCTCGTCGGCGTGCTCTCGGACGGCGTGCGACTCTTCGACCGACTGACCGGCGAGCAGCTCGTCGAGTACGCCGGGCTGCTCGGCGGGATGGACCGCCCTACGGCCGCCCAGCGCACGGCCGACCTGCTCCGCCTGCTCGACCTGGAGTCCGCGGGCGGCACCCTGGTCGTGGACTACTCGGCCGGCATGACCAAGAAGATCGCGCTCGCCGCCGCGATGGTGCACGCGCCGAAAGTGCTCGTGCTCGACGAGCCGTTCGAATCGGTCGACCCGGTGTCGGCCGCGAACATCCGCGACATCCTCGGCGGGTACGTGCGCGGGGGCGGCACGGTGATCGTGTCGTCGCACGTGATGGATCTGGTCGAGCGGATGTGCGACCACGTCGCCGTCATCACCGCCGGGCGCGTCGTCGCCGCCGGGACGGTGGAGGAGGTCCGCGCGGGCTCGACGCTCGAGGACCGTTTCGTCGAGCTGGTCGGCGGCCGCCGCGTCGGGGAGGGGCCGGAGTGGTTGCAGCACTCGTAAGGCTCCGCCTCCTCTATCTGAGGAACTCCTTCCGCCGCAGCACCGGGCAGCTCGTCGCCGTCATCCTCGGCGCCGTCTACGGCGTCTTCGCGCTCGTGGTGGTGCTCGGCGCCCTCATCGGGCTCTCCTTCGCGCCGCGGGAGGTCGCGACCACCGCTCTCGTGCTCGCCGGCTCGGCCGCCGTGCTCGGCTGGGCCGTCCTCCCGCTGCTCATGTCGGGGGTCGAGCAGACGCTCGACCCGGCGCGCCTCGCGGTCTACCCCATCCCGTTGCGGACGATGATGATCGGGATGCTGCTGAGCGGCGCCGTGGGCGTCGCCGGTGCGGCGACGACTCTCGCCGCCCTCGGCACGGCGCTCCCCTGGTGGCGCGCGCCGGGCATCGCGCTCGCCGCCTTCGTGACCGGCGTGCTCGGGGCCGCCACCTGCATCGTCGTCTCCCGAGCGACGACCTCCGTCGCCAGCGGTCTCGCCTCCGGGCGCCGCTTCCGCGAGGCGAGCGGCCTGCTCGTGCTCATCCCGCTCATCCTGGCCGGACCGATCATCATCGGCGTGACACGCGGGCTTCGATCGTCGGCGGATGCGCTGCCCGCCGTCGCGGACGGCCTGTCGTGGTCGCCGCTCGGCGCCGTGTGGGCCGTGCCGGGCGCGCTCGCAGCGGGCGACGCGCTCGGTGCGCTCGCGCGCCTCCTGATCGCGCTCGCGACGTTCGCCGTGCTCTGGCTGGTCTGGCGCTGGGGTCTCGGCCGCTCGCTGGTGACCCCGACCCGCGCCTCCTCCCGGGTTCGCGCGCCGGGCAAGCCGGGCCTGTTCGGCATCCTGCCCGCGACACCCGCCGGCGCGATCGCGGCACGATGCCTGACCTACTGGTTCCGGGATCCGCGCTATCTGCGCCAGCTGATCGTGATCCCGCTGATCCCGGCGTTGATGTGGTTCTACGCCAGCCTCAACCACTCGAACAGCTTCCTGATCGCGTCCGGCCCGATCATCGCCTTCGCGCTCGGCGTGGGGATGCTCGCGGACGTGTCGTACGACTCCACCGCCTTCGCCCTGCACCTCTCCAAGGCGGTGCCGGGGCGCGCCGACCGCTGGGGACGGGCCGGGGCGATGCTCGCCTTCGGCGTCCCTGCGGTCGCGATCGTCACGATCGGCACGGCCGCCGCGGAGGGCGAGCTGGCGATCGCCCCGGCCCTGCTCGGCCTCTCGCTCGGCATCCTCCTGACCGGAGTCGGCATCTGCTCGGTGACGTCGGCTCGCCTGGTGTTCCCGGTCCCCAACCCGGGCGACAACCCGTTCAAGTCTCGGCCCGGCGCCGGCTTCGCCCTCATGGGTCCCACCTTCGCGTCCTGGGGCGTGCTCGCGGTGCTCTGCCTGCCGGAGATCGCCCTGCTGATCGTCGCCGTCATCACTCGCGATGCGCTGTGGGCCTGGGCCGGCCTCGTCGTCGGCGTCGCACTGGGCGGCGTGCTGCTCACCGTCGGCGCGCGCGTCGGCGGACGCGTGCTGGACGCGCGCGGCCCGGAGCTGCTGCTGCAGCTGCGGAAGGACGCGTAGGGCCGACCCGGCCCTGGCCGACACAGGGGTCGCGAAACGCCGCTTCGAGCGCCTCAGAGCGGCGATTCGCGACCCCGCTGTCACAGCGGCGAGCCGTCCGCCTCTCGTGTCGCACCGGGCCACAGGTACGGCAGGTCATCCGGCACGTCCGGGAACAGCGGCCGGTAGAACTCCGGATCCTTCCGCACCAGGTTCGACCGATGGCTGCGGTGGAACGCGTCGTCGCCGATCCACGGCGGCAGCTCGAGGGCATCCTGCGGGAGCTCCGCGACCTCCGGCGCGAACGCGAGCACCTGCGGCCGCACGGTGTCCGCGTGACCCTGCTCGATCCACGCGTCTGCCGACTCCAGCGCGTACTTCGTCAACGCGGGCAGGTACCCGCGCCACATCGTCGCCACCGGATGGTTGCGCCATCCGTACCCGGGCACGGTGATCGCCCGCAGCACCTGCAGCGCCTCCACGCGCTGCTTCCCCATCCTGGCGCGGTCCAGGAGGCGGACGCTGTCGGCGAAGGACGGGTACGGGAGGAATGTCTGCACGGCGGTCAGAGTACGCGCGGGCGACCACGTCGCGGCACCGTCGACGCCGGACTCAGCCTTTGACGCTCCCCGAGCTCAGGCCGGTCTGCCAGAACCGCTGCAAGAAGAGGAACGCGACGATCAGCGGGGTGATCGACAGGAGCGAGCCGGTGATCACCGTCGTGAACAGCACCTGACCTCCGCCGCCCGCAGTGGCCGACGCCTGCCAGGAGGCGAGGCCCACCGTGACGGGGAAGAGCTCGGGGCTGTTCAGCATGATCAGCGGCAGGAAGTAGTTGTTCCACGTCGAGACGAGGGTGAAGAGCAGAACCGTGACGATGCCCGGCGCGAGGAGGCGGGACGCGATCGAGAAGAAGATGCGGAACTCCCCGGCACCGTCGATGCGCGCGGCCTCCAGCAGGCTGTCGTCGACGGCATCCGCCGCGTAGACGCGCATCAGGTAGACGCCGAACGGGCTGACGAGCGAGGGCAGCACGATCGCCCAGGGCGTGTCCGTCAGGTTCCACGCGCTGAAGAGCAGGAAGGTGGGGATCGCCAAGGCGGTCAACGGCACCATCACGGCGCCGAGGATCACGCTGAAGACGGCCGTGGCGCCGCGGAAGCGGTACTTTGCGAGGGCATAGCCGCACGCGGTCGCGAGCGCCGCAGCACCCACCGCGGACCCCACCGAGTACAGCACCGTGTTGATCAACCACTGCGAGAACGCCCCGCCCTGCTGTGTGAACACCTGCCCGATGTTCGAGAAGAGATCGAAGCTGCTCCCGAAGGCGAGGCCGAACGTCGAGAACAGATCGCTGTTCGACTTCGTCGACGCGATGAAGAGCCAGACGAGCGGGATCAGGAAGTAGGCGAGCGATACCCACACGATGACCGTGAGGACGGTGCTGCGCCGCTTGTCGCGCTCGACGACGCGCCGCCTGCGCGCCGACGCCGCGACGATCGGGCGGTGGGAGCGGCGGCCCGACGCCGGGGCGACCCGTTCAGTCGTCGCGCTCATGACAGCTTCTCCTTGCGGTTGGCGACGAGCTGGACCACATACGACACGACCATGACGATGAGACCGAGCACGAAGGCGATGGCTGCTGCGTAGTTGACGTCCTGGTTCTTGAACGCCACGTTGTACGCGTACAGGTTGGGGGTGAAGTCCGTCCCGATGGAGTTCGGGGCGATGCTGTAGAGGAGGTTCGGCTCGTTGAAGAGCTGGAAGGACCCGATGATCGAGAAGATGACCGTCAGGAGGATCGCGTTGCGGATCGCGGGGATCTTGATGCTCCATGCGATGCGCCACTGGCTGGCGCCGTCGACCTCCGCCGCGTCGTACAGCTCGGTCGGCACCGACCGGAGCGCGGCGTACATGACGATCATGTTGTAGCCGATGAACTCCCAGCAGACGATGTTCATCGTGGCGCCGAGGATGTTCGTGGACGACAGGAGGTTCGGCGGCGGGAGCAGCAGCGCCTTGGCGATCTGAGTGATCAACCCGAAGTCCGGCCCGTACAGGTACCCCCACATGAGAGTGGCGACGACTCCGGGCACCGCGTACGGCACGAAGATCGCGAGCCGGGCGAACTTCGAGCCGCGCAGGCGGCCGCTGTCGAGGGCGAGCGCGAAGGCCAGCGCGAGACCGAGCATGATCGGCACCTGGATCACGAGGAAGAGGGCGACGCGCCCCAGCCCGGCCCAGAAGCTCGGGTCGGTGAAGACGCGACCATAGTTCGCCAGCCCCGCGAAGGACTGCCCGTCGACCAGGGACGACTGGAAGCTGCTCTCGTAGAGCGAGTACAGCAGGGGAACGATGAACATCGCTGCGAAGATGAGGAGGAAGGGCGTGGTCAGCGTCCACGCGGCGACGGTCTGCGAGCGCGTCAGCGCGCGAGGATCTCGCCGGCGGGCCTCCGCCTCGGGGCGTCTGGGTCGGTTGAGGGCGACACTCATGGTGGTTCTCCGTATTCCGCCGGGGGCCGGCCGCGCGGCCGGCCCCCGGCTCGAGTTCACTTGACGGTGAAGCCCTGCTGCTTCGCGTAGGCGGTCACATCGTCGTCCCACTTCTTGAGCGCGGACACCATGTCACCGTGGTTGGTGATCGCGTCGCCCACGGTGCTCGTGTAACTGGAGTACACGTAGTCCATGAACGGCAGCCATTCGAAGTCGGTCGCGACGGTGTCGGAGACGCCGGCGAAGAGCTTGTTGACCTGCTGACCGCCGTAGAAGTCCGACTTCGTGTCGACGAAGTCCGACGAGGCGAGCGTCGAGGTCGTCACCGGGAACAGGAACTGCTTGTTGGCGAACATCAGCGTCGACTCCTGGTCGGTGTTGATGAACTTGGCCAGCTCGTAGGCGGCGATCTTCTTGGTGGAGGTGGCGAGCACCGCGCTGGTGGAGCCGCCCCAGTTGCCCGAGACGTTCTCGCCGGCCGACCACTGCGGGATGTCCGCCGCGCGCCATTTGCCGGAGGTGTCCTTGGCCGTCCCCTGCAGGAACACCGGCCCCCAGGCTGCGGTCTGCCACGAGGCGTACTTGCCCTGGGCGAGTCCCTGGTACCAGTTGTCGGCGAAGTCGGGGTCGGTCGCGACGAGGTCCTTCTGCACGAGGTCCTGCCAGAACGACACGACCTTCTGTGTCTGAGCGCTGTCGATGTCGATGCTGACCGTCTTCTTGCCGTCGTAGCCGAACGGCTTGGCGCCCGCCTGCCAGAACAGGCCGACCATCTGGCCGGGGTCGTTGCCCGGCAGATCGGCGATGTAGGAGCCGGTCGCCGACTTGATCTTGGCGGCGGCGTCGGCGAACTCGGCCCAGGTCTTCGGCGACTCCGTCACACCGGCGGCGCGGTAGATGTCGTCCCGGTAGAGGTTGCCGAGCGGGCCGGAGTCCTGCGGCACCGCCCAGACGCCCTGCCCGTCGTCGACCTGCTTCCAGACCCAGGGCACGAACTGCTTCTGCAGATCCTTGCCGCCGTAGGGGGTGAGGTCCGCCAGGGACTTCGTCTGCCGGAAGGAGGAGATGTACTGGTACTCGATCTGGGCGACGTCCGGCGCCCCCTTGCCGGCCTTCAGTGCGCTGCGCAGCTTCGGGTACTGCTGCGTTCCGCCCGTGGTGTTGACGAGCTTGACGGTGATCTTCGGGTACTTCTTCTCGAAGAGGTCGATCTCGTCCTGCAGGTTGGGCAGCCACGACCACATGGTGATGGTGGTCGGGGTGTCGAGGGCCTTGTCGATCTCGGACTGGCTGACCTTCTCCTGCGACGACTCCGTCGAGGAGGAGGAGCTGCACCCGGTGAGTGCGATGGCGCTGATCACTGCGATCGAGCCCAGCGCGAGTGCTGTGCGTCTTGCGATTCTCATCAGTGTTCTTTCTCTCGGTGGTGGCTCACGCGTCGGAGCCGCTGACCTCGAAGACCACGACGGATCGTGGCGCGAGGAGATAGGGGGTGCCGGCGGCGAGGCGCTCGCCGGTCTCGATCACGAGCGCGTCGCGCGGGGGGACGATCTCGTGCGAAGCCGCGGACCAGTTGTGTGCGAACACGACCCGTCGGTCGGCGCTCCGGCCGCTGGCGACGGTGACGGGGAGGGACGCCTTCCAGTCGTTCGCCGTGGTGCGCGGGACGAGCCAGCGGGAGAGGGAGCGGGAGAGCTCGCGGTTGGGGACCGTCGCGACGTAGGTGATACGGCCGGCTCCGGCGGCGGCGGTGCTGACCGCCACCCGGGCGCCCAGCTCGTTGTCCCGGTAGGTCACGATCGGCTCCGCTCCGTCGAGCTGCAGGATGTCGGTCCAGGCCGTGCCGGCGGCACCGGCTTCGAGCGGGATCGTCCCCTCCACGGCGAGAGGAGACGCCAGATTGGAGTATTCGTCGTACCAGACGCCCGCCGCCTCGGCCAGGCGCTCCGGAGCGACGCCGCGCCGCGCCCGTGCCAGATCGTCCCCATAGCCCGTGCGGATGCCCAGAACCAGGTGCCCGCCCGCTTCGGCGTAGGCACGCAGGGCGTCGAGTGTCGCGTCGGGCGTGACGTACTCCGCCGCGGCGACGAGCACGGGGAACCGCTGTGCGAGCGTCGCCGGATCCTCTGCCAGGAACTGACGGGTGTGCTGCACGCGCACCTGTGCGCCGGCCTCGTTCAGCCCGCGGTAGAACGCGTCGACGATCCGCAGATAGCTGTTGGTGTCGGGCGTGCCGTCGGCGTTCGCGAGTGGCGGGTAGAACTCCCACGACCACTTGGTGTCGGTCGAGTAGAGCATCAGCACATCGGCGTCGGGACGGTAGTCGTCGAGTGCAGGTCCCAGTGCGCCCAGAGTCGAGCCGAGCTCGGCGACCTCGCGGTAGATGCGGCCGGGTCGCTGGCTGTGCGGCAGCACCCCGCCCCAGTAGGTCTCGACGCCGAAGTGGAGGGTGTGCCAGTGCCAGTACTCCACCATCCGGGCGCCGCGGGCGACGAGGGCGAGTGCCGCCTGCTTGATCTGGCCCGGGAACGGAGGCTGGTTCTGCCACGGTCCGCCGATCGACTGCGCGTTCGTCTCGGTGACGAGGAATCGCTCCTGCGCGGAGGAGAATGCGCGGTCGCCCCACTGGTACAGCGCCCACGGCCCGGTGTGCCACCACTCCGCCTGCCGTGGAAGGTCGACGTCGGCGGAGAGCCCGTCCTGCATCAGGTAGTAGGGGTTGCCCGCGGTGATGTCAAGCGATTCGACGAGCTGATCGTCGGAGATCTGGGGGCGTGAGTAGGAGATGCAGGTCGTGACGAACTGGTCGTCGCGGGCGTACTCGCGCACGATCTCGGCCTGCCAGCGGATCAGCTCGGTGGCCTGCTCGCCCTGGAACCGCCGCCACTCCACCTGGTACTGCGGCATCAGATTGCCTTCGGGTGTCCAGAGCTCCGACCATTCGGCGATGCGGTGGGACCAGTAGACCAGACCCCACTCCTCGTTGAGCCGCTCGACGGTTCCGTAGCGGGCCCGGAGCCACTCGACGAACGCCGCGAAGGTCGTGCGGTTGTGCGGGAGGTTGTTGCCCGGTTCGTTGTCGACCTGATAGCCGATCACGGCCGGGTGGTCGGCGTAGCGCTGCACGACCGCGCGGACGATCCGCTCGGCGTACCAGCGGTACACCGGCTGCGACTGGTCCATCTCCTGCCGCGCGCCCCAGCCGATGGTGCGCCCGTCCGCGTTGATCGCGGCGATCTCGGGGTGCAGCGTCTGCAGCCACGGCGGGATGGCGTAGGTCGGCGTGCCGAGGACGACCGCGATCCCGCGCGCGTGCGCACCGTCGAGCACCGGCTGCAGCCAGTCGAGGTCGAACTCGCCGTTGCGGGGCTCCCACGTCGACCAGACCGACTCGCCGACGCGGATCACCGTGAAGCCGGCATCGACCATCAGGTCGAGATCGCGCTCGAGGCTGCCCGGCTGCTGGTACTCGGCGTAGTAGGCGGCCCCGAAGAGCACTCCGGGGAATGTGGGGTTCTGCGTCATCGTCGACCTTCGCTCGAGTCCTGCGTCGTTGCGGATGTTGTCGACAACATGTTGTCGACAACATTGGGCTGTGGATGAGAGTACCTGGCACCAGGCTCGCGCGCAAGACATCGCTGGCGTGAGCGACGCCGCGCGGGGGATCTCAGTCGGCGATGGCGCGCGTGGACTGCCGGACGATCAGGCGAGGAGCGTCATACTCCGGCACGTCGGAGCCGGTCCGATCCTCGATGCGCGCGATGAGACGGGCCATGCGGTGCGCGCCTTCGCCCTCGAAGTCGAGGCGCACCGTCGTCAGAGCGGGCACGAGGAACCGGGACTCCGGGGAGTCGTCCATCCCGACCACGCTCACGTCGCCCGGCACATCGATGCCCCGCTCATGGAGGCCCGCGATGAGCCCCACCGCCATGCTGTCGTTCGAGACGGCGATCGCGGTGATCCCCTGTTCACCGACCGGGCACTCCTGCGCAGCGGCCCAGCCGGACTCGGCCGACCAATCCCCCTCGCCCATCCACCGGACATCGAGACCGGCGGCCGCCGCCTCCGCCAGGAATCCGTCACGGCGCGCGGCACTCGCGATCCACACCGCCGGCCCGGACAGGAACCCGACCCGCCGGTGCCCGAGCTCGGCGAGATGCGCGGCGGCGAGATGGCCGGGAAGGCCGACGTTCACGCTGCCCGGTCCCGACTCCTGCCCATCCAGCGCGATGGGGACGCTCAGGGCCCGGGCCTCGATGGCCTCCCGCACCACGTGCGTCTGAGCGGTGCCGAACACGCCGGCGATCTGATGCTCGAGCACGAGATCGAGCGCCTCGTCGACCGAGGCCGCGTCCCCGCCGTCCATCGAGGCGATGTCGAGCACATAGCCGCGCTCGCGGGCCGCCGACGTCGCGCCGGCGATGAGGCGTCCGGGCCCGGACAGATCCATCCGGTGCGCGAGGAGGCCGATCCGGTTCGTCTGCTGGGAACGGAGGAACCGGGCGGCACTGTTGGGCCGGTAGTCCAGCTCGGCCAATGCCTTCCGCACCCGTTCGCGCGTGGCCGGCCGGATCCCCTCGAATCCGTTGAGATAGCGCGTGACCGTCTGGTGCGAGACGCCTGCCGCCTTCGCCACGTCGTAGATCGTCGCCCGCTTCACGCCGAAAGCCTCTCACATCCGGACCCCGCTCGGGCCGCGCCCTCACGCTTCGGGCGAGCGCGATCGACACGCCCGCGCCGCCCGACCACGGCGGGCTCTCTCAGCCCCTCAGCTCCCGGTTCGCCTGCCGCTGCCACTCGACGTCCGCCCAGAACGGGTGGTGCGGAGCCGCGTTGGAGCAGAGCACCGCGCCCCATGCGCCGGCCTCCACAGCGGCGCGGAGTCCGACTTCGGCGAGATCCTTGCCGACGGGGCCCTCCTCGAATCCGGCTCGGAGCGGGGTGTAGCCGACCCAGCCTTCCCCGATGACGAGCGGGACGTCGCGCCGACGGCACCACGCCGCGACGGCGGTGACGCGGGACCGGATCTCGCGTCGCATCTCCTCGCGGTGCGCGCCGTAGTTGTCGTAGAGCCAGAGATCCCATCGGGTGGCGTCGATGTTGTCGTAGCCGTAGAGCATCTGGTCGGTGATCACCGTGGCCTCCAGCCGCCACGCCTCCGGCCGGCCGTAGTCCTCCCACCGCGGAGCATCCGCGCGGAGGAGCCGCCGCAGGGCGGGGTTGGGGAATCCTTCCGAGCCGGTCTCCCGGAGGTCGATCTCGCGCTGGAGAGCGTCGAGCACACCGTACGCGTAGACATGGAACTGTCCCACCTGCAGGCTCTCCGGCACGGCCGCCATGTCCAGGTGCGGGGGCATGCCGTAGCTGACCGTCACCAGGTGGCCGGGGGCCGCGGTCCGGAAGACGGCGATGGCGTCGTCGATCGCCGCACTGTCCGCCGGGACGCGCGAGAAGTCGACTTCGTTGTGGAGCTCGACGAAAGCGATGCGCTCACCGTGGCCGCGTTCCTCGAGGAATCGCACCAGCGCGGCGGACGCGCGCGCGAGCGCGTCCAGCCTGCGCTGGACCGGGATCGCGTCGATCGCCCGCCACCACGCGTCCGTCGCGGCGAATGACGGCGACTGCTGGTACTCCCAGGTCGAGAGGATGACCACGCAGCCGTGCCTCGCCGCCGCCTCGAACAGCTCGACCAGTCGATCCAGCAGCGGGACGGCGTACCCGCCCGGCACGTCGTACCAGCGGGTCCCCTCGCCATAGATCCCCCCGGCGGGCGTCGCGCCGAGACCGGAGATGCCGAGGTCTGCGGGAAGATCGGCCGGCCCGAACAGGTAGAGGGGCGCCGCACAGATCCGGACCGCGTTGTAGCCGCGTTCGACCGCCTCCGCGAAGGCGGTGTCGAGATCGGCATAGGGTTCGCCGCTGCCGGCCCTGGTGTACCAGGAGAAGTCCCAGAGCGTGATCGCGAGCCGGGCGGGCAGGTGGGCGGGGAGCTTCCCCATCGTCGTCATCCTTTCGTCGCGCCCGCCGTGAGACCGGCCCGCCAGAACCGCTGCAGGGAGACCATGACCGCGACCAGGATCACCGCGGAGAACGCCGATCCGGTGACCACGAGCTGGTAGAAGGCGGGATCCCGCTGCGTCTGCGAATTCCACAGCGTGAGCCCGAGAGTGACCGGGAAGGTGTTCGTGTCGCTCAGCATCACCAGAGGCAGGAGGTAGTTGTTCCAGATGCCGACGAACTGGAACAGGAAGATCGTGACGAGCGCCGGCCCCATCATCCTGGTCGCGATGGTCGCGAAGATGCGCAGATCTCCGGCCCCGTCCAACCGGGCGGCCTCGATGATCTCATCCGGTACGGACGCGGTGGCGTAGATGCGCGCCAGATACACGCCGAACGGGCTCACCATGCCGGGCAGCAGCACGCTCCAGTAGGTCCCGGTCAAGCCCACCGAGTTGAGGAGGAAGTACAGCGGCAGCGCGATGACCGTCGCCGGCACGAGCACGCCGCCGAGAACGAGGGCGAACAGGAACTCCTTGCCACGGAAGCTGTATTTCGCGATGGCGTACCCCGCACCCGCCGACATGACCATCGCGACGAAGGCGCCGACCCCCGCATACAGGATGCTGTTGAGCAGCCAGATGCCGTACGAGCCCGCGTCCTGGGTGAACAGCCGCTGGATGTTCTCGAGCAGCTGCGGGTGCGACGAGAACCACAGCCCGGGCGTCCCGAACAGGTCGCCGCCGCTCTTGGTCGAGGAGATCAGGACCCAGACGACAGGGATCAGGAAGTAGATCGCCGCGATCACGAGAACGGCCGTGACGGGGATCTTCGACCAGGCGAACGGCGTCCGTCGCGGTTCGAGCGAGCCCGCTCTCCCGGTCTCGTGCCGACTCGGGGCGGTGAGGGTCACCATGCGCGGTTGCCTTTCCGGTTGACCGCTCGCAGGAAGCCGAACGAGAAGACGAAGGCGATGAGTGCCACGATGACGGCCATCGCTGCGGCGAGGTTCGGGTTGGCCTGCGAGAAGGACTGGTTGTACGCCGCGAGGTTCGGCGTGAAGTCGGAGTTGATGGCCGCCGTGAGCGGTTTCAGCACCAGAGGTTCGACGAACAGCTGGAGTGTGCCGATGATCGTGAAGACCGTGATCAGGATGATGGTGGGGCGCAGGAGCGGGAGCTTGATGTGCCGGATGATCGCCCACTCGCCCGCCCCGTCGAGGCGGGCCGCCTCGTAGAGGTCGCCGGAGACCGACTGCAGGGAGGCGATCACGATCAGCATGTTGTAGCCGGCGAAGTTCCACAGAGCGATGTTGGCGATCGCGAACAGGATGTTCCCGCTCGACAGCGGCGCCACCTCTATCCCGATGCTCCCGAGGCCCTGGAGGATCGGGCTCGTCGCCGGGATGTAGAGGAAGCCCCAGAGCAGCGAGGCGATCACCCCGGGCACGCCGTAGGGCATGAAGTAGAAGACGCGGAAGGCGCGAGGGAAGAGCGCGCGGCCGGAGTCCAGCAGGAGCGCGAGCGCGAGCGAGCACACGAGCATCAGCGGCACCTCGATCGCGGCGAAGAGGAGTACGCGGCCGATGCTCGACACGAAACTCGGCGTCGAGAGCGCCTGGACGTAGTTCTGGAGGAAGACGAAGACCTCCTGAGGCGGCCCGTAGCCGAGACCGCTCGTCTTCGTGACGAACATGCTCTGGATCACCGCGAAGACGATCGGCGCCACGAAGAAGAGCACGAAGAACGCGACGAACGGGCCGACCAGGACCAGCAGGACCGGGGTGTTCCGGCTGCGGCGCTTCGCGCGGGGCGTGCTGACTGACATAGTGCGTACTTTCCCATCGAGAGGGGAGCGGTGGACGACGGCCCGCCGCTCCCCTCGCCCGGTCACGGGGAGACCGAGATCCCCTTGTCCTTCATGGCGGCGACCATGTCCTTCTGCGTCTGGGCGTACGCATCGGCGATGGGCGTCTTGTTCTGGACAGCTGCCTTCATGTTGTCGGTCAGCTTGGTGTAGAGCGTGTCGACCAGCGGCGGCCACTTCCACGAGGTGTCGACGCCCTTGTCCGCGGTGGCGAAGGTCTCCCAGATGTTCTGTCCGCCGAAGAAGGCGAAGGTCTTCGGGTCGTCCTGGAGAGAAGCGACGGCGGACTTGTCCGCGAGCGCGGGCCATCCGGCGCCGATGCTGTTGAGCGTGCTGACGCTCGACGGGTCGCTGTTCAGCCAGAGCGCGAACTCGGCCGCCTCCTTGGGATGCTTCGAGCCCTTCAGCACCGCGTTGGCCGATCCGCCGCCCCAGCTGGCGGAGACGTGGTCGCCCGCCGTCCACTGCGGCATCTCGGCCACGGCCCACTTACCGGACGTGTCGGGAGCGTTTCCCTCGATGATCGCGCCGGCCCACGAGCCGCTCATCCAGCTGTAGATGTTGCCCTGCTGGAGATCCGCGTACCACTCGTTCGAGAGGTCCGGCTCGATCTTGACCAGCCCCTCGTCGATGAGCTTCTGCCAGAAGCCGGCGACCTTCTGCGTCGCCTCGTCGTCGATGTTCACCTTCCAGCTGTCGCCGGAGGTCGAGAACCACTGGGCTCCGCCCTGCTGCGCGAGGCCGATCAGCCACGGCGCCTGGTTGGAGGCGAACGCCGCGATGTAGTGGTTCGGGTCGGCGGCGTGGATGGCCTTCGCGGCCTGGTAGTACTCGTCCCAGGTCGCCGGAGCCTTCAGCCCGGCGGCGTCGAACAGGTCCTTGCGGTAGAACTGTCCCATCGGACCGGACGCCTGGGGCACGGCGTAGACCTTGCCGTCGAACACGCCGGTGTCCCACTGCCACTCGGTGAACGTGTCCTTGCTGCTTCCGACGTACTGCGTGATGTCCTCGAGCGCGTCGTTCAGCCGGAACGTCGCCAGCTCGTCGTAGCCGACCTGGGCGACGTCGGCCGGATTGCCCGCCTTCACGGCCGACAGCATCTTCGCGTAGCCGCCGTCGGGGCCGGCGGTGATCGTCTCCAGCTTGACCTTGATGTCCTTGTGGGCGGAGTTGAACGCGTCGACGGCGGTGCTGATGTTGGGCACCCACGACTGGAAGGTGATGGTGACCGGTCCGTCGGACGAACCGGAGGTGCTCGACGAGCAGGCCGCCAACGGCACCGCGGCGGCGGCGACCGCGACCACGGCGAGCGCTCGCCCCCATCGCGACCGGGCTGTGGACCAGGACATGTGATGCTCCTTTGCATTGGATCGGGTCTTCCCAGCTCACGCCGGGTCTGATAGAAGCTAACCCGCCACGGGGCGGTGGCGACATGCAGCGCTCGAGCGTTCACATGGACGATTCGACTCAGCGACGGGAGTACAGCACTGGCCGGTTCGTGCGATCATATCCGGATGAAGCGCATCGAGGGTTTCGCCAACCAGCGCATGCACGTCGTCCCGCGGCCCCAGGTTCGGGAGGCGCTCGGCCGCCCGGTCACGCGACGGCTGCTCGTGACGGACGCGGGGATGTTCCCCGAGGCCAGGAACCACGAACGCGTGCGTCCGGAGGGCACCCCCGAGACCATCGTCCTGATCTGCACCGCGGGCTCCGGCTGGGTGGAGACGGCTGCCTCCCGCGCGGGTGTCGGCGCCGGCACCGCTGTCATCATCCCGGGCGGCACCCCGCACCGGTACGCCTCCTCGGAGCGCTCGCCCTGGACCATCTGGTGGTGTCACGTGGCGGGCACGGACGTCCCCGAGCTCGTGGCGGAGACCGGGGCGACGGCCGATCGGCCGACCATCGCGCTGAAGGAGTCCGAGAAGCCCGTCGCCCTCATCGACGAGATCATCACGGCGATGGAGCGCGACATCTCCCCCATCCGCCTCCTCGGCGCGGCCGGAAACGCGTGGAAGCTGCTCACCCAGATCGCGGTCGATCGCACGCTTCCCGAACGAGGCGATCCGCTCGAGCGCGCCATGACGTACATCCAGGAACGGCTCGACGGTGCGATCAAGGTGCCGGACCTCGCCGCGATGCTCGGGATCTCGGCCTCGCACTTGAGCGCACTGTTCCGCTCGGCCACGGGCGGGGGCGTGCTCGCGTACCACACGGGGCTCAGGATGGCGCGCGCCCGCACCCTCCTGGACGCCACCGCGCTCCCGGTGTCGACGATCGCGACCTCGCTCGGGTTCCACGACCCCCTCTACTTCTCGCGGCAGTTCCGCAAGGTGCACGGACTGAGCCCGTCGCAGTACCGCGAACAGCACAAGGGCTGAACCGCTCGAGGGGTCAGCCGATCCGCTCGCTCATCCCGGTCCGCGACGAGAGCTGTCGTCCGCGCTCCGCCGCCGCGCGGAGCTCGTCGACCTCGCGCCGGCGCCCGACCACGTCGTCGACGGAGAACAGCAGGGTCTCCGGAAGGGAGGTCGCGAAGTAGTCGGGGGCGAGCGGGGCGACCGCGCGGTCGTCGGCCGCGGCGTCGAGCGCAGCCCAGACGGCCTCCGCCTTCTGCGGCTCGCCCAGCCGGCAGTGCGCGACGCCGATCCAGTAGTCGTCGAGGCGTGCCGCCCGCGGCGCCACGGCGAGCGCCCCGCCCGCAGTCCGGGCGCGCTCCCAGCGCGCCCGGGCGGTGTCGGGATCGCCGGCAGCGAAGTGCGCATCGCCCGCCGCCACCAGGAGCTGCGCCATCGGATCGGCGGGGTGACGGCCCTCGCCCAGGTTCTCGGGCGTCTGAACGGTCCGGTCGAGCAGTACCCCCGCCGCGCGCGGGTCGACGTCTCGGAGCGTCGCCGCCGTCGCGAGGGTCGCGCGGTCGTAGGCGGCGATCACGCGCCCTTCTCCGCCTTCGAACGGCTGGAAGCGACGCTCGTCGAGGATGCGCTGCGCCTCCCCCGTCCGCCCGACGTCGAGCAGCAGATTCACGTACGAGATCGTCAGGTCGTCGCGCTCGAAGACAGCCGACCCGGACGATTCGATGGCGGCGATCCGCGCCTCGGCATCGACGCCGCGGAGCCGGGAGAGCTGGTCGCGCTCGTACACGAGACGCGCGAGCGGACCGGCGAGGGCGATCGATTTCCGCAGGAAGTCGTCGGCGCGGTCGAGGTCTGCGGTCGTGTTGACGATCGCGACCGCCGTGTTGCGCGCGGCCACCGGGTCGATGGACCCTTCGGCCATCGCGCGTTCCAGCACCTGCCGCGCATCGTCGGTACGACGTGCGCCGAGGAGCCAGCTACCGAGCAGGCCGAGGGCGACGGGGTCGGGCCGGCCGACGGTGTCGCCAGCGGCGATCGCTGCCGACAACGCGTCGAAGTCGTCCAGACCCGCCGGGAAGGCGAGAGCCGGATCCTGCTCGCGGGCGGCCCGCCGGCGCGCGGCCGCCTCCTCGTCGCGACCCTCCCGGTCGAGGACCAGGGCGCTCAGGTAGTGAGCCTGGGGCCCCACGTTGCCGAACACCGTCGGGCCGGCGGCGGCGGCGCGCTCCGCCCACTCGAGTGCGCCGGAGGACTCGCCGATCCGGGAGAACTCCTGGGCGACCAGAAGGTGCGTGCGGGGGTCGACGGCGTCCAGCTCGCCGGCCAGCGCCAGCAGGAACGGATCGAGAGGGTCGGCGGCTCGGGCGCCGGCGAGCCGCTCGTCCGCCGCCTCCACCGCGCCCAGCCGCCGCAGCGCGACGACCTGATAGGCCGTGGCGGTGGTGTTCCGCGGCCCCTCGCGGTGGGCGTCCCGTGCCGCCTCCAGGGCGTCGGCAGTGGCTCCGCTCCGGAGGAGGACACGCGCGAGTCCGAGGCGGCCGGAGACCGCGTACGCACTGTCCCAGGCGGCCTTCGCGAAAGCGCGGGCCGCCCCGTCGAGGTCGTCGAGCCGTTCGAGGACCAGGCCGCGCCGATACGCGAGCTCCCCGCTGCGGGGGTTCAGGTTGCGGCGGGTGATGCGCGCCGAGGCGGCCTCCACGTGGCGGAGGGCCGTGTCGTATTCGGCGCGTGCGAACGTCAGCGCTGCGAGGGCGAGGTGCACCCGGGAATCCTGCGGATCCAGTTCGAGCGCCCGCAGGAGGTACGGCTCCGCCGCCCGGGTCGGGTGCCGGTACTGCGTCAGGTGCTCCGCCGTCAGCAGGAGCTCATCGACGCTCTCGATCGCCGCGGCCTCCGGAGGCGCCGTCGCGAGCCAGGGTTCCGTGGCATCCGCCTCGCCATGCCGGCTCCAGCCGACGACGGCCCGGTCCCCTTCCGTGACCGCGATGACGAGGTCGTCCCGGGTGGCGTTCGCCGTCACGGCGACCTCGAGCAGCGCCGGATGCCCCGGTTCGATGTCGATGCGCTGCCGGGAGACGGTCGTTCCCGCGAACCCGACGGTCACCTCCGCGTTCAGCGGCCGCGACGCGGCGACTCCGATCCGTGCGAGCCCTGCGTCGACGTCGATGCTGAGTGCGGAGTCCCGGGACGCCTGGTGCGCGACGCCGATGTCCTGGATCGGGTACCAGAACTGGCTGAACTCGCGCGTCTCACCGGGCGCGAGATAGCTGAAGTCGGGCTGGTTGTCGGTGAACACGCCCGCCATGAGTTCGACATAGGGGCCGTCCTCGTCGGTGAGCTGCCGGTCCCAGGCGTGCCCGATCGGCCCGTTGCCCCACGTCCACTGCTTCTTGCCGGGAGCGATGTCCCGGTCGGCCCAGTGGATGAAGCCTGCTCCCACGCGGTGGTCGTACCCGCCGAAGAACTCGTCCTCCGTGTCGGTGACCATGTAGGAGGTCGGCACCGGGATGTCGACGGAGAGGTCGATCCGGTCGGCGCCCGGCCGTTCGGCCGCGAGCGCGGGATAGTCGACGCCGTAGTAGGGACGATCCGCTTCGGGGAACGCCGTCACGGCCCGCCGGGCGTGGTCCGCGACGAAGCGCACATCCGTCGGGAAGAAGGACTGGTAGTCCTCGTGCACCGCGGCGGCGACGTTCGCCCACCAGAGGAAGGTCTGCGGTTCGTCCGTCCGGTTGAAGAGGCGCGCCGTCACCTCGATCGTCGACGCGTCCGGCCGGAGGCGGACGCCGTGCGTCCCGCGCATGCGCTGCAGGGGGTCGATGTCGGAGTGCCAGACGGTCGCGCTCCCGTCATCCGACCGCTCGATCATCGCCTCGACGGGCAGGTAGGTCGCCGGCCGGTGGTGCTGAGGCCAGTTGAACTCCACCCCACCCGAGATCCACGGGCCGCCCAGCCCGACGAGTGCGGGTTTGATGACGTTGTTGCGGTAGAAGAAGTCGTAGTCCCGCGTCTTGTCGTAGCCGATGTGGATGCGTCCGCCGATCTCCGGGAGCAGCATCAACCGCACCCACCGGTTCTCGAGGTGGATCGCCCGCCAGGACCGCACGACGGGGGTGTGCGAGATCCGGTCGACGAAGGGAAGCGGGTACACCCGCCCGTCCGAGCCCTGGTACACGCGCCTGTCGAAGAACATCGGGAACCGATCCGGCTCTCCCGGTTCGTACGTCAGGATCTCGACATGCTGCTCCCAGCACGCCACACCCCCGTCGTCGAGGATGCGGCGCTGCTCGGCGGGGGCTTCGGGGAGGATGAGGCGGGAGGATGGCGTGTTCATGATCAACAGCACCGTATCCGCGCTGCCGACCGGCGATTCATAGCAGAATGCGGCCATCACATGGATGTTTCTACGGCGACCGCGGGCACGTGGTCCCGCACGCGGTCGGTACCGCTCGCCGGACGGCTCTGGCGGAGGGCGTGGGATTCGAACCCACGAGACATTTCTGCCCACCAGTTTTCAAGACTGGCTCCATCGGCCGCTCGGACAGCCCTCCTCGCCGGACGCTGTCCGGCCCGCCTGAGTCTACCCAAACGCTCCCCTCGCGTTCACGAGTGCCGCGTTTCGGGACAACTGCGGTGCGGCGCCGCGGCGCGGACGTCCCGAGACGCCGCGGTCGCCGACGGCCCGGCGCCCCGCGCGAGGCGCGTGGCGCGGGCCGGGTCAGTCCTGGAACGGCTTGGAGCAGGTGTACTGGGCGGCGGTCTGGCCGTGCACGTCAGAGGGGAGGCTGACGGAGCTGTCCGCGGAACCGCCGCTGCCACCGGAGGCGTCGGTCGAGCCGTCGGCCGGAGGCTGGGTCGCCGTGTCCGCCGGCGCCTGCGTCGCCGGAGCCTGGTCCGCCGGAGCGTTCGGGTCCGCCTGCGAGCCGATGCCCGTGTCGCCGGTGAGGTTGATGGCCTGATCGTTCTTGAGCGCCGTCATGAGGGTGTCCGCGGCGTCGACGGTGGGCGCGACGCCCCCGTCGACGTAGTGGTTCGGGTACTGGACGAAGACGACCTTGCTGACGTCGATGTCCTTCAGCGCGACGGCCATGGAGGCGATGGTGGTCACGTTCTGGAGGCTCTCGGAGAGCTGGATGTTGTTGACCGCGGCCTTCGCGAGGCCGTAGACCTTCAGCGGGTTGGTCAGGGTGTCGGCGCTCTTGATCGTGCGGACGAGCGAAGACAGGAACACCTGCTGGTTGCTGATGCGGCCGAGGTCGGAGCCGTCACCGACTCCGTGACGGGTGCGGAGGAAGGCGAGCGCCTGCGAGCCCTCGAGGGTGTTGTCGCCGGCCTTGACGTCGAGTCCGGTGTAGGGATCGGTGATGTCGCCGGCGACACAGACGGGCACGCCCCCGATGGCGTTCGACATCTCGATGACGCCGTCGAACTCGATGACGCCGGCGTAGGGGATGTCGAGGCCGGTGAGCTTCTCGACGGTGAGGACGGTGCAGGCGAGTCCGCCGTAGGAGAGCGAGCTGTTGATCTTCTGACGGCTCATCGCGTCGAAGCTGCCGCCATTGGGGTCGGGGCACGAGGGGATGGCGACGAACATGTCGCGCGGGAAGCTGATGACCGTGGCGTTCTTGTGGTCCGCGGAGACGTGGAGCACCATCGTCACGTCGTTGAGGACCTCACCGCGTTCGCCGTAGGCCGCGTTGCCGCCGCCGCTGTCGGAACCCGCGAGGAGCACGTTGAACGCGCCGTCCATGGCGCCGACCTTGGGGACGACGGCCTTGCCCTTGGCGTCGACGAGAGTGACGGCCTTCTTGGAGGCCACCGTTCCGGTGACGTCGAGGACGGCGTAGGCGGCGACGCCCGCCGTCGAGACGCCGAGCACGGCGATCACCGAGACGAAGACCATGAGGAGGGTGCGGAGCGGGTGGTGCTGCTGGAGCCGGCCGTGGCGGGCGACGGATGGTCCTGCGGACTTCTCCTGGGCACGCGCCTGGGCGCGGGTGGGCACCTCGTTCATTCACTCCCCTTCACGATCGAACGGCGCGCCGACGGGCACACCATCTCCCAGACTCGCACGTCACCCTGGCAAAGGTCTGGACGACGGGGGCGAAAGTCCTGATCCGCGCCGTAAAGCGGCGGCTCAGAGGTTGCGGCGGCTCAGAGGCTGTCGAGCAGCTCGGCGAGCCCATCTTCGACGACCGTCCCGACCACGCGGGAGGAGACGGCCTTGACTTCGTCGGGCGCCTGGCCCATCGCCGCGCCGATGCCCTGGGCGGAGGCCCAGCTCAGCATGTCGATGTCGTTGCGACCGTCGCCCACCGCGACGACGTCCGTGTGCGGGATGTCGAGCGCCGCTCGCACACGATCGAGCGCGGTGGCCTTGTTGACGCCGTCCGGCGCGATGTCGAGCCACGCGGTCCAGCCGATCGCATAGCTCACCTTGTGCAGGCCCATCCGCTCGACGATGGAGAGGAACTCGTCCTCGTCGTGCTGCGGCGAGACGACGACCACGCGGGTGGCGGGATGCTCCGAGAGCTCCTCGAAGGTCACCTGCTCGGCGTTCACGAGCTCCCAGTCGGTCATGCCCTCGGTGTAGCGGCGGTAGCCCATCGGGTCCTCGACCATGAAACTGCCGCTGGGGAGGTGCGGCCGGATGGTGCGCAGCACCTCCGTCGGGTCGAAGGTCTCGACGAACTCGCGCCTGTAACCTCCTTCGACAGTGTCATCGCGGCGCATGGTGAGGGCGCCGTTCGCGCAGACCACGAAGTCGCTGTCGAGCCCGAACGCCTCGTGGATGGGCCGCGCGGTCTCCCAGCTGCGCCCCGTGGCGAGCATCACCTGGTGACCCGCCTCGCGCACGCGCGTGACGGCTGCGCGCACCGCGTCGCCGATGGTCTCGTCCTCATGGATCAGCGTGCCGTCGACGTCGAGCGCGATGAGCAGACGGCGGCCGGCGTCGTCGGGAGCGGAGGCGTTCACCGGGCGATCGGCTCCAGGACCTCGAGGCCGCCCAGGTACGGGCGCAGTGCCTCGGGCACGCGCACCGAGCCGTCCTCCTGCTGGTGCGTCTCGAGGATCGCGACGATCCAGCGGGTGGTCGCCAGCGTTCCGTTGAGCGTGGCGACCGGCGCGGTCTTGCCGTTCTCGCCGCGGTGGCGGACCTCGAGACGGCGCGCCTGGAACGTCGTGCAGTTGGAGGTCGAGGTGAGCTCGCGGTAGCGGCCCTGGGTCGGGATCCACGCCTCCACGTCGTACTTGCGCGCCGCGCTCGATCCGAGGTCGCCGGCGGCGGTGTCGATCACCCGGTAGCTGAGCCCGAGCGCCTGCATCATCTCCTCCTGCCAGCCGAGGAGTCGCGCGTGCTCCGCCTCGGCGTTCTCGGGAAGGGTGTAGACGAACATCTCGAGCTTGTTGAACTGGTGCACGCGGATGATGCCACGGGTGTCCTTGCCCGCCGAACCCGCCTCGCGCCGGTAGCAGGTGGACCAGCCGGCGTAGCGCAGCGGCTCCGTCACGTCGATGATCTCGTCGGCGTGATAGCCCGCGAGAGCGACCTCGCTCGTTCCGGTGAGGTAGAGGTCGTCGGCGGGCAGGTGGTAGACCTCGTCGGCATGGGCGCCAAGGAATCCGGTGCCCTGCATGATCTCGGGCTTCACCAGCGTCGGGGTGATCATCGGGATGAAGCCGTTGCCCACCGCCTTGTCGAGCGCCATGTTCATCAGGGCGATCTCGAGGCGGGCGCCGATGCCCCGCAGGTACGAGAACCGCGCGCCGGCGACCTTCGCGCCGCGCGCCATGTCGATCGCGCCGAGCAGCTCGCCGAGCTCCAAGTGGTCGCGGGCCTCGAAGTCGAATGCGGGGATCTCGCCGACCGTCTTGAGCACCACGAAGTCGTCCTCGCCGCCCGCGGGCACACCCTCGACGATCGGGTTGCCGATGCGGCGCAGCACGTCGGAGAAGCGCGTCTCGGCCTCCCCCGCGGCGCGCTGGGCCTCCTTGACGCGGCCGGCCAGCTCCTGCGCCTGGGCGACGAGCTCCTTCTTCTGCTCCTTGGGCGCCTGCGCGACCTGCTTGCCGAACGCGTTCTGCTCGGCGCGGAGCTCCTCGAAGGCCGTGATGGCGGCGCGGCGCTCGACGTCGGCCTGCAGGGCCTCGTCGACGACCTCGACGGAATCGCCGCGCGCCTCCTGCGAACGACGGACGACATCGGGATTCTCGCGGAGCAGGACTGGATCGATCACGTGCTCCAGCTTATCGACCGTGCACCCGCGTCTCCTGGTTCTCCACAGGGAACGGGTAGCGTGAACCCCGTGGATGATCGGGGTGCGTCACGTGACACGACGGTCGCGGTCGTCTACAACCCGGTCCGCGTCGACGTGCGGCGAGTGCGGGCGGCGGTCGAATCCGCTGCCGCCCGGGCCGGCGATGTCCGGCTGATCTGGCTCGAGACGACACCGGAGGACGGTGGCGGGGCGCAGGCGCTGGAAGCCCTCGAACGCGGCGCGACCCTGGTGCTCGCAGCCGGGGGCGACGGCACGGTGCGCGCCGTCGCCGAGGCACTGCGCGACCGCGACGCGACGCTCGGCCTGCTCCCCTCCGGTACGGGCAACCTCCTCGCACGCAACATCGGCGTCCCGCACGCGAACGTCGAGGAGGCCTGCGCGGTCGCGTTCGGCGGCGAGACGCGACCCATCGACCTGGGCGTCGCGACCGCGACCCGGGAGGACGGCGAGCGCAGCGAGCACGCCTTCCTCGTCATGGCCGGGGTCGGGATCGACGCCACCATGATCGCCAACGCCCGGCCCGAGCTGAAGCGGCGCTTCGGCTGGCTCGCCTACGTGGACGCCGGCTTCCGCGCCCTGCCGAAGGCGCGCAAGGTGCGCATCCGGTACCGCCTCGACGCCGGACAGGAGCGCACGGCGCACGTCAGCACCATCCTGATCGCGAACTGCGGCACCCTTCCGGGCAACATGGAGCTGATCCCGGACGGGTCGGTCGACGACGGACTGCTCGACGTCGCCATCCTGCAGCCCGCGTCGGTGTTCGGCTGGCTCGCGATCTGGCGCAAGGTGACGTGGGAGAACCGCATTCTCCGCAGGAGCGCCCTCGGCCGGCGGATCATCCGCTTCACCGATCGCGCAGTGCGCACCCGGCTGAGCTATCTGCGCGGCGCGGACGTGCGGCTGCGGGTCGAGCAGCCCGAGCCGTTCGAGCTGGACGGGGACGCCTTCGGCGACATCGTCGCGCTCGACCTAGCGGTGGACGAGGGCGGCCTGCGCGTGCGGGTGCCGGCACCGTAACTCCGGAGTTCGCCGTCGCCACGCCGGGCACTTCGCCGTTGTTCCGGGGTTTCGTGCCGGGTCGGGAGAGAACTCCGGAATTACTGGCTGGCGAACCGGAGGCCCGGGGCCGTCGGCTAGAGGCCCGTTTCGCCATCGGGGTCGGTGGGTGGCACGTCCGAACTGCGGCGGCGGCCGGTCAGCGCCGTGAGGAAGAGCAGCGCGACGAGGGTCGCGAAGCCGATGGTGATCATCGGGCCGGCGAGCACCCAGCCGATCTGGATGAAGACCTGGGTGGCCACGTCGGAGCCGGTGCCGCTGTAGTTGTTGGTGTACGAGGTGTTGGCCGCGACCGCGTAGACGACGACCCCGAGCACCACGAGGGCGGCGCCGACGATCCACAGCGCGAGCATGTACGGGTTGCGTCGCGGCGACAGCTCGACGCTCGCGAGGGGGCTCGGCGCGGGCACGGCCGGAGCGGCCGCATACGGCGCGACGGCCGGACCGGTCACCGGTTCGGCCGACTGCTCCCACGAGGTGTCCGCCGTCCCGGCAGCGGCGATGTCGTCCAACGGCGAGACGTCGCGGGCGGAGGAGGTGGGGGACGCCGTCCGGGCACCGCTCGCGACCCGGCCGCTCGCCGCTGTGCCCGATGCCGAGCGCACCGTGGTGCGCGGGCGCTCCCCCGGCTGCGGCCGGTATCCGCGCTGGAAGGCCGGGTCGTAGCGAGGGTCGAACCCGCCGGAGCGGGCGGTGTCGTGCTCGTCGTCCGCGATCATCGTCGGCATCCTCCTGCTGCGCAGCCTACCCCCGCGGGGTGTCCCCGTCCGGCCCCTCTGTGAGCGACGCCAGCCACTCCCGTGCCTCGGTGAAGACCTCGTCACGGTAGCGCTGATCGAAGTCCACCGGCACCCGGTCGGCGCGCGGGTACGAGCCGAGGAACATGACGGAGGGGCTGAACCGGCGCAGGCCGAGCAGGGCGTCCGCCACGCGCTCGTCGTGGATGTGCCCGTCCGCGTCCATCACGAACCGGTAGCGGCCGAGGGCGTCGCCGATGGGGCGCGACTCGATGAGGCTCAGATTGATGCCCCGCGTGGAGAACTGCTCCAGCAGGTCGAGCAGCGACCCCGGCCGGTCGTCCGGCAGCTCGGCGATGAGGCTGGTCTTGTCTGCGCCGGTCGCCGGGGGCACCGTGCGGGCGGTGCTGACGAGCACGAACCGCGTGACGGCGTTCGGGTTGTCGCCGATGTTCTCGGCGAGCACCCCCACGTCGAGGTGGTCGACGATTCCGGGAGGAGCGACCGCCGCATCCGCCGTGCTGCCCTCGAACAGCGACCGCGCTGCGGCGACGTTGCTCGACGCCGGAAGGTGACCGTGCTCCGGCAGGTGCTCATCCAGCCACTGGTGGCACTGCGCGTAGGCGACGGGATGGGCGTTCACCGTCTTCACGTCGGCGAGCGCCGTCCCCGGCCGGGCCACGAGCACGAAGTTCACCGACACCAGATACTCGCCGACGATGCGGAGGCCCGGGATGGTCGCGAGCGCGTCCTGCGCGACCGAGACCCCGCCCTCGATCGAGTTCTCGATCGCGATCATCGCGGCGACGCTGCGCCCCGCGACCACGTCGGCGAGCGCCTCCCCCACGTTGTTGACGGCCCGCCACCGCTTGCCCCGCGCCTCCGGCACCTGCGCCAGCGCGGCCTCCGTGAACGTGCCCGACGGCCCCAGGAAGCTGTACACCTCGTCGACGGACGCAGGCAGCTCGGCGGTGGGCTCGGCGGGGGGTGTGGACATGGCGTTCAGCTTAGCGAGGGGTGGCGGGGAGCCGACTGCGGCGTCTCGGGACGAATGCGCTCCGGCGCCGGGGCGCCGTCGTCCCGGCGGGGCGGAGTCGCTCAGAACAGCTCCACCCGCGCCAGTACCCGCGCCCGATGGGCAAGGATCCGCATTCCGATCAGCGCAGCTGCTCCCCAGGCGACCCCGACTCCGAGCTCGGCGAGAAGCAGGGATGCCGCGGCCCCCGCAGACCCGCCCGCCAGCACACTACGTGCCGCCTCGATCGCGTGCGTCGTGGGAAGCAGGTCGCCGATCCAGCGGACGACGGGCGGGATGTCGGCGCGGTCGACGTTGGAGCCGCTGAAGACGAGCAGGGCGAGGTACGCGGCGGTCGCGACCTGGTAGATGTCCCGGTAGACGAGCCCGAGAGCGCTCAAAGCCAGGCCGAGCGCCGAGCAGGACGAAGCGGCGACGACGGCAGTCAGCACGAAGAAGAGCGACCCTGCGAGCGTTGTGCTGGAGCCTGTGAACGCCAGACCGACGAGGCCGGTCATGACCGAGACGGAAGTGCCGAGCACGACGCCGGGGAGCAGCCGACCGACGAACACCGCGACGGCGGATCCCGGCGAGCCGAGGATGACGGAGAGCGTGCCGAAGCGACGCTCGTCGGCGATCACGGACACGAGTCCGGACACGCCCGCCGCAGCCGAGACCTGAATCGCGTTGCCTACGACGAAGAACTCCGGGTCGCCGTAGCCGAGCGATGAGCCGAGCGAGAGGAAGAAGACGAGCTGAAGCACCGGAGCGAGCACCAGCGACGCGACGAACAAGCCGGGCGTGCTCCAGGCGAAGAGCGCGCGATAGCCGAGGACACCCGAGAGCAGGGCCGTGCGGAGCCAGGAGGTCATCGCAGCCTCAGCGTTCCCCGCACACGAACGAGCGCATCCACTCGCCGCAGCAGCACGACGCCCGCTGCGAAGTAGCCGGCCGTAAGCAGCAGCGAGACTCCGAGTGTGGCTGCCCAGTCGGTGCCGAAGGGCAGGTCCAGGGCGGGCGTCGCCCAGCCGAGTGGGAGGACGCGGCCCACGATCGCGAGCGGAGGCCACAGCGTTGCAGACGGAACGAGCACCCCGCAGATCAGCCAGATCGGATACTCGAGGATGTTGGTCAGCTCCATCGCCTTGCGGGTGACGACGTACAGTGCCGCGAGGAAGACCCCGACAGCGACCAGCCCGGCCATCGCGACGACCGCCGCGATCACCATCGCTCCGGCGTCTCCGGCATCCTCGGAGGCACCGCCCGTGCGGAACACCAGCAGCGCCCACAGCCATGCCGCGCCGACCGAGTAGACGCCGAGCGTGACCGTTGCGAGCGAGAACCCGAGCACCGGAGCGACGAGCGAGCGCGGCCCACCCACGAGGAGCTCGAGCGTCCCGGAGAAGCGCTGCATGAAGAGTGCCTCCGCCGCACCGAAGAGGGTCGTCGACCAGGCGCCCATCAGTCCGGCGCCGATGATCGTGCGCGTCGAGGCGTGCCCTCCGGACATCATGGCCGCCAGCGAGCAGTAGACGAGTGGCGTGAGCAGCGCCATCCACACGAAGAACGGTGACCGCGAGAGCAGGCGCAGCTGTAGCAGCCACGCCGCGACGGCCAGCCTCACGAGGCCCTTTCCTCGAGCAGGGCCACGTAGGCGTCCTCAAGCGTCGGACGGCGCTCGAATGCGGCACCGGTGCGCACGTCGGCCAGGACGCCGAGCACGATCGGGAGGTCCGTCGCCCCCTCGCTCGCGATCCGGACGATCAGCCGACTCGCCGCGGCCGTCTGCTCGACCTGCACACTTACGACTCCCGGCAGCGCGGAGACGGCTCGCACGGCGCCGATGTGATCGTCGAGTACGTCGACCTCCAACACGCTCGCGACACGGACGGATGCTTTCACCCTCTCCGGCGAGTCGAGCGCGATCACCTGTCCTTCCGAGATCACAGCGAGGCGATCACAAAGCTCGTCCGCCTCGAACATGTAGTGGGTGGTCAACAACACGGTCTTGCCGCGGAGCCGCAGCTCGAGCACAAGCTCGCGGAGGGCGCGCGCGGCGACGGGATCCAACCCGGACGACGGCTCGTCGAGGAAGACGATCTCGGGGTCATGGATGAGGGCGCGCGCGAGGTGGAGCCGCTGCTTCATCCCGCGCGAGAATGCCTCCACTCGCTGGTCCGCGGCATCTGCCAGCCCGACCACGTCGAGCACCTCAGCGATCCGCCGCTTCGTGTCTCGACGGGGGAGGTCATAGAGCTGGGCGGCGAAGCGCAGGTTGTCCCGCGCCGACAGCCGGTCGTACAGTCCGCGCTCCCCACCGAACGCGACCCCGATGCGACGCCGCACCGCCACCGCCTCCGTCACGACGTCTAACCCGGCGACGGTGGCCGTGCCCGTCGTCGGCGTCAGCAGAGTCGAGAGGATGCGCACCGTCGTCGTCTTCCCCGCCCCGTTCGGTCCGAGGAGTCCGAAGATCTCGCCCCGATCGATGCCGAAAGAGATCCCGGCCAGTGCGCGGGCGGGCGGCGCCCCGCGGCGGGTGGTGAAGGTGCGGGTGAGGTCGGTGAGCTCGATCATGGCGTGGAGCTTTCCGCCGCGACGGTGGATCGGCCGAAAGCCGCTGACTCTTGCCAGAAGTACGGTGTGAGGTCCCTGACCCGCTTTTCGAGCGACTCCTCCCCCAGCTCGCCGAAGCAACGGATCAGCATCTTTCGGACTTGCCGGACGACGGACGGGTCGTATTCGGTCCGAAGCCGCTCGAGACTCGCACTGAGGACGGAGACGGCCTCGGCCGGGCGCCCTTGCCGGACGAGGACGAAGCCGAGCACCGACAGCGTGGAGTGGACTGCCCGCGCATCGTGCGCCTCCGCCCACACGACGAGTTCGCGGAGGGATCGCGCAGCGCTGTCGACGAGATTCAGCGCTTCCTCTCTGCTTCCACGCTTCAGAGCGATGAGGCCTCGCAGGTTGTCACGCAATCCCAGGAACAACAGCCTGTCGGCTCCCGTGTCCGCAACGGCGATGTCTGCTGCGCGATCCAGGTAGCGTTCGGCGACGTCGAGCCGCCCGCGACGCTTCACCTCGAGGGATGCCCAGCGAAGCCCGACAAAGAACGCCTCCGCCGTTCCCGCGAGGCCGGTCATGGCCTGATCCACGAGGGCAGCGCCCTCGTGTTCACGTCGGTGGAGTCCGAGGACGACGCCTGCGAGCATCGAGGCGAGCCACCGCGGTCGAGCCTCTTCGTGACGCTCGCACCGAGCAGCGAAATCCGAGGCGATGGCGAGGGCGTCGTCCCAGCCGCCGAAGCCGTTGACGTACGTGAGGAGGGCGACGTAGACGTCCTCAGCGCCGCCTCCGTCGCGTGGTCGCGCGTACGCGGACGTCTGCACGTTCAACGCGAACGCCTCGACAATGCCTCTGATCGTCTTGTCTGCGGGGCCGCCTTCGATGGCGCGACCCAGCCAGTCGGAGCCGATCGCCTCGACGAGCGCGGCGATGTTGAGGTCCAGCATCGCGCGCGAGCTCTCATCCCGGCGGATCCGAAGGTCTGACATTGGTGCGTGGTCCTCGCGCGACGCGATCAGGTACTCCCGTGCCGGGAGGAGGGTGTGGCGCATCGCATCATGGAAGCGTGGGGCGACGGTCCCCGGCGGCGCGACCTCGATCGAGGCCAGCACAGCCGAAGCCAGGCGTTGTGTCGGTGCGAGCATGAGAGTCGAGGCCCGGGAGGCCGGCCGCGCGGAGCGACCGGCCCGTCGGACTCAGAACATCGCCGCCCCGTGGTTCCAGCCTGCGAACAGGCTGGCCACGAAACCCTGCGGGTCCTGCATCTCGGCCACGATGTCCTCGTACGAATGCTCCATCGCGTTCTCCCCTCATCATGTCGCCCGTCGGATACTGGCGCGTCGACGGAAGATTTCCATCGCCTGGCCGGTCGCACCACAGCGATCGGACTGTTTGAGTAGCAGCCGCCGAGGATCTCCGTAGACAGGAGCTTCTACGAGCCTGTCGAGTGCTGCTCCTGCGTAATGCCTGCACAGCGCACCCGCCCCTCCCCTCCGCCGCGCGACCGTGGAAACATAGGGGCATGGATCCCCGAGCAGGCACCCCCGCGCAGCCCTCCGACCTCATCGACGTGGATGCCCTCCGCGCCGCGTATTACGAGCTCAAGCCGGATGTGAGCGTCCCGGAGCAGCGGGTGGTGTTCGGGACGTCCGGGCATCGCGGCAGCTCGCTCAACACCGCGTTCAACGAAGACCACATCCTCGCGACCACGCAGGCGATCGTCGAGTACCGGGCGTCGCAGGGGATCACCGGCCCGCTGTTCATCGGGGCGGACACGCATCTGCTGAGCGAGTTCGCGATGACCTCGGCCCTGGCCGTGCTGGTCGGCAACGAGGTGCGGGTGCTGGTGGACGAGTTCGACGACTGGGTGCCGACGCCGGCGGTGTCGCACGCGATCATCGCCTACAACAGGGCGGGGCACGACGACGAGGCCGACGGCATCGTGGTGACGCCGAGCCACAACCCGCCGACCGACGGCGGGTTCAAGTACAACCCGCCGCACGGCGGACCGGCCGACACGGACGCGACGAGCTGGATCGCGAAGCGCGCGAACGAGATCATCGCGGACGGGCTGAAGGACGTGCGCCAGGCGGAGCCGAGCGGGGTCGAGACGTACGACTTCCGCGGGAAGTACGTGGACGACCTCGAGAACATCATCGACGTGAAGGCGATCCGCGAGAGCGGGATCCGGATCGGAGCGGACCCGCTGGGCGGCGCGAGCGTGCACTACTGGCAGGCGATCGCGGAGCGGTACGAGCTCGACCTCACGGTCGTGAACCCGCTGGTCGACCCGGCGTGGGGGTTCATGACGCTGGACTGGGACGGCAAGATCCGCATGGATCCGTCGAGCCCCTCGGCGATGGCGTCGGTCGTGGAGCGGCGCGCCGACTTCGACATCCTGACCGGCAACGACGCGGACGCCGACCGGCACGGGATCGTCACGCCGGACGGCGGCCTGATGAACCCGAATCATTACCTCGCCGTCGCGATCGACTACCTGTTCCGCACCCGCTCGGGATGGCGGGAGGACGCCGCCGTCGGCAAGACGCTGGTGTCGTCGTCGATCATCGACCGGGTGGCGGAGTCGCTCGGCCGGCGGCTGTGGGAGGTCCCGGTCGGGTTCAAGTGGTTCGTCCCCGGCCTGATCGACGGCTCGGTGGGCTTCGGCGGCGAGGAGAGCGCGGGCGCGAGCTTCCTGCGGTTCGACGGCTCGGTGTGGACGACGGACAAGGACGGCATCCTGCTCGCGCTGCTCGCCAGCGAGATCCGAGCCGTGACCGGTAAGTCCCCGTCGGAGCTGTACCGCGAGCTGACCGACCGCTTCGGCGACCCGGTCTACCAGCGCGTCGACGCCCCGGCGACGCCGGCGCAGAAGGCCGCGCTCGGCAAACTCGACGGCGACGCGATCGTCGCGACCGAGCTCGCGGGCGAGCCGATCACGGCGAAGCTGAGCCGCGCACCCGGCAACGACGCGCCCCTGGGCGGGGTCAAGGTGCAGACGGCGGACGCCTGGTTCGCGGCACGCCCCAGCGGCACGGAGGACGTCTACAAGATCTACGCGGAGAGCTTCGCGGGCGAGGACAACCTGCGCGAAGTGCAGGAGGAGGCCAAGCGGATCGTGGGTGACGCGATCGCCTGAGTCCGGGCGCGATCCTCCCCGGGCATTCCCACCGACTTCTACGTCTTGTAGAATTCTACGATTCGTAGAAGTCGGAGGAGTTCCCATGGCACGTGACCGGAAGGCGTCGACGCCGCGCATACCGCTGGACCTGTACGAGGCCGAGCTCGAGAAGCTCCAGGCCGACCTGGTTCAGCTCCAGATGTGGACGAAGGCGACGGGGGCGCGAGTGGTCATCCTCTTCGAGGGGCGCGACGCGGCGGGCAAGGGCTCTGCGATCAAGCGCATCACGCAATACCTCTCCCCCCGCATCGCACGCACCGTCGCCCTTCCCGCTCCCACGGAGCGTGAACGCGGCCAGTGGTACTTCCAGCGTTACGTGCAGCATCTGCCGGCCGAAGGCGAGATCGTGCTCTTCGACCGCTCCTGGTACAACCGGGCCGGGGTCGAGCGGGTCATGGGATTCTGCACGGACGACGAGTACGAGCGCTTCCTGCGGCAGGCGCCGACCTTCGAGAGGATGCTCGTCGAGGACGGCGTCCACCTGATCAAGTTCTGGTTCTCGGTCTCGGAATCCGTCCAGCACAAGCGGTTCCGGTCCCGTGCCGTGGACCCGCTGCGACAGTGGAAGCTGTCGCCGATGGACCTCGAGTCGATCACTCGATGGGACGCCTACACGGCGGCGAAGGAGCGGATGCTGGCCGACACCGATGTGCCGTGGGCGCGGTGGGTGATCGTCGACTCCGAGGACAAGCGGCGCTCACGCCTCAATTCGATCGCGTACATCCTGAACACGATCCCCTGGGAGCCGATCGTCACCGAGCAGATCGAGATCCCGCCGCGGCCCGAGGACGGTATCCGCGAATCGTCGCGGCTCGGCCGTGTCGTCGCGACCGACGTCGCCGGCGAGCTCGTCGCCGAGCACGTGGCGGCGACCGATGTGCACCCCTACCTGCCCGCACCGGCGAAGCACGCGAAGGGCAAGAAGAAGTCGAAGCGGGTCTCGGAGGCGATGGCGAGCTGAGGCCGCCGCCCGGCCGCGGCGCACGAGGATGCCCGCCACGTGCGTGTCAGTGGTACCGCGTGCCGCCGTCGCAGTGGAAGAACTCCTCGAGCGTCGTGACGCCGGTCGCGTGCAGCTGCGTCGCGAGCGGCACGCCGACGAACCGGAAGTGCCACGGCTCGTAGGTGAATCCGGTCACCTCCACCTTGTCGGCCGGATACCGCAGGAGGAAGCCGAACCGCCAGGCGTTCGCCGCCAGCCAGACGCCCTGCGGCGTCTCGCCGAAGCAGGCCGCGAGGGAGCACTTCGCCGGAACGGCGCTGATGTCGACGGCGAGACCGGTCTGGTGCTCGCTGTGGCCCGGACGGGCGGTGTCCGTGTCGGCGAAATCCTGGCCGTTGCGGGCGACGTCGTCGTCGTAGACCCGCGTCTGGGAGTCGAAGGAGCGGTAGGCGCTCTGCACCGAGAAGTCGAGGCCGGCCTCCTGCTTGCCCGCCTGGAACATCGCGACCAGCGCGTCGGCGACCGGCTGGCGCATGGGCTGGCGGTTGACGTATGTGACGTCGGGGTAGACCAGGTCCGGCGGGACGAAGCGGATCGGCTGGAGGGCACGCGGCTTGTTCACCACGACCCAGGTGCTCACGGGGTCGTCGACGGACTGGGCGGTCGCGTCGAAGCCCACGCTCTGCGGCGGTGGCGCCGCCGACGGCACGGGGCGGTGCTTCGGGATGGCATCGGGCGTGGGCGGCGGGGTGTGCGGATGCTCCGTCGGACTGTGGCCCCCACCGCGGGCGCCCGCGTCGACGCTCGGCTCGGCCGCGCAGCCGCCGAGGGCGAGCAGCACAGCGAGGGCGCCGCCGACCAGGCCGACGCCCATCGTCGTCGCCCGCAGCCGGGCTCCCCCCATGGTCACGGGCTGAGCATAGCCCGTCCCGCCGACCGGGCGGTGCACGGCCGGCTGCGAACCGCGCCGCCCCGCGAACGGACTACTTCGAGAGGCTCCAGAAGTGGCCGATCGCGCCCGGGTGGTCGACCGTGATGGTGGTGTCGAGGTCGCGGTAGTCGGTGTCCTCGTTGTGCCCGACCATCTTGATCTTGATCTGGCCGTTCACGTGCTCGACGGCCGAGACGATCTGCACGTGGTCGAGCGAGTCGTTGTCGTTCCAGTCGAACATCACGATGTCGCCGACCTTGATCTTGTCCCGCTGGTCGAAGGAGTACTCGGTCAGACCGAGGGCCGCGGCGTTCTCGCTGAAGTACTGGTCCATCGAGGGCACGTACCCCCAGGCCGGGCTCCAGTCGGCGGCGGCGTCCTTGTTGTACCAGTCGGCGTTCATGGTCCAGCCGCGAGCGATGAGGGTCTGGCTGACGAAGTTGGCGCAGTCGCCTCCTACCGAGTTGAGGTCGCCCCACTCGGCCGAGTTGTAGTTCTTCCAATAGGTCATGGCGTACGCGAGCTGTTTGTCGACCGGGGTCTGCACCTGGTAGTCGTACGTCGTGCCATCGGTCGCGACCGGCTTGCCCGACTTGTCGGTCACCGCGATCGGCACGGCACCCGCGGCGAAGCTCTGCGCGGCCGGGACGGCTACGGTGACCGCGTCTGCGGTGGTGGCGGTGACCGCGGCGGGCTGGCCGCCGATCTGCACGCTCGCCACATTCTGGAGGTTCGAACCGGTGAGGGTGACGGTCCCGCCGGAGACGCTCCCCGCGGCGGGCTCGACCGCGGAGACGCTCGCGGTGCGCGGGGTCGACTTCTCGGCCGCACCGGCCAGGGCTTTGGTCGCGACGGAGGGCTCGCCCGCGCAGCCGGTGAAAAGGAGCGCAGCGGCGGCTGCGACGGCGACGAGGGAGACGCGTCGGAGGCGGAAACGAGGGGAGGAGCTGAGAGAACTCATACATCCTTCGGAGGGGATTCGGAGGGGGACGGGTTCGGGTAGCTTCCACGGTACGCCTCCTCCCTATGTGCCACCTGGACGGGGGGTGTCATCTGGCGCAGCTTCCGAGGAGATCCGCGTCATCCCGGGGATCGCGGGCGGACGTTCGCCTGTGGCGAACCCTCCCCCGTCGGGCCTCGACGCGTTGCCGAAAGACGCGCACCGGGTGTAACTTTGCACTCTCCGCAAAAATCTTCACGACTCTCACACCGGTGTGACGCCCGAGCGCCGGGCGTCCCCTCCTCGACTCTCGACTCGGAGTTCAATGTCCAGCACTGCCCCCGCGGCCCCGCCCGCACCCCAACCGATCATGTCGCACCGGCAGATCCTCTTCGTGATCTTCGGCCTCATGGCCGGCATGTTCCTCTCGGCCCTCGACCAGACGGTCGTCGGCACGGCCATCCGCACCATCGGCGACGACCTGCACGGCCTGAGCCAGCAGGCGTGGGTGACCACGGCCTACCTGATCGTCTCCACGATCGCGACGCCGATCTACGGCAAGCTCTCCGACATCTTCGGCCGGCGCCCGCTGTTCATCTTCGCGATCGTCGTCTTCATCATCGGCTCGATCCTCGCCTCCTTCTCGACCTCGATGGTCGAGCTGGCCGCGTTCCGCGCCATCCAGGGCCTCGGCGCCGGCGGCCTGATGTCGATGCCGCTCGCGATCATGGGTGACATGCTCGCCCCCCGCGAGCGCGCCAAGTACCAGGGCTACTTCCTCGCCGTCTTCGGCATCTCGAGCCTCATCGGCCCGCTGGTCGGCGGCCTGTTCGCCGGCGCGGACCAGATCCTCTGGATCGCCGGATGGCGCTGGGTGTTCCTCGTCAACGTGCCGATCGGCCTCATCGCGCTGGCGATGGTGCTGCGCTTCCTGCACCTGCCCAAGCACGCCCGCGGCTCCGCACGGATCGACTGGTGGGGCGCGACAGCCGTCGTGGTCGCCCTCGTCCCCCTGCTGCTCGTCGCAGAAGAGGGTCGTGACTGGGGTTGGGGCAGCGCCGGGGCCATCGCCTGCTACGTGATCGGAGCGGTCGGCGTCGTGGCCTTCATCCTCATCGAGAGGGCGATGAAGGACGACGCGCTCATCCCGCTGAAGCTGTTCCGCTCGAACACCTTCTCGATGGCCACCGTCATCGGCGTGTTCGTCGGCTTCGGGATGTTCGGCGCGATGCTGACCCTCCCGCTCTACCTGCAGCTGGTGCTCGGCGCGACGCCGACCGAGTCGGGTCTGCAGATGCTCCCGATGATCCTCGGCCTGATGATCTCCTCGATCGCCTCCGGTCAGATCATCGCCCGCACCGGCCACTACCGCCAGTTCCCGATCATCGGCACCGCGCTGCTCAGCGGCGGATTCTTCTACCTGACCTTCGTCAAGTACGACGGGTCGTACTGGTTCATCGCCGGTGCCATGCTGCTGATCGGCCTCGGTCTCGGCCAGCTGATGCAGACCCTGACCATCGCCAGCCAGAACTCGGTCGGCGTGCGCGACATGGGCGTGGCGACCAGTGCCTCCACCTTCTTCCGTCAGATCGGTGGGACGCTGGGCACCGCGGTGCTGCTCTCCTTGCTCTTCACGGTCATGCCGGGCAACGTCAAGACGTCCCTCGCGGATGAGCCGACGCTGAACAGCGCATTGAACGCGGCCCTCGACCCGTCGGTCGCCCAGGCTCCCGAGAACAAGAAGATCATGGAGCAGAGCTACGACAAGATCGTCTCCGAGCTGACCGACAAGACCACGTCCGGCATCCAGGCCAACGTCACCAAGGCGCAGGACGCCGCCAAGCAGGCTGTCGCCGACGCGGTGGCGGCCGGCCAGATCCCGGCCGCCGCTCAGGAGCAGGCGACAACCGCAGCCGTCGAGAAGGCGACCGCGGCCGCGGGTGCCGCGATCACGGCGAAGGCCCCGTACGCGTCCGTCGCTCCCGACGGGACCGTCACCCTGGACTTCTCGAACGACACCGTCCGTCAGAACTTCGTCGACTCCGTCGCGCCGAGCCTGTCCAGCACCCTCAAGAAGTCGACCAGCGCGAACGCCGGCAGTGGCAACCTCGACGACACGTCGTTCCTGAACGACGCCGACCCGCGCCTGTCGAAGCCGTTCCTCGTGGGATTCAACGCATCCGCGGTCGAGGTCTACTGGGTGGCTCTGATGGTCGTGCTGATCGCCTTCGTGCTGACGTGGTTCTTCAAGACCCCGCCGCTGCGCGCGAAGTCGGCACTGCAGGAGGCCGCGGACGACGCCGCGGAAAAGGACGCCGCCGCGCGCCGCGAGGAGGAGGACGAGGATGTCGGCATCCTCGCCAGCCGCGCGGCCGCCGAGGTCGGCGCGCTGATCGAACCGGGCGCGGACACCGCGTCCCTGCGGGCTCAGCGTCCGCAGACCTCTGCCGGCGAGTAGCCGGGCGCCTGCGCCTCACCCACGACGGCCGTCGTCCTCCGGGACGGCGGCCGTCGTCGCCGCCGGCACGATCCTCCGCAGGGCGAATGGTGCGGCGACGCCGTGGAGCAGGATGCTGCCCACGACGGTCAGCACGGTCACGCTCAGCACATCGCCGCTGACGGATTCCGGCAGCTGATTGAAGGCCAGGAGACCGAACACGATCGACGCCGTGCCGCGCGGTCCCAGCAACCCGAGGAAGGTGCGATCCCTCCAGCCGACGGACGAGCCGAGCATCGCGATGTAGACGGGCACCGCACGGAAGACGGTGAGGGCCAGGACGGCGACGACGAGCAGCCGCCAGTCGATGCCGTCCACGATCACCGCAGTCGTCATCCCGCCGAGGATGAACCAGACGAAGTTCGCCGCGACCGCGCTGACCTCCTCGACCAGCAAGAGCTCGGTGTGCGGGACAGCGTCGAGCTCCGTGCGCCTGGTGCGCGCGACGCGGTAGATGACGCCGGCGACGAACGCCGCGACGAAGCCGTTGGCGGCGAGCTCGTGCACGGTCGCGATCCCGAAGGCGAGCAGCGGGGTCAGCAGGGTGACGAATCGGATGCCGGTGGCGTCGGCCCAGCCGCGGCGCGCGGCCCAGCGGGTGAGGAGGCCCAGCGTGCCGCCGAGGAGCACGCCGATCAGGATGGCGATGGCCGTCGCGGGCACGGCGCCGAAGAACGCCTGCAGGAGGTCGGTGATGTTCTTCTCCAGCTGCGCCTCGTCCCCGGACGCCTCGGAGCCGGACTCGGCGATGCGGATGAGAGTGGGAAGCGCGACGGCGATGGCCAGCGAGATCCCGAACACCGGCGAGATGAGACCATCGTTGTAGCCGCTCTCGACGTTGAGGATGCGGCGCACACGAGCCGGGATGCGCTCCGAGCGCAGCAGGGCCGTGGCCGGGGCGAAGTCGGTCGGCATCAGGACGCAGGCGATGACGATCAGCACGAACACGCCGATCTGCGGCAGCAGCCACACGCCGACGAGGACGACCAGGACCAACGAGAGCGGCAGGGCGATGAGGACGAGACGCGCGAGCGAGCGCCCCTCCCCGCCGAACAGCCCGCCGCGGACCTCACAGGCGTCGACGAACAGCAGGACGGCCAGGATGAGCTCGACCACGTGCTCGGACACGTCGCTGTCGATGGCTGCGGTGAACGCAGGGACGCCGGGGATGACGACCAGCGCGCCGAGGGCGGCGAGGCCGGCAGGACCTGCGATCCCGACGCGCTCGAATCGGTGGGCGACCAGTGACCAGAGCGCGACCGCGGCGAAGCCGATGAGGATGATGACGGGCATCCTGACCTCTCCCTCGGCATCCGCCCCGACGGTCGGGGAGGTGTCCAGTCTCGTCGGACGACGGGACCCGCCTCCACCCGGACACGAGGTCGATCAGGTAACGATTGGGTCACGGTGGGTCGAGGCACCCCGGCGGCATCCGCGGAATCCCGCGATCGAGGAAACCGCGGAATCACGGCCGTGAGAGCGCGATCATGGATCGACTTGACATCCCGGACGAACTCGTTCTAGATTCTCCAGCAACGCGTGAGAGCGCTCTCACGGTCGCGAACTGAGAGCGCTCTCACGGCGCCACATCAGACCCAGCACACACCACAAGGGAGTGACCCGTGAAGCTTTCACGACGCACCAAGGTCGCGGCCGCCATTGCCGGCGCTGCGTCCTTCGCCCTCCTCGCCGCCGGCTGCTCATCGAGCGGCAGCGACGGCGGGAGCAGCTCGGACCCCATCACGCTGACCGTCACCACGTTCGGCACGATGGGCTTCGACAAGCTCTACTCGGAATACGAGAAGGAGCACCCCAACATCAAGATCAAGGCGACCAACATCGACACCGGTGACAACGCCCTGACCGACTGGCAGACGAAGCAGGCGGCCGGCAGCGGCCTCCCGGATGTACAGGCCGTCGAGGAGGGCTGGCTCTCCAAGGTCATGCAGGTCTCCGACCAGTTCAACGACCTGAAGGACTACGGCGCCGACAAGATCAAGGACCGCTGGGTCGACTGGAAGCTGAAGCAGGCCACCGACAAGGACGGCCGCATCATCGGCTACGGCACGGACATCGGACCGGAGGGCCTCTGCTACAACGGCAAGCTCTTCGCCGCGGCCGGCCTGCCGAGCGACCGCGAGTCCGTCGCCAAGCTCTTCGGCGGCGACAACGCCACCTGGGCGGACTACTTCAAGGTCGGCGAGCAGTACAAGGCCGCCACCGGCAAGGCCTTCTACGACCAGTCCGGGTTCCTCTGGAACGCGATGGTGAACCAGCAGCCCGAGGGCTACTACACCAAGGACGGCAAGCTGAACATCGAGGACAACTCCGACCTCAAGGCGCTCTGGGGGCAGCTGGCCGCCGGTGCCGCCGCCGGGCTCTCCTCCAACCAGACCCAGTGGGACTGGGGCAAGGGCAAGGCGTTCACGGACGGCTCGTTCGCGACCTTCGTCTGCCCGGGCTGGATGCTCGGCGTCGTCAAGGGCCAGGTCGAGGCGGGCGGCGGCAGCGCCGACACCGGCTGGGACTTCGCCAACGTGTTCCCGGGCGGCGCGGCCAACTGGGGCGGCTCGTTCCTGACCGTGCCGAAGCAGTCGAAGCACCCGAAGGAGGCGGCCGAGCTCGCCGCCTGGCTGACCACCGCGAAGTCGCAGGTCGCCACGTTCCAGGCCGCCGGCACGTTCCCGTCGGTGACCGCGGCGCAGTCCGACCCCGGCGTGACCGGTCAGAGCGACCTGACGAAGTTCTTCGACAACGCCCCGATCGGCGAGATCCTCGCCCAGCGCGCCAAGGGCGTCGTGGCCCAGTACAAGGGACCGGACGACTCGGTCATCCAGTCGCAGGTCTTCGGCCCGTCCGTCCAGGAGCTCGACTCCGGCAAGGCGAACGGCGACCAGGCGTGGGACAACGCGATGAAGCTGCTGAACCAGCTGGTCGTCAACAAGTAGCAGGCACCGTCCGGGCCCCCGCCGCTCCCACCGGCGGCGGGGGCCCGCACCTTGCACCGCACGCAACGCCTCCACCACCGCACCGCCCTCCCACCTCATCGGAGAACCGCATGACCACCGCCACCCGCCCGGAGACCGCCACCGCGGTCCGGCGCGACCGGGATGCGCGCAAGGCGCTCACCTTCAAGCAGAAGCTCAGCCGCTTCGACGTCAAGGCGTCGCCGTACTTCTACGTGGCGCCGTTCTTCGTCCTCTTCGGGCTCGTCGGGCTGTTCCCGCTGATCTACACGTTCGTCGTGTCGCTCAACAAGTGGAACCTCCTCACCGGCCCCGGCGAATGGGTCGGCTTCGGCAACTACGTCGCCGAGCTGCAGGACCCGTTCTTCTGGAACTCCCTCTTCAACACGGTGAGCATCTTCCTGCTCTCCGCCATCCCCCAGCTCATCGCCGCCGTCTTCATCGCGGCCGTCCTGGACCAGAACATCCGCGCGAAGACCTTCTGGCGGATGAGCGTCCTGCTCCCCTACGTCGTCACCCCCGTCGCCGTCACGCTGATCTTCTCGAGCGCGTTCGACGAGAAGTACGGGCTCATCAACAACATGCTGCAGGCCGTCGGCCTCGACCCGGTGATGTGGAAGACGGAGACCTTCCCGGCCCACGTCGCCATCGCCACGATGGTCAACTGGCGCTGGACGGGCTACAACGCGCTCATCCTGCTCGCCGCCATGCAGGCCGTGCCGCGCGACATCCACGAGTCGGCGTCCCTCGACGGCGCCGGGTCGTTCCGCCGGTTCTTCTCGATCACGCTGCCGAGCATCCGCCCCACCATGATCTTCGTGATCATCACGGCGACCATCGGCGGCCTCCAGATCTTCACGGAGCCGAAGCTGTTCAACCCGTCCAGTGCGGTCCCGGGAGGACCGCAGCGGCAGTACCAGACCACCGTGCTCTACCTCTGGGACATGGCCTTCAACCGGCAGAACTTCGGCAAAGCCTCCGCGATCGCGTGGATGCTGTTCCTCCTGATCGTGCTGTTCGGCCTGCTCAACTTCCTGATCTCGCGGCGGATCGCCTCCACCGAGGCGCGCCTGCACACGAAACGGACGGCGAAACGCCTGGCGCGCAGCCGGGCCGCCGACGCCGCAGCCGGAGGCGGATCCGGCTCCGCCGACCCCGACGCCCCCACCGCAGAAGGCGCCCGCACCCTGGTCGCCGCCAGCGAGGAGAAGAACCTGTGACCACCACCGCCTCCCGGCCGACATCGAGCACGTCGCCGCGCCCCGCGCCCCAGCGTGCACCCAAGCGCAAAGCGCTGGGCATCGATCGCCGCCCCGGCTTCCTCACCTACGGCATCCTGTTCGTCATCTTCGTCGGCGGCGCCTACCCGCTGTGGTGGTCGTACGTCGCCGGATCCAGCGACAGCACCGTGCTCACCGCCACCTGGCCGCCGCTGCTCCCGGGCGGCCAGTTCTGGAAGAACATCGGCGAGGTGCTCGGCACGGTGCCGTTCTGGCAGGCGCTCGGCAACTCGCTCATCGTCTCCACTGTCATCACCGCCTCGGTCGTGCTCTTCTCGACACTGGCGGGCTACGCGTTCGCCAAGCTGCGCTTCCGCGGCCGCGAGGGCCTGATGGTGTTCGTCATCGCGACGCTGGCGGTGCCGACCCAGCTCGGCATCATCCCGCTCTTCATGGTCATGAAGCAGTTCGGCTGGACGGGCACTCTCGGCGCCGTGATCGTGCCGACCCTGGTCACCGCCTTCGGCGTGTTCTTCATGCGGCAGTACCTCGTCGACGTCATCCCGGACGAGCTGATCGAGGCCGCCCGCGTCGACGGCGCGAACATGATCCGCACCTTCTGGCACGTCGGCGTCCCCGCAGCACGCCCGGCCATGGCGATCCTCGGCCTCTTCACCTTCATGACGGCGTGGACGGACTACCTCTGGCCGCTCCTCGTCGCGCCGCAGAACCCGACCCTGCAGGTCGCCCTGAGCCAGCTGCAGTCGGCGAAGTACGTCGACTACTCGATCGTGCTCGCCGGCGCCGTGCTCGCCACCATCCCCCTGCTCCTCCTCTTCGTGCTCGCCGGCCGGCAGCTGGTCTCCGGCATCATGGCCGGCGCGGTGAAAGGCTGAGAATGACCGACGACCGCTGGCCCGACGGCTTCCTGTGGGGTTCCGCCACAGCCGCCGCGCAGATCGAGGGCGCCGCCCACGAGGACGGCAAGGAGGACTCCATCTGGGACGCCTTCGCCCGCGTCCCGAACGCCATCGCCGGGGGCGACACCCCGGAGCGCGCCGTGGACCACTACCACCGCATGCCGGAGGACGTCGCACTGATGGCGTCGCTCGGCCTCCAGTCGTACCGCTTCTCGACCTCCTGGGCCCGGGTCAGGCCGGGCGACCGCGCCGTCAACCCGGCCGGGATCGACTTCTACAGCCGGCTGGTGGACGAGCTGCTCGGCGCGGGCATCCTGCCCTGGCTGACCCTCTACCACTGGGACCTGCCGCAGGCCCTGGAGGAGCGCGGCGGCTGGGCGAACCGCGACACGGCCTACCGCTTCCGCGACTACGCGCTCGCGGTCTACGACGCCCTCGGCGACCGGGTCGATCACTGGACGACGTTCAACGAGCCGCTCTGCTCCTCCCTCATCGGCTACGCGGCGGGCGAGCACGCGCCGGGTCGTCGCGAGCCGGCCGCCGCCCTCGCCGCGCTGCACCACCAGCACCTCGCGCACGGGCTGGCGGCGCAGGCGATCCGCGAGCGGGCGGGCTTCCCGGCCACGACCGCCGGGGATGCGGGCCGCGCCGAGCGCCTCCGCCTCGGGATCACCCTCAACCTGACCACCGCCGTCCCGAACGACCCCGCCGACCCGGCCGACCTCGACGCCGCGCGCCGGATCGACGGGCTGTGGAACCGCATGTACCTGGAGCCGATGCTGCTGGGCGCCTACCCCGCCGACGTGCTGGAGGATCTGAGCGAGCACCGGTTCGAGCAGTTCGTGCGGGAGGGCGACCTCGACGTGATCGCACAACCGCTCGACTTCCTGGGCGTGAACCACTACCACGACGACAACGTCAGCGGCCACCCGCTGCCGGCCGGCACTCCCCCGGCGATCGTCCCGACCGACCGGCCGACGTCGACGCCGTTCGTCGGCAGCGAGTTCGTGACCTTCCCGTCGCGGCACCTGCCCACGACCGCCATGGGCTGGGAGGTCAACCCCGACGGCCTCCGCCGCCTCCTGGTACGCCTCACCGCCGACTACCCGACGCTCCCTCCGCTGTACATCACCGAGAACGGCGCCTCCTACGACGATGCGACCGACCCGGACGGACGCATCGTCGACACCGACCGCGAGGCGTACATCCTCGCCCACATCGACGCTGTGCACGCCGCGATCGGCGAGGGCGCCGACGTGCGCGGCTACTTCGTATGGTCCCTGCTCGACAACTTCGAGTGGGCGTGGGGCTACGAGAAGCGCTTCGGCATCGTGTCGGTGGACTACGGGACGCAGACGCGCACGGTGAAGGAGTCGGGTCGCGCATTCGCCCGGGTCATCGCCGCAGCGCGGGCCGCCGAAGCCGGCATCGCCCCGGCACGCGCCTAACATGGACGACGGACGAGAAGGAGACCGATGAGGACCGAGCCGGCGGACGCCGCGGCCGTCCCCACCCTGGAGGCGGTGGCGGCACGCGCGGGGGTCTCGCGCGCCACGGTCTCCCGCGTGGTCAACGGCTCGCCGAAGGTCACGCCGGAGGTCGTCGCCGTGGTGACGGCCGCCATCGCCGACCTCAACTACGTCCCGAACCGCGCCGCCCGCTCCCTCGCCTCCCGCCGCACCCAGGTGATCGCCCTGGTCGTGCCGGAGTCGACCGCCAAGGTCTTCGCCGACCCGTTCTTCGCCTCCATCGTGCAGGGCGTCGCCCTGAGCCTCGCCGACACCGAGTACACCCTCAACATGGTCATCTCGTCGGAGACGAACCCCGACAAGACCCGTCGCTATCTGATGGGCGGCAACGTGGACGGCGCGCTCGTCGTCTCGCACCACTCCGGCGACCACTCCTACGCACAGCTCGGAACGACCCTGCCGATCGTGTTCGGCGGACGGCCCGTCGGCGACGCGATGGGCGACTCCTACTTCGTCGACGTGGACAACGTCTCCGGATCCGCGGGCGCCACCGAGCATCTGATCGCCCGGGGCCGCCGGAACATCGCGCTCGTCACCGGCCCGCAGGACATGCCCGCCGGCCTCGACCGCCTCACCGGCTGGCGGCAGGCTCTCGACGCGCACGGCCTCGACACCTCGCTCATCGAGCTCGGCGACTTCTCCCCGCTCTCGGGCAAGGAGGCCATGCGGAGGCTGCTCGCCCGCGGCGTGCCGATCGACGGCCTGTTCGCCGCGAACGACCAGATGGCCGCGGGCGCGTACTCCGCGATCCGGGAGGCGGGCCTCCGCATCCCGGAGGACATCGCCGTCGTCGGCTTCGACGACGACAACTTCGGCATCACCGCCGCGCCGCCGCTGACCACCGTGCACCAGCCATCCATCGGGCTCGGCGAGACGATGGCCCGCGTGCTGGTGCGCCGCATCCAGGGTGAGCCCGTCGAGCGCGTCACCCTCCTCCCCACCGAGCTGGTCATCCGCGAGTCGACCTAGCGCCCCTCACTCCCTTTCGTCGCACATTCGTGCCGAATGGTGCGATCGAGCGCCGCTATCGCACCATTCGGCACGAATGTTGCGCGCGGGTCAGCGGCGGAGGAAGGCGGCCAGGGCGTCGGAGGTCGGGTAGGAGGCCTGCGCTCCGGCGCGGGAGGCGGCGAAGGCTCCGACGCCGACCGCGAAGCGGGCCGCGTCGAGCAGGGAGTCGCCGTCGGCGAGGCGCAGCAGCAGCGCGCCCATGAAGGCGTCGCCGGCGCCGGTGGTGTCCACAGCATCGACCCGCACCGCAGGGACGGCGACGGGGGCGGCGGCGCCGTCGATGACCACGCAGCCGTCGGCCCCGCGCGTCACCACGGCGCGCGCGACGCCGAGCGCGGCGAAGCCGTCGCGCAACTCCCCGGGCGCCGCGTCCTCCGCGACGCCGAGCAGCGCAGCGGCCTCCCCCTCGTTGACGAGGAGCACGTCGACCAGCGGAAGCAGCCCGCGCGCCTCCGCGCGGAAAGGCGACGGGTTCAGCACGACGGTCAGACCGGACGCGCGTGCGCGCTGCGCCGCGTCGACGACCACGTCCTCCGGGACCTCGAGGCACAGTCCGAGCACGGCGGCCCCCGCCACGGCGGAGTCCGGGAGGTCGGCGGGAGCGAGTGTGCCGTTCGCGCCCGGCGAGACGACGATCGTGTTCTCGCCGTGCGCGTCCACGGTGATGAGCGCGGTCCCGGTCGCCGCATCGTCGCGCACCGCGACCGTGGAGACATCGACGCCCGCACCCGCGACGGACGCGCGCAGCAGCTCGCCGTGGGCATCCGCACCGACTGCGCCGACGAGGCTCACTGCACCGCCCAGACGCCCGGCGGCGACAGCCTGATTGGCGCCCTTGCCACCGGCGCCGGTCGACAGATCGCCGCCGGTGACGGTCTCTCCGGGCCGCGGGAAGGCGGCGGTCTGCACGACGAGGTCGGCGTTCAGCGACCCGACGACGAGGATGCGGCCGCTCATCGCGCGTCCGCCGCTTCGGTCACGACCTCGGCCGAGGCGGGGCGCGGGATGAGGAACGAGACGGCGAGGGCTCCGGCGGTGATTGCGGCTCCGAGCATCATGCCCGCAGAGTATCCGGTCGTCGAGCTCGGCGCGGCCGAGGTCGCGACCTGGAGGGCCGGGAGGAGCGCGAAGCTCAGCCCGGCGCCGAGGTTGAACGCGCCCGCGTTGAGCCCGGGCAGGAAGCCGGGGTTCTCCGCCGGCGACAGCACGATGCCCAGACCGTTGAGCATGATGTTGCCGATGCCCGCGTAGCCGATGCCGATCACCACGGTGGTCGCGATGAGCACGGGCAGCGAGTGCACGCCCACGAACGCCATCACGACCGTCGCGACGATCGTGCCGACGAGGCCGATGCGCAGGATGCGGCGGTAGCCGAGCACCGGAGCGAGGCGGCCTGCGAGCGGACCGACGATCCAGCCGACGATGGCGTACGGGGTGAGGAAGGCGAGGGAGGCCAGGTCGGGCGCCATCCCGAAGCCTGCGTCGGCGTTCTGGGCCAGGGAGGTCACCAGGCCGTTCACGACGGCGAACACGCCGGTCATGGTGAGCAGAGTGGTTGTGAGCAGCGCCCAGGTGGCGCGGCGCTTCAGGAGCGGGGTGGGCACGAGCGGCTGGGCGACCCGGTTCTCCACCCGCCAGAAGATCGCGAAGGCGATCACGGCGACGGCGAGGGAGAGCGCGACGAGCAGCCAGTTCGCCGAAGCCAGACGGCCCGCCTCGTTGAGGCCCGTGAGCAGGGCACCGATGGAGACGACCAGAGGGAGCACGCCCCACCAGTCCATCCGCACGCCCGCGGAGGGCCGCGACTCGGCGCCCCAGAAGACGACCATCGCCACGGCGATCACGGTGATGACGGCGATCGTCCAGAACACGGAGCGGAAGCCGAAGGTCGTCGCCAGCCAGCCGCCGGCGATGGCGTCGATGCCGGCGATGCCCCCGTTGACCGCGGTGAGGAGGCCCATCGCCGCACCGTATTTGCGCGGATCGGTGATCTCGGCGCGCAGCATCAGGAGGCAGATCGGCACGACCGGTCCGGTGACGCCCTGGATGAGGCGACCGGCGAACAGCATGCCCACGTTCATGGCCAGGGCCGCGACGACGCTGCCGACGAACATGACGACGAGCATCCCGAGCAGCACGCGCTTGCGGCCGACGATGTCGCTCAAGCGCGGGAGGAACAGCGAGAAGAGCGCGGCGATCGTGAAGAAGAGCGTCTGCGAGAGGCCGATGGTGGCTTCATCGGTGTTCAGCTCGTGCGACATGGTGACGAGCACGGGACTCAGCATGCTGGCGTTGAGCTGGAAGGCGACGCACGCGGCGAGCAACGCCGCGGTCAGGGCCGCGATGCGGACGGGGCGCCCCGGGCCTCCGACCGCTGCGACCGGGGTGGGGGCGGTGGCGCTCACGCGAGATCTCCCGCGGCGAGGTCGGCGATCGCGGATTCGAGGGCGGCGGGCTCGCCGATGCGCTCGAGCGCGTCGACGACCAGGCCCCAGAAACGCTCGGGGTCGAGCTCCATCGCAGCCCAGGTCGGGCAGTCGGCGGCGGGAGCCGAGCGGAGGTCGGCGACCGTCATCCCGGTGGTCAGGCGCCCCTGTGTCTCGATCGCGATGGGCATCTGCACGGCGCGGACGACCGACGGGTCGATCACGTAGGCGACGGCGACGGGGTCGTGGACGGGCGGGCTGTCGAAGCCCTGCACATCGGCGTAGGTGCGGCCGAAGAACTCGAGCAGCTCCCCCACGAACCGAGCGGGGGCGGTGCCGACACGCTCGATGCGCTCCGCGACAGCGGGGGTGGCGAGCGCCTGGTGCGTGACGTCGAGGCCGCACATGACGACTCTCCATCCGGCGCCGAAGACGATGTCGGCGGCCTCGGGATCGATCACGATGTTGAACTCCGCGACCGGGCTCCAGTTGCCGACATGCACGCCGCCGCCCATGAGGACGACCTGCTTGACGCGCTCGACGATGCGCGGCTCCTGCCGCACGGCGAGCGCGATGTTGGTGAGCGCACCCGTCGGGACGAGGGTGACCGTCCCCGGTTCGTGCGCCATGACCGTGTCGATGATGAGCTGCACCGCGTGCCGCTCGTCGAGCTCGAACGCCGGCTCGGGCAGCTGCGGGCCGTCGAGGCCGGACTCGCCGTGGATGCTCGGGGCGACCTCGACCGGACGCACGAGGGGCCGGTCGGCGCCGGCGGCGAACGGCACGCCGGTGATCCCCGCGACGCGGGCCACGGCCAGGGCGTTGCGGGTCACCTTCTCGAGGGTCTGGTTGCCCGCGACGGTGGTGACCGCCAGCAGGTCGATGTGGGGACTGCCGTGGGCCAGCATGAGCGCGATCGCGTCGTCATGCCCCGGATCGCAGTCCAGGATGATCTTCTCCATCGGGGAGCCTCCGCTTCGTCGAGGACGTCAAACGTTTGACACTGTAGGCGTAAAGCGCTTGACGCCGCAAACCGGGAGGTGCCGCCGATACGATCGAGAGCATGTCGACGCCCTCGCCCGCGCCGCGCCGGGTGACCGCCGCGATGGTCGCGGAGCGCGCGGGCACGAGCATCGCGACCGTCTCGCTGGTGGTCAACGGCAAGGCCCGCGGCCGCATCTCCGACGAGAACGCCGCTCGCGTGCTCGCGGCCGTCGCCGAGCTCGGCTACGTGGTCGACGGTGCGGCGAGCGCGCTGGCCCGCGGGACGAGCGACATCGTCGTGCTCCTCGCCCCCGACCTCCCGAATCCGTTCTTCGGGCGCGTGATCAAGGGCGTGCAGGAGGAGCTCGGCGAGCGATACCAGCTGCTCCTGTCGGCCGCCGCGAGCGGTGAGCAGCCGACCGCGACAGACGTGCGCCGACTCGCCTCCCTGCGACCCGCCGGCCTGCTCGTCTCGGCGCCCGGGCCCGACTTCCTCGACGACGTGCCCGCGGGGATCCCCCTGGTGCTGCTCGACGCGCCGGGGCTGGAGACCCGCGCGGCGACCGTCAACTACGACCTCGCCCCCGGGGTGGACGCCCTTGCGCGGCACCTCGCCGAACGGGGGCACCGGACGATCGGCTACCTCGACGGCGCGACGCCGGCCGCCACCTACACGCTGCGGCGGGAGCTGCTGCGGGAAGCCGCCGAGCGGCGGGGGATGACCCTGCTCGCCGAACCCGACGCGCGCAGCGGACCCGACCTCGCCGAGGCCGCCGCCGCGACGCTCGCCGCCCTTCCCGCCTGGCGCGCCGCGGGTGCGACGGCCATCGTCGCGGCGGCGGACACACTGGCTCACGGAGTGCTCGCCGCGTGCGCATCGACCGGCATCCGCGTGCCCGAGGAGCTCGCTGTCGCCGGATTCGACGATCTCCCGGCGTCCGCCGTCACCGCGCCGAGCCTGACCAGCGTCGCCCTCCCCGGCGACGCGCTGGGCCGCGCGGCCGCGCACCGGCTGCTGGCGCTGGTCGCGCCGTCGGCCCAGAGCTCCGGGGCCGAGCTGCCGGAGGCGCCTCCCGCTCCCCTCGCCGCGACCCTCACCCTCCGCGCCTCCACCTGACCCCCTCGACTTTTGGACCGAATCGCGGGAATCGCGTGGGCTATCGCGACTTTTGGACCAAATCGGCAGCGCTACGAGCGCTACGGAGCGCTACGGGAGCGCTACGGGAGCGCGCGGTACACGCGGTTGCCGAGCGCGGCGAGGAGGAAGCCCGTCGCCACGATCGCGGCGACGCCGCCTGCGTACGCGATAAAGAGGTGCGACGATCCCTGCTGCGCCGAGAAGTAGGTGACCAGCAGCGAGACCAGCGCACCCACCGCGCAGACGACGGCGATCCACACCAGCGGCCACAGCTTCGTCCGCACCGGAGGGTCGGCCGGCCGCAGGCGCAGACCGCTGAGCACCAGCCCGGCGATGCAGCCCCAGAAGGCGACGACCAGCATCCCGGCGATCACGTCGCTCGGCCGGTGCCACTGCTCGACGAGAGTGGAGGCTCCCGCCGCGATGGTGAAGACGGCCCCGACCACGGCCGCGAGGGGACGGAATCGGGGGGATGCGACGAGGAAGACCACGAGGGCCGCCGACGCCGCCACCGATGTGTGTCCCGACGGCAGCGAATTGGCGAGCCCCGCATCCACCCCCTTCTCGGGCCGTGACAGGACGGAGTACTTGAGGATCTGCGTGCTGACGTTCGCACCGATGGCGGCGCCGACGGCGACCGCGAACACCAGCCAGTTGCGCCGGACGATCACCACGATGAGCGCGATCACCGCGCCGATGAACACCGCCGCGACCGGGAGCGCGTTGAGGAACGTGTGCGCGAAGTCGATCAGATCGCCCTTCCACGCGTCCGCCCCGGCGAACGCCCGCTCGTCGATCACCTGGCCGACGTAGCTGCGCACGAACAGGAAGTAGACGCCGGTGAAGGCGAGTGCGGTCCCGATCGCTCCCCACAGGAAGGGCAGGGCTCGCAGGACGGGTCGCATAGTCACCAACCCTTCCACAGACGGCTCGGAAAACTCCGGACGGTCGCCGGGAAGGCGCCGCGCAGGCGCTCCGGCTCAGACGAACCGCACCTCACGCTCGTGCCCGGCGAAACGGTCCCGCATCACGGCGACCGCCTCGGGGTTGCTGTCGACCAGGAGGAAACGCCGGCCGAGCGCGGCGGCCACCGCGCCGGTGGTGCCGCTGCCGGCGAAGAAGTCGAGCACCCAGTCGCCCTCGCGGCTCGACGCCTGCACGACGCGGCGCAGCACGCCCTCGGGCTTCTGGGTCGGGTAGCCCGTCTTCTCGCGGCCCGTCGGCGACACGATGGTGTGCCACCACACGTCGGTCGGCAGTTTGCCCAGCTCCGCCTTCTCGGGTGTGACCAGCCCGGGCGCCATGTACGGCTCCCGGTCGACGGCGGAGGAGTCGAAGAAGTAGGCGGAGGGGTTCTTCACGTACACGAGGATGGTGTCGTGCTTCGCCGGCCAGCGGGTCTTCGACTTGGCCCCGTAGTCGTAAGCCCACACGATCTCGTTGAGGAAGCTCTCACGGCCGAACAGCGCGTCGAGCAGCACCTTCGCGTAATGCGACTCCCGGTAGTCGAGGTGCAGATACAGCGTCCCGTCGTCGGCGAGCACCCGCCAGGCCTCGATGAGCCGTGGCTCCAGGAACTCCCAGTAGTCCTCGAACCGGTCGTCGTAGCTGAGGAGGTCGCCCTTGATGCGCTCATAGCTGCGGCCTTTGAAGCCGATCACGCTGCCTCCCGCGCCGGGCTCCGACCGCACGGCCTTCATCGCGCGCCGCGCCTGCGACCGGCCGGTGTTGAAGGGAGGGTCGAGGTAGATCAGCCGGAACGACTCGTCCGGGAGCGCGGCGACGACGTCGAGGTTGTCGGCGTGCACGACGGTGCTCGGGGCCGCGGGGTGCCACAGCGGCGCGGGCGCGCCGGCGGCGGGGACGGTCTCGAGCATGGGTCCATTCTCGCAGCGCCCCGCCGCCATCGCTCCGTGCGGAGCGGGCCGGTCAGAGAGAGGTGACGACGACGCGGGTCACGTTCGGGTCCTTCAAGGCCTCGTACCCCTGCTCGATCTCGTCGAGCGCGATCTCCTTCGACAGCAGCGCATCGAGTTCGAAGCGCCCCTGGAGGTACAGGTTCGCGTAGAGCGGGATGTCGCGCTTGGCGGTCGTCGAGCCCATGTAGACGCCCTGGATGCGGCGCTGGGAGCCGATCAGGCCGACCTGGTGCACCGCGATCTCGGAGGTCGGGTCGATCACGCCGATGAGGTAGAGACCCCCGCCGGGCGCGACCATCTGGAGGCCCTGCTCGGCGACCTGCTTGATGCCGACGAAGTCGAACACCGCGTCCGCGCCCCGGCCGGTGATCTCGAGCACGGCGGCGACAGGGTCGCCCGCGGTCGAGTTGACGACATGGGTCGCCCCGAAGCTGCGCGCCTTCTCGAGCTTGTCGTCGGCGATGTCGACCGCGATGATCGTGGCCGCCCCGGCGACCAGGGCCCCGTTGATCGCGTTGAGCCCGACGCCGCCCGCGCCGATGACGACCACGGAGTCGCCCGCCTGCACGTTCGCGGTGTTGATGACGGCTCCCGCACCGGTGACGACGCCGCAGCCGAGCAGCGCGGCCTGCGGGAACGGGATCTCGTCGGGCACCTTCACCAGCTGGTTCTCGTGGATGAGAGCCTGCTGCGCGAAGCCGCCCAGCCCGAACGCCTGGAAGACCGGGGAACCGGCCTCGCTGAGCCGGGCCGGCTCGTCGTCGGCACGGAGCGTCTTCTCGGGGTGGAGGCACTGGTAGACGCGACCGGAGAGACACCTCTCGCACGCGCCGCAGTACTGCACGAGGCACCCGACCACGTGGTCGCCGACAGCGAGCTCGGTCACATCGGGGCCGACCTCGGTGACGATACCCGCGACCTCGTGGCCGAAGACGGCGGGCAGCGGTGTGCCCATCTCGTGACGCGACATGGTCAGGTCGGTGTGGCAGAGCCCGGACGCCTTGACGTCGAGCAGCACCTCCCGGCCCCGTGGTGCCGCGATCTGCAGTTCGGCGGTCTCGAAGCCTGCGCCGATCTCGCGCACGACGACTGCTTTCATGGGGTGTTCCTTTCGGGTGTGGTGTCGCCGGCGTCTCCGGCGGCGGGGTGCCCGGCGTGCATCCACGCGGGCATGAGTTCGAGGAGGTGCTCGGCGAGTTGCTCGGGCTCGGCCTCCACCTCGCCGAGCACCCACGACACGAGCAGGCCGGTCGCGGCGTTCGCGATGTAGGTGGCGGCGAGGTCGACGTCGAGCCCGGCCGGCAGCGCGCCGGTGTCCTGGATGTGCGACCGGATGCTCCCGGCCATGACCCAGGCGACCCGCGCCTGCACGCCGCGTCCCGCGGGCAGGCGGTAGACGGCTGCGTAGAGCGAGCGGTGGCCGGCATAGTGCTCGACCAGCAGGCGCTGGGAGTCGAGCATCGCGGCGGTGTGGTCGCCCGCGTGCCCGTCTCGCTCGGAGGCGGCGATCGCGGCGAAGGCCGACTCCTGCATCCGCAGCGCCAGCTCGTCGATGTCGGCGAAGTGCGTGTAGAAGGTGGCGCGGCTCACTCCGGACTCGGCGACGATCGCGCTCACCGTCACCTCCCCCGGCCCGGCGGAGAGCCGCTCGACGGCGTCGAACAGCTTCCGGCGGGTGCGCTGGACACGCGGATCGGCCGAATCACGCAGGCCGCCGCGCACGGCGGCGAGGGCGGGTTCGGACGGCGTCGTCCTCTCGGAGGGGGTCACACCGTGACTCTACGCCGTTTTCTAGACACGCGTCCAGAAAACTCGGCGGCCATCCGGGGTAGCGTGAGCCCCATGAGCCTGACCGTGCAGAACGAACCGGACGAGTCGCGCTACGCGCTCTACAAGGACGGCGAGCGCATCGGCGTCGCCGAGTACGACCTGCGGGACGACGCGATCGTGTTCACGCACACCGAGGTCGACCCGGAGAAACGTGAGAAGGGGATGGCGTCGACGCTCGTGCAGACGGCGCTCGATGATGTGCGCGACAACTCAGAGCGTCGCGTGGTCGCGTCCTGCCCTTATGTGCGGAGCTGGATCAGCGAGCATCCCGAGTACGCCGACCTGCAACGACGGTAGCCCGGCCGTCGTCGTCGACGTCGCGGCCCGCCGCGCGCTGGCCGTTGCCCTGCGCACCGACGTCGATCGTGATCTTGCCGCCCTCCCAGACGCCCTTCTCGCCGTCGCCGGGGAGGGGTGCGGGCGCGGGGAGGAACGACTGGCGGTCGAGCTCCTGCTGCGCTTCGTGCCGGGTCGGCGCGAAGATCTCGTCGAACGATCCGCCGAGGGCGCCGGTCATGGTGCCGGAGCCGCGCTGCGTCTTGTTGGAGAGGTCGATCCAGCCGAGCCGCACGGCCACGACGATCACCACGACGAGCGCCACGATGACGCCCACGACCCACCAATTCACCCCTCGATGGTACCGGAGGGGCGTCGCTCACCCGGTGGACGCACAGGAAGCACCAAGGGTGCCCCGCTCCCCGGGTGCGGGATGACATCGACCGGATAGGCGTAGACCGCAGCCACCCGCTCGGCCGTGAGCACGTCCTCCGGCGTGCCGTCGGCGACCACGCGGCCGTCGCTCAGCAGCACGACGCGGTCGGCGTACGCGGCCGCCAGGTTGAGGTCGTGCAGCACGGCGAGCACGGCGCAGCCGGAGCGGGCGAGCTCGGCAGCGAGGGCGAGCACCTGCTCCTGGTGGCCGAGGTCGAGGGCGTCCGTCGGCTCGTCGAGCAGCACGATCGGGCAGCGTTGGGCGAGCACGCGGGCGAGGGAGACGCGGGCGAGCTCACCCCCGGAGAGCGTGGTCACGTCGCGATCCGCGAGGTGCTCCGTGGACGTGCGCTCCAGAGCGTCGGCGACGATGGCGTCATCGTCGCCGCTCTGCGGCGTGCGCGCCCACGGCATCCGTCCCATCGCCACGACCTCGCGCACGGGGTAGGAGAACGAGACGCCCTTCTGCTGCAGCAGCACGGCGCGCATCCGGCCGAGCTCGGCGACCTTCACCGTGCGCGCGTCCCGCCCGCCGATCAGGGCGACGCCGCTGTCAGGAGCCGTGTCGCCGGCGAGCACGCCCAGCGCGGTCGACTTGCCCGCTCCGTTCGGGCCGATGAGGGCCACCAGCTCGCCCGGGCGGACGGCGATGTCGACGCCGTCGAGGATGCGACGACCGGCGATCGTCACACCGACACCGTGCAGTTCCGCTCCGCCGGTCGTGATCGCCGTGCCCCCCGGGGCCGGCGCGCTCATGCGCTCTCCCCCGCCGCCACGGTCCTCCGCAGCAGGATGAAGAACACGGGGCCGCCGACCAGGGCGGTGAACATGCCTATCGGCAGGTCGGCGAACGGGATGGCCGTGCGGGCGACCACGTCGGCGATCGAGATCAGCAGTGCGCCACCGAGGGCGCTCGCCGGCAGCAGAGCGCCGTGCCCCGGTCCGATCAGCAGCCGGAGCAGGTGCGGCACGATCAGGCCGACGAAGGCGATGATCCCGGCGAACGAGACGGCGACCGCGGTGAGCAGGGCCACCAGGAGGATGGAGACCAGCCGCACGCGCTCGACGGGCACCCCGAGGTGGCGGGCGCTGCGGTCGCCGAGCGCGAGCGCATCCAGGCGCCGCGACATCAGACAGGCGCAGACGACGCCGACGACCAGCAGCGGCAGGGTGACGCCCACCGCCGACCAGGACGCGCCGTTGAGGGAGCCGAGCTGCCAGAACATGATCTGCTCACGGCTCGCGGTGTCGGCGAGGAACACGAAGAGCGCGATCACGGCATTGGCGATCGCGTTGACGGCGATGCCGGTGAGCACGAGCATGAGCACGCGGGTGCGTCCGCGGGCGCGCGCCAGCACGTAGACGAGCACGGTCGTGATCACCCCGGAGACGAACGCCGCCGCAGGCACCGTCGCCGCGCCGAACGTCTGCAGCCCGAAGACGATGGCGGCGCACGCCCCGACCGCGGCGCCCGCGGAGACGCCCACCACGGCAGGCTCTGCGAGCGGGTTCGCGAACACGCCCTGCATCAGCGCGCCCGCGACGCCGAGCGCGGCGCCGACGACGAGGCCGAGCACGAGGCGCGGGAACCGCACGTTCCAGAGCGCGCCATCGGCGTAGGCGTCGGCCGGCGCCGACGGCACGAGGCCGAGGCGGCGCGCGAAGGAGCCGACGATCTCGGCCGGGGAGAGCGAGAACTGGCCGAGAGCGGACGACGTCAGCACGACGGCGAGCAGCAGCACCACCATCGCTCCGATGACGAGCGCCCGCCGGCCGCGCGCCCTGGTCACGGCGGCGACGGTCGAGCGATCGGGCTGCTCCGGCCGGCCCGCGCGTGAGGTCCGACCGGCGCGTACGCCGTGAGCGGTCATCCCGTCGCCCCGGGCCGGTACAGCGCGTCGGCGAGCGAGCGCAGCACCGCGGGGGTGGTCGGACCGAACGAGAGGATCTGCCCGTCGGACATGTCGACGATGCGCCGGTGCTGACCCGCGAGGGTGTCCGCCACCCCGGGTCGCTTCAGGAGGCCGTCGACGCCGCCCGTCGACTCCAGTCCGTCCGTCATCATCAGGAAGACGTCCGGGTTGGTCGCCAGCAGGGCTTCGCTGTTCGCGGGCTTCGCGCCGGTGATGCCGGCGGCCGAGGCCACGTCCACCGCGCCGACGCCCGAGATCAGGTCGTCGGCGCCCATCCCCTTGCCGAAGAGGAAGAAGACCCCTGCGGTGCCGCGCACGTACAGGAACGCGATGCGCAGCTTGTCCGCGTCGGAGCGCGGGGCGAGCTTCGCGATGTCCGCCTTCGCCGCGACGAGCTCCTCGTCCGTGCGCTCCACCAGCTTCTCGCCGACGGCGTCGAGCCCCACCGCGTGCGCGACCGCCCGCGTCTGCTCGCCGATCGTCGCGATACTGCGCTTCGGGTCGAAGAATAAAACGGGGACACCGGAGGCGCGCAGCTGGTCCTGCACCTCGCGCGGGCCGAGCGTGGTGTCGGTGAGCACGAGTGTGGGCCGCAGGGCGAGGATCGCCTCGCCGTTGAGCTCGTGGCCGTTCTGCGTGACCAGGGGGAGGTCCTTCATCACGTCGAGCGTGTTGGAGGAGCCGCGCCCGACGAGCTTGTCGCCCAGGCCCAGCCCGACGACCGTCTCGGCCAGCGTGCCGTAGATGTCGAGGGCGAGGATGCGGCTGGTGTCGGTGACGGTCACGGAGGTGCCGGTCGTGTCGGTGACCGTGACCGGCAGCGACGGCTTCGGGCTCTTCTCGACGGGAACGATCTCGGCGATGGAGGCGGCCGTCGACGGGCCGGTGATGGTGCGGGGGTCCGGGAGCGTTTCGCCGGTCGCGGTCGCGGAGGGCGATGGTTTCGCGCTCGTCGGCGTGACCGCCGGCGCGCCCGCCGCGCATCCCGTCAGCACGCCGACGAGGACGGCGACGGCGACGGCGCGCGCGGCGCGGAGGGTGCGGGAACGCCCATGGGCGGCGCGGGAAGCGCCGCCCATGGGCGAGGTGCCGTCGGGCGTCACACAGCCTCCACGTCCGCGCGCACCGACCGGCGGCGCATGGCCGCGACGGCGGCGACGCCCGCGAGGATCAGCAGACCGCCGAGCAGGGGCACGACGCCCGAGCCGGTGCTGCCGGTCGACGCCAGGGAGGAGGCAGTGGTGCTGTCGCACTCCACCTCGCCGCCGAGCGGGAACCGGAACGAGATCGGGTCCAGCGCGTCGCCCGCGTTGTAGAAGCCGGCGAACGCCTTGGCGCCGTCCGCGGTCAGCGCGGTGGCCGCGCCGTCGACCGCGAACGTCGAGCCGGAGGCCGTGCCGCCGCCGAGCGCGATCGTCGCGAACGAGACGCCCGAGTAGTCGCTCGGGTTGCCGCTCATGTCGGTCGAGTGGACGTCGGCGATGAGGGTCGCCTGCGTCGCGCTGGTGACCCGGACCGCGAGGTTCGAGAGCACCAGGTTCAGCACTCCGTCGTGTCCCGTGAACGAGACCGAGCCCGAGTAGCGCACGAGTCCGCGCGTCTCGTCCGGGTTGAAGCTGCCCTTTCCGCCGCTCCAGCCGTACTGGCCGCCGGCGTAGGTCACTCCCGAGAGGGTCCACGATCCGTTGGCGATGCCACCGCTGATGTAGTTGCGGAAGCTCGTCTTCACGCCCCAGTCGAGCGTCGCGTCGCCGACGGCGCGCGCCACGCAGGTCGGCTGCACCGCGGCGACGGGGGCCGGGGCCTGCGGGGTCACGGCGGCCGCGGGGGCGATGACGACGTCGACGGAGGGCGAGACCACGGGCGTGAACAACGTGGGGTCGTCCGGCGTGAAGCTCGCCGAGAAGGCGTGCGTGCCGGAGGCGAGGCCGGGCACCCGTGCGGTCACCGACGACGAGCTCGCAGCGGCGAGGGCGGCGAAGGTGACGACGCCCGACGCCGGCGCGACCGTGTCCGCGACGAGGCGGAGTCCGCTGGCGACGACCTTGCCGTTGTCGAGGATGGCGATCGTGCCCTCGGCGGCGGGGGTGACCCGCACGGTGACGTCGACCGGGTCGCCCGCGTTGCCGGTGCCGCTGGACGTCGATACCGTCACGGTCGGCGTGACCGCGGTGCCGGACGAGGCGAACGCCACGGGGGTGCTCGTGTCCTGGGTCGTGTCGACGAGGCCCTGGCCGTGCGCCTTGGAGGTGTAGACGGCGTAGGCGGGTGTGGTCGCGTCCGGAGCGGGAACCGTGATGTCCACGGCGAACGTGCCGTCCGCGTTCAGCGGCGCGGTGCGGGTGGTGCCGGAGGGCACCGAGGGGTTGCCCACGGCGATCCACACCGTCTGGCTCGGGATCAGCCGGGCCGAGTCCTGGTAGAACCCGCGCAGGCCCGCCGGGCCGAGGGCCAGGTAGATCCCGGGCGAGGCGGTCGAGAAGCCGCTTCCGGTCACCGTGACGGTTCCGCCGCCCGCGGGGACCTGCGGCACGCTCACGGTCGGGACGCCCGGCGTGACCGGCTTGGCCGTCACCGTGGCCTTGATCGAGTTGGAGCGAGCGGAGGCGAACTTCGTCGCATCCACCGGCGTGTACCAGCCGCGCACCTTGTGGTCGCCGACCGCGAGGGTCGAGGTGCGGAACACCGCGGTGTTCCCGGTGACGGAGACGGTGCCGTAGCTGCTGCCGGCGTCGGGACCGGACGTCCCGCCGCCCTCGCCGAAGACGATGGAGCCGGGGAACGCGGTCGGCAGGTCGTCGCCCTCGAGGTTCGCGGACAGGGTGGCCGTGTAGGTGAGCTCGGTGCCCTCGACCGCGGTGGCCGGCGTGACCGAGAGGCTGACGAGCACCGGGAGCGCGTCCGAGGCGCCGTACACGGTGACCGTGCTGGCCGAGGAGGTCGACGCCGTCGCGACGGTCGCGTCGCTGGGGGTGAAGGCCGCCGTGAGCGAGCGAGCCCCGGAGGCGAGCGAGGTCGTGCCGAGCGAGGCGACGCCGTCGGTGACGGTGCTCGAGCCGAGCGAGGTCGTGCCGTCGAAGAACTCGACCGTGCCCGCCGTGGCCGGCGAGACGGTCGCGGTGAGGGTGACCGTGCGGCCGGCCTGGACGGCCGTCGCGTTCACCGAGAGCTCGGTGGTGGTCGTCTTCGGCTCGGCGAAGGCGATCGGGGTGTAGGTGTCCTGGCTGCGGTCGGCGGAGCCGTGCGCGGCGAACGTGTAGACGCCGCACTCGACGGTGGCGCAGTCGACCGACGCGCCGTTCGACGTGAAGACGCGCTTCAGGTTGGCCAGAGCGATCGAGATGGTGCCGTCGGCGTTGATCTTCGCGCCGTAGGTGCCGGCGGTGGTCGCCCACTTGACGCCCTGGTAGTAGCTCGCCTTCACGAACCAGTCGGCGTTGTCCGCGGCGGACTTGGGTCCGACGCCGATGTAGAAGCCGGAGCCCGTGGTGGAGAAGCCCGAGCCCGTGACGGTCACCGTTCCCGCGGCGGGGTCGATCCCGGTGCTGGGCGCGACGGTCACGGACGGGCCGGTCGGCTGGGGGGCCGCGGTGACGGTGACCGTCGTGGCCGAGGAGGTCGAGCCTCCGTACGCCGCGCTGTCGGCTGGAGCGAACGCGGCAGTGATGCTGTGCGTCCCCACGCCCAGGGCGCTGCTCGTGAAGGCGGCGGTGCCCGCGGAGACGGCCTGGCTGCCCAGCGTGGTCGAGCCCTCGGCGAACGTCACCGTTCCGGCGACGTCCGCGGGCGACACCGTGGCGGTCAGCGTGACCGGCGAGCCCTCCTGCACGCTCGCGGCGCTGCTGGTGAGCGCGACGGAGGTGCTGGCCGGCTGCGGTGCCGCGAACGCGATCGGCGTGTAGGTGTCCTGGGTCCGATCCGTCGAGCCGTGGGCGGCGAACGTGAAGACCCCGCACTCCTCGGTCGAGCAGTCCACGGTGCGGCCGTTCGCCGTGAAGACCTTCTTCAGTCCGGTCAGCGTCGACGTGAACGAACCGTCCGCCGCGATGGTGCTGACCCACTTGACGCCCTGATAGAACGACGCGTTGACGAACCAGGTCGAGTCGTCGAGCGCCGCCTTGGGCCCGACCCCCACGTAGACGCCGTTGACCCCGGCGCCGGTGGGGGTGAACCCGGAGCCGGTGACGGTGACGGTGCCGTTGTCGGCATCGATGCCGGTGGCCGGGGCGACCGAGACGGACGCCGACGCGGCCAGGGCCGGCGTGGCGCCGACGGCGGTCACGCCTGCTGCGACGAGCAGGCCGGCGAGCGCGGCGGCGAGGATGCGGCGCGCGGGGCGCGGCGCGCGCCTCTCGGGATCGGGGGCGGGCGTAGCAGTTCGGGACGCTGTCATGGCACTCCTGAGCGACGGTCGGCACGGGCCGATCCGCAGCGATCTCTGACGGTGAGGATTAGGTAAGGCTCAGCTAACTAAGCCTTGGCTAACCTAACAGAACGTTCAGGGAGGAATGCAAGAGCCCGCGCGAAAAAACCCGTATGCCGGAAGCGGCATACGGGCTCTTCGTCAGGTGGATGCGCGCCTACGGCACCCGGTACAGCCACTCGTCCGTGCCGAACTTCTCCTCGACCAGGCGCTCCGCCTCCGCGTACTCCGCGTCCGTGATGTCGCCCTCCGTCGCGCCGTACAGACCAGCGAACGTCTGCTTCATCCGCTCGATGATCTCGGCGCGGCTCAGGCCCGTCTGGCTCCGGAGCGGGTCGACGCGCTTGGCGGCGCTGGTGATGCCCTTGTCGCTGATCTTCTCTCGACCGATGCGGAGCACCTCCGTCATCTTCTGGCCGTCCATGTCGTAGCTCATGGTGACGTGGTGCAGCACCGCACCCGAGCCGAGCCGCTTCTGCGCCGCACCGCCGATCTTGCCGGACGGGCTCGTGATGTCGTTGAGCGGCTGGTACACCGCGTCGATGCCCAGCGACTTGAGGGCGATGATCGCCCATTCGTCGAGGAACGCGTAGCTGTCGGCGAAGCTCATCCCCTGCACCAGGTCGGCGGGCGCGTAGATCGAGTACGTGACCACCGAGCCGGCCTCCATGAACATCGCGCCGCCGCCGGTGATCCGCCGCACCACCTGGATGCCGTACTTCTCGGCGTTCTCGGGGTCAACCTCGTTCTTCACCGACTGGAAGCTGCCGATCACCACGGCGGGCTCGTCCCACTCCCAGATGCGCAGCGTGGGACCGCGGCGTCCGTCGCCGACCTCGGTGGTGAGGACCTCGTCGAGCGCCAGGTGCATCAACGGCGAGACGGCCTTGGCGTGCACGATCTCCCACGGATAGTCGCGCCAGCTGGTCGCCTTGGCCAGGGCGCGGCGGATGGCGACGGCGACGGCGTCGGGCGAGAAGCCGAGCAGGATGGCACCCTCGGGAAGAGCGTCCTTGACGGCCGACGCGATGGTCTTCGCGTCCGACTCGGCCGGCAGGCCGTTCACCGCCGCGTCGATCGCCTCCAGCGCCGTGTCGGGCTCCAGGAAGAAGTCGCCCGCCAGGCGGAACCCGCTGATCCGGCCATCCACGACCTCCAGGTCGACGACGACGAGCTTGCCACCCGGGACCTTGTACTCACCATGCATACCCCCACCCTAATTCCGCCAGGCACGCACTCGTCGAGCGGTCGAACAGTCTGCCGCCTCGGCGAGATCGCGTGCCTTTTTCCCCGCCTGGGCAGCCGAGTCAGGCGCGCGCGGGGAGGCGGGGGTCGAGCCAGGCGAGGAGGTCGGCGACGACCTCGTCGCGGTTGATCTCGTTGTAGATCTCGTGGCGGGCGCCGGGGTAGACGATCGTGGTGACGTCGCTGAGCCCGGACCGCGTGCGGTACGCCCGCTCGAGGCGGCGGGCGGAGGCCTCCCCGCCGAGCGGGTCGTCGCTCCCCACCTGGATGAGCAGCGGGAGGTCGCGGGCCAGCCCGCGCGCCGGGCGCCCGAGCATCCGCGCGGCGTCCGTCAGCCCGAACAGCTTCTGCAGCGGAGTCAGGGTGGTGAGCGGGTCGTCCACGAACTCCTCGGCGACCCGCGGGTCGCGGCTCAGCCACTCCGCCCCGGTGGTGCCCAGGTGGGCGTGCCGCTTGTTGAGGTCGCCGCTGTTCATCGACCCGACCATCCGGTACGCCGTGCCCGAGAGCACGGCGGCGTCGTACTCGTCGCTGTGCCGGTTCAGGATGATCTGGCCCATCAGCGAGCCCCAGCTGTGTCCGAGGTAGACCAGCGGCACATCCGGGTTCTCGGCCCGGACGAGATGGCTGAAGGCGCGCACGTCCCGGATCGCCGCGCGGAGGCCCCCGGGACCGAGCCTTCCGAGTTTCGTCGCGTCGCCGCCCCACTGCTCCATTCCCGTGCGCCCGTGGCCGAGATGGTCGTCGGCATAGACCGCGTATCCGGCGGCGGCGAGCCGCTCGGCGAGCGGCCGGTAGCGGGCCGCATGCTCCCCGACACCGTGGGCGATCTGCACGGCGGCCCGCGCCGAACCGACGGCCGGATAGGCGTCGTAGTGGATGCGGATGCCGTCGTCATCGGTGAAGGTGTGCTGCACGGGATCATTCTGACCCACGGATAGACGCCGGCAGACCACTGAGGTTCACGTGGTTGCGCCCATTCGAGCCGGATGGGCGCAACCACGTGAACCTCGGCGCCGCGGCCATTTTGTTTAGCAAGCCTAAATTGCTAGGCTAAGTATTCATGGCTTCCCGCATCACGACGCACGACCTCAGCAGCGCACTGCGCATCGCGGTCGCGCGTCTCTCACGTCGGCTGCGCGCCGAGAAGGAGGACGACGAGCTCAGCGACTCCCAGACCTCCACACTCGCCTTCCTCGTGCGCGAGGGCTCCGGGACGATCGGCAGGCTCAGCGAGCACGAGCGCGTCAAGCCGCCCTCGATGAACCGCATCGTCAACCACCTGGAGCAGGCGGGCTACGTCGTGCGCACGGCCGACGCCGAGGACGGACGCAAGGTCGTTGTCGTCCCGACCGAGGCCGGGCGCGGGCTCGTCGCCGAGACGCGCCGCCGGCGCGACGCCTGGCTGCACCAGCGCCTCCGCGGCCTCACCGCCGAGCAGCGCGCCGTGCTGGTGGAGGCCGCCGCGATCATGCGCGAGGTCGCCGACTCGTGAGCGCCATGTTCCGCTCCTTGGCCGGCGTCAACTACCGCATCTGGGCCGCCGGCGCGCTGGTCTCCAATGTCGGCACGTGGATGCAGCGCACGGCGCAGGACTGGATCGTCCTCACCCAGCTCACCCACAACAACGCCGCCGCCGTCGGGTTCGTGATGGCGCTGCAGTTCGGCCCGCAGCTCCTCCTCCTCCCCATCACGGGGTGGGCGGCCGACCACCTCGACCGGCGCAAGCTCCTCATGGCGACGCAGGGCGCGATGGGAGTGCTCGGCCTCGGTCTCGGCCTGCTGACCGTCACCGGCGTGGTGGAGCTGTGGCACGTGTACGTGTTCGCACTGCTGCTCGGCGTGGTCGCCGCGTTCGACGCGCCCGCCCGGCAGACCTTCGTCTCCGAACTCGTCGCGGGCCCCAACCTCTCCAACGCGGTCGCCCTCAACTCGGCGTCGTTCAACGCGGCGCGGCTCCTCGGTCCCGCCGTCGCCGGTCTGCTGACGGCCGCAGTGGGGGCGGGATGGGTGTTCCTCATCAACGCCGCGACCTTCGGCGCCGTCCTCCTCTCGCTGATGACCCTGCGTCGCGAGCAGCTCTACCGCACGGAGCGGGCCAAGCGGACGCGCGGCGGCCTCGTCGACGGCTTCCGCTACGTGCGCAACCGCCCGGACATCCTCGTGATCCTGGTGATGGTCTTCCTCATCGGCACGTTCGGCCTCAACTTCCCGATCTTCATCTCGACCATGTCCGTGACGGTGTTCCACCAGGGGGCGGGCGAGTACGGCATCCTGTCGTCGGTCATGGCGATCGGCTCGGTCGTCGGCGCTCTGCTCTCGGCGCGGCGCGAGCGCCCGCGCGTCGCCCTGCTCTTCGCCGGCGCGGCCCTGTTCGGTGCGGGATGCGCCCTCGCCGCCGTCATGCCGACCTACTGGCTCTTCGCGATCGCGCTCATCCTCGTGGGCGTCTCGTCGCAGACCCTCATGACGACCGCGAACGGCACGGTGCAGATGACCACGGATCCCGTGCTGCGCGGCCGGGTGATGGCCATCTACATGGCGATCTTCATGGGCGGGACGCCGGTGGGCGCGCCGATCGTCGGCTGGGTCGCCGACACGTTCGGCCCACGATGGGCGATGGGCGTCGGCGCGGCGAGCGGATTCGCCGCCGCCCTCGTCGGCGTCTTCTACCTCGTCAGGTATCGCGGCCTCCGCGTGCGCTTCACCGGCGTGCGCCCCCGCGTCGTACTCAACCCCCGCGAGCAGCTCCGCGAGGAGCTCGCGGACACGGAGGCCACCGCCACCCGCACCTCCTGACCCTGCCGAGCGCCGCGCCCGGCCCCAACCTATTCCGGAGAAGAAGGCCGAAGCTGCCCGATCCTCCGTTCCGACGGAGAACTGAGCGGAGTGGCGGCGGAAGACTCCGTCATTGCCGGGCACGGACGCCCGCGCCCGACACGACTCCGGAACTCCGGACTTCCGCGCTGACGCGCCGCGAATAGCTCCGGAACTCCGGAGATTCGGCGCTGTGCAGCCCTCGTCTCCGGATCCCTGCGGCGGCAGATCCGAGCGCAACGTCGTGAATCCCGGACCCGGGAGCTCGGCCCGTCGGCGGCGTGGGGTGAAACGATACGATGGCTGATCGGTCCACGGGATGCAGGGAGGGAGCACGGATGGCCGCCGCCAAGCGCCCGAGCGTGAAAGACGTGGCCGCGCTGGCCGGTGTGGCCGTCGGCACCGTGTCCAATGTGCTCAACCGTCCCGACATCGTCGCCGAGCCCACGCGCCGCGCCGTCGAAGACGCCATCGCGGCCCTCGGCTTCACCCGTAACGAGTCGGCCCGGCAGCTGCGTGCCGGTGCGAGCCGCAGCATCGCCATGGTCGTGATGGACGTCGGCAACCCGTTCTTCACCGACCTCTACGTGGGCGCGGAGGGCTTCGCCCTCGAGCGCGGCTACTCCATCCAGCTCGGCAACAGCGGCAACAGCGGCGACCGGGAGCAGCGGCAGCTCGCCGCGTTCGAGCAGCAGCGGGTGCGCGGGGTGCTCCTCGCACCGCTCGCCGGGGCGGGGGCGGTCGTCGAGCGGCTGCGCGAGCACGGCATCCCCACCGTGCTGGTCGACCGGGTGGCCTCGGATCTCGAGGCCTGCTCGGTCGCCGTGGACGACGTCGAAGGCGGGAGGCTCGCCGTCGGCCACCTCATCGCGGAGCGCCACCGCCGTATCGCCTTCGTCGGGGGCCCGGCCGATCTGCAGCAGATCCGCGACCGCGTGGAGGGCGCCCGTCTCGCGATCGCCGAGGCCGCCGCCTCCGGCGCCGGAGAGGTCCAGCTCGACATCCTGCCCGTCGAGCGCCTCAGTGCCGGGGACGGCCGCGACGCGGCGGAGCGCATCGTCGCCCGGCCCGCGGATGAGCGTCCGACCGCGGTCTTCGCCGCCAACGACCTCCTCGCGCTCGGCCTGCTGCAGGGCTTCGTCACCGCGGGGCTCCGAGTGCCGGAGGACATCGCCCTGATCGGCTACGACGACATCGACTTCGCCGCGACGGCCGCGGTGCCCCTGTCCGCCGTGCGACAGCCGCGCCGCGAGATCGGCTACGCCGCCGGGGAGCTGCTCTTCCGCGAGATCGAGGACCTGGAGGTCGGCGCCCCGCACGTGCATCAGCACGTGCGGTTCGTCCCCGAGCTCGTCGTGCGCCGCTCCTCCTCCCCCACCGCCTGACCCCCCCTTCCCCGCAGAGGGGTCGCATCCCGCCGCTCTGCAGCCGGCGGAGCGGCGATTCGCGACCCCGCTGCGTCCGGCACCGGGCCGTCTTGTGCCGCCGCGGTCCCCACGCTAGTCTTGAATCGTTTCAGAGGAGCGCTTCGGTTCGGCCTCCGACCCGACCACGACGAAGGAGTCACCGTGTCCGCATCCCGCCGGGTGTGCTTCACCATGCGGCTGAAGCCCGAGCGCGTCGAGGACTACCTCGCCGCCCACGCGACAGTCTGGCCCGAGATGCTCGACGCACTGCGCGAGACCGGCTGGCACGACTACTCGCTCTTCGTCGACCGCGCGAACGGGCTGGTCGTCGGCTACCTCGAGACCGACGACTTCGACGCCGCGGTCGCCGGGATGAGCTCCCGCGAGGTCAACGACCGCTGGCAGGCCGGGATGGCGGAGTACTTCGCCGAGGAGGCCGCACCCGACAGCACGATGAACCGGCTGGCCGAGTACTTCCACCTCGACTGAGCCCGCGGGCGTCCCGGCCCGGCTGATCCGCCCCGAACGTCACGCACCCGTCCCCAGAGAAAGCGACATCCATGACACTCACCGACGACATCCGCTCGCAGCTCGCCCTGCAGGCGATCGAGCTGCCGAGCTGGGCGTTCGGCAACTCGGGCACCCGCTTCAAGGTGTTCGGCACCGCCGGCACGGCCCGCGATCCTTTCGAGAAGGTCTCCGACGCCGCGCAAGTGCACAAGCACACCGGCCTCGCCCCGACGGTGGCCCTGCACATCCCGTGGGACACGGTCGACTCGTACGCGGACCTGCGCAAGCACGCCGAGGACAACGGCGTCGAGCTCGGCACGGTCAACTCGAACACGTTCCAGGACGACGACTACAAGTTCGGCTCGGTGACCCACCACGACGACCGCATCCGTCAGAAGGCGATCGACCACCACTTCGCGTGCATCGACGTCATGAACGAGACCGGCTCGCGCGATCTGAAGATCTGGCTGGCCGACGGCACCAACTACCCGGGTCAGGACTCGCTGCGCGCCCGCCAGGACCGCCTCGCCGACAGCCTTCAGAAGATCTATGAGCGCATCGGCGACGACCAGCGTCTCGTGCTCGAGTACAAGTTCTTCGAGCCGGCGTTCTACCACACCGATGTTCCGGATTGGGGCACCAGCTTCGCGCAGACCTCGGCCCTCGGCGAGCGCGCCCTCGTCTGCCTCGACACCGGCCACCATGCGCCGGGCACCAACATCGAGTTCATCGTCATGCAGCTCCTGCGCCTCGGCAAGCTCGGCTCGTTCGACTTCAACAGCCGCTTCTACGCCGACGACGACCTGATCGTGGGCGCGGCCGACCCGTTCCAGCTGTTCCGGATCGTGTTTGAGGTCATCCAGGGCGGCGGATACGGCAACCCGGACGTGGCGTTCATGCTCGACCAGTGCCACAACCTCGAGGCCAAGATCCCGGGCCAGATCCGCTCGGTGCTCAACGTGCAGGAGGCGACGGCGAAGGCCCTCCTCGTCGACACGGAGGCGCTGGCCGCCGCGCAGCACGCCAACGACGTGCTCGCCGCCAACACGGTGTTCATGGACGCCTTCAATACCGACGTGCGTGCCGACCTCGCCGCCTGGCGCGAGAGCCGCGGTCTCCCGGCCGACCCGATGGCCGCCTACAAGGCGTCGGGCTACCAGGAGAAAATCGAGTCCGAGCGCGTCGGCGGCACCCAGGCCGGCTGGGGAGCCTGACCGACGTGCCCGCCATCGTCGTCCGGCAGCTCGCGGCCGAGGGTCCCCACGGCAGCATCCCGGTGCGCGTGTACGCGCCCGCCGGCGACGCCGTGCACCCCGGCCTGGTGTGGAACCACGGGGGCGCCTTCGCCGGCGGCGACCTCGACATGCCCGAGGCCGACTGGGTGTCCCGGTCGCTCGCCGAACGCGGCTTCGTCGTGGTGTCGGTCGACTACCGGCTCGCGGTGGAGGGCGTTCACTTCCCCGTACCGTCGGACGACGTCGTCGCCGCGTTCCGCTGGGTCGCCGCCCACACGGCCGAGCTGGGCATCGACCCGGCCCGGCTGGCGATCGGCGGCGCGTCCGCGGGCGGCGACCTCGCGGCAGGAGCACTGCTGCGGCTCCGCGACGGGGGCGGCCCGCTCCCGGCGCGCGCCCTGCTCGCGTACCCGACCGTGCATCCCGAGCTGCCGTCGTTCTCGGCGGAGCTGGAGGCCGCCGTCGCGCTGCACGAGCCAGACGACCCGCGCTTCGAGCCGGACGCCGTCCGCGAGATGAACCTGAACTTCGCGGGCGACGAGGCCACGATGTCGGACCCGTACGCCTTCCCCGGCCTCGCCGACCCGACAGGGCTGCCGCCGGTCTTCGTCCTCAATTCGGAGGTCGACACCCTCCGCGCATCGGGCGAGGCCTTCGCCGCCTCGCTCGCCCGTCACGGCGTCACCGTGCTCTCGCTGTTCGAGCCCGGCAGCCGCCACGGCCACCTCAATCGGCCCGACGAGGCGGCGGCACGCCGCAGCATCGACCGCATCACCGCGTGGCTCTCCACCCCCGCGCTCCCCTGACCACGACCGTCCCTCCCCGATAAGGAACCCACGCATCATGACGAACGAGACCGTCGCGGCGCTCATCGCCCGCTCGAACCGCCTCGGCGCCGACCCGAAAAACACGAACTACGCCGGCGGCAACACCTCCGCCAAGGGCGTCGAGACCGATCCGGTGACCGGCGAGCCGGTCGAGCTCCTCTGGGTCAAGGGCTCCGGAGGCGACCTCGGCACACTGACGGAGTCCGGCCTCGCGGTGCTGCGTCTGGACCGGCTGCGCGCGCTGCGGAACGTGTACCCGGGCGTCGAACGCGAGGACGAGATGGTCGCCGCGTTCGATTACACGCTCCACGGCAAGGGCGGCGCTGCTCCGTCGATCGACACCGCCATGCACGGCCTGGTGGATGCGGCCCACGTCGACCACCTCCACCCCGACTCCGGCATCGCGATCGCGACGGCCGCCGACGGCGAGGAGCTGACGAAGGCGATCTTCGGCGGCAGGGTCGTCTGGTTGCCCTGGCGGCGCCCCGGCTTCCAGCTCGGCCTGGACATCGCAGCGATCAAGGCCGCGAACCCGGAGGCGATCGGCACGATCCTCGGCGGCCACGGCATCACCGCGTGGGGCGCGACCAGCGAGGAGGCGGAGGCCAACTCGCTCTGGATCATCGACACCGCCGCCGAGTACATCGCCGCGAACGGCCGGCCGAACCCGTTCGGAACCCCATTGGCCGGTTACGAGGCGCTCCCCGCGGCGGAGCGCCGGGCGAAGGCCGCCGCACTGGCTCCCCATCTGCGCGCACTCGCCTCCACCGACCGGGTCCAGGTGGGCCACTTCACCGACTCCGACGTCGTCCTCGACTTCCTCGCGTCGAGCGAGCACCCGCGCCTCGCCGCGCTCGGCACGTCCTGCCCCGACCATTTCCTCCGCACCAAGGTCAAGCCGCTCGTCCTCGACCTGCCGGCCACCGCCTCGGTCGAGGAGTCGGTCGCCCGGCTCGACGAGCTGCACGAGCAGTACCGCGCCGACTACCAGGCGTACTACGACCGCAACGCCACCCCCGACTCCCCGGCGATCCGCGGCGCGGATCCGGCGATCGTACTCATCCCGGGCGTCGGGATGTTCTCCTACGGAGCGAACAAGCAGACCGCCCGCGTCGCCGGCGAGTTCTACGTCAACGCCATCAATGTGATGCGCGGCGCCGAGGCGCTCTCCACCTACGCACCGATCGACGAGGCGGAGAAGTTCCGCATCGAGTACTGGGCACTGGAGGAGGCGAAGCTGGCCCGCCTCCCGAAGCCGAAGCCGCTCGCGGGCCGGATCGCACTGGTCACCGGCGCCGCCTCCGGCATCGGCAAGGCCATCGCCACCCGCCTCGCCGCCGAGGGCGCGTGCGTCGTCATCGCCGACCTCGACCTCAAGAAGGCCCGGGCGGCCGCCGCCGAGATCGGCGGCGCCGACGTCGCCATCGGCGTGGTCGCGAACGTGACCGACGAGGAGGCCGTCCAGGCCTCCGTCGACGCCGCCCTGCTCGCCTTCGGCGGCCTCGACCTCGTCGTCAACAACGCCGGCCTCTCCATCTCCAAGCCACTGCTGGAGACCACCACGGCCGACTGGGACCTCCAGCACGACGTCATGGCGAAGGGATCGTTCCTCGTCTCGCGCGCCGCCGCCAAGGTGCTGATCGACCAGAAGCTCGGCGGTGACATCGTCTACATCTCGTCGAAGAACTCCCTCTTCGCCGGCCCGAACAACATCGCCTACTCCGCCACGAAGGCCGACCAGGCCCACCAGGTGCGCCTCCTCGCCGCGGAACTCGGCGACCACGGCATCCGGGTCAACGGCATCAACCCCGACGGCGTGGTCCGCGGCTCCGGGATCTTCGCCGGCGGCTGGGGCGCCAAGCGCGCCGCCGTCTACGGGGTGCCCGAGGAGGAGCTGGGCCAGTACTACGCCCAGCGCACCCTGCTGAAGCGCGAGGTCCTGCCGGAGCACGTCGCCAACGCCGTGTTCGTGCTCTGCACCAGCGACCTCGACCACACTACGGGGCTGCACATCCCCGTAGACGCCGGCGTCGCCGCCGCCTTCCTGCGATGACCGCCGCGTCGCGCACGGGCGCCGTCGCGGCCGTCGATCTCGGGGCGACCAGCGGGCGCGTCATGCACGCCCGCGTCGGCGCCGACACGCTCGAGCTGACGGAGGCGGCCCGATTCCTCAACACGCCCGTGCGGCTGTGGGAGGGGGACCGTCCGGCCCTGCACTGGAACCTCGCCGGGCTGTTCACCAGCATCCTGGAGGGGCTCGGCTCCGTCGCCCGCACCGAGCCCGGCCTCGTCGCCGTCGGCGTGGACTCGTGGGCCGTCGACTACGGCCTCCTGCGCGGGGGCCGGCTGCTCGGCGAGCCCTACCACTACCGCGACGAGCGCTCCGAGCGCGGCGTGGAGCTCGTGCACGCGGCCGTCGCACCCGACGAGCTGTACCGGGAGGGCGGCCTGCAGTTCCTGCCGTTCAACTCCCTCTATCAGCTCGCCGCCGACCACGACGTCGGCGCACTGGAGGGTGCGGATCGCTTTCTCCTCGTGCCCGACCTGGTCACCTATTGGCTGACGGGCATCGAGCAGGCGGAGCGGACCAACGCCTCCACCACCGGCCTGCTCACCGCCGAGGGCCGCTGGAACGACGATCTCATCGAGCGCCTCGGCCTGCCTCGCGGCGTGTTCGCACCGCTCGTCGACGCGGGCTCCGCCGTCGGCCCGCTGCTGCCGTCCCTCGCCGCCGACCTGCCTTTCGGCGGCGCCGGGCCGACCGTGACCGCCGTCGGCTCGCACGACACCGCGTCCGCCGTCGTGGCCGTGCCGATGGACGCCTCCCGCGCCGCCTACATCTCCTGCGGCACCTGGGGCCTCGTCGGCGTCGAGCTGGAGCACCGCGTCGTCAGCCCGGAGGGGCGCGCGGCCAACTTCACCAACGAGGGGGGCGTCGACGGCCGGGTCCGCTACCTCCACAACGTGATGGGGTTGTGGCTGCTGAGCGAGTCCCTGCGCGAGTGGCGGCGCCGCGGCCTCCACGTCACGCTGGAGACGCTGCTCGCCGAGGCCGCGGGCCTCCCCCGGCCGACGGATCTCTTCGACGCCGACGACCCCCGCTTCCTCGCGCCCGGCGACCTCCCGAGCCGCATCGCCGACTGGTTCGCCGAGCACGACTGCCGCGCGCCCGCCAGCCCGGCCGGCATGGTCCGCGTCATCGTCGAGAGCCTCGCCGACGCCTTCGCCCGCTCCGTGCGGAGCGCCTCCGAACTCTCCGGCGTCCCCGTCGACACCATCCACGTCGTCGGCGGAGGTGCACGCAACGCCCTCCTCTGCCAGGCGACGGCGGACCGGGCCAGCGTGCCCGTGCTCGCCGGCCCGGTCGAGGCGACGGCCCTCGGCAACGCCCTCATCCAGGCCCGCGCCGCGGGGCTGCTCGACGGCGACCTGGAGACGCTGCGCGCGCTGGTGGGCCGGCACTACGCACCGGTGCGGTACGAGCCGGCGGGGCGGTAGGAGGGCGGAGGACGCCGTAGGCCGGGTTCGACGGGGAGCGCCGCAGCCGCGATCATCCACCTCCGGATGATCCCCCCGGTTCAGCTCCGCCGATTCGCGCATCGGCGTCGCGGCGCTCGCCCATCTCCCCGGCCGACGCGTGTGCCGGCCGGGGTTCAGCCAATCGCAGGGGTGCGGGCAGGTGCCGGGGTTTTCTGAGGAGTCCCGTGACGGACGTCGTGATCCTCCGTAGCGCCGCGCGGCGGGAGGGCCGGGATCGGGCATGAATGCCTGCAGGAGTTCCGTAGTGCTGTGGGAGGTCCGGCGAACCGCGATGATGGGGACGTGCCTCTCGACATCCCACCCGCCGATCTGGATCTCGACGCCCTCGCCCGGCGCGCTTCCGCACTCGCACCGGCCGGTTCGCGGGCCGTGCTCGGCGTCGCGGGCAGCCCCGGGTCGGGCAAGACGTCGCTGGCGCGCGCGGTCGCGGAGCGCGTCGACGCGCTGAGCGGGACGCCCGGGACCGCCCAGCACGTGCCGATGGACGGCTTCCATCTGGCGAACGGCACCCTCGACCAGCTCGGTCGGCGCGACCGGAAGGGGGCGATCGACACCTTCGACGCCTGGGGGTTCGCGGCGCTCGTGCAGCGCCTGGCGACCGATCGGCTCGACCCGGTCTACGCTCCGGCGTTCGACCGGCGGGTGGACGAGCCGGTCGCGGGGTCGATCCGCGTGCTGCCCGAGACACGGCTGGTGGTGGTCGAGGGCAACTACCTGCTGGTGGATGCGGACCCGTGGTCGCGCATCCCTCCACTCCTGGCGGAGAGCTGGTTCGTGGCGACGCCGGAAGCTGAACGCGAGGCCCGGCTCGTGGATCGGCACACCCGTCACGGCCGCACCCCGGAGGCCGCCCTCGCGTGGGCGCGGGAGGTCGACGGCGTCAACGCCGCCCTCATCGAGGCGACGCGCGAGCGGGCGACGCTGGTCGTGGACGGTCGGCTCCCAGGCGTGGCGGCCTAGGCTGGCGTGATGACCGAATCGTTCGACAAGCTGACCATGTTCGGCGCGGACTGGTGCCGCGACTGCATCCGCTCGAAGGCGCTGCTCGACCGGCTGGGCGCCGACTACGAGTACATCGACCTCGTCGCGCGGCCCGAGGAGGCCGAGCGGGCGCAGGCGATCAGCGGGCGGACCAACATCCCCGTCGTCGTGTTTCCCGACGGCCGTCACTTCGTCGAGCCGACGGACCCCGAGCTCGAGGCCGCGCTGGCGCAGTAGGCGCCGGCCGGCGGCTGTACGCGGGCGCGCCTCGGCGGGCGCGCGCCGTCGTCATTCTGCGACGACGGCGGAGAGCGCGCGCAGCTCTCCCATCACCTGACGCACGCGCTCGGCCAGTGAGCCGGGCGCGTCGTCGGCGACCCACGCGGCGAAGGCGACCTTGAAGGCCGCGACGGCCGCTTCGGCGGCGATCGCAGCCTCCTGATGCGCGGTGCCGCGCGCGCGCAGCGCGGCCGTGACCGCCTCGCCGAGCTGGGCGAGCTTGAGCAGCTCCCGCTCCTGGAGGCTGGCGTTGGCTGCGATCGCCGCAGCCCGCTGCCGCGCATACGGCCGACGCTCCTCCAGCAGCGTCGTGCCCTCGGCGAGCGCCTCCTCCGCCGCCTCCAGCGCGGGGATCTCCGCGGGGAGGCCGGCGAGCACGGCGAGCACGTCGTGCTCCATCTGCCCGGTCGCGTCGAAGAGCACCTCGCGTTTGTCGGTGAAGTAGCGGAAGAAGGTGCGCTCCGTCACGCCCGCGCGTGCCGCGATGTCGGAGACGGTGGTCTGCTCGAACCCCGGATCGAGATAGAGCTCGAGCGCGGCCAGACGCATGCGCCCCTGCGCGTCCGGCTCCCAGCGTCCCATGAGCACAGTCTAGTGATGACAGCTGCTGACATCGGTGCTACTGTCGATGTCAGCCACTGACATGACTGGAAGGGAACCTCCCATGCGCGTTTTCGTCACCGGAGCCTCGGGCTGGATCGGCTCGGCCGCCGTCCCCGAGCTGCTCGCCGCCGGACACGAGGTCGTCGGGCTCGCCCGATCGGACGCCTCGGCCGCCGCCCTCCAGGCTGCCGGCGCCCATGTGCGCACCGGCAGCCTGGACGACCTGGCCAGCCTCCGCGCGGGAGCGGCGGAGGCCGACGCCGTGCTCCACCTGGCCTTCAAGCACGACTTCTCCGACTACGAAGGGGCCGGGCGCACGGAGCGCGCCGCGGTCGAGACCATGCTCGACGAGCTGGCCGGGACCGACAGGCCGTTCCTGTTCGCATCCGGGATCGCGATGCTGGCTCCCGGCCGCGTCGCGACCGAGGAGGACGGCCCCCGCTCCTCCGACCCCGCCTCCCCGCGCGGCGGCGCCGAGGGCTTCGCGCTCGCGTCGGCCGAGCGCGGCGTCCGCCCGGTCTCGCTCCGCTTCGCGCCGACCGTCCACGGCATCGGCGACCACGGCTTCTCGGCCGTGCTGGCGGGTATTGCACGCGAGAAGGGCGTGGCCGGCTATGTCGGCGACGGTTCCAACCGCTGGCCGGCGGTGCACCACTCCGACGCCGGCCGCCTCATCGCGCGCGCCCTCGAGGCCGCACCGGAGGGCGGCGCGATCGTGCATGCCGTGGGCGAGGAGGGCATCCCCGCGCGCGAGATCGCAGAGGCGTTCGGCTCGGCGCTCGGCGTCCCCACCGCCTCCATATCCCCCGAGGATGCGGCCTCCCACTTCGGCTGGATCGGCGGCTTCTTCGCCGCGGACATCCCCGCCTCCAGCGCCCTCACCCGCGCCCGCTACGACTGGGAGCCGACCGGTCCCACCCTCCTCGAGGACATCGCCGCCGGCGCCTACCCCGGAGCCTGACCCGCGAGGCGGCCCGAACTGGGGCCCGGGACGCCGAAGCGGCCGAGAATCGGCCGCCTCGCCGCTCAGGCGAGCCGGGCGGGCGCGCCGTGCCCGGGGCAGACGAGGCGCGGGCGACGCGCGGCGAGCGCCCCCAGCGTCGCGTCGGCGGCCGTCCGGTCGCTGATCAGGAAGCCGGGGAAGTGCACGAGCCGCCCGTGCGAGACACGCGCCGCGTCGCCGATGAACGCAACCCCACGCCAGAGGAACGCATGGTGTCCGGGCGTGTGCCCGGGAGCCGGCACCGCGACGAGTCCCGGCACGACCTCGGTCTCCGCGTCGTCCGGCAGCTCGACGAGCGCCGGGATAGCCGGGCGGCCCAGCCATCCCGCGTTCCGCATCCAGCGGCGCACGCGGGTCGGCGGCTCGGCCTCGCCGCGCAGGATGCGCACGTCCGCCTCGCCGAGCCACACCCGCGCCCCGGTCTCGCGCTGCACCGCAGCCGCAGCCCCGACGTGGTCGGGGTCGTAGTGGGTCAGGACGATGTCGGTGAGGCGTGGGATGCGCGCGGCCGCCAACTCCGCGACCACCCTTCGCGCTCCCGACGGAAGCCCCGAGTCGACCAGCACGGACCGGTCGCCCGCCTCGATGAGGTAGGCGTTGCCGGCGCGCGCCGACTCGACGCGATACAGGGACGGGATCACTTCGCGCATGCTGGGATCGTAGCCTCGTTCGCATTCATCGACGCGCTCGCATAATCCCATCCACTCCTCCTGTTGGACTTCCGGCCGGGGTGGGCGGATGCTGACGGCATGGAGTACACCCAGCTCGGCCGGTCCGGCCTGAAAGTATCCCGCCTCGTCCTCGGCACGATGAACTTCGGCCCGCAGACGTCGCCGGAGGATTCGCACACCATCATGGATGCCGCCCACGAGGCCGGCATCAACTACTTCGACACCGCGAACGTCTACGGCCAGCATGTCGGCAAGGGCGCGACCGAGTCGATCATCGGCGACTGGTTCGCCCTCGGCGGCGGCCGCCGCGAGAAGACCGTGCTCGCGACGAAACTGTACGGCGAGATGGGCGACTGGCCCAACGAAGGCCGCCTCTCGGCCCTCAACATCCGCCGCGCCCTCGACGCCAGCCTGCAGCGCCTGCAGACCGACCACATCGACATCTACCAGTTCCACCATGTCGACCGGGACACCCCCTGGGACGAGATCTGGCAGGCCATCGAGACCGCGATCGCCCAGGGCAAGATCCTCTACGCGGGGTCGAGCAACTTCGCCGGCTGGCACCTGGCGACCGCGCAGGCGGAGGCCCGCAAGCGCAACCTCCTCGGCCTCGTCAGCGAGCAGTCCATCTACAACCTCCTCACCCGGCAGGTGGAGCTGGAGGTGCTGCCGGCCGCGCAGGCCAACGGCATCGGCGTCATCGCCTGGTCGCCGCTGCAGGGCGGCCTCCTCGGCGGCGTGGTACGCAAGCAGAACGAGGGCAAGCGCCGCCTGGAGGGTCGCGCCGCCGAGACGCTCGAGGAGCACCGCGACGCGATCGAGGCCTACGAGGCGTTCGCCGCCGAGCTCGGTCACGAGCCCGGCGACATCGCCCTCGCCTGGCTGCTCAGCCGGCCGGGCGTCACCGGCCCGATCATCGGACCGCGCACCCTGGACCAGCTGAACGCCGGGCTCCGCGCCCTCCACGTCGAGCTGGACGAGACCGCGCTGGCCCGTCTCGACGAGATCTTCCCGGGCCACAAGACGGCCCCCGAGGACTACGCCTGGTGAGCGCCGGGCGCTCTACCGCAACGATACCGAAAGGAACAGAGTGAAGACACGCAGGATCGCCGACGTCGAGGTGAGCGCGATCGGGCTGGGCGGCATGCCGATGTCGATCGAGGGCCGCCCGGACCGCGAGCGCTCGATCCGCACCGTGCACGCCGCGCTCGACGCCGGGGTCACCTTCATCGACACCGCCGACGCCTACCACCTGCACGCCGACGAGGTCGGACACAACGAGGAGCTCATCGCGGAAGCGCTGCGCACGTGGAGCGGCGACGCTTCCACCGTCCTCGTCGCGACCAAGGGCGGCCACTTGCGCCCGGGCGACGGGAGCTGGACGCTGAACGGGCGCCCGGAGTACATCAGGAAGGCCGCCAAGGCCTCCCTCGCCCGACTCGGCGGCGACGCGATCGGGCTGTACCAGTTCCACCGGCCCGACCCGGAGGTGCCCTACGCCGACTCGGTCGGCGCCGTGCGCGACCTGCTGGACGAGGGGGTGATCCGCCTCGCGGGGATCTCGAACGCGAACCCCGAGCAGATCCGGCTGGCTCAGGACATCCTGGGCGGCCGGCTCGCCTCGGTGCAGAATCAGTTCTCGCCCGCGTTCCGATCGAGCGCCCCGGAGCTGGAGCTGACCGGGGAGCTCGGCATCGCCTTCCTGCCGTGGAGCCCGCTCGGCGGCATCACGAACGCGGCCGAGCTCGGGAGCCGCTTCGAGCCGTTCAAGGACGTCGCGGCGGCCCGCGGGATCAGCCCGCAGGTCGTGGCACTCGCGTGGCACCTGGCGCAGGGGCCGCACGTCATCCCGATCCCGGGCTCCTCGCGTCCCGAGACGATCCGCGACTCCGTGACCGCCGTCGATGTGATCCTCACCCCCGACGAGCTCGCGCGCCTGAACGCCGCCTGAACGCCGCCTGACGAGTCGCCCGCCCCTCCCGCCCGCCGAGTGCGCGCACTCTCCGTGTGCTCGGCAGCGGGGCGGCGCGGGCGCGCGGGTCAGGAGACGATGGTCGCGGTGAGGTCGGCGAGCTCGGCCTCGCGGTCCGCACGGTCGCGCGGCGCGCCGGGGATGCCGGGGCGCTGCTGCCACGGCAGCGGCCCGTCGGCACGGCGGTACTCGACGCCGACCGCGTCGAGGCGCGCCAGGTGCGCGTCGAGGCGTGGCGCGAACTCCTCCCACGACCGCTCGCCCGACCGGTCGGCGCACCACAGGGCCTCGGCCAGCGCAGCGAGGCGGGGGAAGGCGAAGTAGTCGAGCCCGCGCGGCTGGTCGATGTACTCGGTCCACAGGTTCGCCTGCGCGCCCAGCACGTGCGCACGCTGGTCGTCCGTGAGCTCAGCCGGCACCGGGTCGAGCTCGAAGACGTCACGGACGGTCGTCACCGTGACCAACGGGATGGGCTCCTCCGGCGAATCGGACTGCCGGTAGTTGAAGTACAGGACACGGTCGGGGCACAGCACCACGTCGTGGCCCTGACGCGCGGCGGCCACGGCCCCGGTCTCCCCGCGCCAACTGGCGACGGTCGCACCCGGGGCGAGGCCGCCTTCCAGGATCTCGTCCCAGCCGTATGACCGGCGGCCGCGGGACGTGAGGTGCTCGTCGATCCGGCGGACGAACCAGCTCTGGCCCTCTTCCTCGGTCGCCGCTCCGATCTCGCGCAGCCGCTCCTGGGTCCGCGGATCGGCGCGCCACTGGTCCTTGCGGCACTCGTCACCGCCGATGCCGATGTATGCGGAGGGGAACACGTCGACGACCTCGTCGAGCACGTTCCGGAAGAACGCGACCGTCGACTCCTCGAGGTTGAGCACGTTGCGGCTGATTCCGTAGCGCGTCCACACCTCGCGCGGCTCGTCCCCGCCCGCGACACCGAGCTCCGGATACGCCGCGATCGCGGCCTGCACATGGCCGGGGGACTCGATCTCCGGGATCACCGTGATGCCCCGCGCGGCCGCGTAGGCGACGATCTCGCGGAGGTCGTCCTGGGTGTAGAAGCCGCCGTGCGGGCGGCCGTCGGCCGGGGCGTCCGGGCCGAAGCCGACCTGGGACTCCCGTCGCCATGCGCCGATCTCGGTGAGACGCGGGTAGCGTCGGATCTCCATCCGCCAGCCCTGATCGTCGGTGAGGTGGAGGTGCAGCACGCTCATCCGGTGCATCGCCAGCAGGTCGACGAAGCGCAGCACGTCGTGTTTGGGCAAGAAGTGGCGGGCGACGTCGAGCATCAGCCCGCGCCAGGCGAACGCGGGGCTGTCCTCGACGATGCAGGCGGGTGCGGCCCAGCGGGTCCCCGGCACGACGCCGCGCCGGTAGACGGCAGGCGGGAGGAGCTGCAGGAACGACTGCGCGCCGTGGGACACCGCAGCGGCCGAGCCGCCCTGGATGCGTACTCCGGTGGGCTCGACCGCGAGCCGGTACTCCTCTGCGGCGAGCGCTGCATCGACGGCGAGGGCGATCGCACCGACGCCCTCTCCGTCCGTCGTCACGGGATCCACGGCCTCGGGCGCACCGGCGACGGGCAGACCGGTCGCGGCCGCCAGCTGCGCCCGCAGCCAGGAGGCGATCGGTGCGCCGGCCGCATCGGCGACGACCACCGTCCGCTCGTCGAGCACGAACTCGCCAGGCCGGTCCTCCGCCCGCAGAGGTCGCGGGAGCAGACGGTCGGCGACCGGAGTGCGGGCGGCGGTCATCGCTCGGGACGCTCCGCGCGCTCGATCCGCACCGGCCGCTGGCTGCGCACCGCCTCGTAGGTGAGCCGCAGGGACTCCGTCATCCGGTCGTACATCTGCTGCGCCACGCGCACGAAGAGGAAGTCGACGAGCGCGAGCTGCGCGATGCGGCTCGACATCGCGCCGCTGCGGTAGAGGCTCTCGCGCGCCTGCGTGGTGAGCACGTGATCGCTGACGCCGCGGATGCTGGAGTCGGGGAAGCTCGTGATCGCGACCGTCGTCGCTCCGGCCGCGTGCGCGACGGAGAGCGCGTGAGTGGTCTCGAGCGTCTCGCCGGAGTGGGAGACCCCGATGGCGACGTTGCCGGGCTTCTGCAGTGCGGCCGACGCGAGAGCCAGATGGGAGTCGACCGAGCAGAAGGCGGTCAGCCCGATGCGGGAGAGCTTCTGCTGCAGGTCCTGCGCGGTGAGGCTGCTGGCACCGGCCCCGTAGAGGTCGATGCGGCCGGCGGCGACGATGGCGGAGACCACGCGGTCGAGCGCGTCGAGGTCGAGCTCGCGGGCGGTCTGCTCGATGGCGAGCGCATCCTGGTAGGCGATCTTGGCGACGACCTCCTGCACGCTGTCGGCCGGGTCCACCTCGCTCTCGGTCAGGTCGAACCGCTCGCGTGTCGCCTGCTCACGGCTGGTGGCGGCGGCCACGGCGAGGCGGAACTCCCGATAGCCGCTGAAGCCGATGCTCTGGCAGAAGCGCGCGATGGTGGCCTGGGACGCGTCGCAGACGGCGGCGAGCTCGGAGATGGTCAGATCGACGACCCGCTCGGGATGCTCCATCACCACCTGCGCGATGCGCCTCTCGGTGGCGCTCAGCCGCGGCACCGCCTGGCGCACCGCGGAGAGGACGTCGGCCATCATGCTCTACCGCACCGATTCCCGTGCATCGACCGCCGCGAGAGCGTCGCGCAGCCGTCCGCCGTGTTCGGCGAGGACCCGCACAGCGGCGTCCGCGTCGAGGGTCGTCTCGCTCATGAGGATCGCCGCCTTAATCCACCCGCCGGTCGCGTTGAGCGCCTCCGCAGCCTGCTGCGGATCGGTGCCCGTCGCCAGCATAACGGTCCGCTCGGACCGGGCGCGCAGCTTGGCGTTGGTGGCCCGGAGGTCGACCATCAGGTTGCCGTAGACCTTGCCGAGCCGCACCATCGAGATGGTGCTGATCATGTTGAGCACGAGCTTCTGAGCCGTCCCGGCTTTGAGCCGGGTCGAGCCGGTCAGGATCTCGGGGCCGACGACGACCTCGATGCCGACCTCGGCGTCGCGCCCGAGGGGCGAATCCGGGTTGCAGGAGAGCCCGACGGTGAAGGCACCCGCCCGGCGCGCCTGGTCGATCGCCCCGAGCACGAACGGCGTGCGGCCCGACGCTGAGATGCCGACCACCGCATCGAGCGGGCCGATGGTGACGGCACGCACGGCAGCGCGACCGGCCTCGTCGTCGTCCTCCGCGTTCTCGACCGCTGTGTGCAGCGCTTCCGGGCCGCCCGCCATCAGACCGACCACGAGCTCGGGAGCGGCGCCGAACGTCGGCGGGATCTCGCTCGCGTCGAGCACGCCCATCCGCCCGGCAGTGCCGGCGCCCGCGTAGATCAGCCGACCGCCGCGCCGCATGCGCTCCGAGACGCCTTCGACGGCCGCGACGATGCTGGCGCTCTCGCGCGCGACCGCGACAGGCACCTCCGCGTTGGCCTCGTTCATCGCCGCCACCAGCTCCTCGATCGACATGATGTCGAGATCGCGGGTGGACTCGCTCACCGCCTCGGTCGCGAGCGTCCCGAGTGTCTCGCGCAGGTCGGAGAGGGGATGCGGCTCAGCCACGGGTTGGTCCTTTCGTGTGGTGTCGGTCACCGGGACACCGCCTCGGCGGATTCGGCGGCCAGTGTCAGCCCGGCGACGCCGCGCAGGCGGCGGCCGGGGACGGCGTCGGGGGTGAGGCTCAGCCGCCCGAGCACTCGCGCTCGGCCGCGTGGGGTGCCGGGCAGCTCGGCGGGGATGCCGTGCCAGCTCAGGTAGCCGATGAACGCGAAGAGCAGCGACTCCTTGTGGTCCGCGTCGATGCCGAGCGCATCGCTCGGACGGACGTCGACGCCGTGGAGGCCGAGCACGGCGGAGAGCGCGCGCATGAGGGCGGGGTTGCGGGTCCCGCCGCCGGAGACGATCGCCCGGGACGGGACGCGCGAGGAGGAGGAGCGCACCGCGTCGGCGACCGTGCGCGCCGTCAGCGCGGTGAGCGTGGCGACCAGGTCGGCGAGGTCGGGCTGCACGCCCGCTCGTTCCGCCGCCGCGTCGACGACGGAGAGGTCGAACGTCTCGCGTCCGGTGCTCTTCGGGACGGGCGCGGTGAAGTAGGGATGCGCGAGCAGCTCGGCGAGGAGCGCCTCCTCGACCCGGCCGCTCGCCGCGAGCACGCCGTCCGTGTCCTGACCCTGGAGGCCTCCGGTGGCACGTGCGACTGCCGCGTCGATCAGGGCGTTCGCCGGGCCGCTGTCGAAGGCGATCAGGCCGCCGTCCGGCTCGACGATCTGCACGTTGGCGATTCCGCCCAGGTTGACCGTCGCGACCGGTCGGCCGTCACGCGCCGCCTCCCTCGCGAGCCAGGCACGGTCGAAGAGCCCCATCAGCGGGGCGCCTTCGCCACCCGCCGCGATGTCGGCGGAGCGGACGTCCGAGAGCACGGGGACCCCCAGCCGTTCGGCGATCCAGGCGGGCTGACCGACTTGCAGCGTGCCGCGGGCGTGGCCGCCGTCGACCCAGTGATGCAGCGTCTGACCGTGGGAGACCGCCAACTCCACTCCGCCCGTCTTGTCGGCGGCGCCGGCTGCGGCATCCGCGAACTCCTGGCCGGCGAGAGTGTCCATCCGGACGAAATCGGCCGGGGTCAGCGCGTGCCCCTCGACGGCGGAGAGCAGGAGGTCGCGCGTCCGGCCCGACCAGGGGACGGTGCGCCCGAGCACCGATGTCAGGCGCACGGCCGGGCGGTCGGTCGGGTCGACCTCGTCGATGTCCACCACGGCCACGTCGATGCCGTCGACGCTCGTACCGGACTGCAGCGAGAGGATCCTCACGCGGTCACCCCCGCGAGTGTCTCGGCGACGACGTCGGCCGTCACCCGGCTGGAGCCGAAGGTGTCGAGGCCCGGCAGCGGGAGCTCGTCCGCCGCGGGGAGGCCGGTGTTCACGATCACAGAAGCGGGGCGGGCCGCGGCGAGCAGCCCGAGCGCACGGCGCTGCGGCGAGCCCGGCTGGACCGCGTCGACCAGCGCGACGACAGCGGACTCCTCCGGGATGTGCACGAGCGCGTCTCCCAGCACGCCGACCACGTCACGGCCACCGAGCGGACCGACGACCACCCGCGCGGCGACGAGCGCGGCGCTGAACGGTTCCGCGGTCGAGGCCACCGCGGCGCTCGCACGATCCCGCAGGTCGAGCACCACGCGATCGCGCGCTGGCACGACGACGTCGCCGCGCACGACGAGCGCCTCGCGCACGACCCGGGCCGGGTCGAACTCACCGAGCTCGCCTGTGGAGGCGCCTCCGGCGCGCGCAGCCGCCGCTGTCCAGTCGGAGAGGTCCGCCACCGAACGGGCGGCCCGCTCGAGCGCGGCGACCGGGAGGGTCCCGTCGTCGACGGCGGCGAAGAGCGCATCGCGCACCTCCGCGTAGTCGTCCAGGTCGCTGCTGGCGCCGTGCTTGGGTCCGAGGTCGGAGGGGTTGCCGATGCAGAGCAGGTCGGCACCCGCGAGGATCGCGCGGACCGCCCCCGCGCCGGCACCGAACTCGGCGCGGATGGCGGCCATGTCGAGGGCGTCGGTGATGATGGCGCCGGTGAAGCCGCGCTCCCGCAGCATCCCGAGGACGCGAGGGTCCAGGGTGGCGGGGAGGTCGCCGAACGCGTCGACGACTACGTGCGACGTCATCACGGCGGCCACGCCCGCGTCGATCGCAGCCTGGAACGGCGGCAGGTGCTCGGCCTCCACCTCGCTGCCGGGCAGACTCACATGCGGGAGCCCGAGGTGCGAGTCGACGGCCGTGTCCCCGTGGCCGGGGAAGTGCTTGACGCAGGCGGCGACCCCGCCCGCCTGCAGCCCCGAGACCATCGCGGCGACGTGCCGCCCCACGAGCGCCGCGGTCGACCCGAAGGAGCGTGTCCCGATGACGGGGTTGCGCGGGTTCGTGTTGACGTCGGCGACCGGCGCGAGCACGACGTCGGCACCGGAGGCGCGGACGCGGCGCGCGAGCTCGACTCCCGCCGCCCGGGTGGTCGCGGTGTCGTCGACGCGACCCAGCTGGGACGCGCTCGGGAGCGTGGAGCCGCCCGCCGCCTCCAGCCGCGTGACCGTGCCGCCCTCCTCGTCCACGCCGAGGAGCACGCCCGGGCGCGCCTCACGGAGCCGGGCCGAGAGGGCGGGGAGCTGCGCCGGGTCCGCCGCATCGATGTTCTGGCCGAAGTACACGGCTCCGGCCAGGCCCTCGTCCAACGCCTGCAACAGCCAGTCCGGTGCAGCGGTGCCGAGGAATCCCGGCCACAGCACGCCCGCGACGAGCGAGCGGACGGCGGGATCGGTGCTCGCGCTCATCCCGTGCCTCCTAGCCCTTGACCGCGCCGGCGACCAGGCCGCTCGAGAGGCGGCGCTGCACCAGCACGAAGAACACCATGACAGGGATGGTGATGAGCGTCGACGCCGCCATCACGTAGCCCCACTCGTTGGTGTGCTCGCCGAAGAACTGCTTGAGACCGATCGCCACGGTGTAGTTCTCGGTGGCGCCGCCGAGAAGGGTCATGGCGAAGATGAACTCGTTCCAAGCGGTGATGAAGGCGAAGACACTGGTCGCGACCAGGCCCGGCATCACCAGCGGGAACAGCACCGAGCGGAACATCCGCCACCAGCTGGCGCCGTCGAGGTACGCGGCCTCCTCCAGCTCGACCGGTACGGCCGCGACGAACCCGCGCAGCATCCAGATGCCGAACGGCAGGGAGAGCGCGACGTACACGACGATGAGGCCGAGCAGCTGGTTCAGGAGGCCGAGGTCGCGCACCTGCACGAAGAGCGGGATCACGAGCGCCTCGAGCGGCACCATCTGCACCGTGAGGATCATGAACAGCATCGCGGTGCGGAACCTGAAGTTGAACCGGGCCACAGCGACCGAGGCCAGCAGTGCGAGCACTGCCGAGATGACGACCACCGCGACGGCCACGATCAGCGAGTTGCGCAGGAAGACGCCGAAGCCCGCCTGCGTCAGGACGTAGGTGAAGTTGTCGAGCGTGAACTCCTGCGGCACGAGCGACTGCCCGCCGCTCGAGGCGCGCTTGTCGAACGCGCTGGAGATCATCCAGTAGACCGGGAAGAGCGTGAAGATCAGGAGGACGGTGACGGCGACGGCCTTGCCGATGTTGCCGCGGACGGTGCGCTTCACAGCTTCTCCTCCTTGAGCATGGTGCGGACGTAGATCACGGTGATCACCAGGAGGACGATGGTCAGCAGCACCGCGATGGCGGAGCCAAAGCCGTAGCGGTTCTGGCCGAACGACTCCACGTACGACCAGACGCCCAGATTGAGCACCTGCCGGTTGGAGCCGGAGCCGCCGGGCATCAGGTACACCTGCGCGAAGACCTTGAAGTCCCAGATGGTGGACAGGATGATCACGACCGCGAAGACCTGCTTGAGCGACGGGACGATGATCGAGAAGAAGCGGCGGACCGCGCCGGCGCCGTCCATCGCGGCCGCCTCCAGCATCTCCTTCGAGACGCCCAGGAGGCCCGCGAGCACGGTGATCGCGACGAACGGGAAACCGTGATGGATCACGTTCAGCAGCACGATCGCGTAGAAGCTGATCGGGTTGGTGAACCAGTTGAACGACTCGTGCATCAGGCCGAGGTTCTTGAGCACCTGGTTGACGATGCCGTTGTCGGCGTCGAAGATCCAGATCCAGACATAGGTGCCCGTCACCGCGGGCATCGCCCAGGCGACCATGATCGCGCTGCCGACGACGGTGCGCCACGTGGGCCCGAGGTTCGCCATCAGCAGCGCGACGAGCGTGCCGAGGGCGACCGTGCCGGCGACCGACAGGATGGCGAAGACGACCGTGTTCGGAAGCGCCACCGTCCACAGCGTGGAGTTGCCGAAGATCTCGGCGTAGTTGTCGAAGCCGATGAAGTTCGTCTTGCCGCTGACGATCTCGCGCAGGCCATAGTCCTGCAGGGAGAAGATCACGACACGCACCAGCGGCCAGAGGAGCAGGCCTGCGAGCACGACGAGAGCGGGCGCCAGCAGCAGCCACGGCCGGCTCACGGCGATGAACGAGCGCTTGCGCTTCGGGGCGGAGGCGCCGGGGCGCCGGCCGCGCGCGGTGCGCACGGCCGGCGTCTCGGGGTGAACGTCGATGGCCATCGGGCTACTTGTCGTTCAGCAACTGGGTCATCTCCTTGGCCGCGTCGGTCGTCGCCTGGTCGACCGTCTTCTGCCCGGAGAGGATGGACTGGATCATCGCGTTGGTCGTCTGCTTGGCCTGCACGGCGCCGAACTGCGGGGTGACCGGCACCGACGCTCCACCGTCGACCATCTGCGTGGCGAACGGCTTGACCAGCGGGTCGTCGGACTCCATCGCCTTCTTGACGAGGGAGTTGAGGCCCGAGAAGTAGCCGGTCTGCGACGCCCACTCGGACGCGAACTTGCCGGTCGTCATCAGCTCGACGAACTTCCAGGCCAGGTCCTTGTTCTTCGCCGTGTTGAAGACGCTGAGGTGCGACCCGCCGAGCACCGAGGGGCTGATGCCGCCGTCCTTGCCCGGAATCGGGGTCGCCGCGATCTTGCCCTTGAGGTCGGGGGCCTTCTGCACGATGGTGGCCGGGGTCCACGACCCCTGGATGGCCATGGCCACCTTGCCCTGGTTGAAGTTGTCGAGCACGTCGGTCTCCTTCCAGGTGGTGGCGCCGGAGGTGGAGAAGCCGTACTTCGTCGCGAGGTCGGTGTAGAACTGGATGCCCTCACGCGACTTGGCGCTGTCGAGACCCGAGGTCCAGGTGCCGCCCTTCTCGGTGGCGACCTGGCCGCCCGCACCCCACACCCACGGGTAGACACCGAACTCGGCGGTGCCCGGTACGGCGAACGGGATCATGTCCGGCTTCGCAGCCTTGATCTTCTCGCCCGCGGCAACGATGTCGTCCCACGTCTTGGGCGCCTCGATGCCGAGCTCCTGGAAGACATCGGCGCGGTAGACGAGGCTGCGGACGCCCGCGTACCACGGCATGCCGTAGAGCTCGCCGTCATAGGTGCCGGACTCCTTGAGGCCTTTCACCAGGTCGTCCTCGAGACCGGCCTTCTTCACCTCGTCGCCGATCGGCGCGAGGGCGCCCGCGTCCGCGAATTCGGCGGTCCAGGTGGTGCCGGTCTCCGCGACGTCGGGCGTGGTGTTGCCCGCGATCGAGGTGACGAACCGGTCGTGAGCGTCGGCCCACTGGACGAACTGAACGTCGAGCGTGGCTCCGGTCTCCTTCGTGAACGCGTCGCCGACCTCCTTGAAAAAGGCGGTGGAGTCGGGGTTGGTGCCCTGCATGATCCACACGCTGAGCTTCTGGCCCTTCGCGTCGACCGAGTCTCCATCGCTGCTGCCACCGCTCGAGCAGGCCGTGAGGGCCAGCGCGGCGATGGTGACGGCGGCGACGGAGAGGTAGCGCTTCTTCATGGTGCTGTCTCCTCTTCGAAACCGGGAATGTGTCGGCGGACGAAGCGTCTCGCCCCGGTGAAACTATCCTTCATGCTTCGCTGAACGCATGCAAGTTGCTTCCACCCTACACAAGTAAAAGTTGTGTTACAGCGGACGAGAACCCGATGGGTGGCTCAGTCGATGCTGACCTGGCGCAGGAACGCGGCCGCCGCGGGGCTCGGCTCCTCCGCCGCGGCGACCGCGACCGTCCACTTCGGCACGTCGCCCGCGAGCGGCACGGCGCGCAGTTGCTCCGGCCGCTTGCGCGCGAAGCTCATCGGCACGATCGCCACACCGAGGTCGTAACCGACCAGGTCGAGCAGCGGGTGCACGTCGTTGACCTCCATCGCCGGGCGATAGTCCATGCCGGCCGCCGCGAACGCGCGGCGAGTGAGCGCCTGCGCACCCCAGCCTTCCTGGAAGCCGATCATCGTCTCGTCGCGCAGGCTCTCGATCGGAAGGGCGTCCTCGCCCGAGTAGCGGTGATCCGGGTGGCAGAGCATGAGCAGGTCCTGCGTGCTGAGCCGGCGCAGGCGCACCCCCGCCGGCGTGTGGCCGGTGTCGACGACGAGCGCGACGTCGACCTGTCCGTTCGCGACCGCATCCACCAGCTCGACGGATCCGGTCTGGCGCAGCCGCACCTCCACCCCGGGGTTGGCGGTGCGGAAGGCTGCGAGTTCGGCCGGGAGGTCGACCGAGCCCAGGCAGGGTTCGGCCCCGATCGTCAGGCGGCCTCGCTGGAGGCCGCGCACTGCGGCGACCGCGTCCCGAGCGGCGGCCGCGCTGGCGAGCGTGCGCACGGAGTCGGCGAGCAGCGCCTGGCCTGCGGTGGTCAGCTCGACGCGGCGTGTGCTGCGGACGAAGAGGGAGGTGCCGAGCTCCTGTTCCAGGGAGCGGATGGAGGCCGAGAGACCTGACTGCGAGATCTGCAGCAGTTCGGCCGCCCGGGTGAAGTGGCGCTCCTCGGCGACGGTGACGAAGTGCTCGAGCTGGCGCAGTTCCATTCATCCAGGATAGTGCTGAATCGACGGACCTCGATCTGAATGGGTGATCCCGGCGGGACGCCGTCCGCGTGTGGGAGGGGCACCGCGAGCGGACCGCATGGATCGCGGCCGCGGCCGCATGCGTTCCGTCAGGATCGGCGTCCGGCACCTGCGCACGGCCTAGACCGGGAGCATGACACTCACCCGCATCCTTCCGACCCTCCGCCGCAGCATCCCCGAACCTCTGGACGCGTCCCGCTGGCCCGCGCACACCCACCCGACGACCACCGATGTCGTCATCGCCGGCGTCTCCCTCGCCCGGCTCGCCGACTGGTGCACGACACCGTGCGTCCACACCGACGACGATGCCGCCGCGATCGTCGCGACGGTCACGGCGGTGGCCCCGCACCCCGGCGGCGGCCTCGACATCCGGCTCGACGCCGATATCGCAGCCGTGGCGGCGGAGACGGCGCAGGCACGGCTCATCGGACGCGCATCCCCGGCGCCGCTCTGCCTCGCCCACCTCGGACCGCTGCTCCTGGAGCTCCCCACCGACCTCCACAACGGCGACCGTGTCGCTCTCCCCGCGCACGGCCGCATCACCCGCAGCCAGGTCGACCTGCACCGCGCAGCCCGCTCGCGCGCGCAGGACGCTTCGGCGGGTGCGGATGCGGGGGCGCCTGACCCGTCCGGGCACTGCGCCCGGTGACCGTCGCTCCTGCCGGCTGTTGGACCTGCCGGCCGTTCTCCCGATCGGTCAGCGGACTCCGCGCATCATCCGGAGCACCCACGGGCTGAGGAGGGCGAGCAGCGCGCCGACCCCGACGGCGACTCCCCCGATGATCCCGAAGTAGATGCCCTCTGTGGACGGCGCGTAGAGCGTGGCGAGTTGTCCCGCCATCGCCGTTCCGAGGGCGACCGAGAGGAAGTACAGGGCGACCATCTGGGCCTGGAACGCGTGCGGCGCGAGTTTCGTCGACGCCGAGAGACCCACTGGCGAGATCAGCAGTTCGGCGACGGTGAAGACGAAGAGGATGCCGATGATGGCCAGCAACGGGGTGCTGTTCTCGCCTCCCCCCGCCCAGAACAGGAACAGCCAGAATGCGATCCCCATCAGCACCGTGCCCGCCGCGAACTTGAGCGGCGTGGCTGGCTGCTTCTCGCCCCACGTGGTCCAGATCGCCGCGAAGACGCCCGAGAGGATGATGATGAAGACCGGGTTGATGGACTGCACCCACGACACCGGGAACTCCCACCCGAAGAGGTTCCGGTCGAGGCGCTCGTCGGAGTAGATCGTCAGCACCGTGAACTGCTGCTGGTAGAGCGACCAGAACGCGGCGTTCGTGATGAAGAGCGGGATGAATGCGATGATGCGGCTGCGCTCGTCGGCGCTGAGGAGGCGGGACGACAGGATGACCGCGAAGTACGCGATCGCCGCCGCGACCGTGAGCACGATGACGACGAGTGCGAGGTTGCGCGCCGTGATCACTCCGGTGAGCACCAGCGCGAGCACGATGATGACGCCCGCCGCGCTGATCCCGATGATGAGCGGGTAGCGCTTCGCGGGCAGCGGGTTCGGCACGGCGCGCGCTTCGTCGGGAAGCCGTCTGCGTCCGAGGGAGTACTGGATGAGCCCGATCGCCATCCCGACCGCGGCGAGCCCGAACCCGTAGTGGAACCCGAGCGTGGTCTGCATCAGCCCGGTGAGCAGAGGGCCGAAGAACCCCCCGAGGTTGATGCCGAGGTAGAACAGCGAGAAGCCGGCGTCCCGCCGAGGGTCGTGCTCCGCGTAGAGCGTTCCGACGATCCGGGTGGCGTTCGCTTTCAGCCCGCCGCTGCCGACGGCGACGAAGATCAGGCCGACGATCACGCCCGAGAACCCGGGGAGCAGCGCCAGCGCAACGTGTCCTGCCATGATGACGACCGCACTCCAGAACAGCACGCGCTCCGACCCGAACAGCCGGTCGGCCAGCCACGCCCCGAGGATCGTCGAGAGGTACACGGCGCCGCCGTACGCGCCGACGATGCCGGTGGCGGTCGCCTTGTCGAGCCCGAGGCCGCCCTCCGTGGCCGAGTGGTAGAGGTAGATGAGCAGGATGCCCTGCATCCCGTAGAACGAGAACCGCTCCCACATCTCCACGCCGAAGATGTTCGCCAACGCCCGCGGCTGCCCGAAGAACCCCCGGCCCTCCCGACCGCCCCGCGACGGCACCGCCTTCACGTCCTTGGTGTCGCTCATGTCCACATGCTCCCACCGCACCTGCACCGAGGGGAGGCCGCGCTCACTCGAACATCTCCGCGACCGCCCGATCGACTTCCCGGTAGGTGACCGCCGCCTCCGCGGCCAGGTCTGCCGCGCCGGCCAGTGCCTCCACCTGGGCACGATGGCCGCCCTCCCACCGCACATGCGCCTCGACGAACCGTTCCCGCGCCTCCCCTGACCACCCCTCCCTCACCGTCCGCGCCGCCGTCGCGAGTTCCTCCCGCCCCTCGACCAGCCGATCCCGCCGACGCCGAAGCTCCGCGGCCAGCTCGTCGAGCTCCTCCGGATCCACACGGAACTCGGTCATGACGAGAGATCATCCCTGTCGGCGTCGACGGGGACGCAGCGACTGTAGCCAGTGAAATCGGCGTATCCGTCACCGATGGTGAATACCACACCGAAGCCCTCCTCAGTCGTCCCAGTGAGGTACGCCGGGTAGGAGACAACCTTCCGTGGCGGAGTCATGCGATCGTCGGAGACGATGTCCGCCGGATAACCGAGCCGATTCCAGAGCTGAGCGATCTGCACCGCGATCGCATGCGGTGTCTGGTCGAGTTCACCGAAACGCTGCGTGAACCGAGCCCAGCTCTCCTGCTCGTCCGCCAAGCTCAATCGCGTGCAACCCCTCCATTCGGCCGACGACGCTGGGTTCCATCCGTCGCCCACGACCGCGAGAGTCTGTTCGTAGAGCGTGTCCACCTCCGCGCGCGCCCGGTCGTGCTCCATCTCGTGGTTCCCTTCTGCTTCTGTCGCCTGTACCGCGCAGCCCGAGAACAACACCGCAATCAGCGACACCCCCACGGCAGCGCACCGGCTCCGGTTTAACGCCCCCATTGCTGCATCCGCTCCTCGGTTCGCCAGCCGAATCGGTCATCGGGCGTCCCCGCGTAGTCGAGTTCGCCACCTCGACCCATCGTCGCCATCCCAGTTGCATACTGGGCAGACGAGAGTCCGTCGAGATAGCTCGGCTCGTCGTCCGTTCCGAATGGCCCATGGCTCCCTACTCCTCGCAGGTCATGGCCGTCGATCGTGGTCCGCTCCGAGGTGAACACGTTCGCTCCGTAGCCGGGAGTCGTGGGGTCCGTGCGGCCGGAGAACACCTGCCCGACGGGGGCCCACTCGTCCCCAACGGCTTGAGTCGCGAACACCTGCCCGGCAGGGACATTGAGGTCGGCCGCCTCCTGAACGCCGGCGACTCCTGCGGAACCCAGCAGGACGACATTGCCCGCCCCGATGCCTTCTCGCCCGAGTGCGATCGCTGCCACATTTGTCCCGTAGGAGTGCGCAATCACCGAAAGTCCTGGTGACTGGCTTTCCCAACCCTGGAGCGCTTGGATGCCTTGCATCTTGTGGGCGAGACGGTCGGCCCCAGCTTCGGCGATCCCGTTGCCAAGCACGCCGAGGACGTCAATACCGCCAGGCGGGTCATAATCCAACCAAGCGATCACGGCGATCTTGGATGAGTCAAGGCCAGACAACCTCGACTGCAGATCCCACATCGTCGCCGACGCGATCCCGTACCGCCCCACATCCCCCGCCGTCGTGCCCATGCCCGGGACGATCAGGCTGATGTGCTCGACGTCGTCGATGAGGCCGGTGCTGAGGGCGACCTTGGTGCGGTCGCCGGGCTGATAGGCGTAGAGCTGGTGCGGCGGGGTTCCGTCGGGGCCGCTGCCGAACGCGCGGCGGATGGCGTTGAGTTCGGCGAGGAGTTTCTCCTCGCGTTCGACGATGGCGCGTGCCGCCGCGCGTGTTCCGGGGTCGGAGCTCTCCAGGAGCCTCCGGGCGTCCTCGCGTCGCTTCTCGGCGTCGGCGATGTCGTTCGTCAGCATGCGGGCGTTGACCTCGGAGCGAGTGCGGGCGTCGACGCCGTCGAGGTTGCCGATGACGCGCGGGAGGTTCTGGGCGAGGCGAGACCGTGTGGCGTCGTCGAGGCCCCGCCACCAGGCGGCGACGGAGGCCGGCCCGAGATCGAGAAGGCGGGCCAGGAGGCCGGGGTGCGCCGCCGCGTACGACTGGAGTTCGGCGGGACTCATTCGGCGCAGGTCGCGGAGGAGCTTCTTCTCTCCGGCGTGCGCCATCACCTCGGCGAGGCCGGCGGGCACCGGAGCGGTGCCGAACACGGAGCCGGTCACGGCGCGGTCGGCGATGGCGCCGAGCACCCGGGCCGTGGCCGCGTCGCTCGCCGCGATCGCCGCGCGCGCGTCATCGAGGAGGGCCTCGGCGTTGTCGCGGATGGCGATCCCCGGATCGACGAAGACGGACACGACGGGCAGCGCGAACGGAGTGCTCGCTGCGCGTGCCTGCTCCTGGTCGTATTCACGGCGAGCGGCCGCGGTCGCCGCTTCACCGCGCGACCACTCCTCGATCGCCCGGGACGCGGACCGGAGCGCCGCCTCCACATCCTCCGCGTGCGATCGCAGGACGAATGCGGCGTCGTGATAGGCCGCCCCGGCCGCCTCCACCCGGGCGAGATGTCGCTCGCGGGCCGACTCGAAGGCGTCGGCCCCCGCCCCCGTCCAGGAGTCGACCACCGCCGTACGGTGGGAGGCCGCGGCGACCTCGATCGAACGGGCGTGCGCCGCCCAGAGCTCCGCCTGCTCTCGCTCCCCCGACGGATCGCCCGCGATCAGAGCGCCCGGATCCGTGACCTCCCCCAGGCTGCCCATCAGTTCCCTCCGACGCGGCCGCGGCTCGCGAGCGCCGCGTCGGCCTCGCCATACAGAGCGACCGTGCGACGCACCCGTGCGACGAACTCCATCTCGTCGCCGGCGATCGCCGCGTCAGCCCCTCTCCAGGCTGTCGACACCCGCGTGGCCGCGGCGCGCACGGGACCATCTCCGAAAACGGGCGCGGCCGGGGGCGGCTCCGGGAACCCCGCGAAACGCCCTTCGCACGCACCGATCGACTCAGTCTCCACCCCCACGGTTACCATGCATCGACCGTAATCGACATGCAATACAAACATCAATGCTTGTATTTCATGCATCTCGTGAGACGTCACAAATCCATCGCGAAGCTCGGAGTCGGCGGCATCGACCCAGCGCTCGCATCGGATCGTGCCACACAAGAAACGTGCTGGAAAACAGGCCGTGACGCACCGAATCGTTACCCGGTCGAGCAGTGACGCTCGCTCGACTGCGTCATGGCCCCGCGCCCACACAACTCCGAGCAGAGCCGCCCTCACCCTCCGCGCATGATTCCCGCGTAACACTGACGGACACGCAACGATCCACCGTATGCTTGCGCCCGTGGACAACCTCGATCGCAGCATCCTCGACCTCCTCCGTCAGAACGCTCGCGCGGGGTACGGCGACATCGGCTCGGTCGTGGGCCTCTCCGCCTCCGCCGTGAAGCGCCGCGTGGACCGCCTGGTCGCCGACGGCGTGATTCGCGGGTTCACCATCCAGGTCGACCCTGCGATCGACGGCATGAGCACCGAGGCCTACGTCGAGCTGTTCTGCCGCGGGACCGTGTCGCCGGAGGAACTCCTGCGCATCCTTTCCGCGGTGCCCGAGGTCGTCGACGCCGGCACCGTCACGGGCAGCGCGGACGCGATCGTCCACATCCGCTCCCGCGACATCCCGAGCCTGGAGGCGGCGCTCGAGAAGGTGCGGCTCGCGCCCAACGTCGATCACACCCGCAGCGCGATCGTCCTGTCGCGGCTGATCAACCGCGGCAACTCCTGACCGATCGCGTCGCGAAACTTCAAGACGCGACGCCCGGCCCGGCCCAGACTGCAGGCATGAGCGAAACAGCACGAGCCGACCTTCATATCGCCGCCGACCGGAACGCCCTCTGGAATGCCCTGACGGACGCGGACACCATCGCGCGGTACATGTACGGCACCCGCGTGACCACGGATTGGCGCGAAGGGTCACCGATCGTCTACCAGGGCGAATGGGAGGGAGCAGCGTACGAGGACAAGGGAACGATCCTCGAGATCATCCCCGGCGAGCGCCTCGTGACCAGCTACTACAGCCCGCTGAGCGGCAAACCCGACGAGCCGCAGAGCTATCAGACGGTCTCCTACCAGCTCGCGGACGACGGGGACGGCACCGTCGTGACGATCACCCAGGATGGCTGCGCCGACCGGGGGGAAGCCGAGCGCATGAGCGCGAATTGGGCCGCGACGCTGGAGTCCCTGCGCGCGGTCGTCGAAGAAGTCTGAACGTCCTCTGCGAGAATCCTCATCCCCCGCGATCCCCTCGGCCCCCGGAACCGAGCGCCACCACGGCGAACAGTGGCACGATGGGCGCATGAAGCTGCTCGTTGTGGAAGACGACCCGGACATGGGAGGCCTCGTCCAGCGCGGTCTCGCCGCCGAAGGATACGACGTCACCCTCGTGACCAACGGCGTGGACGCCCTGATCGCGTTGCGCAGCGACGCCTATTCGGCGGCGGCCATCGACGTGATGCTGCCGGGGATGAGCGGGTTCGAGCTGTGCCGCCACATCCGTGAGGCGGCGAACCCGATGCCCATCCTCCTGCTCACCGCGCGCGACGCGATCGAGGACCGCGTGCACGGCCTCGACTCCGGTGCGGATGACTACCTCACGAAGCCGTTCGCCTTCGCCGAGCTCGCCGCGCGCGTGCGCGCACTCCTCCGTCGCGAGCCGACCGGGATGCGGCCGCAGGTGACGGTCGGCCGCCTCACCGTCGACTCGCACGAGCACCAGGCGCTGGTCGACGGCCACGAGATGCCGCTCAGCCGTCGCGAGTTCACGCTGCTGCGCCTGTTCGCCACCAACCCGGACAAGACGCTCTCCCGCGCGGACATCCTCGAGTCGGTGTGGGGCACCACCGAGAACATCGGCACCAACGTGATCGACCAGTACGTCTCATACCTGCGCAAGAAGCTCGATCTGGCGGAGGCCGGCCTCTCCATCGTCACCGAACGCGGACGGGGATACCGGCTCGATGCCAAGAACGCGCTCGACGCGAAGGGTTCCGCAGACGCGCGGGATTCCGCGGAGGTCGCGGCGGACGAGAAGCTGACGGAGAAGTCGACGTCGTGAGGTGGCTGCGGCGGCTGTCGATCACGGCGCGTATCACCATCGGCAGCCTCCTCGTCGCCTCGCTCTTCGGCCTGGCGGCGGTCGTCGTCATCCGCATCGGGGTCGCGTCCATCCTCCACAATGCCACCGTCACCCTCCTCAACAACGACATCGCGGCTCCCGCCGAGTCCGTGCAGAACAACCCGCGCGGCCCGTTCGACCTCCCCGGAGGCGGACAGGAACTCGCCGTCGTGGACGCGAACGGCGAGCTCCTCGCCTCCACGCTTCCTGCGGCGATGGAACCGAAGATCGACAAGCTGATCTCGATCGGCGACACCCCGACGATGTTCCAGCTCGGCGACGATCAGTATCTCGTCCTGACCGAGAAGGTCGACACCACGAACGGCGTCGTGCACATCGTCGCCGCCCGCAACGACGAGACGACCGCCCTCATTCTCGACCGTCTGACGGCCGCGCTGCTGATCGGTGCCGGCGTGCTCATCCTGGGCTTCGGCGGCGCGTCGTGGCTGCTGGCGCGTGCAGCGCTGAGCCCGGTGAGCCGGATGCGCGAGCAGGCCGAGCTGATCGCCGGCGAGGAGCGCTCCAATCAGGAGCCGTCGATCGGACTGCTGACCGTCGGCCCGGCGCAGGACGAGCTGTCCGAGCTCGCCACGACCCTCAACGACCTCATCCGGCGCCTCCGGGCCTCCGCGGATCGCGAACGGCAGATGGTCTCGGACGCCAGCCACGAGCTGCGGACACCGCTCGCCGTGCTGCGCGGGCAGCTGGAGCTCGCCGAGCTCGATGCCGGTGACCCGGAGGCACTGCTTGTCGACATCCGCTCGTCGCACGCGACGGCACTGCGCCTCGGGCAGCTCGCGAACAACCTGCTCGAGCTCTCCCGCATCGAGGCCGGCCCGACGAGCGGCCGCATCGACTGGCGCACGCTCGTGGACGAGCTCACCGACGCCATCGACCGCGCGCGGCTCCTCGCCAGCGGCGATGACGACGCCGGGAGCATTTCAGTCGACTTCGAATACGACCCCCGGCGCCGCCCCGCTACGGATGCCCGGATCGCCCTGAGCCCGACGGATGTCGGCCGTATCCTGGACAACCTGCTCGGCAATGCGATCACCGCGATCCGCTCCGTTCCCGACCACGGCGAGGCGACCGTGACGGCCGAGATCGCGCTCGAGGCGGAACGGGTCGTGCTCACGGTGCGGGACACCGGACCGGGCATGCCCGAGGATTTCATCCCCGTCGCACTGGATCGCTTCACCCGTGCCGACGGCGCGCGCACGTCGACGTCGGGCGGCAGCGGCGGTCTCGGGTTGGCGATCGTCGCCGCACTGGCAGGCTCAGCCGGCGGGGAGGTGGTTCTCGCCAACGGTGAGCCCGCGGGGTTGATCGTCACGGTGTCGCTGCCGCTGGTGCGTTCGAACGACCAGTGACCGTCGCGGTCGGCGACCGTCGGCGTCAGTGACCGCTGCGATCCGAGTCCACGCCCGCGCCCGGACCTTCGTCGAGGGAGTCCAGCGCCCGAAGGTCATCGGTGTCGAGCTCGAATGCGAACGCGGCCAGGTTGTCAGCCATCCGCTGCGGGTTCGCCGACTTCGGGATGACCACGAGCCCGTTCTGGATGTGCCAGCGGAGCACGATCTGGGCCGGCGTGCGGCCGTGCTTCTGCGCCAGCTGCGCCAGGACGGGCGCCGCGAGGAGGTCGCCCTGGCCGCCGCCCAGCGGACTCCATGACTCCGTCAGGATGCCGCGCTCGGCGTCGTAGGCCCGCTGCTCCCGGCGGGTGATCGCCGGGCTGAGCTGGATCTGGTTGACCGCGGGGACGATCCCGGTCGCGTCGATGAGCCGGTCGAGGTGGGCGGGCTTGAAGTTGGAGACGCCGATGGCGCGCGCCTTGCCCGCCTCCCGGAGGCGGACGAAGGTCTCCCAAGTGGAGACGAACTCGTCGCGGGCCGGGAGCGGCCAGTGGATGAGGAGCAGGTCGACGTAGTCGAGGCCGAGCCGGTCGAGGCTGGCCTCCAGCCCGGCGACGGCGCGATCCTGGCCCTGGTACTCGCCGTCGAGCTTCGTCGTCACGAACCACTCGTCGCGCGCGACACCGCTGGCGGCCAGTCCGCGGCCGACTCCGACCTCGTTGCCGTACTTCACCGCCGTATCGACGTGCCGGTAGCCGAGGCCGGCGGCCGCGACCACGGCTTCCTCGACCGCCGCATCGTCCAGCGGCCACGTGCCGAGCCCGAGCTGCGGGATGCTCCCGCCCGAGTTCAATGGAAGGGCGGGGACGGTGGACGGAACGGGTCCGGGAGTCGTCATGCGCTCAGCCTACGCTCGCCGCTCGGATCACCTCGTCCGAGAAGCGGGTGGGATTGCCGAACCGATGGTGCGTGATCGAGATCGCCTGCTCACGCAGGAAGGGGAGCACCTCCACGCGCCCGGACGGCGTGACGGCACCGGAGTACACGGCGACGTCGGGGCTCCCGTCGAGTGCCTCGGCGAGCGCCACCGGATCACCTCCGATCAATCGGATGCGGTGCGCCGTCGCCCGGCCGGCACGCACCCGTGCGAGCCACGTCGCGTCATCCTCCACCACGACCTCGACCTCGCGCTCGCGCAGCAGCTGGTGGGTGGCACGAGGTAGCTTGTGCGCGGTGGTGACCGAGATCGGGGAGCGTGCGATCGTGCCGGCGGCGATGATACGGAGCAGTTCGGCGAGGGTCCCTCCCTCGGAGAGCCGGATCGTCACCGGGACCGGCCGGTAGCGGAAGAGGTTCCGTTCGACGCCCAGCGCGGAGACGTCTTTGACCTGGCGGTATTCGGTGGCAACCGCGATCGCATCGCTGAGCGCCGACCGCCGGACGAGGTCGAAAGCGGTGTAGTCCATCGATGACTGTCCCGACTCGATCAGGTCGGAGACGCGGTCCTCGAGGCCGCGCAGGTGCAGGCTCGCGCTCGACCGTCCGGACTCCGGCACCCAGCTCCCGAGCCCGAGCAGGTAGTTCGGGCCTCCCGCTTTCGTGCCGGCACCGACGGACGAGCGCTTCCACCCGCCGAACGGCTGTCGCCGCACGATCGCCCCCGTGATCCCCCGGTTGACGTAGAGATTGCCGGCCTCGACCGTGTCGAGCCACTCCGCGAGCTCGTCGGTGTCGAGCGAGTGGAGCCCAGCGGTCAGGCCGTACTCGACCGCGTTCTGGTAGAGCACGGCATCGTCGAGGGAGCGCGCCGTCATGATCCCGAGCACTGGTCCGAAGAACTCGGTGAGGTGGAAGTAGGAGCCCGGCTCGACCCCCGTGCGAATTCCGGGCGACCACAGACGTCCGGTGTCGTCGAGCCGCTTCGGCTCCACGAGCCACTCTTCGCCGGCGCCGAGCGTCGTGAGGGCGTGCAGCAGCTTGCCGGAGGCGGGCTCGATGAGCGGCCCCATCTGACTCGTCGGATCGGAGGGGTACCCGACGCGCAGGCTCCGCGTGGCGTCGATCAGCTGGCGGCGGAACCGCTCGGAGCGCGCGACCGATCCGACGAGGATCACCAGGCTCGCCGCAGAGCACTTCTGCCCGGCGTGCCCGAACGCGCTCTTGACGATGTCGGAGACGGCGAGGTCGTAGTCGGCGCTGGGTGTCACGATGATCGCGTTCTTGCCGCTCGTCTCGGCGAGAAGGGGGAGGTCGGGGCGCCATGACCGGAACAGCTTGGCGGTCTCGTACGACCCTGTCAGGATCACCCGCTCGACGCGCGGGTCGGCGATGAGCGCCCGGCCGAGCTCGTTCTCGGGGACGTCGGCGAGAGTGAGGAGTTCGCGCGGGATGCCCGCCTCCCACAGCGCCTCGACGAGCACGGCCGCGCACCGCTTCGCCTGCGGCGCGGGCTTGATGATCACCCCGCTCCCGGCGGCGAGCGCCGACAGCACCGAACCCGCCGGGATGGCGACGGGGAAGTTCCACGGAGGAGTGACGACGGTGAGTGCCGACGGCACGAATCGAGCCCCCTGCACGGCGTCGAGGTCGCGCGCGAGCGCCGCGTAGTAGTGGGCGAAGTCGACCGCTTCGCTGACTTCCGGGTCGGCTTCGGCGATCGTCTTGCCCGTCTCGGAGGCCATGACCTCGATGAGCCGGTCGCGGTTCGCCTCGAGCGCGTGACCCGCGCGGTCGAGCACGGCCGCTCGTTCGAAGCCGGTGCGCGCTCCCCAGGCCGCTCCCGCGGTCGTGGCCTGCCGCAGGATCGTCTCCAGCCGAGTGGCGTCGGGAATCGCCGCCGCCTCGATGGTCGCCGCGCCGAGGTCGGAGGTGCCGGAACGTGCGAGGATCCGCCGGCCCCAGGCGCGGTTCGCCGCGATCGACGGGTCCGTGTCCGGTGCGTTTCGGAAGTTCGCGGCCGCCGTCCAGGGCGTCACGGCCGGAGAGGAGGGTACCCCATCGTGACGCTCGTGCTCCTGCCCGTCCACGTCGCCGAGGGTGGGCGGTTCCATCCCGCCGTCCGGCTCGGATCCGAGTGCTGTTCCCCGCTCCGAGCCGTCGAGCATCCCGTCGCCCGCCGATCCGCGGGACAATCCCAGCACGACGCTGGTCAGCCCTTCGTCCGCCGGTGCCACCGGAACGGCGGGCGGCCGGGTGAAGGAGGGCGCGGTCGCCTCCTCCCATTCGTGCGTGCGGTCCTGCTGGCGATGCGGGACCGGCGCCGCCCCGCGAGGAAGCGGGTCGGACTCCAACGCTGCGACCGAGGCGAGGAAGCGTTCCTTCTCGCGGTCGAACAGAGCCGGATCCGCATCGAGCTCGAACACCGCGGACATGAAGTTCTCCGGGCTCGCGTTCTCCTCGAGCCGGCGGATGAGGTAGGAGATCGCCACGTCGAACTCCGCGGGGTCGACCACGGGCGTATAGAGGAGCAGGCCTCCCACCGTGCGCTTCACCGCATCCGCCTGCGCCGTCGCCATCCCGAGCAGCATCTCGAAGTCGACGCGCGCGGTGACGTCGCGCTTCGATGCGAGCAGCCAGGCGTATGCCACATCGAACAGGTTGTGGCCCGCGACGCCGATCTTCACCGCGTCGGTGTGCTCGGGGGTGAGCGCCCAGTCGAGCACGCGCTTGTAGTTGGTGTCGGTCTCGAGCTTGCTGCCATACGTCGCGAGGGGCCAGCCGTGGATCGCGGCATCCACGTGCTCCATCGCGAGATTCGCCCCCTTGACGACGCGCACCTTCACGGGCGCCCCGCCCTGCGCGCGGCGCCCGGCCGCCCACTCGGTGAGCGACTGCAGGGCGTCGAGGGCGTCGGGCAGGTAGGCCTGCAGCACGATTCCGGCTTCGAGCCCCCGGAACCTCGGCTTGCCGAGGATGCCGGTGAAGACCGCGATGGTCAGATCGAGGTCGCGATACTCCTCCATGTCGAGGTTGATGAACTTCGGGGTGGGGGACGACGCGGCCAGCTCATACAGAGGCGTGAGGCGTTCGACGACCCGTTGCACGGTCTCATCGAACGACCACATCGAGAGCTGCGAGGCGATCGAGGACACCTTGATCGACACATAGTCGACGTCGTCACGGGCGAGCAGCGCGCGGGTGCCCTCCAGTCGCCGCGCCGCCTCCGTCTCGCCGAGCACCGCCTCGCCGAGCAGATTGAGATTGAGCCGAGCGCCGTGCCCGTGCGGGTCGGACGCGGAGCGCAGGTGCGCGATCGCCGGGCCGAGCTTCTGCGGCGTCGCATCGATCACGAGGTGGCCCACCATCCTCCGCAGCACCCGGCGGGCGATGGGAACGACGACCCAGGGCAGCACCGGTCCGAACACGCCGCCGAGCCAGATGGCCGCGCGCATGTACCAGGGCAGGAAACGAGGGATGCGTCGGGCGAGCCGCTGCAGGTTGTACCCGGCGACGAAGAGATCCTGCGGGCGCGCGACGCCGTCGACGAACCCGACGGTGAAGTCCAACCCGTCGGGGTCGCGCAGCACGCCCGCCAGTCGCTCGGCCGCGGGGTCCTGAGCGGGGGCGCCGTCGCCCGTCCGCGAGCTCTCGGCCAGCCAGACGCGCACCAGCTCGACAGCCTCGTGAGCCAGCTGAGCGGGGCGCACCGCGGTGCCGTCCGTGTCATCCACCATGACCACGACTGTAATCATCCCGACCCTGCTGCACGCCGAGGGCGCTCGAACATGTGGAGAAGTCGCAGCGTCCCGGACCCCTGTGGAGGGCCCTCTGTCCGTGCGATGCGTCGCCTAGGCTCTGTTGCATGACGGACAGCGCACCCTCCTCCCCCGCCGCGACGCACGACGTCGTGATCGTCGGCGGCGGTCACAACGGCCTCACCGCTGCGGCGTACCTGGCGAAAGCAGGCAAGAGCGTCATCCTCCTCGAGCGTCTCGACGATGTCGGCGGCGCCGCGGTGAGCGCGCAGGCGTTCCCGGGCGTCGAGGCGCGCCTCTCCCGCTACTCGTACCTCGTGAGCCTCCTGCCGCAGCGCATCATCGACGACCTCGGGCTCGACATCCGTCTGGCGCGTCGGCGCTACTCGTCGTACACGCCCGTCCCCGGAGACGCGAGCGGCGCCGGTCTGCTCATCGACAACACGGACCAGGAGGCGACGGCGGCGTCCTTCGCGCGCATCGGGGCCGCGGAGGACGCCGAGGCGTTCGACGCCTTCTACGCGTCGACCGGTGAGCTCGCCCGCGCGCTCTGGCCGACGGTGACGGAGCCGCTGCTCACGCGCTCCGAAGCGCGCACCCTCGTCGGCGACGACGAGCTCTGGGATGCCCTGATCGAGAACCCGATCGGCGGGTTCATCGAGTCACGACTGCAGAACGACCTCGTGCGCGGTGTCGCGGCGACGGATGCGCTGATCGGGACCTTCGCCAGCGTCTGGGACCCGTCCCTCGATCAGAACCGCTGCTTCCTCTATCACGTCATCGGCCAAGGCACCGGCGAGTGGGACGTCCCCATCGGCGGCATGGGCGCGGTCACCGGGGAGCTCGCCCGTGTGGCCCGCGAGGCCGGCGCCCGCATCGTCACCGGTGCGGAGGTCACGGCCATCCGCCCCGACGGCTCGGTCGAGTACGTCCGCAACGGCCACGAGCGCCGCGTCGAGGGCGGCCATGTGCTCGTGAACGTCGCCCCGGAGGTCCTGGATCGTCTGCTCGCCTCCGACGCCACCGAGACCGCCGGACGCCCGCCCGCGGAGGGCGCGCAGGTCAAGGTCAACCTCCTGCTCCGCCGCCTCCCGCGCCTGCGCGACGAGTCGCTCGATCCGCAGGCGGCGTTCGGCGGCACCTTCCACATCAACGAGACCTACACGCAACTGGAGGCCGCCCACGCCGGGATGCTGCGCGGCGTGATGCCCGAGCTGCTGCCGTGCGAGATCTACTGCCACACCCTCGCCGACCCGAGCATCCTCGACCCGGAGCTGGCGGAGTCCGGAGCGCAGACCATCACCGTCTTCGGCCTGCACACCCCCGACCGGTGGCTGACGGACGAGAACAACGACGCCACCCGGCAGCGCCTGCAGGACGCCGTGCTCGCCTCCCTCGACTCGGTGCTGGCCGAGCCGATCGAGAGCCTCCTGCTGACCGACGGCGACGGCAACCCCTGCATCGAGACCAAGACCACCCGTGACCTCGAGCGGGCGCTCAACATGCCCGGCGGCAACATCTTCCACGGGCCGTTGTCGTGGCCGTTCGCCGAGGACGACGACGCGCTCGACACGCCGGCACGGCGCTGGGGCGTCGCCACGCCGCACCCGCGCATCCTGATGTGCGGGTCGGGCGCGCAGCGCGGCGGCGCCGTGAGCGGACTCGGCGGGCACAACGCGGCGATGGCCGTGCTGGAGGGCTGAGAGGACTCGCATCCACCGTCCACGCGCCGTCCAGGGCGCCCCCCTGCCACAACCGACGCGTCGTGACTATCGTGAAGTCCAGGAGGGCCGGACTCATTAGGAGGTCATCATGACGCCGCAGCCGACGGGAAGACTGGTCAGGAAGGACGACGGCGTCTACGTGGTCCTCGACCGCATCGTCCACGCGCCGATCGAGGAGGTGTGGGCCTACTTCAGCAGGTCCGCCTACCTCAGCCGCTGGATCGGCGAGTTCACCGGGACTCCGTCGACGGGTGCCGTGAAGTTCCGCATGAACGCGGAGGGCGACGGCGCCGAGTGGGAGAACGTCGCGATCATGCTGTGCGACGCCCCGCGCCGCCTCCACGTCGACGTCGGATCGGCACCGGGATCCCGTCGGATGTTCGTGCACCTGACGGAGTCCAGCGGTCACACCACCATCACCTTCGGTGACCTGCTCCACACGGTCGCCGAGGGTGCGGACTACGGGGTCGGCTGGGACTACTACCTCGACCGGATGATCGCAGCGCACGACGGCAAGCCGCTGCCCGTCTGGGAGGACTACTACCCCGACTTCCTCGACCACTACGCGACGCTGTGCCGAGAGCTCGACCGCGACATCAAGGCCGAGCACGCCGCGGCGCTGCGCGACGGAACGGACGGCTGACCGAGCCCCGTCTCCTCAGTGCCAGCGGTGGTCCTGCACGGCCAGCCGCGGCCCGCGCCGCTCGAAGCGGAAACCGCTCGCCAGGATGAGCCGCACTACGCGCTGACGGTGCCCGGACCAGGGCTCGAGGAGTTCGAGCATCCCGTCATCGTCGACCCGCCGGCCGATCAGAGCCTCGCCGACGTAGTGGGCGAGGTGATAGTCGCCGACGCTCACCAGATCGGGGTGGGCGTGCGAGCGCTGCAGCGTCTCGGCAGTCGTCCACTGGCCGACACCCGGGATGGTGCGCAGCGCGATCGATGCGGCGTCCAGTGAGCCGGCCTGCGCGACAGCGCGCTCGAGCGACGGCGCAACGGCGAGGACCGCCTGGGCAGCTCGTGCACGTCGCGGGTCGACACCGGCGCGATGCCAGTCCCAGGAAGGGATACCGCGCCACTGCTCGATGGTGGGCACCACACGCAGCTCGGTCGGACCAGGACCTGGCGCCGGCTCGCCGTACCAGCGCAGAAGCCGCGCCCACGAGCGATACGCCTCCAGGCTCGTGACGCGCTGCTCCACGATCGCGGGGAGGAGCGCCTCCAGCAGCAGGCCGGTGCGTGAGAGTCGGAGGCCGGGGTTGCGATGCAGACTGCCGCGCAGCAGCGGGTGGCTGCTCACGTCCAGACCGGACCAATCGTCCCCGTGGCCGAGGAGGCCGGGCAGCGCTTCGATCGCCCACGCCGCCCCCGGCCCCCACGCGGCGGCCGCGATCGAGCCGTCGGATGCCGGACGGTGGATGCGCAGCGTCGCCGCTCCGAGCGGAGTGCGCCAGGTGCGCCACATCCCGCCGAGGTCCCACTGCGTCGTCGGATCGAAGGGACCGCGCCCGAGGAGCCCGAGGATGCCCGGCAGGTCCAGGGGACGGTCGGGACGGTAGACGGTCTCTGCTTCGGGGAGCGCGTGCGACCCGGGGGCGGCGGGGAGCACGGCGGTCATGCCGGAATCGTACGTCAGCCGCCTGACAGCGGATGCGCAGCGATCACCCCCTTCCCGCGTGTCGGCGGCATCCCCTACATTCGGCGCCATGGGAATCGATCTCGACGCGGCGCGCGTCGCTCGGCTGCGTGAGTCCGTCCGTGGCGCCGTCTTCCTCCGCGGCGACGAGGGACTCGCCGCCGAAGCCGCCTGCTTCGACCCGACCATCCGGCACGACCCTGACATCCTGGTGGCCGCACGCGACGAAGCCGACGTCGCCGCCGCTGTGCGCTTCGCCCGGGAGAACGACCTGCCGCTCCGCATCCAGGCGACGGGCCACGGCGCCGAGAACCCGGTCTCCGGCGGCCTGCTCCTCATCACCCGTGACCTCGACGCGCTCGAGATCGACAAGGATGCCCGACGCGCGCGCATCGGGGCGGGGGTGCGCTGGGCGCCCATCATCGAAGCGGCGGCGGCGTACGGGCTGGCTCCCGTGACGGGGTCGTCCACGAGCGTCGGCGCGGTCGGCTACACCCTCGGCGGTGGCCTGGGCCCGCTGGCGCGCAGCCACGGCTTCACCGCGGACTGGGTCCGCAGCTTCCGCGTGGTGACGGCCGACGGCGAGCTCGTCGCCGCCGACGACGTGACGAACTCCGATCTCTTCTGGGCGCTCCGCGGAGGCAAGGGCGGCCTCGGCGTCGTGACCGAGATGGTGCTGGAGCTCGTCCCGCTCACCACCCTCTACGGCGGCAGCGTCTTCTTCGACGAGGATGCCGCCGACGAGGCCTTCCGCGTCTGGGCCGACTGGTCGGCCTCGCTCGTCGACCAGGCGACCACCTCCGCCGTGTTCTTGCGCATCCCCGACGTCGACGGGCCTCCGCCACCCCTGCGCGGCCGCTCCCTGTTCAGCGTGCGCTTCGCGTTCCCCGGCGATGCGGCGGAGGGAGAGCGGCTGTTCGCGCCGATGCGCGGCGCCGCACCTGTCTACCTCGACTTCGTCGGCGAGATGCCCACGACGGCTGTGGCCACCATCCACAACGATCCCGAGCAGGGCGGCCCGAGCTGGATCCGCGGCCATATGCTCGATTCATTCGACCGCGCGCTGGCCGATGACCTCCTGCCGCTGATCGGCACGACCGCGGCCACGCCGTTCCTCGCGGTCGAGGTGCGTCAACTCGGCGGGGCCACCCACCGCGACACGGCGGACGGCACCGCTGTCGGCGGCCGCGCCAGCACCCACGCCCTCAGTTCGATCGCGGCCGACCCCGCGACCTTCGGGGATGCCGCGCCCGCGCATGCCGCAGCGATCGCCGAGGTGCTGGGCGACCGGATCTCCGCCGTCACGAACATCAACTGGGTGGCGGATCTGAGCGACCCCGCTGCGTTCCGGCGCCTGTGGCCGGAGGAGATCTTCGATCGGCTGTCGACGGCGCGGGCGGCGTGGGATCCGGAGCGCGTGTTCGCGTTCGGACCGGCCTGATCACTCGTTCCAGATGCTCGGCGCGGCGGCCCGCGTCGAGGGGAGCGCAGCGTCGGCTCCCCACTCGATCAGCCACTGGGGCACCGTGACGTCCGTCGGCGACGGGCCGACGGCCTCCAGCAGCTCCTCGATCGTGACGATTCCCCCGCCACGCTTCAGAAACCGGCCCCGGATGAACGCCTGCGTGTAGATCTCGCCGTCGACCGTGAACCGCTGCTCCACGTACACGGCCTTCTCGTCGAAGCCGAGGATGCGCGACTCCACGACGAAGGGCTGCCACAGCTCGAGCGATTTGCGGAACGAGATCGTCTCCGACGCCACCACCGGGTACCAGCCACGCTTTTTGAAGATCGCCCAGATGCCGCTGCGCGACAGCAGGTCGAACCGCCCGATGTCCGCGATCGACAGGTACACCCCGTTGTTCATGTGCTTGAGGATGTCGAGGTCGGTCGGCAGCACCCGGAACTTCGTTCGCGCCACATCCCAGTGGTCGAGTCGTGGCCCGAAGCGCGCGAGCCAGAAATGGAGCATCGTCCGGAAGATCATGTGCACCGGGCCAGAGTAGTCAGCAGCCAACGATCCCGCGGAATCATTGTGCGCGATCTCCAAGGTGAGGTGGCCCCGACCGCGGCCGTTCTGTTCAAGACCTCTGGGGAGGCAGCGCGAGCCCTGCCGCCGCGCACAACAACGCTGCGTGACCGGCACAGGTGGGGCCAATCCCCCTCCCTATCGTCGAGGCATGACCTCCGTTCCCCTGCGCCCGAGTCGCCCCGGCGGAACGGGAGCGTCAGCCGTCGCGGCCCTCTCGCTTGCGGCGAGCACGGCGATGATCACGGGATACCCGCTGCTCCCGCCTCTGGCGTGGGCCGCTGCACTCATCGCGTCGGCGATCGGCTGCGCGGTCTCCTCCCGCCCGGTCCGCGATGCCACCCGCACCACCCGCGCCGGCACCGCCCACCTCGCCGTCGAGCCCTTCGCCATGGCCTTGATGGTGGTGCTGGACCTCTTCCACACGCATGCCGCGCCGGCGACGGAGGCTGCTCCCGGTTCCGGCCACGGAGCGCATCTCGGCTGGCTCATCGTCGTTCTCAGCCTCGCTGTCGCCGTGGCGACGATCGTGTGTCCAGCGCTCGCGCTGCGTCACGCACGCCGCGTCGGCCTCGCCCACGGATTTCTTCCCGTGCTCGCGGCGGCGGCCATGTCGGTCACGGCCGCCGTGATGCTCCTCCCGAGCTGAACGTCGTCCGCTCAGTGCCCGCAGCTGCACTCCCCGCCGCTGCAGCAGCTCGCGCCGGCGGCCGCGCCGTCCGGCAGGTCCATCGCCGGATTCCGGTCGAGGAACCCGTACGGCTTGAACGCGAATCCCGAATAGTCGACGGGCATGATCGGCCAGTCCTCCGGACGCGGAATGTGCGTCGGACCGAAGACGTGCCAGAGCACGAGGTCCGCGTCTTCCAGCGACCGGTCGGCCGCGGTCCACGCGGGGAGTCCTGCCCCGCCCGCGTGCGCGTTCGGGTAGTCGCCGGCCGGGAAGCGCTCGGCCGGGTCGAACGGCGTCGCCCACAGGTGCTTGGTGGCGAACGTCGCGCGTCCCCACACCGTCGACTCCGGCTGCGCGAGCAGTGTCGCGCTCGGCTGCGGGAGGAGGTGGTACGCCGTCGGTGCGCCCACGGCGTTCCTGCGCGTCGTGCTGCGCACCTCCCACACCCGTGCACGGGAGGGGTCGGCCAGCCGCTGCGCCTGCGACTCGCGGCCCAGCGGGGTGTTCGTCCAGGTGAAGGCGTTGCCGTGCGGGTTGTCGGGGCCGATCGGGATGCCGACCGCGTCGACCTCGGAGAGCGCGTTGCGGTCGCCGTCGATCGCGACGTCCAAGCGCGCGCAGAAGAGGTGCTGGTGCACCGGTGCGAAGAGACCGGGGGCGATCTCCGGAGCGTGCGGGTCGGTCGAGCCGGGGATCCCGGCGCCCGCGAAGACGATGCCGGTGGCCTTCGCCTCCACCTGGATCGTGCCGTCGAGGTAGAGGTACCAGAAGAACCCGTAGTCGTAGTTGCCGATGGTGGAGAAGTACGAGATGACGAGGCGGCGGGAGCGGCGCACCTCCGTCTTGCCATCGAGGTCGGTGTGCTTCCAGAGGATGCCGTAGTCCTCCTCGTGCATGCACACGACCTGCGGGATGGTCACCGGGTTGCCGTGGTCGTCGGCCACGATCCCGTCGAAGTAGTGGATGACGCCGAGGCAGTCACAGCCGAGGGTCAAGGTGTTCGCGTTCTTGCCGAGCAGGTACTCACCCGCGTCGAAGTAGCTGATCCAGAACCGGGTCGATGTCGTGTCGCCATAGGGCACGACCATCTCGGGCACCGAACCGCGGTAGAGCACCGAGCGGTCCTCGTCGCCGTCGCGGAAGGTCACCTGGTTGAGCACGAGCCCCTCGCGGGCGTTGAAGCCCACACGCAGCTTCCAGTTCTCCCACTCGACGTGCTGGCCGTCGACCCGGAAGCTCGGCCCCTCCGGTTGTGTGATCTCGATCGGCTTGAGAGTGGTGCGTGCGGCTCCGATCGTGGCGGCGTCGTAATTGCCGTCGAGGTCGGGCACCGGGATGTCGCCGTCGTCCTCGACGCGCAGGACCGCGCCGGTCGTGAGGTCGATGTGCACGATGAGGCCCTCGACCGGATGCGACCACGGCGAATCGGTCGGGGTGGAACGCAGGAAGGTCAGCGAGCGGATGACGCGGCGACCGGACTCCTCGGCACGGTTGTGGAAGCCGGGCGCGAGCGGCGCGCAGAAGGCCAGCTCGATGCGGTCCTCGAGCCCGCGGCGCACCATGGCGGCCCGCCATTCGGGCGACGCCTTGGCGATCTCCTCCGCACGCACGTACTCCTCGAAGAGATACTGCGGCTGGCCGTACGGCGCCGCCGCCGTCCCGAGCGGGCGATGGTCGACCAGTTCCCGGGTGGTCACCGACACGATCGCCTCGGCGGAGGCGCCGGTTGCGGTGTCGAGGAGCACGAACAGGATGCGCCGGTCGATCTCGTCGCCCTCGCGGTACGCTGCCACGGCCTCCTTCGACGGCTCCACCGGCAGCACCGACGGGAAACACGTGGACTCCCCCACGAGCCCCGCCGCCACCAGGATGTCGCGCCCGTCGGCGATCTCCTGCGCGGTCAGTGCGTCGAGGGGATGCCGCACTTCCGTGGGCGCGGTGACGGTGGAGGTGTGCTGGTGGGACATCCGTGTTCCTTACGTCGAGCTGATCCGTTCAGTATCCGGGACGCCGTGAGCGTGCAGGAAGGCGCGCGCAGGCGACCGTTCCGATTCAGACAACCGGTCTGCGTCGCAGGCCAAGCCGTCGATGGCCCCGAACCGCTTCAATCGTCAGCAATCGCGCATCCCCCGTGCTCTCGCGGCGCGGCCCCCACCCCAGGCGCGGACCGAACGAGGAGAACCCCTTGACCTCCACAGAGCACGCCGACACCGCCGTCGGCACCCGGACCGCGGCGCACCGGCGCCTCGGCGTCCCCGCCGTCACCTTCATGATCGTGGCCGCGTCCGCACCTCTCACAGTGCTGGCCGGCGGCGTCACCACGACGTTCGCCGTCACGGGCGTGCTGGGCGTGCCGCTGTCGTTCCTCATCCTGGGCGCGACCCTCACCGTCTTCGCGGTCGGGTACGCGGCCATGAGCCGGTTCGTGACCAACGCCGGGGCGTTCTACTCCTACGTCGCCCAGGGGCTCGGCCGACCCGGCGGAGTCGGGGTCTCGATCGTGGCGCTCATCTCCTACAACGCCATGCAGATCGGCGTGTACGGGATGTTCGGGTTCCAGGTCTCGTCCCTCCTGTCGGGCAAGTTCGGCTGGGACGTGCCGTGGTGGATTCCGGTGCTCGTGTGCATCGCGATCATCGCGGCGCTCGGCGTCAACCGCGTCGACCTCTCCGCGAAAGTGCTCGGCGTGCTGGTCGCGCTCGAGTTCGCGGTGGTCATCGTCTACGACATCGCCTCCTTCATCGTGGCTCCGGAGGGCGTCAGCGCGGATGCGCTCAGCCCGTCCAATCTGTTCGTCCCCGGCATCGGCGCGGTCTTCGCATTCGGCATCGCGGCCTTCATGGGCTTCGAGTCCGCGGCGATCTACGGCGAGGAGTCGAAGGATCCGAAGCGCACCGTCGCCCGCGCCACCTACACGGCGGTCGGCGTCATCGCGATCTTCTACGCCCTGTCGTCCTGGGCGATGACCGTCGGCTCGGGCCCGAGCCGCGTGATCAAGGACTCGACCGAGCAGGGCCCCGACCTGATCTTCACATTCCTCGGCTCGCACGTCGGCGCGATCGTGAGCGACATCGCGCAGCTTCTCTTCATCACCAGCCTGTTCGCCTCACTGGTCAGCTTCCACAACGCCGTCGCACGCTACTTCTTCTCGCTCGGGCGGGAGGGCGTGCTGCCGGGCTGGCTGTCCCGCATCCGTGCGCACAGCGGCGCCCCGTGGGCCGGCTCCGTCGCGCAGAGCATCCTCGCCACTGTCGTCATCGTCGCCTTCGCGATCGCCGGCGCGGGATGGGTTCCTCCGGAGGGCGCTCCGGCCGCGCTCTTCCCGGTGCTCACGTTGTTCTCGTGGCTGACCAACAGCGGCGCGCTCGGCCTGGTGCTGTTGATGGCGGTGGTCTCGTTCTCGGTGATCGGCTTCTTCCGGCGCGACGGCCGCGGGGTCGGCTCCTGGCAGCGGGTGGCCGCGCCCGTCGTCTCGGGCGTCGCCCTGACCGTGGTGTTCGTGCTGATCCTCGTCTACTTCAACACACTGCTGACGAGCGATCCGACGGCGCCGCCCACCGCGACCACGTTCGTCCTGCCCGCGATCGTGATCGTCCCGGGCGTCGTCGGGGTGTTCTGGGGGATGGCGCTCAAGCGTCGCAACCCCAGGGTCTACGCTCAGATCGGCCACGGGACCGAGGAGGCCGGCGCTCCCGAGCTGGGCGTCGAGGAGGACTGAACCCCGCGCGCCGGCCGCGCGCGTCTGCCGCCGCACTCATCGGTCGGCTCAGGCGCGCGCGGCCGCCCGCACGTCCGACGGCGACTCCTCGTACGCCGCCTTGAAGACCCGGCTGAAGTGGGCGGCATCGACGAACCCCCAGCGCGAGGCGATGGCGGCCACCGACTGGTCGGCGTGCAGCGGGTCGACCAGGTCGCGGCGGCAGCGCTCGAGACGCCGGGTGCGGATCCACGCGGAGACGGTCGTGCTCTGCTCCTGGAACAGCCCCTGCAGGTGACGGGTCGAGATGAAGTGGGCCGCCGCGATCTGGGTCGGCCCGAGATCGGTCGAGGCCAGGTTGGCGTCGATGTACATCCGGATGCGCTGCATCAGCGCCCGGTGCGGGTCGATGGTCTCGGTACGCGCGTCCAGCTCGTCGGCGAACAGTGTGGTCACCAGGTCGAGGGCGCTGTGGGCGAGCCGCGTTCCCGTGGGGCCGGAGAGCTGGTCGAGGTTGCCGACCAGCTGCGCCAGGAACGGCACGATGATCCCGCCGACGCCGGACCTCCCGTCGAAACGGACCGCGGTCAGCTGCGACACGAGCTCACGCGGGAGATCGACGAGGCTCTTCGGGAACATGACGACCATGGTCCGGAAGTCGTCGTCGAAGACGAGGGAGTACGGCCGGTGCGTGTCGTACACGGCGAGGTCGCCGGGGCGGAGGACGGCCTCCCTGTCGTCCTGGATGAGCAGGCCCGTCCCGGAGAGCATCATGCTGAGCTTGTAGTAGTCGCGATCGGAGCGCGCGATCAGTTCGGGGGTGCGCTCCACGACGTGCTGGGAGGCGCTGACCTCGGAGACGTGCACCGTGTCCGCGGTGGCCATCCGAATGCGACCCCAGAACGGATCCGGCCGCTCGCTCGTCACGTGCAGCGGCACGAACGACTCGGAGACGGCGGTGCGGAACGCGCTGAAATCCCGCGTGGCGCTCGATGTCACGCGGTTGTTCCGCGTCTGCTGCTGATCGATGAGCACGGTCGACCTCACTCCGGATCGGGGACGACGTTGTATACGATCCGTGATGTGGATCGTATCATCCGGTCCCCGGCCCGTGCCAGGAGACGACCGGGTCCATCCCCGCCGCCGGCCGGCACAGTTCTGCACCGCCCGTCATCCGGCGTGCGTCCACGGTCAAGCGCGGCGCAGCCCCCCGATCGAGACTGGGTCGAGGACCGTTCCACTGGAGGAGACCCGATGTCGGACTACACCGAACTGCTCGCCCGCGTCAGCGCGCCGGAGGGATCGGGCCGCCCGATCCACGACCCCGCAACGGGCGCCGAGCTCGGCCGCGCGCCGGAGGCGACCGTCGACGACCTCGACGCCGCGATCGTCCGCGCCCGCGCCGCGCAGCCCGCATGGGAGGCGCTGGGCCACGACGCCCGCACGGAGATCCTCCTGCGAGCGGCGGAGGCGATCGACGCCGAGGCCGAGGCACTCGCCCGACTGCTCTCGCGTGAACAGGGCAAGCCGCTCAACGGCCCGAACGCGCGCTTCGAGATCGGTGCGTGCTCGGCCTGGCTGCGCACGTCGGCGACTCTCCCGATGGAGACAGAGGTGCTCATCGACGACGGCGAGATCCGCGCCGAGCTGCATTACCGTGCGGCCGGCGTCGTGGGAGCGATCGGCCCGTGGAATTGGCCGCTCATGATCGGCATCTGGCAGCTGGCACCGGCGCTGCGGATGGGCAACACCGTCGTGCTGAAGCCGTCGGAGTACACCCCGCTCAGCGTTCTCGCCCTCGTCGACGTGCTGAACTCCGCGCTGCCCGCCGACGTGCTCATCGCCGTCTCCGGCGGCCGCGACGTCGGCGCCCGTCTGGCGAGCCACCCGGACGTCGACAAGATCATGTTCACCGGGTCCACCGCGACCGGCCGCCGGATCATCGAGAGCTCGGCCGGCAACCTCGCCCGCCTCACCCTCGAACTCGGCGGCAACGACGCCGGCATCGTGCTCCCGAGCGCCGACCCCCAGGCCATCGCACAGGGTCTCTTCTGGGGCGCCTTCATCAACACCGGCCAGACCTGCGCCGCGCTCAAGCGCCTCTATGTACACGACTCCATCTACGACGCCACCGTGGAGGCCCTGGCCGAGGTCGCGCGCTCCACCCCGATGGGCAACGGTCTCGAGGAGGACAACGTGCTCGGCCCGCTGCAGAACAAGCAGCAGTTCGACATCGTGAACCGGCTGGTCGAGGACGCGAAAGCGAACGGCGGCCGCATCGTCACCGGCGGGTCCCCCGCGACCGAGCTCGGTGAGCTGTTCTACCCGATCACCCTCGTCGCCGACGTCGCCGATGGCGTCGCCCTCGTCGACGAGGAGCAGTTCGGTCCCGCCCTCCCGATCATCCGCTATTCGGACGTCGACGACGCCGTCGCCAGCGCCAACCGCCTCGACGTCGGCCTGGGTGCCTCCGTCTGGGCCGCCGACCGCGACGAGGCGCTGGCCGTGGCCAACCGCGTCCACGCCGGAACCGTCTGGATCAACTCCCACGGCGGCGTGCACCCGATGATCCCGTTCGGCGGTGTCAAGGGCTCCGGTTACGGCCTCGAGTTCGGCGTGGAGGGGCTGAAGGCGGTCTCGGTGCCGCGCATCATCAACGGCTGAGCGGCACCTCGACGATGCTGACGCCGGCGGGCGGAGCGGAGAGCGCTTGATCGAGCTCTCCCTTGGTCCGCGCGGCGCGGTACGCCCAGCCGTACGCCCGGGCAAGGGCCGCGATATCGACCTCGTGCGGTGTGTAGAGCACGCGATCGAACGCCGCCGTGCCGGCCGTGGAGGCGACCTCCAGTCCGTCGAAGATCGTCCCGCCCCCGTCGTTCCCGACGATGAGCTGCAGGTGCGGCCGCTCCTCCCCCGCTGCACCGAGCAGCGCGCCCGCATCGTGCAGGAGGGCGAGGTCGCCGAGCAGCACGCGCGTCACCCCGGCCGGAGCTCCTGCTTCGGCGGCGGCGGCCTGACTCGCCATCGCGATGCCCGTCGCCGTGGCGATGGTCCCGTCGATACCGGCGAGACCGCGGTTCGAGTGCACCGAGATCTTCTTGCCCGGCACGATGCGGTCCGCGTCCCGGATGAGCCGGGAGGCCGCCAGGACCAGGCGGTCGTGCGGCCACGTGTAGCGCCAGACCGCCTCGGCGAGCAGTGGGCGGGTGATCGGCGCGCGCACGGCGGCGAGCTCCGCCTTGGCGAACGCGAGCGCGTCCGCCGGCTCGTACGAGCGTGCCTTGTCCACATCCGGGGCCCGCGCCGCCGGGTCCGCAGCACGCTCGGCCTCCGCGATGAGGCGACGGCTCGCGTAGACCCAGCTGCCGACCCAGCCCCGCACCTCCGGCGAGCGGAGGTCGACCCCGGCGGGCGGATGCACGCCGCCGAGGACGCGCGAGCGATGACCGGGGTCGTACGTCTGCGTTCCCGTCGGTGCGACGACGATCACCTCGACGTCGGGGCGCGCGAGCAACGCGGGGACCTCTCTGCTGAGCGTCGGATGTCCGAACACGACGGCGCGCTCGACGCGGCCGCCGAACGTCTCCTCTCGCAGCAGTTCGCGGTAGGCGACGACCAGGTTCGGTCCGAAGCGCGCACCGCTGGACACCTCGGCGAGGAGCGGGTAGCCGGCGGCGCGCGCGAGCTCTTCGGCGGCCGCGCCGGAGTCGGCGCCGGCGATGACGACCGTACGCGGACGGTCGTCGAGCTCGATGACGCGGCGCCTGAGCGCCGCGGGGCCGGCGGTCGACGGAAGGGGCCCCGCGAGAGGTTCCGTCGAAGACGGCGCAGCGACCGAGAGCGGCTCTCGGAAGGCGACGTTGAGGTGCACCGGACCGGGATCGGCGGTGTCCGCCCCGACAGCCGCGCGGACGGCGGCGAGCGCCAGCGCTTCCGCCGCACCGGATTCGGTCCGGCGCGCCGCCTCGTCGGTCGCCCGGGGAGCGTCGACGTCCTGCGACCAGCGCACGGCGACACCGTACAGTCCGTCCTGGTGCGTGGTCTGGTTCGAGCGGATGCCGCGCAGCTCGTGCGGGCGGTCCGCCGTGAGCACGATGAGCGGGATCCCGGCCTCGTGCGCCTCGAGCACGGCAGGGTGGAGGTTGGCGGTCGCCGTGCCGCTGGTGGTGATGACGACGGCGGGCGCGCCGGTCTCGCGGGCGAGCCCGAGCGCGAGGAAGCCGCCCACCCGCTCGTCGATGCGGACGTGCAGCCGCACCTGTCCGCTGTGCTCCAGTTCGGCGGCGACGAGCGCGAGCGCCTGCGAGCGGGAGCCCGGGCTCACGACCAGGTCGCGGACGCCGTTGCGCACGAACGTCCTCAGGAGGGCGGTCGCGTAGTCGGTGGCCGGGTTGCCGGTGGCCCGTTCGTCCTCGCCCGCAGCGCTGTGCCCGGCGGCAGGCGTGCCCGTGCCGCGGGCGCCCTGTTCGGGGCCCGCGCTGACGGCTTCAGCCATCCCGGCGGCCGGTCTGGTCCGAGTCGGGGCCGTTGTCGTCGAGTTCGGCGAGCTCCTTCTCGAGCTGACGGATCCGCTCCTCCTGGTCGCGGTCGAGCTTCAGCTTGCCGAGGAACTCGGGGTCGTCGTCGGGTGCCACGAGTCTGCGCTCGGCGGCTCGGCGGCGCCCGCGGCCGATGAGGAACCAGAGGATGCCGCCGATGACGGGGAACAGGATGATGACGAGCAGCCAGAGCGGCTTGGGAAGGCCGCGCACCCGGGAGCGGTCGAAGAGCGCACAGTCCACCACCGAATAGATGTAGAAGACCGCGGCTGCGACGCCGAGGACTATCCAGAGGCGAACCATGCGTCAATCGTAACTCTCAGAGTCCGTCTCTAAGCTGGGAGGGTGAAGCGGATTCCCTCCTGGTTGATCTACACCGTCCTGCGGCTCCTGGTGTTCGCGATCCCGCTCGCCGTCCTGCTCCTCCTGGGCATCGTCTGGTGGGCGTCGGTGATCGCCGCCGCCCTCATCGGCCTCTGCCTCTCGTACATCTTCCTCAGCAAGCCCCGCAATGCGGTCTCGACCGAGCTCTACGAGGTCCGGCACCGCGAGAAGCCTCTCCCCTCGGTCGACGACGAGGTCGAGGACGCCGCCGTCGACTCCGCCTCCGCACAGCCCGCGCCCGAGGCGACGCCCAGGTCCGACTGAGCGCGTCCGCTCAGAACGCGAAGGCGGCGCCGAGCACGATCCCGATCAGCAGGCCGGTGAGACTCGTCAGCTGGAGGGCCGTGATCAGTTCACGCGACGTCTTCGCGAACAGAGTGATCGCGCACGCCGGCAGTGCGGCGAGGAGCGCGAACATCCCGAACCAGGCGATCGGGTAGAAGAGGGCGAGCAGAGCCACGATCGCGAACGGGACGAGCAGCAGCACGCAGAAGATGATGCGTGACGCCACGTTCCCCATCAGCACGGCCAGTGTGCGCTTGCCGGCCTCTTTGTCCGGTCCGATGTCACGGATGTTGTTGACCATGAGCACCGCGCACGCGATCAGCCCGGCGGCCACCGCTCCGTACCAGGACTCCTGGTTCACCGTCCCGGCGAGCATGAAGGTCGTTCCGGCGGTGGCCACCAGCCCGAAGAAGACGAAGACGAAGACCTCGCCGAGGCCGTAGTACCCGTACGGACGCTTGCCTCCCGTGTAGAACCACGCGGCGGCGATCGCCGCGGCGCCGATGAGCAGTACCCACCAGTGCTGGGTGAGGATGACGAGCACGAGGCCCGCCGCCGCGGCGAGCCCGAAGAAGACGAGCGCGACCGTCAGGACCTTCTTCGGCGCCGCCTTGCCGGAACCGGTCAGCCGGCCGGGGCCGACCCGGTACTCATCCGTGCCGCGGATGCCGTCGGAGTAGTCGTTCGCGTAGTTGACTCCGATCTGGAGCAGTACCGCGACCGCAAGGCAGAGGAGCGCGCGCACGGGGTGCCAGATTCCCGGGCCCTCCGCCACCTTGGCCGCGCCGACACCGATGAGGACGGGCGCGATCGCCAGCGGAAGGGTCCGCAGTCGCGCTCCGGCGATCCAGTCCCGCGCCGTCGCCGGCCGCGCCGCCGTCGCCTTCGCAGCACCCGGCCGCCCGCTCTTGCCTCCGCGCGGTCCGCGGGCCTGAGGCGGCGCCATCCTCTGCATGCGTGGGTTGTTCTGACTCATCACAGAGCGAATCGTAACAACATCGGCTATGCCTCTTCGTCGCCGGCCGCGGCGGCCATCCGGGCCGCGGCCACACGGTCGGGTTTGCCGCTGCTCAGGGCGGGAAGCTCCGCCACGACCGCGATCCGCGCGGGAGCCGCCGCTCGCCCCGCTCCCTCCGCGACCCGGGCACGGACGCGCCGCAGGAGGTCCTCGCCTTCCGCGACGGCACCTTCGTCGAGCACCGCCACCACCACCGGCACCTGCCCCCACTCCGCGTCCTCGGCAGCGACGACGACCGCGTGCTCGAGGCCGGCGACTGCACGTACCAGTTGCTCGACCCGGTCGAGGAGGATCTTCTCTCCTCCCGAGATGATCACGTTGTCCGCTCGGCCGAACACGGTCACCCGGCCGTCGACGACGGCGCCGAGGTCACCCGTGCGGTACCACCGCACGCCGTCCGCCTCGTGGAACGCCGCGTGCGTGCGTTCCACGTCCCCGAGGTAGCCCTCCGCAAGGGTCGGGCCTGCGATCTCGAGCAGCCCGTCGACCTCTCGAACCGTGGTCGTACCGATCGGAACGCCGTCGTACACGCATCCGCCCGCCGTCTCGCTCGACCCGTAGGTGCTCAGGATGCGCGCGCCCACACGCTCCGCCCTCTCACGCAACGCCGGCGTGAGCGCCTGCCCACCGACGAGGATCCCGTCGAACCGCCGCAGCGCCGCCTCCACCGCGCGCGATCCGCCCTCGGCCGCGTCCACCAGCCGCGCGAGCTGGACAGGCACGAGCGAGGTGTAGCGCAGGTCGTTCGTCGCCTCCGCGGCGAGCGCCGCGAAACGCTCCGCATCGAAATGCCCCGCACCGTAGTAGAGCGGCTCGGTCTGCGCCGCCAGCGAGCGCACCAGCACCTGCGCCCCCGCCACGTAGTGCGCCGGCAGGGCGAGCACCCACTGTCCCTGCCCGCCCATCGCTCCCGCGGACGCCGCCGCGCTCGCCAGCAATGCGTCCGCGGACAACGCCACCCGCTTCGGCCTCCCGGTCGATCCGGAGGTCTCGATCACCAGCGCCACATTCTGTGCCACGCGCTCGCCTCGACCATGGCCGGCCTTGTCTGTCGCGGCCCCGGCCTCACGTGGCACCACCGCCGGTCCGCCTCCAGCGAGCGCCTCCCGCAGCGCCCGGTACACCGCCTCCGGCTCTGCCGCGTCGACAGCCCGCACTTCACGCGTCATGCGGCGGGCCTCAATACTGCCACGGGAAAGGCGACCAGTCGGGCTCCCTCTTCTGAAGGAAGGAGTCGCGCCCCTCTACGGCCTCGTCCGTACCGTACGCGAGCCGGGTCGCTTCGCCCGCGAACACCTGCTGACCCACCAGGCCGTCATCGACGGCGTTGAACGCGAACTTCAGCATCCGGATCGCCGTCGGCGACTTCGTGAGGATCTCCCGCGCCCAATCGAGGGCCGTCGACTCCAGCTCCGCATGCGGCACGACGGCGTTGACCGCCCCCATCTCGTACGCCCGCTGCGCCGAGTACTCCCGCGCGAGGAAGAACACCTCGCGCCCGACCTTCTGCCCGACCTGCCTGGCGAAGTAGGCGCTGCCGTACCCGGCATCGAACGAACCGACGTCGGCGTCCGTCTGCTTGAACCGACCGTGCTCAGAGCTCGCGATCGAGAGGTCGCACACCACGTGGAGCGAGTGACCCCCTCCGGCGGCCCATCCCGGGACCACGGCGATCACGACCTTCGGCATGAAGCGGATCAGTCGCTGCACTTCGAGGATGTGCAGGCGACCACTGCGGGCGGCATCGATGCCCACCGCCGTCTCCCCGTCAGCGTACTTGTAGCCGTCGCGGCCGCGGATGCGCTGATCACCGCCCGAGCAGAAGGCCCAGCCGCCGTCTTTCGGGCTGGGCCCGTTGCCGGTGAGGAGCACCACGCCGATCCGGGGGTTGGTCCGAGCGTCTTCGAGCGCGGCGTAGAGCTCGTCGACGGTGTGCGGCCGGAACGCGTTCCGCACCTCCGGCCGGTTGAAGGCCAAGCGGGCGATCCGCCCGCTGACGTCGTGGTGATACGTGATGTCGGTGAGCTCGTCGAAACCGGGGGCATCCACCCACTGCGTCGGATCGAAGATCTCTGAGATTGCCGCTGCCATGGTCCCAGCCTACGGTCGGCCGCCTCCCCCGGGATCGGCCGTGCCAAACTTGTGGAATGGTGCCGGAACTGCGCGACCTGTTAGGGACTGCACGCGTGGTCAGCGTGCCGATGACGTCGCGGTTCCGCGGCGTCGTGGCCCGAGAAGCGGTGCTCTTCGAAGGACCGGAGGGCTGGACGGAGTTCTCGCCTTTCGTCGAGTACGACGATGACGAAGCCGCCGTGTGGCTGCACGCGGCGATCGACTTCGGGTGGCGCGCCGCACCACCCGGCGTGCGCGACAGGATCCCAGTGAATGCGACGGTCCCCGCGGTGCCGGCCGACGATGTCGACGCGGTGCTCGATCGGTACCCCGGCGCCCGGACGGCCAAGGTGAAGGTCGCTGAGCCCGGTCAGTCCCTCGCCGACGATGTGGCGCGCGTGCGTGCGGTCCGCGATCGACTCGGCCCGGAGGGCCGTATCCGCGTGGACGCGAACACCCTGTGGAACGTCGACGAGGCCGAGCATGCGATCCACGCACTCGCGCCGTTCGATCTGGAGTATGTGGAGCAGCCCTGTGCCGGCGTCGACGAGCTCGCCGAGATCCGGCGCCGGACGAAGTACATGGGCATCCCGATCGCAGCGGACGAGAGTGTCCGCAAGGCGGAGGACCCTCTCGCCGTTGCGCGCGCGGGCGCTGCGGACCTGCTCGTCGTCAAAGCACAGCCGCTGGGTGGCATCCACGCGGCGCTGCGGATCGTCGCCGAGGCCGGCCTGCCTGTGGTCGTCTCGAGCGCGATCGAGACTTCCGTGGGCATCGCCATGGGCGCGCACCTCGCCGCCGCGGTCCCCGACCTGGAGTTCGACTGCGGCCTCGGGACGGTCGCGATGTTCGTTCAGGATGTGGCGGAGGAGCCGCTGCTCCCGGTCGACGGGTTCATCCCGGTCGTCCGCCCGACCGTCGACACGATGCGAGTCTCCGCCGTGGAGGCATCGGCCGATCGCCGGGAATGGTGGCTCGACCGCGTGCGGCGGTGCTATCGCCTCGTCGAAGGCACGACGGCCCTCTGAGCTCGGCGCTCCGGTGGTTCAGGCGTAAAGGCGCTCCGGGACTTCGAGCCCGTAGATTGCCCGGCCCGAGTTCCAGATCGCCGCGCAGGCGGCGCGGAGCAGGTTGAGCTCGTCGGTTCCCTCTGCACGGATCCGCACGTCGTTCCCCTCGACCGCGACCGTCGCGTCGCCCACCGTCACGGCACCGTCCCGGGCGACCGAGGTCGCCGGGTACGGCTGAGCCAGCCCACGCAGGTCACCGAGGATGTAGGTCGGCCGCGCGTTCGCGTCCGCCGCGATGAGCTGCTTCGCGCGGTCGATCCCGGTCAGCACCAGCACGGAGTCGATGCCCGCGCGGTTGGCCCCGAGGATGTCGGTGTCCAACCGGTCGCCGATGAACAGCGGCTTTCCCGCGCCGAAGCGGGAGACCGCCTCCTCGAAGATCGCGACCTCCGGTTTGCCCGCGACCAGCGGGAGTCGTCCGGCAGCGGTGTGGACGGCGGAAACCAGCGTCCCGTTGCCCGGGGCGATGCCCCGCGCAACAGGGATCGTCCAGTCGGTGTTCGTCGCGATCCACGGTCGTTCTTCGTCGGAGCGGCCCTGCAGGGCGAAAGCCGCCTCTGCGAGCTGCGCCCAGCCGACCTCGGGAGCGAAGCCCTGGATGACGGCGGCCGGCTCGTCGTCGGCGGAGCGCGTGACGGTGAATCCGCCTTTCTCCACCTCGTCGACCAGGCCCGCGCCACCGATCACGAGAATCGTGGCGCCCGGCGCGACATGCGCACCCAGGAGACGCACGGCCGCCTGCGGGGACGTCACGACATCGGCCGGCTGCACGTGCAGCCCCAGGTCGCTCAAGTGCTCGGCCACGGACGCATCCGTACGGGAGGCGTTGTTCGTGATGTAACCGACTCGCACCGTTTCTGCGGCGCGGTTCAGGCTCTCCACGGCGAAGGGAATCGCGTCGGGCCCTTTGTAGACCACACCGTCGAGGTCGGCGAGCACCAGGTCCACCCCGTCCAGCGGGGTCGCGGTCTCAGCGCTCCGTCGAAACAGCGCCATCGTCCGGCTCGCCCTTCTCCTCGGAGCCGTCCGCTACGCGCGCGGCGGCATCGCGCGACTCAGCCGCATCGCCTGCTTGGGCGCCGTCCTCGTCAGTATCGGTGGCAATGAAACCGCTCTCTGCGTCCTGGCCGTCGAGGTCCGTCTCTTCGTCCGGGGCGTCTTCGCCTTCGTCTTCGTCGGCGAGGAGCTCGTCCACTTCTGCTTCCAGCGCTGCGGCCGACAGGTCGCCCGGCTCGAGGACGATCTTCTCCTCGACCACGGCAGCCGGCAGGTCGCTCTCATCGACGATCTCCTCGTCGATGACCGCGGTCGGCGAATCGCCCGCATCGAGGATGATCTCCTCTTCGATCACGTGGATCGTTTCGTGCTCGTCGACGGAATGCGCCTCCGCCAGCGCCTCGTCGGCGAAGCGGGCACGTTCGCGCCACGATTCCGCCTCGTTGCCGCGCCCGAGCTCTTCGAGCACCTCGGCATACGCGTGGAAGAGGTCCGGGCTCCAGCTGTACGCCCGATTGGGGTCGAGCTGCGGGATCTCCAGCTCGGCCAGGGCGGCCTCCGGCTGCTCGAGGTCGAGGCGCGCGCCGGACATCGCGATCGCAAGGGACACCTGCACGTCGGCCGGGAGCGTCGCGCGATCCACCGATCGGCCGAGCTCGAGGGCCCGGTCGGGGCGCCCTACTCCGCGTTCGCTATCCACCATCATCGGCAGCTGGTCGTTGGAGCCGGAGATTCGGCGGTAGGTGCGGAGCTCACGGAGCGCGAGCGCGAAGTCCCCGGTCGCGTACGCCGTGATCGCCAGCGTCTCACGTACCACGCCGATGCGGCCGGCACGTCGTGCGGCGGACGTCGCGTGACGGTGCGCGAGCTCCGGGTCGGCCTCGATAAGCCGGGAGGCCATGACCAGGTGCTGAGCCACCCATTCAGCGTTGTCCTTGCTGAGCGTCTTCAACTCCAATCGGGCTTCGCCGGGGAGGTCTCGTGCACTGACATCGCTCGGGATCTCAGGGTCGTCATGCTGCGGACGCACCGACCGCAGCTCCCGCGAGCGCTCGATCTCCTCGTCGCTTCGCAGCTCCCGCTCACGCGCATCGCGATCACCGCGTGCCGGCCGCCCATCCCGCGTCCACAGCTTCTCGTCCCGATCCCCGCGCCCAGAACCACCGCGCGGCCCGCCCGGACGCTGTCCGTCCCGTGAGTAGCCACCGCCGGAACGGCCGCCACCGGAACGCTGACCATCACGCGAATAGCCACCGCCGGAACGGTCACCACCGGAACGCTGACCATCACG
>NZ_BPER01000009.1:0-192575 GCF_020521355.1 Leifsonia sp. LS1
GCGCCGCATCCCGCCCGAGGGATGCGGCGCCCCGCTGTCACACGGCCGCTGTCACACGGCCGTCGGCCTCACTCCGCGGTCCGGCGACGGCGCGAGACGAGCACCAGGCCGCCTCCCGCGAGCAGGACCGTCAGCCCGGCGAGCAGCCAGAGGCCGATCGCCGATCCCGTCTCGGCCAGCGCATCGGAGCCGGACGCCGCGGCGTCGGTCCCCGAGCCGGATCCGGAGCCCGAGCCGCCGGTCGAAGCCGCCGGGGCGACCGTCACCGTGATCGGATCGGACGTCGAGGCGCTCGCCGTGGCGGTGCGGGCGAAGGAGGCGGTGATCACGTGCTCGCCGGCGGTGAGGCCCGCGGGCAGGGTCAGCGTCGCGACGCCGTCCACGATCTCCACCTCGCCGAGCACGGTGGGGGTGTCGGCGGCCGCAGCCGACAGGGCCCTTCCGGCGGTCGCGGGCGCCACCGGCTCGCCGCCGTCGAGGAACGCGACCGTGCCCGCGGTGTCGCGGCCGGTGACCGTGGCGGTGAAGGTGGTCTTCTCGCCGGCCGTCGGCTTCTCGGGGAGGACGGTGAGGGCGGTCTCGGTCGGCGCGAGCACCGACACCGTCACCGTGGCCGTGCGCGCCGAGCCGGAGCCCGTCGCGGTCGCGTCGGCGGGGCCGAGATCGGCGTCCTCCGCGACAGGCACGACCATCGAGGCGGTGCCGTCGGCCGCGGCGACCTGCGTGCCGAGCACGCCGCCGCCGTAGCGGAACGTCACGGTCTCACCGGCGCGGAAACCCGTGGCGCTGAGGGTGAAGGAGCCGCCGGGCGCCACCTCCTCCGCCGAGGTCCCCAGCGGCACCGGGGTGGTCGCCGCCGCGAGCTCGGCGCACACGTCGCCCTGCGCGCCGACGGGTGCGAGCGCGGTGGCGGTGCCCGTCACCCCGTCGTCCTCGCGGACGGTGAGGCTGGCGAAGGCGCGGGCGCCCATCACGGCGTTCGTGCTGTTGGTCGCACTCACCTTGAAGGCGGAGCTCGCCGCCGTCGAGGTCGCGGTGTTGCCGAGGGTCGGCACGGTCACGGCCTTACAGGTCTCACCGGGGGCGAAGGAGACCTTCTCCATGCCGACCCCGACGATGCCCGTCGCCGAACCGAGGACGCTCACGTAGGCGGTGACCGTGGCCTTCTCGGCGCGGTTGAGGTAGACCGCGACGTCGGCGGTGCCGGGCCCGTTCCCCTCTTCCACGATGGTCGGGGCCACGTTCACCGAGGTGCGGGTCTGCACCACGGCGGTCCCGACCGACGGGGTGTCGAACGCGAGGTCGGAGAGGTAGACGCCGCCCGTGCCCGTGCCGTCGGCGCCGACCTTGGCCGCGAAGCGCACCTCGCGCACGTCGGTCAGGTCGATGCCGGTGATGGTGGAGGTCGGGATGGTCAGCTGCTGCAGCACGACCTTGTTGAGCGTCGTGTTGGTGCCGCCCGGCATCCGGTTGATCGCCAGCGGGTTGACGGCGGACGCGGCGACCGCGAACGTCTTGCCCGCGCCGTCCACGACGGTGATCGTGAAGTCGGTGCCGTTCTGCACAGCCTCGTCCGGCGCCGTCTTCAGCGTGAGCTGCGCCTGACGGGAGACGTCGCGGTACTTCGCGGGGACGGTGACGCGCAGCTCGCCCGTGCTGGGCACGGCCGGGTCGGTCGTCGAGGCGCCGGTCCAGAGGAAGCGCGTCACGGGGAACTCGGGGACGTTCGGTGCGAACGATCCGGGCGTCCAGTGCGGCACCTGGGCCGATGCCTTGGTCGTCGCGCAGAACGGGAGCGACTGCGGCACGGTACGGCCGGTCAGGTTGGTGCAGACCGCGGCGGTCGCGCCTCCCGAGACCCGCACGAGCGAGCTGGTCTCGGTGAAGTCGTTGACCAGGGCGGTCTTGGAGGCGGGCTGCGAGGCCATCGTGCGCACATCGGCATAGGAGGTCGCGGTGGTGGACGGCTTGACCGACCCGTCGAACAGCGACTGGAACTGCGTCTCCCCGCCCATGGTCAGACGGAAGAACCCGGTCATGTAGCTGACGCCGACCTGGTACTGCTGGGCGGCCGTCATGCGCGTCGGGTCGCTCGTCGCGCAGGTCGACGTGGTGTCGCTCGTGCGCCAGTCGTCGCCGGTCGCCGCCGGGTAGAGGCCGGGCGTCCACACCGTGTTGAAGAAGTTGTGGTTGGCGCCCATCACCCAGACGGCCGAGCGGAGCACGTTGTCGTCGAACGCGTGACGCGAGTCGTCGATGAAGTGCTGGCCCTGCTGGTTGGAGACGTCGCCGTCACAGTAGGGGAGGAACACTGCGGTCGGCACGTCGGGCAGCGTCATCCGGCCGAAGTCGACCGGGGCGAGCGGGAGGACCGACTCGATGCCGTAGGGCTTCGCGAGCGCCTGGTTGAGGGTCGCCGCCGAGACCACGCCCTCGCCGCCGCGCGAGTGTCCCATGATGCCGACGTGTCCGAGGTCGAAGCGGCCCTTCAATGCGGAGGCCGTGACGCCCGACGCCGCCGCCGGCTGGTCGGTGCGGGTGGTCGCGCGCACCAGCGCCTCGTCGAGGGTGCGGGTCGTCGTCGTGCTCGGGACGGTGTCCGTCGCCGTGGTGATGTCGTCGTAGGCGACCGTCTCTCCGGCGTTCGCCTTCGCGAGCATCCCGAGGGTGTCGAGGATGAGCTGACCGCGCGCCTGCGCGCCGTAGTCGAGGGCGAGCTGGTTGTCGTTCGAGTTGACCGAGTTGGCGGCGATCGACAGAACGTTGTAGCCGTGGGAGGCGAGCGCGCGCGCCGTGCCCTCGTAGCCGAGGTACGAGCGGATGTTCATCTGCGTCGGGCCGCACGGCCAGCGCAGCGGGTTGGCGCCGCTTCCGGAGCAGGAGGTGTGGCGACCGTGCAGCAGGACGATGGTCGGGCGGGCGCCGGTGGCGCTCGACAGGTACATCTTGCCGGTGAGCTCGCCGCGGATTCCGCCGATGGCCGCGAGCGGGACGGCCTGGTCGCCGAAGTCGTACTCGGCCTCCGTCACGCTGTACGAGCCGAGGTCGGACGGGTCCTCGACGGCGGCGGCGGCCGCGAGCGACTTCATCTGCTTGGTGAGGGTGGTGTTCTCGCGCACGGCCGGGGTCTGCGCGGCCTCCGGCGTCTCGGCGGCCTTGTCCTCCTCGCCGCTCGACCACCCCTTGGTGACCGAGGAGGCGTGGGCGACGGCCGGGTCCGTTGTGATGAGGCCGAGCGAGAGGCCGTCGGTGGCCTCGGTGGCGAGGCCCAGGGGCTCGCCGTCCACGATCAGCGTGGGGGCGTCGTCGACGATCGGCAACGGCTCGTCGAGCGTCAGCGTGACGAGGTATCCGCCGGGGGTGGTGGTGACGGCCCAGTCGGGGCCGGACGCGACGACGGGATCGGGTGCGGGGGCCGCGAGTGCGGCGGGCGCGGTCGTCAGGGCGACGACCGGGATGAGTGCTGCGGCGACGGTGAGGGCGATCCGCCGGCGCACGGACATGCGTGCAGGCAAGGTTCTCCTAGCTCGAGAGCGGGTGGGGGAGTCGCCCGCGCGGGGTGCAGGAATCGGCGCGGGCGGCGAGGGGGAGCGCGAGGGACAGAGCTGAACGGTCTCTCAGAAAGGAGGCTAGGGGTGCCGACCGGGGTCGCAGGGGCGCGGAAACGGACTGGTAACACAACGTTTACGGCGGGCAAATAAACCAGCCGGCAGTGATCAGAATCGACCTGTGCGTGTCAAGAGCGCCTCCTCCCCAGTCCGGGGGTGTGACGTGCGGAGGACTGGACACGACGTTCTACGCACCCGACGGTGAGCAGTACTGAATGTCGCCCCGTGCCATGCGTAAGTGTCGCCGACGGTCGACGGCGGGCGCGGACCTCCTCCTAGATTCGCGTGTGGGCGACTCCGCCCGATCCCACCTCACCAGTCAGGGAGTTCCATGCTTTCCACCACCAAGGTGCGCGCCGCGTCCGTTCTCGGTGCCGTCGCCGTCGCCGGTGCTCTGTCTCTCGCGGCCGTCCCCGCCAACGCGGCCGGCGCCGAGATCCAGGTCGCCTCGACCACGTTCACGTTCGAGGACTGGGGCTCCGGCCTCGCGGTCACGGGCTCCGGCTTCGATGCCGACGCCGACGTGACCGTCTCTCTCGTGGACGTCGAGCCGAGCGGCACCACCGCGCTCGACAGCACCATCGTCTCGAGCGACGACACCGGCGCCATCGCGACCGACTGGACGCCCGGTGTGCGCGCGTGGCTTCCGGACGGTGCGGATCTCGACAACGGCTACCTCGCCGTCGTCGCCACCGACGGCTCCGGCAACACGGCAGCCGAGGTGCCGCTGACGCTCCTCGCGCCGACCGGCATCTGGACCGACGCGCCCACCATCACGACCGCCGACTTCGCGGACGAGAACGCCGGTGTGGTGCTCTGGGCGGGGGGCTACACGCCGGGCGAGGTCGTCGACGTGACCGTCGTCTACAACGGCCACACGTTCACCGCCACCGACACGGCCGATCGGTTCGGGTCCGTGGCCGCGAGCTGGTACATGGTCGCGGGCACCGTCGACGCGGGCACCGTCGACTTCACGCTCGTCGGCGCGACGTCGGGACTCTCGCAGTCGATCAGCGTCACCGTGACCGGCGACACCATCGACCTGGGCGGGGACATCGAGGGCGAGACGGCTCCTGCCGTCGTCACGCCTGCCGGTGTCTCGGTCACCAGCCCGCGCGTCGCCGGCTGATCTGCCGCACCTCCGGCCGGCGGCGCCCTCGGGTGCCGCCGGCTGTTCTTCGTTCCGCCCACCGCCTCCCTGGAGCGCCCATGTCGACATTCCCCAGCACGGCCCGCGTCATCCGTCGCACCATCCGCGCCACCCTTGCCGTCGCTGCCGCCGCGACGGTGCTCTGCATGACGGCCTGCGCGCAGCCTGAGCCCGCAGCCTCCACGAGTCCGCCCGCGATGCCCACACCCGCCCCGTCGACCCCGGCGTCCGCGCCGCCCGTCCCCGCGCTGACCCGTTCCGACATCGCCGCGCTTCCCGCGGCGGTCTACGACGCCGTCATTCCCGGCCTGCAGCCCGCTCCCGCCGGCCCGCTCACCGCGTCGACAGCGCACTCGGTCATGTTCGACACCCCGCTGTTCGCCGCCGACCGGGTCACGCCCGTCGCCCGCATCCCCGCCACCGACTTCCGTGGACAGCGCACCGTCGTCGTTCCCATCCGGACGGACGGGCCGTGGGCGCTCGTCCTCACCCCGGCGCGCCAGGTGCTGCCGTCGCAGGTCGCCCCCGGAGACGCGGCGGCCCCGGCGCAGACAGTCGCGTGGATGCCCGCTGCGAACCTGGCCGGCTCGACCGCGCTCGGGAAGACCGTGCGCATCTCGGTCGTCGCCCAGAAGCTCAGCATCCTCGACACGTCGGGCGGCGTGACGGCCTCCTGGAGCGTGGGCGTCGGCACCGAGGAGACGCCGACCCCGACCGGGGTGACCGGCTATCTGCAGGCTCGCTACACCGACCCGGAGCAGGGTCAGAGCGTCCACCCCATCCAGCTCACCACGCTGCACGCGACCGCCGCCGACGAGCCCTTCGGAGGCGCCGACGGCGGCCTGATCGGCATCCACTTCTTCGAGCAGAACACCGGCGCCGTCTCCCACGGCTGCGTGCGCGTCTCGGCCGAGGCGATCGACGCGCTGAACGCGCTGCCCCTGGGCACACTGGTCACCGTCGAGAACTGAGAGCATCGAGACGGCGAATAGTTCGCCGTCTCGATGCTTTTCACGCGATTTCTAGCCGTTTCGATGACGCCTGCTCGGGCGTGGCGACCAGCGCCCGGCGGGAGGCGGCGAACAGGGTCGCTCCGAGCGCGAGCACCAGCAGCTCGGTGACGGTCATGGCCCAGATGACGCCGGTCATCCCGAACACGGCGTTGCCGACGAGGACCACCGGGATGAAGAGGATGCCCTGCGCGACCGACATGATCGTCGCGTTGCGCATCTGCTCGGTGGCCTGGAAGACGGCGATGATGAGGCCGGTGAAGCCGTTGAACAGGGTCGAGACGAGCATGGCGGTGAGGATGAGCATCCCGTCGTCGATCACCGACGGGTCGGCGCTGAAGAGCGTGAACACCTGGTCGCGGAACACGAACACGAGCGTCGAGAAGACCAGCACGATCCCGGCGATGGCGACCGCGCTGCCGATGATCGCCGCGCGGAGGCGGGCCGTGTTGCGGGCGCCGAACGCGTATGCGAAGAGCGGGATGGCGCCCATGAAGACGCCCATCCCGATCATCTCGGGCAGCTGCACGATGCGCAGGGCCACGCCCATCGCGGCGAGCAGGGAGGCGCCGTAGCCGATCGCGATCCAGTTCATCACGAGCGTGGTCACGATGAGGAACGACGACATCAGCAGCTCCGAGGCGCCGACGCCGAAGACGGTGGTGAGCATCTCGCGGTCGGCGCGGAAGAAGCGCGGTGCGAGCGAGAGGGATTCGCTGCGGCGCGCGATCCACCACACGTAGTAGCCGACGGTGACGATGTTCGACAGCCCCAGCGCGATGCCTGCACCGAGCACGCCCCAGCCGAAGCCGAGGATGAAGACGACGTCGAAGAGGAGGTTCGCGACGGTGGAGGCGATCAGCCCGGTCATCGACGCGACCGCGGCACCCTCGGCGCGTACCAACTGCTCGAGGGCGAATGCGGCGACGTAGATCGGCGTGAAGGCGAACATCGCGCCGATGTACAGTGCGGTGGGCTCGAGGGACGCGCCGGATGCGCCGACCGCTGCGGCGAGCGGCGTGGCGAACACGAGTCCGAGCGCGCCGATGACGACGCCCCCGGCGAGTGCGCCCCAGAAGGTGAAGGACGAGACCTGCCTGATGCGAGCTCCTGCGGCCTTCACGTCGGCGCCGGGCTCCTCCTGCGATCCGAGGAGGCGCGAGATGAAGGTGCCGCCGCCGACGCCGAACACCCCGCCCACCGCCATGATGACGGCGAACACCGGGAGGGAAAAGGTCAGGGCCGCGAGCAGCGGGGTGGAGTGGAGCGAGCCCACGAAGCCCGCGTTGATGATGTTGTAGACGGCGCCGATGGAGAAGCCGGCGATCATGGGCACGCAGAGGTGCACGAGCGCTCGCCAGATGGGCGCGGTCGAGAGGGTCGAGCGGTTGGATGAGGACATGACGATGTCTCCGTTCCGGTGAACGGCTGGGAAGCCTGGTGATCGGGGATGCGGCGCCGTGCGGAGAGACGGCGCGGGTGGTCGCGCTAGCGGCGGCGCCGGTTCAGCTCGCTGGCCGACGGCGGTGGCGCGTCGCCCGACGCGACGAGCGCGTCGGCCAGCGGCTGCAGCAGGGCGATGAGCGCGTCCTGGTCGTCGTCCGACAGCACCGAGAAGATGCGGGTCTGGGCGGCGGTCATGGCGTCGTCGAAGCCGGTGACGACCTGGGTGCCCTCCGGGGTGATGCGGATGAGCTTCACGCGCGAGTCCGTCGGCGACGACTCGCGGGTGATGTAGCCGCGCTCCTCCAGCCCCTGCAGGAGGCTGGTGACGCTGGCCGGCGTTGTTCCGGACATCTCGGCCAGTTCGCGGGCGATCACGCCGCGGTCCCGGTTCTCGTCGAGGTAGGCGAGGGTGAACGACTGGGAGCGGCTGAGCCCGCTCTCGCGGATCCACTCCTCTCCGGCGGCCCGCTGCGCGAACAGGATGGTGCGCAGCTGGTCGGCGAGTTGCTCGGTCCTCGATGTCATAGTTAGAACTCTAATCATTAGAACTCTAACTGTCAATGGGGGAAGGTTTCGTCGAGGCGGCCCATTCTTCGCCGCCTCGACGCATTCGGCGCGACTTTGAGCCGTCTCGGCGGGGCGGAGGGCGGGGTGGAGGGCGGGGCGGCTCAGGCGCGCAGGACGACCGCCATGCCCTGACCGACGCCGATGCAGATCGCAGCCAGCCCCACGCCGCCGCCCCGCGCGGCCAGCGCGTGCGCCAGGTGCCCCACGATGCGCGCACCCGATGCGCCCAGGGGATGCCCGATCGCGATGGCCCCGCCGTGCACGTTGACCTTCGCCGGGTCGAGCTCGGGCCACAGGCGCAGGCAGGCGAGAGACTGCGCCGCGAACGCCTCGTTGAGCTCGACGAGGTCGACGTCGTCCCAGCTCAGTCCGGCGCGCTCCAGCGCTCGCGTCGCCGCGGCGACCGGCGCGATCCCGAACGCGTCCGGCTCGTTGCCGACGACCGCACGGGAGACGATGCGGGCGAGCGGCGCGGAGTCGACCGCGCCCTCCGCTCCCAGCAGCAGCATCCCCGCGCCGTCGTTGAGCGGTGACGAGTTGCCGGCCGTCACCGTGCCGCCCGACGGGCGGAAAGCGGGCGCGAGCGCTGCCAGGACCTCCGGCGTCGTGTCGCTGCGGATGCTCTCGTCCCGCTCGAGCGCGACCCCCGGCACCGCCACGGTCTCCGCGGCATATGCTCCCGACTCCCACGCGGCGGCCGCCCGGCGGTGCGAGCCGAGGGCGAACGCGTCCTGCTCCTCGCGCGGGATGCCGAAGCGCTCGGCGAGCAGCTCGGCCGTCTCGCCGAGGGAGACGGTCCACGCCGGCGCCATCGCGGGGTTCACCAGCCGCCAGCCCAGCGTGGTCGACACGAGCGTGGCATCGGTGGCGGGATACGGCCGGTCGGCCTTCGGGAGCACCCAGGGCGCCCGCGACATCGATTCGACGCCGCCAGCGACGACGAGGGAGGCGTCTCCGGTCTCGACCGCGCGGCTCGCCTGCACCACGGCCTCCACCCCGGACCCGCAGAGCCGGTTCACGGTGGCGCCCGGCACGGTCACCGGCAGACCCGCGAGGAGCACGGCCATCCGCGCGACGTTGCGGTTGTCCTCGCCCGCCTGGTTGGCGTCGCCGAGCAGCACGTCGTCGATCGCTGCGGGGTCGAGCGCGGGATGCCGGTCCACCAGCGCCCGCAACGTCGAGGCCGCGAGGTCGTCGGGACGCACGGCGGCCAGCGCCTTGCCGTAGCGCCCGAACGGCGTGCGGACGGCGTCGTAGACGAACGCGGCGGTCATGCTGCCTCCTCCGGCCGCGCGCGTCGTCGCGCCCGACCCGACGCCAGCCTAGGCGCAGTTCGCGCCGCAGGGGACGGCGGAGCTGCGGCTACCCGCGCTCCATCGTGAGCACGCAGGCTCCCGCCTCGCCGGTCGGGGTGATCCCCGTCACGGCCAGCGGTCCCTCCACCCGGGCGAGGACGCTGCAGACGACACGGCGGTCGACCGTGCAGAGGGACTCGGAGAGTTCGGAGCGCATCCCCTCGAACGGGCAGGAGAGCCGGATCTCGAGGGCGTCGCGGTCGACCCGCGGGTCGAACCCGCAGCGGTCGAGGTAGTCCTCGAGCACGTCGAGCTGTGCGTCGGCGGCGCTCTCGGCGGCGGGGCCGACCTCGCCCGGTCCCGCGCTCTCGCGGGGTCCCTGTGGAAAGCTCCGCCGGTATGCGCGCCCCAGCTCGATCGCCCGGCCCGTCTGGGCGCGTGCGCTGGCGCTGGCGCCATCCAGGCCGCGCGCGGCCGAGTAGAGCACCTGGGGTCGGCCGCGCACCGTGCGGTGCTCGGTCGTGCGGACGACGAGCCCGTCGTCGACGAGCCGATCGAGGTGCTCGCGCACGGTGTTGTGGTGGAGGCCGACGCTCGCCGCGAGCCGCGGAGCCGTCTGCGGGCTCTCCGCCTGCAGCCGTTCCAGCAGGCGCAGACGCGGGGCCGACACCAGAGTGCGCCGCAGGTGCGACACCTCGTGACGACTCATGCGGACCTCCCGTCGCTCTGCCTCCGCGCGCAGCCGTCCGGATCGTCGACGCCTGTTCTACGCATTGTAGAAGCGATGGCGGCGGCTTCTCAACCACGGGATTATTTCCGGGATTCCGGCCGACACGGCCGAGCGCCGGCCCGCGAGGATCGAGCGGTGACCGCCACCCTCAGTCCCCAGCAGCAGCGCGCCGTCCCCCGGCAGACCCGCAAGGGCAACATCGTGGTCAGCTGGATCACCTCCACCGACCACAAGACCATCGGCTACATGTACATGGTCGCGTCGGGCGTCTTCTTCGCGATCGGCGGGATCATGGCGCTCCTGATCCGCGCGCAGTTGATGGAGCCGGGCCTACACATCCTGTCGGGCGAGCAGTACAACCAGATGTTCACGATGCACGGCACGATCATGCTGCTGCTGTACGCGATGCCGTTCTTCACCGGCGCGGCCAACGTCATCATCCCGTTGCAGCTCGGCGCCCCGGATGTGGCGTTCCCCCGGTTGAACGCGTTCTCGTTCTGGTGCTTCCTGTTCGGCGGCCTGATCGCCGCAGGCGGCCTCCTCACGCCGCAGGGCGCCGCGGACTTCGGCTGGTTCGCCTACCAGCCGCTCGCCGCGGAGACGTTCTCGCCGGGGCTCGGCAACACCCTGTGGTTCGCCGGGGCGATCCTCCTCGGCTTCGCCACGATCTTCTCGTCGGTCAACTTCGTCACCACGATCATGACCATGCGTGCACCCGGCATGACCATGTTCCGGATGTCGATCTTCTCCTGGAACACGCTCATCACGTCGATCCTCGCCCTGATGGCGTTCCCCGTCCTGGCTGCGGCGCTCGTCGCGGCGATGGCGGACCGCGTCTTCGGTGCGCACATCTTCGATGCCGCGAACGGGGGAGCGCTGCTCTGGCAGCACCTGTTCTGGTTCTGGGGCCATCCCGAGGTGTACGTGATCGTGCTGCCGTTCTTCGGCATCGTCTCGGAGGTCTTCCCGGTCTTCAGCCGCAAGCCCATCTTCGGCTACAAGACCCTCGTCTACGCCACGGTCGCGATCGCCGCCCTGTCGATCACGGTGTGGGCGCACCACATGTACGTCACGGGCAGCGTGCTGCTGCCCTGGTTCTCGCTCATGACGATGTTGATCGCGGTGCCGACCGGGGTGAAGATCTTCAACTGGGTCGGGACGATGTGGCGGGGGTCGCTGACCTTCGAGTCCCCGATGCTCTTCGCGATCGGCTTCCTGATCAACTTCACCTTCGGCGGCCTGACCGGCGTCATCCTCGCCTCTCCGCCGCTCGACTTCCACGTCTCCGACACCTACTTCGTCGTCGCCCACTTCCACTACGTGCTCATCGGGGCCGTGATCTTCGCGACCTTCTCCGGCATCTACTACTGGTGGCCCAAGTGGACCGGGCGGATGCTCAACGAGACGCTCGCGAAGTGGAACTTCTGGCTGCTGTTCATCGGGTTCCACATGACCTTCCTCATCCAGCACTGGCTCGGGGTGATCGGGATGCCGCGCCGCTACGCGACGTACCTGCCCGAAGACGGCTTCACCTGGATGAACCAGCTCTCGACGGTCGGCTCGGCCGTGATGGCGGCGTCGATGATCCCCTTCGTCATCAACGTCTATCTCACCTGGCGACGCGCGCCGAAGGTCACCTCGAACGACCCGTGGGGCACGGGACGCTCGCTGGAGTGGGCGACGAGCTGCCCGCCGCCGCGCCACAACTTCACGTCCATCCCGCGCATCAGGTCGGAGTCGCCCGCGTTCGACCTGCACCACGGTCCGGCGGCGACGCTGCCCCGGCTGTCGAGCGCGACCGCGTCCGTCGGCGCCGGCGCCGCTGCGGACGCGACCGCCGAGGTGACGCAATGAGTAGGGCGATCCCCATGACCGCCGAGGAGGCCGCCCTCATCCGCCAGCAGGCACGGCGCGGCGTGCTCGACCTCGACCTCCCGGGAACCGAGCGGATCCTGCGCGACGCCGAGCGCACCTGCGCCCGCGCCGACCTCTGGGGTCGCACGCCGGCCGCGCGCCGCCAGTCGGCCGGGGTCGCCCTGGCCATCACGGCGGCGTCGGTCTTCGTGGTCGGCATCTGCATGCTGCCGCTGCCGGTGTAGCGATGGCCGATTCCGTCCTCGCCGCGCGCAGCACCCGCCGCCCGCGCCTGCTCGCCGCCTGGCTCATCGTCGCGGGGGCGATCGGCCTCGCCGCCGCGTTCCTGCTCACGCTCGACAAGCTCCAGATGCTGCGCGACCCGAACGCGCATCTCACCTGCAGCTTCAACGTCCTGATCGGATGCGCGACGAACCTCGCGTCGTGGCAGGGCTCCCTGCTCGGGTTCCCGAACCCGCTGCTCGGGCTTGTCGGCTGGACGGCGACCATCGCGATGGGCGTGGCGATCCTCGCGAGCCGCGACGGGTTCGCCCGCTGGTTCTGGCTGGCGTTCAACGCGGGCGTGGTGCTCGCGATGGCGCTGGTCGTGTTCCTGATCACCGCATCGCTGACCGTCCTGAACGTGCTGTGCCCGTGGTGCATGGTCACCTGGTCCGTCACCATCCCGACCTTCTGGGCGGTGACGCTCTACAACCTGAAGACCGGGGTCATCCCGGTGCCGGAGCGGGTGCGGCGGGTGTGCTCGGTGCTCTACGGGTGGGTGCCGCTGATCACGGTGGGCTGCTACGCCGTCGTCGCGGTTCTGGCGCAGATCCAGCTGGACTGGATCCACCGCGCCTTCGTCTGAGACGCGGGCGACTACTCGAGCTCGAGCTCGCGCCGCCAGTGGGCGAGGAACTCCGCGCCCGCTTCGTCGTGGATCCGGTCGCCGATGGTGATGACGTCGTACGGCCGGTCCAGGATGCCGTCCGCCGGCCGCACATCCACGTGCGCCACCTCGAAGCCGGCGTCGTGCACGTAATCGGCCATCTTGTAGTCGCTGCGGGAGTCGCCCACCGAGCGCCAGCGCCGGGGGAGCGGCCCGCGCGCGGCGAAGTACTCGAACGCGCGCTGGGCGCCGCGGTCCTTGTCGAGGAGCACCGACTCGATGTCGGTCGAGATGATCGTCGGGTCGACGCGGAAGGGCACAGCGCCCGACGCGTCCGGCGTCGACCGCTCGCCGTACCGGAGGCCGACGCCGAGTCCGGTGAGGAGGTCGAAGGCGGCGCTCTCGAACCGCGGTTGTGCTTCCTTGTACGTCTCCGCGTCGACGTCGGTGCGCTGCTCGACGGAGATCATCGCGCGCTTTGTCTCGTCGAAGAACATCGTGTCCGCGAAGCGCTCGCGCACGAGCGCGCGAACGGCGTCCACGGCCTCCGGCGAGAATGCGACGGACTCGTCCACCGTGACCTCGCCCATCCCCGCGCCGGTGATCGCGGCCCACGCGCCGCCCTTCTCGAACACGCCGAACATCCGCGCGCCCTGCTTCTCCAGGGCCTCCCCGAGCCCGGCGTCGCAGAGCGGTTCCACCACCTGGTTGCGGATGAAGTCGCCCGAACGCCCCGTGATGAAGGCGATCGGGACGCCCGCCGCAGCCATCGCCACGAGGTCGGTGACGATGCTGCGCACGTTGATCGTGCGGGTCACGGGGCTGGCGATGGGGCCGTCGACGTCGAAGAGGAGTCCGAGATTGTGCACACCCCATTCTCGCGGATGGCGAGCGGGCACATTCGTCACGAATGTCGCGCAGGCGGCGCTCGCAGTCGACATTCGTGACGAATGTGCAGAGGGCTAGCGAGCCGGGGCCGCCTCGGCGGGGGTGCCGTCGAGGTGGTGCTTCCGCTCGAGGCGGGCGCCCTCCACATCGACGTTCGGGAGGATCCGGTCGAGCCAGCGCGGCAGCCACCAGGCCCCGCGGCCGACGAGGTGCATGAGCGCGGGCATGAGCAGCATGCGCACCACGAAGGCGTCGAGCAGCACGCCGAACGCGAGACCGAAGCCGAGCGAGCGGACGATCGTCGAGTCGGAGAAGATGAACCCGCCGAACACCGACACCATGATGATGCCCGCCGCGATCACCACAGAGCGGCCGGCGCGGAATCCCTGCATCACCGCGAGGCGGGCCGGGGAGCCGTGCACGTACGCCTCCCGCATCCCGGTCGAGAGGAACAGCTGGTAGTCCATCGCGAGCCCGAACAGGATCCCGACCAGGATCACGGGCAGGAAGCTCAGGATGGGCCCGGTCGTGTGGATGCCGAACAGCGCGCCGAACCAGCCCCACTGGAACACTGCGACGATCGCACCGTAGGTCGCGAACAGCGAGAGCACGAACCCTCCCGTCGCGATCAGCGGCACCACGAACGAGCGGAACACGACGATCATGATGAGCAGCGACAGTCCGACGACCACCACGAGGTAGAGCGGCAGGATGCCGACGATCTTCTCGGAGATGTCGATGTTGCTCGCGGCCTGGCCGGCGACGCCGAGAGTGATGCCGTCGCCGATGGCGGGGAGCGCGCGCAGGTCGCGCACCAGCTGCTCCGTCGAGGCGCTGCTGGGGCCGTCCTTCGGCACGACCTGGAAGGCGGTCAGGCGGTGGTCGTCCGACACCGCGATGGGTGCGACGGCGGCGACGTCGGCCTGGTCGGCGAGCTTCTTCGCGATGGTGAGCTGGGTCGCCGTGACCTGGTCGTCGTCGAGGCCCGCGGGCAGCGTGGCTGAGACGAGCAGGGTGCCGTTGGCGCCGGCGCCGAAGGAGTCCTCGACCACCTGGTAGGCGCGCTGGGTGGTCGACCCGGCAGGCTCCTGGGCGCCGTCGGGCAGCCCGACGCGCATCGTCAGCACGGGCGCGGCGATCACGAGCAGCGCGGCGATGGCGCCGACGGTGGTGATGACGGCCCGCCAGGTGCTCATGTTCTTCACCGGCTTCTGCGTCGTGTGCTCGCGCCTCTCGGCCCGAGCCCGGGCCCGGCGGGTCAGGATGCGCATCCCGACGAGCCCGAGCAGTGCGGGCGTCAGGGTGATGGAGATCAGCACGGCGATCGCCACCGCGATGGCGCCGGCGGTGCCCATGAGGCCGAGGAAGGGGATGCCCGTGACGTTGAGCGCGAGCAGAGCGATGACCACCGTCATGCCGGCGAACACGACCGCATTGCCCGCGGTGCCGTTCGCGAGCCCGATCGATTCCCGCACTTCGGCACCCTGGAGCAGCTGCTTGCGGTGACGGTTGATGATGAACAGCGCGTAGTCGATCCCGACCGCGAGCCCCAGCATCACGCCGAGCACCGGCGTCACCGACGCCATCTGCACGACACCGGAGAAGGCGAGGGTGCCGACGGCGGCGATCCCCACGCCGAGGATGGCGGTGACGAGCGGGAGTGCGGCGGCGATGACCGAGCCGAGCATCACGAGCAGCACGATCGCCGCGATGATGACGCCGACGAGTTCGCCGACGCCGAGCACCTCCGGGACGCCCTGGGCGAGCTCGGTCGAGAAGTCGGCCGTGACGCCGTCGACCGGGTCTTTCTCGAAGTGGTCGATCACGGCCTGCTTCGAGTCCTCCGGTAGCTCCAGGCGCGGCTTGTCGAAGGAGACGCTGACGAGGGCCGTGGAGCCGTCGGACGAGACGAGCCGGATGTCCTTCGCGAGGGAGAGCAGCTCGGCGCCCTGGTCGAGCTTCGCGGTCTGCGTCGCAAGCTCGGTGCGACCGTCGGCGATCTTCTTCCGCTGCTCGGCGAGCTGCGCTGTGCCGGCGTCGAGCTGCGCCTGCTGGGCGTCGAGCGCGGTGGTCGGCCGGCCGGCGGCGACCAGCTGCGCCTTCGCGGCGTCGAGCTGCTGCTGCGAGGCCTGCAGCTGGGTGGTCGCCGCATCCAGCTGGGCCTGCCCGGCGTCGAGCTGCTGCCGTGCCGTGGCGATCTGCGCGCGACCGTCGGTGATCTGCTGCTCCTGATCGGCGCGCTGCTTCTCGGTCGCGAACGGGTCGGTGACTCCCGAGACGTCCGGGAGGTCCTTCGCGCTCTCGACCCGGTCGGCGATCGCGGTCTTCTGCGCGTCGGTGAACGCCGAGCCGTCCGTCGTGGTGAGCACGACCATTCCCGAGGCGCCGCTGAACTTCGGCAGCTTCTTCGCGAGCTCGTCGGTGACCGCGCCGGAGGCCGTGCCCGGGATGTCGAAGCTCGAGCTGAGGCCCTTGTAGCCGATGAGGAATCCGGCGCCCGCGATCGCGAGCACCACGATCCACGCGCCGACGACGAGCCAGGCGCGCTTGGCGGACCCCTTACCCAGGCGGTACAGCAGCTCGGCCATCTCTTTCCTCTCCGTGGCGTCCACGCGCCGACCTGGTCGATGATACGCACCGTCTCGTATCGAAAGATGAACGTAGGATGTGAGGATGTCGGGTCGCAGCGGACGTTCTCGCAGCGAGGAGGCGCGCGTCGCCATCCTCGAGGCCACCGCGCGGCTCTTCGCGGCCCGCGGCTACGACCACCTCACCATCGAGGGAGTGGCCGCCGAGGCGGGAGTGGGCAAGCAGACCATCTACCGCTGGTGGGGCTCCAAGAGCGAGCTGGTCGTCGACTGCCTGGTCGAGGGGGTACTCATCCCCGAGCCGCTCATCCCGCCGGACACGGGCGACCTCCGGGCCGATCTCGAGTCGTGGCTGGGCGACGTGTTCGGCGTGCTGCTGCGCACCGAGGGGGAGAACCTCATCCGCTCGTTCGCGGCGGCCGCAGCGGAGAACGCCGAGGTCACGCGTCGCATCCGCGACAAGCTCGGTGCGGGTTCGGCGCTCTCTGCACGCTTGGAATCGGCGGTGGCGGCGGGCCAGCTCGCTCCCACCGTCCCGATGTCCGAGTTCGGGGAGGTTCTCGTCGGGGCGATCATCCTGCGCGCCCTCGCCCGGGTCGAGACGGACGACGCGTCGGCCAAGCGCCTGATCGCGGTCGTGCTCGACGGCCCCGCGCTGCGCTGACGGTGGTGCGCCGCGGCGGTACCGAGTAGGTAATCCATGTCTACCGTCCATCGAACGCTGGACCCGGAATTCCTCGCCGAAGGCACTGAGCTTCGATACGGCATGTAGGCCTGATGCATGAACTCCGGATAGCGTGCGGAGAGCCCGATCCGGGCGTCAGTGATGCGGTGAGTGGAGTTTCGATATGCGCGCACGTGCGCACCTTCTCGGTCGGTCGCGATGGTGGCGGGCGCTCGCGTTCGTCATGGTCGTCTTCGTCGGATCCGTCGGCCTTTCGGGGGCCTCGGCCGCCGCCGAGTCGGAGACGGAGCGCGTCGCGGGAGCCGGAGGCATCTCGTCCATCGAGATCAGCGTGCTCTACGACGGCCAGTCCTTCGGATCGCTCGATGACGGTCCATCCAACGGGCTGGTCGCGACGAACGATGTCGTGGCATTCTCCTGGACGGTGACGGCCACCGATCTCGCCGAAGGTGTCCTCGAGCAGACCCTCCCCGAAGGGTGGTCGTGGGACCGCGACAGCCTCGTCCCTGTGAACAGCTCCACGGAGCTCCTCCGCGCGACCGGCGCCATCAGCCCGGACGGAAGGACACTCACCGTCGTCGTGGACACGCTCCTCCCCGGCAATCCGGCCCGCTTCGAGCTCGGCGCCCTGCGAGCGGTCCCCTCCTCTGCCGTGCCGAGCGGATCCGTCTACACCGCGCAGCTCGCGGCCCAGAACGCCGGTGCGGGACTCACCGCGCAGGCGCGGCCCGTCACCGTGGTGAGCGAACCTCGGGCGGAACTGTGGAAGTCGTATGTCGCGACCGCAGCGACGTCGCGGCCGCACGATTTCGGCGATGGCGCGGGGCCCGTCGACTCCCGCTACATCGACTATCGCCTCAGCATCAAGGATCCGGAAGGAGCGTTCGCGATCGGGTCCTCCCTCGCCGTGCTCCCGCAGCCACTGGCGATGCGCGACACCTTCCGCGTCACGGGCGTCAGCGCCGCGACTGAATTCGACGCGGAGGTGACCGGCACCTCCGTCGACTCGGGATCCGCCTCCATCGACCAGGACGGCCGCGCGTTCACCGTCACACTCGACGGCTTCGGCGCGGTGTCGTCGGCCTGGGTCGAGGTGCGCCTGTGGGTGCGGTATGCGGATCTGCCGGCCAACGGGGGCGCCGTGACCGTGACGAACACCATCGCGCCTGAGGATACCTGGACGACGGCCGAGGGTGCGCCGATCGTGCTCGACACGACGAACACCACCGTGGCGCGGACCATCTCCCGTCCGGCGGAGACATCACCGGGTTCTGCCACCAAGGGGATCTACCTCTTCACGGATCAGGACGCCGCCGGCGCGGTCACCGGAGACCCGGCCCAGCTCTCCTCGGCCTTCACGGCGCTGACGAGCGGAACCGCGCTCGACCGCGAGGTCGCTCCCGGCTCGCTCGTCGCCGCCAGACTGCGGGTGAGGGCGGACACGGTGAACGAACTGTCGACCGGCCTCTCGAATCTCGTGGCGTACGACTTCTGGAACCCGGCAGAGCAACAGATCGTCGACGGCCAGCGCATCTTCGTCGGGCAGAACCTGGCCACGACGGGCATCTCCTCCAACCGGTATGTCGTGAAGTACACCGCGGGCGATGACGCCGCGGACCCGGAGTCGAACACCTGGTTCGACTCGATCGAGGCCGCCGGAGGAGTGCGCAACGTGTCCGGCATCCGCGTCGCCTACACCGCCGGGGTGTGGAAGCAGGGCGCCGATCCGCTGTACGCATGGTTCACGGTCGGCGTTCCGTTCCGCCTCGTGGGGCCGGTCGGAACCGTCGTCGCCGACACCTCGGTCTATCGGTTCGACGAGAAGCCCGAGGGCAGGACCGCCTCATCGGAGATCGTCGTCGGCAGCTATCGGCTCTCGACCGCGATCGTCTCGTCGGCGGGTTCGATCATGTCCGGCAGCCCGCTCGACTACTCCGTCACGCCGGTGGCGACCGCTCCGCCCGGAGCGGAGTACACCGCGACGCTGCAGGGTTTCGGCATGGACGTGACCCTGCCCGCGGGCCTTCGATCGGTGGAGGTCGGCGCCGTACCCGACGGCTGGACCGTCACCGTAGGCGGAGACGCCGAGACCGGCGCCACCCTGCACTACGCGTATGCGGGGGAGTGGGACACCTCCCGAGAGCTGCCGACCTTCACCTACAGCGTCGCCACGGACATGCTCGCGCCGCAGACGGGAGCGCTCGTCACCACCGCCGTCGTCCACGCCACCGGGAACACCCAGGCGAACGACACCCGCACGGCCGTCAACACCGTCTCGGTCCAGCAGCTCGCAGCGGTGAGCGAACAGAAGCTCGTGGTCGGCGACAGCACCGTGCAGCCGGGTGATACCGCTCGGTGGGAGGCACGCTGGTACAACACCACCAGCTCGAGCGCGGGAGCAGCGTCGTTCATCGATGTGCTGCCTTACGACGGCGACGCGCGCGGCAGCAGGTTCAGCGGCTCTCTCGTCGTGACCGCCGCGGAGCTCTCGGGCGCCGGCTCGGCCCCGATGCGTCTGCTGTACACGACCTCTGATCCATCCGTGATTCTCTCGGACGCGGATGCAGCCCAGTGGCTGGATGCGGATGGCATCGATCTCGCCGATGTCGCGGGAGTCACCGCCCTTCGCGTCGAGATCGACGATTTCGGTACGACCGGAGCGGGATTCATCGCGCTCCGCGTCGCGGCGCGCGTCGATGGAGCGAGGAATGGCGATCGTTTCGCGAACACGGTCGACACGTGGCTCCAGAAGGGAGGGCATCTCGGTGAGTCGAACCGTGCCGTCGTCGACGTGGTCGCGGGCTCGATCGACGGCACGGTCTGGGTGCAGGCGAACGATCCGCAACTCCTCAGGGACACGCGTCCCGTCGCCGGAGCGTCGGTGCGGCTGCTCGCCGAGTCGGGCGATCTCGTCGCCGTCGCCGTGACGGACGGTGACGGCGGGTATAAATTCGACGGCCTCCGCGCGGGTGGATATCGCACCGTCGTCGACGTGGATTCGCTGGGCGCGGCGCCGGACGAACACATCGTCAACGTGTACGACAGGGATGGAGACACCGATAGCGACTCCGGGTCGATCGTGCTCGACGTGGGCGACGCGGTGCACGATGTCGACTTCGGCTACCGTTTCGACTCCGTCGCGATCGGGCTGGTCAAGGAGGGCGCGATCCACGACGATCCAAAGCTGGGCGATCTCGTGCAGTGGACTTTCACGATCAGCAACACCGGGGCGTCGGATCTCGCCGCAGTCGACCTGACGGAGCACCTCGACGGAGTCCAGGATCTGTCGATCCAGTGGGGCGCGTACCCTGCTGGCGAGCTGCCCGCCGGTGCTACGGTGACCGCCACTGCGTCATCGTCTCTCTCGGCTGAGGATCTCGTGGCACGCGCGGTCACCAACACGGCCACCGTGGATGCGCTGGGCCCCGGCGGCCTCGTCGTCTCCGCCGACGCCGAGGCGACCGTCACCTGGGCGGTCACCGACCCCGAGGTCATTCCGGGCGGTGACGGGTCGACGGGGCCCGGAGGCACGGGAGCGCCGACCAGCCCGGAACCACCGCACACGGGGTCGACTTCGGGTGGCCTGGCGGCGACGGGAAGCCGCTTCGGCGTGAGTGCGCTCGCACTGGCCGTCAGCGCTCTCGGCGCCCTGATGGTCGGCGGCATCCTCGCCCGGCCGGCAGGTCGACGGCGGCGGGCGTGACGCTCCGCGCGGGTGGCGGCGTACGCTGGCGGCCATGACCCGCTACGCGATCGACGCCGTGGTCGCCCTTCAGCTCGTGGAAGCGGGAGCCCGGGCCCCCGGCGGCGGGGGACAACCTGGTCGGGCCGGCCGTGTTGCGCTCCGACGCCCTTCGGCTGTTCTACGCCGAGGTGGGCTCCGGCGCGCGGAGCGAGCGGGAGGGTCGCGCCCGTCTCGAGGGCGTCGCCTCCCTTCGCGTCCGGCTGCCGGGCGACCGCGTCTCGCGGGCGACGACGTGGCGGCTCACCGCCGAATGTGACTGGAGGGACCCGGACCGGCCGAGTATCTGGCGGTCGCGGTGCTGCAGGCGGACGCGCTTGTCACGCTGGACGCGCGGCTGGCGGCGGCCGCCGAGGGACGCATCCCGGTAGCGCCTCTCAGCGCCGTCCTGACGCGGCCCGAATAGATCCGGAGCGGAAGCGCGACACGCCGCGCGAGACGCCGTTCGCACGGTGGATGGGCGCCGGCACGGGGAGATCTCCGGAATTGATCGGCGGCGGTGGGGCACGGGTGTGGGATTACAGCAGGGTGGTCAGCGACCGGACCACGGTGACGGCGCGCGCCGCCACCTCCTCCGCGCTGCTGGTCGCCCCGGCGTCGGCCCACTCGCGCACCGCGATCCGCACCGCGCCGATGCAGGCGACGACCAGCAGTTCGGCACGGGAGTCGAGGCTCACGACATCGGCGGGGGCGTCGTCCCGCTCGTCGTCCGCGCAGGTGCGCGCCATGAGCCCGGCGACCGCCCCGACCAGCCCGTCGCGCAGGTCGCCGAGGCGCCGCATCCTGCCCTGCACGATGCCCGGATTGCGGGAGGCGAGGATCATGCGCGACTCGTGGAGCGCGGGGTCGCTGGTCTCGGCGGGGAGGCCGTGGAACAGCGTGTCCACCACGGCAGCGACGAGGTCGCCGTCGTACGCCTCGGCGAGCCGGGAGACGACGAGCTCGGGGTCGCCCCACGCGCGGCGGATGCCGAAGAGGGCGTCCTCCTTGCTGTCGAAGTAGTTGAAGAAGGTGCGGTGCGACACGGGCACGCGTGCGCAGATGTCGTCGACGGTGACCTCGTCGGGGCTGCGGTCCAGAGCGAGCTCGACGGCGGCCCGTTCGAGTTCGGCGCGGGTCTGGGCCTTCTTGCGCTCGCGGAGTCCGGCGGCCGGCGGCGCTGCCGGAGGAAGTTTCAGAAAATCATGCATGGATGGAAATTTTGCAGGAATGCAGTTTGTTAGTTGATTTAGGTCACCTAAGTATATATGGTTGCTCTCAGTCAACCAATTGTGTGAAGGAAACACATGTCAACAGCACTCTCCAGGGACGGATCACCGGTCGCCATGTCGCACCGACAGGTGCTCGAGTCCCTGTCCGGGCTCCTGCTCGGAATGTTCGTCTCGATCCTCGCGGGCACGGTCGTGTCGACCTCGATGCCGCGGATCATCTCCGAGCTCGGCGGCGACCAGACGGCCTACACGTGGGTCGTCACGAGCACCCTGCTCGCGACCACCGTCTCCACGCCCATCTGGGGCAAGCTGGCCGATCTCTTCAACCGCAAGCTGCTCATCCAGCTGGCGCTGGTGGTCTTCGTGCTCGGCTCGGCCCTCGCCGGGTTCTCGCAGGACACGAGCATGCTGATCGGCTTCCGCGTCGTCCAAGGGCTCGGCGCCGGTGGACTCACCGCGCTCAGCCAGATCATCCTGGCCGACATCATCAGCCCGCGTGAGCGTGGCCGCTACATGGGCCTCTTCGGCGGCGTCATGGCGGTCGGCACGGTCGGCGGCCCGCTGATCGGCGGCCTGCTCACCGACTCGATCGGCTGGCGCTGGAACTTCTTCGTGGGCGTCCCGGTCGCGATCGTGGCGATCATCCTGCTGCAGGTCACGCTGCGACTCCCGAAGCGCCCCGTGCGCACCGTGCGCATCGACTACCTCGGCGCGATCTTCCTCGCCGCCGGCATCTCGCTCCTCCTCATCTGGGTCTCGCTGGCCGGCAACGACTTCGAGTGGTGGAGCCCGGAGACCTTCTGGATGGTCGGCGGATCGATCGCGCTGCTCGTCGCGGCCGTCATCACCGAACTGGTCGTGAAGGAGCCGATCATCCCGCTGGCGATGTTCACGAATCGCACCTTCACCCTCGCGGTGATCGCGTCGATCTCGGTCGGCGTCGCGATGTTCGGCACCTCGGTGTTCCTCGGCCAGTACATGCAGGTCGCCCGCGGGGCCACACCGACCCAGTCGGGTCTGCTGACGCTGCCGATGATCCTGGGCCTGTTGCTGTCATCGACCATCGTCGGCAACCTGATCAGCCGGTTCGGCAAATGGAAGAGCTTCATGGTCGTCGGGTCGATCCTGCTGACCGTCGGGCTCTATCTGATGAGCACCATCGAATACGACACCGACTATGTGCTCGTCTCCCTCTACATGCTCATCCTCGGTGCGGGCGTCGGCATGGTCATGCAGAACCTCGTCCTGATCGTGCAGAACACGGTCCGGCCCGAGCAGCTGGGAGCGGCGAGCTCCAACGTCGCCTTCTTCCGCAGCCTCGGCGGCACCATCGGTGTCTCGGTGATGGGCAGCATCCTCGGCACCACGGTCGCCGACGGGATGGCCGCGCACGGCACGCAGTTGCAGGGCATCCTCGCCACGCTGGGCGCGCAGGGCCGGGAGATCGCGCAGCTGCTGCAGAGCGGCACGCTCCCCGAGGTCAACACCCTGCCGCCCGCCGTCCGCGCGATCGTCGAGTCGGTCTACGGTCAGGGCGTGGCGGACGTCTTCCTGGTCGCCGTCCCGCTCGCGATCGTGACCGTCGTCGCCATCGCCTTCCTGCCGAACGTGAAACTCGGCACCAAGACGGCGGTCGAGCTGATGGAGGAGAAGACCCCCGAGACGGCCGTCGAAGCAGCCGAGGAGAACCTCGTGGAGGTCGCCGAGGCGATGATCGCCGCACCCGTCACCGGCTCGGTGGGAGCGGTGCGGGGCGCCCCGTCGGACGGCGAGCGGAACGCTCAGGAAGACCGCTGACCGGACCCGTTATGATCGCGGCCATGGACAACACGGACCGGGCGGCTGCGCACGACGCCGCCGCCCGCCCCGCCGCCACCGGAGGAGATGTCGACCAGGCGATCGCCGCGGTCGAGGAGCAGTTCACCATCCTCTTCAGTCAGGTGAGCGCCGGGATGCGCGATCGCGCTGCGAAGGTCCACCCCGACCTGCAGCCGGTCGGGTTCCGTCTCCTCAGCACCCTGGTCCGCACGGGTCCGCTGCACGCGGGAGCGCTCGCCGGGATGCTCGCGACAGACAAGAGCGTGGTCAGCCGCCAGGTGCGCATCCTCGAAGACCTCGGACTGATCGAACGCGAGGTCGACCCCTCCGACCGCCGCGCCAGCTTCCTCGTCGCGACGCCTCCGGCGATCGAGAAAGTCAACGAGGCCCGCGCCGCCGACCAGGCCAAGCTCTACCTCGGCCTGCGGCAGTGGGGTGCAGAGGATGTCGGGCGGCTCGCCGACCTGCTGGCGCGGCTCAACGAGACGACCAGGCACTAGGCGCAGGCGCTCCACGTCGCCGCGCCCCTGCGCTCACGTGTTGTCGAGCACCCAACCGAGCACGTGGGGGAACGCGAGCATCGCCGCCACCGCGGCGGCGATGGCCACCGCGACCCAGACCCCGGAGCGCCGCCGGAGCCGTCGCCCGGCCGCTGCGACCTGCGTGCGCGGCTCGCGGGCCCGCGGGTCCGTGTACGTGGACGCCTGGTGGCCGAGCTCCGTGCCGATCAGCTCGGCGAACCGCAGGAGCGCCGGGATCTCGGTGCGGTCCGAGCAGCGGCGGGAGCGGGTGGAGGCGACGAAGACCCGATCATCCACCACCTCCACGTCCCACCGGCGACCGTGGTCGAGGAGGCAGACCAGCACGTCCGGCGTGAGCAGCTGGAGCGCGTCGCGCTCGTAACCGGCCGGGACGTAGACGGCGAAGTGACGGTCGACGTCCCCCTCCAGCGAGAGGCGCTGCGTTCCCGGCAGGACGGCCCGGAGGCGCCCGTTGCGCAGCGAGTCGATCATCAGGTGCGGCAGCGGGCGCGGCATCCGGGTCGCCAGATACCGGAACGCGCCCCGCGGCCCTTTCGGGTCGTTCTTGCCGCCCGTGTAGGTGGCCACCGCGAGCTGGAGGCCCGGGTCGCCGAACGTCCCGCCGTCCGTCAGGGCGAACTCGGCGCGGAACCGGGAGGTGACCGTGGGCTGCAGCCGGCCCGTCCGCGTCCCACCGCGTCTCGCGGATGGTGTGGCGACCGGGCCCTCGGCGAACAGGATGCCTGTCGGGGGCGGTGCGGCGCCGAGGCGTTGGAATGCGAGGCCGTGACGGTCCCCGAAGCGCCGGATCGCGATCGCCCGCCGTGTGTCGGCGGGGAGCGACAACAACGCCACTGCGAAGATCCACAGCAGGAGGGCGGTGAACAGCAGGGCGACGACGAGCAGGCCGCGCAGCCCGTCGATCCAGCCCGGCAGCGTCACGGCGAGGGGGATCTCGACGGTCAGGCTCGTCCAGGCGACGGTGGCGAGGATCGCGAGCGGAAGCAGCAGCGCGCCGCGGGCAGCGGAACGGAACGCCTCCGGGTCCTGATCCCGCACCTCGGTCCATCGGATCCGGGCCGGGAAGTCGGCGCGGAGCTGCGCGAGCCGGCCGTCGACAGTGCCCGTGTCCGCCCAGTGCTCCACGGGTTCACGATAGCGCGGGCTCAGCCGGCGGGAGCCTCCGCAGCGACCTCGTCCGTCGCACGTCCGCGCCGTCGGGCGATGCTCCTCCAGGTGTGCAGGATGTCGCCGGGAGCGCCCGGGCCGTACCGGAACAGCCGCACGGCGACGAAGAGCCCGACCGACGCGACCAGCCACACCGCCAGCACGATGTACGGCTCGAGATGGAGGTCGTCGGGGAAGTAGGTGAGGTCGCGCACCGCCCGCACGGTCGCGCCCGTCGGCAGCCAGCGGCCCATGAACTGGTAGAACGGCGGCAGCAGCTCGGGCGCGACCGCGCCGCCGGACGACGGGTTGCTGATGAGCACGAACACGATCCAGGTCGGCAGCATCGCCCACCGTCCGCCGATCAGGACGCGCCAGAAACTGTACGTCGCTCCCGCGATCAGCATCGTCAGCGCGAGCACACCCCAGACGGCGAAGAACGGGATGGGCAGCACGCCCAGCAGCGGACCGACCGTGAACGAGATGGCGAAGCCGCCCAGCACCGACCGCACCACATCCCAGAACAGCTCGCCCGCCAGGGTCAGCCGCGCGGCGTTGACACGGGTCTGGATCGCGCCGACGAAGCCGATGACGACGGCCGCGAGGGCGACGTAGAAGAGCACGAGCCCGTTGGGGTCCTTCTCGGCGAGGGGATGCGCGTCGACCACGGTGACGGGCTGGCCGATCGACTGCTCCAGGCGCGGCGCATCCCCCTCCAGCAGGCGGGCGACCGAGGCTCCGGAGGCGCTGGAGACGTAGAGCCGCACCGAGCCGTTCAGCTGTTCGACCAGGGCACCATAGACGACCTGCTCACGAATGGCCGCCTCGGCGTCGGTCTCGGTCGCGTACGGGCGGACGACGAAGGTGGTTCCGGTGCGCGCCTCCAGCTCGGTCGCCAGCTCGCCGGGTGAGTGTGTCGTCGAGACGAGACCGATCGGGACGTCGTGCGGCTGCGGGTCACCCATCGCCCACGCGTAGGTGCCGGCGAACAGTCCGGCGATCACCGTCACGATCAGGGTGACGACGAGCGCGGGCAGGTGCGGACCCTCCCGGAACCGCGTCGCCGTGGGCGTCTCACCGGGTTCCGCCGTGGTGTCGCTCGAAGTCATGGTGCACCCCTCTCCCGGTTCCATTCCAGCACGGCTTTGGTACTCTCGGTCGGGTATGCAGCCCGCGTCCGCAACCCCCCGCGCTCACGGCCGCCGCTCGGCGGGCCGTGCTGCCGACGCGCCCGCGCCCGCACTGCGGCCGGTGCGCCGGATGCCGCTGCACCACCGGCTGGGTGTCACACTCGCGCTCGTCGCCCTGGTGGCCGGGTTCTCGATCGTCCCTACCGATGCGGCCCTCGCGGCCACCGTGCTGGCCGCGCCGGTATCGACGGTCGCGCCGGGCCAGACGCCCGTGGACGGCGGCACAGCCGGTCCCGAGCAGCACCTCGCCGTCGACGCGACGATCGCCGCGCCGGTCATCGACCGCGACAGCCTGAGCGCCACCGACGGCCTCCAGACCCTCGCGCGCGTCGGCACCAACGAGGCCTGGGCGAAGCTGGTCCTGCTGTTCGGCGGCTGGCCGCAGACGGACGCCAACGTGACCGTCATGCTGCGCTGGATGCGCCAGGAGAACGGCCCGCCCGACTGGTGGAACCGGAACAATCCCCTCAACAACGGCTATGGCTCGGGAGGCGGCGCCGGCCTGGGCAGCTATCCCGACCTGGTGAGCGCCGCCGAGTACTGCGCCAAGAACCTCCAGCGCGGCTACCCCGGCATCGTCGCGGGCCTCCAGGCCGGCACGAGTGCGGACGCGACCGCCGCCGCGATCTGGGCGTCCCCGTGGGCGACCAGCCACTACGCCAACGGCGCCCACTGGAGCACCCGGCCGGTGGAGATCGTGCAGGCGCCGGCGTCGGCATGGGGGTTGTAGACCCCCTCCGTGCCCTCCCGAAGTTCAGGTCGTTGCGGTCATTTCGGAGGTGAAAGGGCAACGACGTGAACTTCGCGCACGCTATCCCTTCGCCAGCCACTCCCGCAGCCGGTCCAGCGGCCATGTGGTGACGATCCGCTCCGCCGGGACGCCGTTCGCGGCCGCCCGCGCCGCGCCGTAGGAGAGGAAGTCCAGCTGCCCCGGCGCGTGCGCATCGGTGTCGATCGAGAAGACGCAGCCGGCATCGAGGGCGAGGCGGATGAGGTCGTCCGGCGGGTCCTGACGTTCGGGGCGGGAGTTGATCTCGACCGCGACGTCGTTCTGCGCGCACGCCGCGAAGACCGCCTCCGCGTCGAACTCCGAGGGCGGTCGGGTGCCGCGCGAACCCTGGACCAGCCGGCCCGTGCAGTGGCCGAGCACGTTCGTGCGAGGGTCCCGGACGCCGCCGAGCATCCGCGCGGTCATCGTGCGACGGTCGGAGCGGAGCTTGGAGTGCACGCTCGCGACCACCACGTCCAGTCGGTCGAGCAGCGCCGGCTCCTGGTCGAGCGTGCCGTCCTCGAGGATGTCGACCTCGATCCCGGTGAGGAGGGTGACGGGTCCGGTGTCGAGACCGGCGATCGCCTCCAGCTGCTCGGCCAGTCGCTCGGGGCTGAGGCCGTTCGCGACGGTGAGGTTGGGCGAGTGATCGGTGATCGCCTGGTACTCGCGGCCGAGGGTCGCGGCGGCGGCGGCCATGACCGCGATGGGCGTCGTGCCGTCGGACCAGTCGGTGTGGGCGTGCAGATCGCCGCGCAGCTGCGCGAGGAGGTCGGCGCCGCCGGGGTCGAGCGGCTCGGAGTTCTTCGCGCGCAGATCGGCGAGGTAGTCCGGCACCGCGCCGACGACCGCCTGCGAGATCACCTGGAAGGTGCGGTCCCCGATCCCCTTCGTGCGCGTGAGTCGGCCGTCGGCGACCCGGTCGGCCAGCTCGTCGCGCGTCAGCGGGGCGATGATCGCCGCCGCCGTGCGGAAGGCCTTCACCTTGAACGTCGGCGCGAGCTCCCGCTCGAGCCAGAAGGCGATCTCGTCCAGCGCGTCGACGGCATCCATGCGCTCATGCTCCCACCCCGCGGTGTCGGACGTCACCGGTAGCGTGCGGCGCATGGGAAAGATCGTCTTCGACACGGCCACGACCCTCAACGGCTGGATCGCCGACGAGCAGAACTCGCTGGCCTGGCTGTTCGCGGTCCCGGGAGGCGACGAACCGGCGGAGGGCCTGCTCCCCGCGGAGGCGTCGGTCATGGTCGAAGGGTCGACGACGTACGAGTGGGTGCTCGCCGAGAGCGACATCCTCGCCCATCCCGAGCGGTGGCAGGAGTTCCACGGCGAGCGGCCGACCTTCGTGTTCACCCACCGCGCGCTGCCGGTTCCGGAGGGCGCCGACATCCGCTTCGTCTCCGGTGCGGTGGCGGATGCCCTGCCCGCGATCCGTGAGGCGGCGGGCGACGGCGACATCTGGGTGGTCGGCGGCGGCGAACTCGCCGGGCAGTTCCTCGACATCGGCGCTCTGGATGAGCTGGCGATCTCGATCGCGCCCGTCGCACTGACGGGAGGCGCCCCACTGCTGCCGCGCCGCGTGGAGTCCGACCGGCTGACGCTGGAGTCGGCGGAGGCCGTGGGGCAGTTCGCGCGGCTGCGGTACCGGGTGCGGAGCTCATAAGGCGCTCGTCACGGATTATGAGCTCCGGGTCGAGCTCATAATCCCGCCTCACTCCCGATTACGCCCCGTTTCGCCTCCGCCGACCCGTGCCCCGCCCCTCCGCTACCGTCGAATCGTGACCGCCCCCATCGAGAACCTCGGCCGTGAGAGTCGGCTCTACGAGCCGTCTCCGGAGTTCGCCGGGCAGGCGAACGTCGACGCGAGCGTCTTTCTCGACGCGGCGGATCCGGTGGCGTTCTGGGAGCGGCAGGCCGCGCGGCTGGACTGGGCGGAGCCGTGGCGCACGGCGCACACCTGGGAGCCCGCGACCCGGGGCGCGGACGGCGAGCTGAGCATCCCGCGCGCCGAGTGGTTCGCCGGCGGCCGGCTCAACGCCGCGGTGAACTGCGTCGACCGGCACGTGGAGGCGGGCAACGGCGATCGGGTCGCCCTGCATTTCGAGGGCGAGCCCGGCGACACCGAGACGATCACGTACGTCGAGCTGCAGCGCCGCGTGGCGCAGGCGGCGAACGCGCTCACCGCGCTCGGGATCGGGAAGGGCGACCGGGTGGTCGTCTACCTGCCGGTGATCCCGGAGACCGTGGTCATCACCCTCGCCATCGCGCGCGTGGGCGCCATCCACTCGCTCGTGTTCGGCGGGTTCTCGGCGGAGGCGCTGCGGTTCCGGGTGGAGGACACGGGCGCGAAGCTGCTGGTCACCTCGGACGGGCAGTTCCGCCGCGGGGCCGCGGTGCCGGTGAAGGCGAACGCCGACGCCGCCGTCGCGGGGGAGAACGCGATCGAGCACGTGCTCGTCGTGCGGCGAACCGGCGACCTGACGCCCGGCATCCCCTGGACCGACGGCCGCGACCTGTGGTGGCACGACGTGGTCGAGACCGCCGCAGACGTGCACGAGCCCGAGTTCTTCGACGCGGAGACACCCCTCTTCATCATCTACACGTCGGGCACGACCGGGCGGCCGAAGGGCGTCGTCCACTCCACGGGTGGCTACCTGACCCAGGCGTCCTGGAGCCACTGGGCGCTGTTCGACGCGAAGGAGTCGGACGTCTATTGGTGCACCGCCGACCTCGCCTGGGTCACGGCGCACACCTATGTGCTCTACGGCCCGCTCTCCAACGGCACGACCTCCGTCATCTACGAGGGCACGCCGAACACGCCGACCACAGCCCGCCACTTCGAGATCATCGAGCGCTACGGAGTCACCACCTACTACACGGCGCCCACCCTCATCCGCACCTTCATGACCTGGTTCCCGGACGGGCTCGGCGACCGCTGGGACCTCTCCAGCATCCGCCTGCTCGGAACCGTCGGCGAGGCGATCAACCCGGAGGCGTGGGTCTGGTTCCGCGAGCAGATCGGCGGCGGCCACGCGCCCATCGTCGACACGTGGTGGCAGTCGGAGTCGGGCGCGGCGATCGTCGCGCCGCTCCCGGGTGTCACGGCGCTCAAGCCCGGCTCGGCGACGGTCGCAGTGCCCGGCGTGACCGTGCGCGTCGTCGACGAGCGCGGCGACGACGTGCCGCGCGGCTCCGGGGGCTCGATCGTGATCGACGGCACCTGGCCCGCGATGTCGCGCACCGTCTGGGGAGACCCCGAACGGTACCGCGACTCGTACTGGGCGCCGTTCGCGGACCGCGGCTACTTCCTCGCCGGGGACGGGGCGGCCGTGGACGCGGACGGTTACGTGTGGCTGCTCGGCCGCCTCGATGACGTCATCAACGTGTCCGGGCACCGCCTGTCGACCATCGAGATCGAGTCGGCGCTCGTCGCGCATCCCGGAGTGTCGGAGGCCGCGGTCGTCGGCGTCGACGACGGCACGACCGGTCAGGCAGTCGCCGCGTTCGTGGTGCCGTCCGGTTCCGCGCCCGGCGACGGCGAGCTGCGTGACCAGGTGACGCGCGAGATCGGGGCGATCGCGAAGCCGCGGCACATCGTCATCGTCGACGACCTCCCCAAGACCCGCTCGGGGAAGATCATGCGCCGCCTGCTCGTCGACATCTTCGACGGGCGCCCGCTCGGCGACACGACCTCCCTCCAAGACGAGACGGTGCCCGCCCGCATCGTCGCCGCCGTGCGCCCCGCCGCTCTGCGTACGCAGCAGTAATTCCGGAGATCTCCGCTCCAACGCCCCGAATCACCGTCCGGACGGCGAGTTGAGCGGCGCGTCGCGGTGGAGTTCCGGAGTTCCGGATCCGGAGGCGCGGTGCCGGTCGGTGTCTCGCCGCTTGTGTGGGCGCAATTCCGGAGATCGTCCGCGCCAACGCCCCGAATCACCGTTCGGACGGCGAGTTGAGCGGCGCGTCGCGGTGGAGTTCCGGAGTTCCGGACCCCCGCGCTCCCCGACCCGGCGTCCCTCACACGCGGGAGCGGGAGGCTGCGATCACCGCCTCGCGCAGGGCGGGGGTCAGCTGCTCGGCGGTCGGACGAGCGGCGGGGTCACGGGCGGTCATGGCGCGCAGCAGCTCCGGCCAGCCGTCCGGGAGGCCGTCCGGGATCGGCGGGTCGTGCTCCAGGCGGCCGAGGGCGGAGGAGACCGGGTCGCCCGGGAAGGCCACGTTGCGCGTGAAGCACTCGAGCAGCACCAGCCCCAACGAGTAGATGTCGCTCGCCGGGGTCGCGGGCTCGCGCGACGCCTGCTCGGGGCTGAGGTAGGCGGCGGTGCCGGTGGTGCGGCCCTCCTCCTCGTGGGCGGGAGCCCCGGCGATGCCGCTCGCGATGCCGAAGTCGGTGAGGCGGGCACGGGCGCGGAACGTGGTGGTGCCGTAGGTGACGAGCATGACGTTCGACGGCTTGATGTCCCGGTGGACGACGCCGTTGGCATGCACGTACTCCAGGGCCTCCGAGATGTCGTAGCCGATCTCGGCGATCTCCTCCACGGTCAGCTCCCGCTTCGCCAGGGTGGAGGCGAGGTCACTGCCCGAGACGAGCTCCATCACCAGGAACGGGCGCGGGTCCTCGGGCGCCGAATAGTCGATGCCCGCGTCGATCAGGGACACGATGCCGTGGTGCGACAGCCGGGCCAGTGCGGACTGCTCGGTGCGGTACTGCGTCATCTCCTCCTCGCCGCCGGAGCGGTAGAGCTTGATCGCGACCTCCCGGCCGAGGATCTCGTCGGTCGCGCGGAAGACACTCGCCTCCCCGCCGCGGCCGATCACCGTCTGCGGGCGGTAGCGGCCGAGCAGGGCCGGGATCTCGGGGGCGCTCATGCGTGTTCCTCGGGGTGGCCCGCGGTGTCGCCGGTCGTGCGTCGTGAGCGCAGGAGGGCGAAGGAGCTCTCGCCGACGATCACGTTCGCCACGTCGGGGGCGACGACGAGCTCGGGGTCGCTGGAGAGCTCCAGTTCCCACGCGCCGCCCGCGGCCTCCGGAAGAGTGAAGTCGACACCGTTGCCGGCCGCGTTGAGCATCAGCAGGAAGGTGTCCGCCCCTTCGTGGCGCAGCTCGAACGCGATCGATCGCGCCTCCGGGTCCGCCCAGTCGTCGTCGGCGAACGGCCGGCCGTCGGCGCGGAGGATGCAGACGACGTCCGGTCCGCCGACCTCCGGCGCGTGCCGGTACCACTCGGGCCGCAGGGCCGGTTCTGTGCGGCGCAGGTGGATGAGCTTCGACGTGAAGGCGTGCAGGTCCCAGTCGGCGTTCGCCCAGTCGAACCACGAGATCTCGTTGTCCTGGCAGTAGGCGTTGTTGTTGCCCTGCTGCGTGCGGCCGATCTCGTCACCGCCGAGGATCATCGGGACGCCCGCGGAGAGCAGCACTGTGGCGAGGAAGTTCTTGCGCTGCCGCACGCGGAACGCGTTCACGCCCTCGTCGTCCGTCGGACCCTCCACACCGTAGTTGCTGGAGCGGTTGTCGGATTCCCCGTCGCGGTTGTCCTCGCCGTTGGCCTCGTTGTGCTTCTCGTTGTAGCTGGTGAGGTCGGCGAGCGTGAAGCCGTCGTGCGCGGTGACGAAATTGACGCTCGAGAGCGGCGCGCGGCGCGACTCCTCGTAGATGTCGGGGCTGCCCAGCACGCGCTGCGAGAGCGTGGCGAGAACGCCGGGTTCGCCGCGCCAGTAGTCGCGCACGTCGTCGCGGAACTTGCCGTTCCACTCAGACCAGTCGGCCGGGAACCCGCCCAGCTGGTAGCCGGCGACGTCCCACGGCTCCGCGATCAGCTTCACCTCGGCGAGCGTCGGGTCCTGCTGGATCAGGGTGAGGAATGCGCTGTGCAGGCTCGCGTCGCCGCCCTGCCGCGTGAGCGTCGTCGCGAGGTCGAAGCGGAACCCGTCGATGTGCATGTCCTCGACCCAGTAGCGGAGGGAGTCCATGATCAGCTGCAGGGCGGCCGGGTGGCTCACGTTGACGCTGTTGCCGGTGCCGGTCGTGTCGAAGTAGTGGGCGGCGTCCCCCTCGACCAGCCGGTAGTAGGACGGGTTGTCGATGCCCTTGAAGCTGTAGGTCGGCCCGAGGTCGTTGCCCTCCGCGGTGTGGTTGTAGACCACGTCGAGGATCACCTCGATGCCGGCCGCGTGGAGGGCCTTCACCATGCCCTTGAACTCGTCGACCTGGTGGCCGGTGTCGCCGGTGGCCGCGTACTCGTTGTGCGGGGCGAAGAAGCCGATGGAGTTGTAGCCCCAGTAGTTGCGCAAGCCCTTCTCGAGCAGGTGCGCATCCTGGACGAACTGGTGGACGGGCAGCAGCTCGACCGCGGTGACCCCGAGGTTCTTGAGGTACTCGACGGCGGCGGGATGCGCCAGGCCCGCGTAGGTGCCGCGGAACTCCTCGGGCACCCACTCCATCAGCTTCGTGAAGCCCTTCACGTGCAGCTCGTAGATGACCGTCTCGCTCAGCGGTGTGTGCGGCCGCTGGTGGTCGCCCCAGTCGAACTCGCGCTGGTCGACGGCGACCCCGAGCGCCACGTGCCGGGCGCCGTTGGTGTCGCTGCGCCGCTTGGGGCGTCCGAGCTGGTGACCGAACACGGCCTGCGTGTTGTCCCACGACCCGGTGACCGCGCGGGCGCGCGGCGGCAGCAGCACCTTGGCGGGGGAGAACCGGAGGCCGTTCGCCGGATCCCACGGGCCGTTGACCCGGAGTCCGTAGCGCGTCCCCGCGACGAGGCCGGGCACGAATCCGTGGAAGACGTGGCCGGTGCGCTCGGGCAGCGTCGTCCGGGTCTCGCGTCCCCGCGCGTCGAACAGGGACACGATCACCGAGTCGGCGTTCTCGCTGTAGACGGCGACATTCGCGCCGCCCTCCTCGAGCGTGATGCCGAGCGGGTAGGGGCGGGAGCGGTCGCCGCTCACGCGGTGGCCCCTGCGGAGTGCGTCGTCGCTCGGGCTACGGCTGGTGCGGATGGTGCTGCTGGTGCGTCGTCGCGGGGGTGGGACGGGCTGGGCTCGATCACGGCGCCTCCGATTCATGGAACCGCCACAGTACCGGCGCTCGGCCCCGCATCGCCAGCGGTTGACAGGGCGCTGCGCGGCCGTTAGCGCACGGCGTGCGTCGGCGAAGTTCACGTCGTTGTCGTCATTCCGCCGGAATGAGCGCAACGACGTGAACCTCGCGAGGGCGTTAGTCGCCCAGCCGGGTGACGCGCACCGCGTCCGTGAACGTGGCGACCACCCCGCCGGGCACCGCGCCGTGCGCCGCCATCCCGCTCCCGCTCAGCGCCGCCTCCACGCGGAGGCCGCCGCGGGTGAACGCGAACACCCCGTCGAGCACGCCCACGTCGGTCGCGCGCGCCGTCGCCGGAACGTCCCGGCGCAGCGCGGTCAGCGTGCGGTACCACTCCAGGAGGCGCGCGTTCTCGGGTCGCGCGGGCTCCGACCAGTCCAGCTTCGAGCGGAGGAAGGTCTGCGGGTCCTGCGGGTCGGGAACGGCGGCCGGGTCCCAGCCCATGCGGGCGAACTCGGCGATGCGGCCGCGGGCGGTGGCCTCGCCGAGCTCCTTCTCGGGGTGGGAGGTGAAGAACTGCCACGGGGTGGTGGCGCCCCACTCCTCGCCCATGAAGAGCATCGGCGTGAACGGGCCGAGGAGGGTGAGGGCGGCGGCGACGGCGAGCGACCCGGGCGAGAGCGTCGCCGTGAGACGGTCCCCGGCGGCACGGTTGCCGATCTGATCGTGATCCTGGCTGAAGGCGACGAGGCGCGTGAACGGGAGGTCGGCGTCGAGCGGGCGGCCGTGGTGGCGCTCGCGGAAGCTGGACCAGCTGCCGTCGTGGAAGAAGCCGCGTTCGAACACCTTCACCAGCGCGGCCGGGTCGCCGAAATCGGCGTAGTAGCCCGTGACCTCCCCGGTCAGGTTGGCGTGGAGGGCGTGATGCACATCGTCGTCCCACTGGGCGTCGAGGCCGTAGCCGTGGCGCGCACGGGAGCGGATCAGCTTCGGGTCGTTGAGGTCGCTCTCGGCGATGAGGGTCGCGGGGCGGCCGGTCTGCTCGGAGACCGCGGCGGCCTCCCGCGCCATCGCCTCCAGGATGTGCTCGGCGCGGGAGTCGTGCAGCGCGTGCACCGCGTCGAGCCGCAGCCCGTCGACGTGCATGTCGTCCAGCCAGTAGCGCACGTTGTCGAGGATGTAGCGGCGCACCTCGTCCGAGTCGGGCCCGTCGAGGTTGAGGGAGGCGCCCCACGTGCTCTGCGCGTCGCCGAGATACGGGCCGAACACGGGCAGGTAGTTGCCGCTCGGCCCGAGGTGGTTGTAGACGACGTCCTGGATGACGGCGACCCCGCGTGCGTGGCAGGCGTCGACGAACCGCTGGTACGCCTCCGGACCGCCGTACGGCTCGTGGACCGCGTACCAGAGCACGCCGTCGTACCCCCAGTTGTGCGTCCCGTTGAACGCGTTGACGGGCAGCAGCTCCACGGCCTCCACGCCGAGCCCGACGAGATGGTCGAGGCGCCCGGCCGCCGCGTCGAGCGTCCCCTCGGGGGTGAACGTCCCCAGGTGGAGCTCGTAGACGACGGCGCCGGTGAGGTCGCGCCCGCGCCATGCCGTGTCCGCCCAGTCGTGCAGCGACGGGTCGAACTCGCGGCCGGGCGCGTGCACGCCGGCGGGCTGGCGGCGGGAACGCGGGTCGGGATGCGGTTCGCCGCCGTCCACCGCGAACGCGTAATCGAGCGGGTCGGGGGAGGCGTCGAGCGGCTCAGGGAGGCTCCACCATCCGCGCTCGCCGCGGGTCAGCGCCAGGGGCGCCCGGCCGGTGACCACGAGGTCGACGGCGTCGGCGTGCGGCGCCCAGACGGGGAACGTGCGGTCGAGGCTCATCGGTCCTCCTCGGTCTCGGATGCGCGGGCGGTTCCGACCGGCACCAGCAGGGCCACCGGATACTGCGCGAACACGTCGGCGAGGCGTGCGTGCCCCTCGTGCTCGCGGCCGCTGAGCGCGTCGCGCAGCATGCCGCCGCTGCCGCCGAGGTCGACGGTCGTGTCACCCCAGCCTCCCGCCGCCGCGAGACCGTAGGGCAGGCGCGTCGCGAGGGTGACCGCTCCGCCGCGGTCGAAGGCGACGAGATGCCCGGCGGCGGGGCCGTCGGCGGTGAGCCCGCGATACGAGACGAAGAGGTCCGGCCGGTCGCGGCGCAGCCGCAGCGCGCGGGAGACGACCAGCACCTTGGCGGCCCCGGAGGAGTCGATCGGCGGCAGCCAGCCTTCGTCGACGTGGGCGAGGAGAGCCTCTGCCGCATCGAACTCGACGGGCCGGCGGTTGTCGGGATCGACCAGAGAACGGTCCCAGCGCTCCGTGCCCTGGTACACGTCCGGGACGCCCGGGACGGTGAGCTGGATCAGCTTGGCGGCGAGCCCGTTGCTCGCGCCGGGCCCCTCGACGATCGCGGCGATCGCCTCCACCTCGCTGCGGACGCGGTCGTCGTCGAAGGCGGCGTCGACCAGGGCGGCCATCCGTTCCTCGAACGCACTGTCGGGGTCGGTCCAGGAGGTGGAGTCGCCGGCTTCCCGCGCCGCCTTGAGCGCGTACGCCTGCAGGCGCTCGCGGGAGGCGGGCCACGCGCCGATGATGGACTGCCAGAGCAGGTCCTCGAGGGGGCCGTCGCCGAGCACCACGCTCTCGCGCACCGCGCCGAGGAACGCCGCCCAGCGCTCAGGCAGCTCGGCCAGCACGGCGACGCGCGCGCGTGTGTCCTCGCTGCGCTTCGTGTCGTGTGTGGTCAGTGCCGTCAGGGAGTGGGGCAGGGAGGCGAGCCGGGCCCCCTGCCGCCGGTGGAATGCGTCGACCGGCACGGCGAACACATCCGGCTCGCCGCCCACCTCGGTCAGCGAGACCAGGCGCGGGTACCGGTAGAAGGCGTTGTCCTCGACGCCCTTCGCCATGATCGCGCCGGTCGTCTGCTCGAAGCGGCGGGTGGGGGAGGAGGCGCCGGGCGCGCTCACCGACGCGGCGACCGTCGTGAGCGCGTCGGCCAGGTCGGGCCGGGAGGCGGTGGCCGCATCGAGCGCCTCACGGAGGTGTTCGGCGCCGAACGGGAGGTAGCTGCGGTAGACGGGGAAGGCGGCGGCGAGCTCGGCCACCGCGTCGGCGAGGCGTCCGGCATCGACGCTCTCGCCCGCCTCCGTCCCGGCGGTCAGCTCGCGCACGACACGCAGCACCTCCGACCGCAGGATGCCGTCGGCGACGGCCCGCTTGCGCTCCCGCACGAGCGCCGTCCACTCGGGGGCGTCCGCCAGCGCGGTCAGCTCACGCTCTCCGGCGGGGTCGGTGAGCACGCGGTCGACGAGGCCGAGGGCGTCGTATCCGGTCGTCCCGTCGATGGGCCAATCGGGTGTGCGCTCGTCGCCCTCCAGGATCTTCTCGACCCACACCGGGGCCCCGTCGGCGAGCCGGGCGAGGCGTTCGAGGTACTCGCCGGGTTCGCGCAGGCCGTCGGGGTGATCGACCCGCAGTCCGTCGACGAGACCCTCCCGCAGCCAGCGGCCGATCTCGGCGTGCGTCGCGTCGAACACCCGCTCGTCCTCGACGCGCAGGCCCGCGAGCGTGTTGACGGCGAAGAAGCGGCGGTAGTTCAGCTCGTCGTCGGCCCGTCGCCACGACATCAGCTCGTAGTGCTGGCGGTCGTGCACCTCGCGGGCGCTGCCGCCCGCCGTGCCGGGGGCGATCGGGAAGCGGTGGTCGTAGTAGCGCAGCTCGCCGTCCTCGACGCGCAGCGCGTCCAGCTCGGCCGGGTCGTCGCCGAGGATCGGGAGGCGGAGCCGGCCGCCGCCGAACGCCCAGTCGATGTCGAAGAACGGCGCGTGCTCGGCCTCCGCACCGTGGGTGAGCACGTCCCACCACCACGCGTTGTCCTGCGGGGTCGCGACGCCCATGTGGTTCGGGACGATGTCCACCAGCACCCGCAGCCCGCGTTCGTGCGCCGCCGCCGAGAAGTCGCGCAGCGCCTCCGGCCCGCCGCGCTCGGCGTCGACGCGGCTGTGGTCGATCACGTCGTACCCGTGCATCGACCCGTGCTCGGCCTGCAGCAGCGGGGAGAGGTACACCCAGTCCGCACCGAGACGGTGCACGTGGTCGAGCACCTGGGCGGCGTCGCGCAGGGTGAAGGCGGGCGAGATCTGGAGGCGGTAGGTGCTGGAGGGGGGCGGCGTGCTCACAGGCATTCATTCTGTCCGTCGCGGCGGGACAGGTGAAGAGGCGCGCGCCGAGCCCGGAGGGGGTTGATTTCCCAGGAGAGCCGTGCGGCTGGACGTGGCGGCGACCCGGTGGCAGAGTCCGTGCTGACCCGAACACCGACGAAAGGGGACGGCAATGGGACTCGACGACAAGATCGAGAACGCAGGGGAGAAGCTGGGCGGTCAGGCCAAGGAGGCCACCGGCAAGGCGACCGGCGACGAGCGCCTCGAAGCCGAAGGCAAGGGCGACCAGATCAAGGCCGACATCAAGCAGGCCGCCGAGAAGGTCAAGGACGCGTTCAAGCACTGACCCTCGCCCACGACGACGCCCCCGGGACCGCGCCAGCGACCGGGGGCGTTCTGCGCGCGGGGGCACCGCGGGTTCACTGCGCGTTCATCTGGTCTTCACCGGGTGCGAGGGGTAGCTTTCGGCGCATGGGAGACCGTGCGGAGCGCGCCAGGGCGTGGCGCAGGGTGAGCGTCGGAGCCGCGCTCGCCCTCGTGACGCTCGTCGCCACGGCGGCGCTCGCCGTGGCGATCCCGACGCAGGGAGAGAACCCGCGCGCCTGGGGCGTCATCGTGTGCGGAGTCGTGACCGCGGGGGTGTGCGCGTCGATCGCCCGGCGCAACTGGCTGCTGCTGCGGCACTTCCGCGGCGACGACCTGCCGAGGGCCGCCGCCGCGCGGGTGCGGCACCGCTGAGGGCCTGCGGCCGGATCAGTACCGGTAGAAGCCCTCGCCGGTCGCGATGCCCAGCTTGCCCTTGTCGATGTAGTTCTCCTTGAGGTACGCGGCGAACTCGCGCTGCTTCGGACCGGCGACGGACGAGATGTTGTACGCGGTCGTCAGCCCGACGATGTCGAAGATCTCGAACGGGCCCTTGGGTGCCCCGGTGCCGATGCGCCACGTCTTGTCGATCGTCTCGGGGTCGGCGATCCCGTCGACCAGCAGCTCGGCCGCCGCATCGAGCAGCGGCACGAGCAGGGAGTTGAGCACGTAGCCGGCCTTCTCCTTCTTCAGCTCGATCGGCACCATCCCGATCGCCGACGCGAAGTCGACGACCTGCTGGTACACCTCGGGATCGGTCTGCTTCGTGCCCATGACCTCGGCGGTGTTGTTGACCCACACGTGGTTCGCGAAGTGGAGGGCGAGGAAGCGCTTCGGGCGCCCGGTGTAGCCGACGAGGTCGCTCGGGAGCAGGGTGGAGGAGTTGGTGGCGAAAATCGTCTCCGCCGGCGCCAGTTCGCCCAGCTTGGTGTAGATGTCGCGCTTGAGTTCGAGGTTCTCGGGAACCGCCTCGATCACGAGGTCGGCCTCCTTGACGGCCTGCGCGAGGTCGTCGGCGTAGCGGATGCCCGCGAGAGCCTTCTGCGCTGCGCCGTCACCGGCTCCCGCGACCTCCTTCTCGTAGAGCGCGGCGAGGCCCTCGAAGCGCTTCTTCGCCGCGTCGAGTGCGTCGGTGCTGATGTCGTACGCGGTGACGGCGAAGCCGTGGAACGCCGTCTGGAACGCGATCTGCGATCCGAGTACGCCGGTTCCGAGAACCGTGACATTGGTGATGCCGGTCATTTCTCTCCCTGTTCTGTGTGGCCTGAATCTTCTGAGGTGGTCGGGTGGGTCTCGTAACCGCGGACGATCACCTCGAAGTCCGCGGCGAGGTCGGTGAGCAGCTCGGCGGTCGGGCGGCCGTGCGCTGCGGCGTCAGCGATGGTGAAGTGCAGCGCGGCCGAGAGGGCGCGGGAGGCTGCGGCCGGGTCGGACGCGGCAGCTTCGGGTGCGGCCGCGACGGCCCGGCGCTCCCAGGTGTCGACGAGCACGGCACCCATCCGTTCCCGCAGCTCGCCGAACAGCGCGAGTCCCTCCTCGCGGTAGCGCTCGCCCGCATCGCCGAAGAGGAGCTCGCGCTGATAGGCCAGCGTGTTCTCGTCGTTGTCGCGACCGGCGAGCACGAGCGGAGTGACCAGGGCGAGCAGCCGGGACGCCGCGGGCGACTCCGGGTCGTCCGCCGCGGCGCCGGCCCGGATGCGGTCTCGGCTGCGCTCATTGCTCACCATCAGCAGCAGCTCGGCCTTCGTGGCGGCGTAGCGGAACACGGTGCCGGCCGCGACGTCCGCCTCGTCGGCGATGCGCTGGGTCGTGACGCCCGCGAAGCCCAGTTCGTCGAAGAGGCGCTCGGCGGCATCGAAGATGCGCGCCTGCTTCTCCTCCTTGTTGCGCTCCCGCCGTCCTGTCGGCATCCTCATCGCCTCCTCGTGTGCGCGGGTCTCTTAGTGAGTTCGCTCATTTATGAGTGTACTCACTGTTTGATTCCAGCGCTAGGAGTGAACGACATCGGAGTGGCCAACCCGATGCGGTTGCGCACAGGTGTCCGACGGCCAATGCCCCCGTTCCGACAGCGTGGCGAGGAGCCTTCGGCCGTTCCACCCGTCGCCATTGTTGTGCTCGGCCGCGGGCGCCCTCCTCGACAAGGGAGGTGAACGTGGCGTGGAGAGGTATTCCTCGGTGAGGCTGATGGACGCGCCCTCGAGAAGGGGGCTGCCGATCTCGAGGGGTTCAGATGATCAGGTCGAAGCCGCGCTGAACGCGCTCGCGATCACCGTCGTCGGACGGTTCGAGGCGATCGTCCACACAGGAGAACCGCCGGACCCCGCACGCTATCCGCCGGGCAGACCTGGCCGGCCCCCGGTGGTCGGATCATCGACGTGCGTGGTCCGCGCGTCCTCCGGTCCCGTGTTGGTAGGAGTCAGTGCTCGTCGTAGTGGTCGTCGTGAGCTGCGTGCTTGTGGCCGTCATGTACGTAGTCCACGTGGTCGTCGTGCTCGATTGCCTGGTGTCCGCAGTCGGCGCCGTGCTCATGCACCTCGGGCGTGTGTTCGGCGACGCTCTCATGCTCGTCGTAGTGTCCTTCGTGCAGGGCATGGTGGTGGGTTCCGTGCACGTAGTCAGTGTGGCCGTCGTGCTGGATTGCCTGGTGTCCGCAGTCGGCGCCGTGCTCGTGCTCGGCCACGGAGTGCTCGGCGTGGGTCTCGGTGCTGCTCATGATGATGTGTCGTCCTTCGTGGTCTGGGCTGTTGGGTTGCTTAGGCGTGCTAAGACCATCACATTCATAAGCGTATTGCAATACGTGCAGCTAGTTGGAAACGCTTCTCAGTGGGGCTCGAGCGCGTGCTTGATGGCGTCGTCGACGATATGTGTCACGTGCGGGTCGGCTACGCCGTAGTGCGCCTCTCGTCCCGCGCGGGAGACTGTGACGAGGCCTGCTGAGCGCAGAGTGCGCAGATGCTGCGATACGAGAGGCTGAGACAGTCCGGTCCGCCGAGCGAGCTCATTCACGGTGGAAGTCGCCGCTCCCAGGGCGCGGAGCAAGCTCAGTCGCGAACTCGAGGACAGTGCCTTGAATAGCTCGGCTGCGGCTTCGAGATCTTCATCCATCTAGACATATAAGCACGTGCGAATGCTTTGGGTCAGGCCGACCGGATCGGTGGATTCCAAATTCGGCTTGCCGTTCCGGCATGAAGATTTTCGCTGCGAGCCCTGTGCGCGTAGGGTCTCTTCCCTATTGAGAATCGTTTTCACATTGGAGGAGTGCACCCGTTGATTACCGTGCCAGCCCGGTCCACGCTCGGCTCGCCACGTGATCCTGGGCGTCGACCCTGGTTGTGGGGCTGCGCGGCGCTCGCTCTCGTCGTCGTCGCCCTGGTCGGTGTGCTCGTGGGCCCGGTGTTCATCGCCCCTGGTGCCGTCGGTCGGATCGTCGCCTCGCACCTGTTCGGTGTCCCCGCAGCGGCGACCGGAGTTCCGGAGCGGATCGTGTGGGATGTGCGCGTTCCGCGGGTACTGGCAGGGATCGTCGTCGGCTCGGCGCTCGCGGTCACGGGCGTCGTGATCCAGGCGGTGGTGCGCAACGCGCTCGGCGATCCTTACGTGATCGGCGTGACGCCGGGCGCGAGCCTAGGCGCGGTCATGGCGATCGTGCTGGGCACCGGGATCGGCTCCCTCGGCATCGCCGCCGCCGCGTTCGCCGGCGCGCTGCTCGCCTTCGCGGGGATCGTCGCGCTCGCCCGCCGGGGCCGCGGGTGGGCACCGGGCCGGGTGATCCTCTCCGGCGTCGCGATCGGCTACCTGCTGTCGGCGGCGACGTACTTCTTCCAGATCGTGGCGACCCCCGCTCAACTGCAGCGTGCGCTGTTCTGGACTCTCGGGTCGATCGCCGGGGTGGGCTGGACGGCGCTGCCGATGCTCACGATCGTCGTGACACTCGGCTGCGGGTGGCTGCTGCTGCGCGCCCGGTGGCTCGACGCTCTCGCCGCCGGTCCCGAGCTCGCCCGTTCCCAGGGCGTCCCGGTAGGTCGGTTCCAGGCCGAGCTCATGGTGATCGCCGCGCTCGTCACGGCGTGCGTGGTCGCGGTCGTGGGCGGGATCGGGTTCGTGGGGCTGGTCATCCCGCACGTCGCCCGCATCCTTGTCGGTGCGGCGCACCGCCGCGTGCTGCTGGCGAGTCTGTTGCTCGGGGCGACGTTCCTGCCCGCCGCCGACATCCTCGCCCGTACGGTCCTGGCCCCGGCGGAGCTGCCGATCGGGATCATCACAGCCGCTGTCGGTGCGCCGTTGTTCATCGCCCAGCTCGCCCGCACCGACCGGAGGGCGCCGGCATGAGCCTCGAGGTGAACCGCCTCACGGTGCGCCTGGGCGGGCAGGCCGTCCTCGACGAGGTCGTGCTGACAGTCCGGGACGGGGCGATGGTGGGGCTGCTCGGCCCGAACGGGTCCGGCAAGTCGACGCTGCTGCGTGCCCTCTGGCGCGCCCTGGTCCCTGAGTGCGGTGCGGTGCTGGTCGACGGCGCCGACGTCGCCGGCCTGCCGACGCGGGAGGTCGCGCGGCGGATCGGTGTGCTGATGCAGGACGACGGCACCGACCCCCGGTACACGGTCCGGGAGGTCGTGGAGACCGGCCGGCTCCCGCACCGGCGAATGCTGGGCGCCGACGACACCCCCGGCGACCCGATCGGCGACGCGCTGCACAAGGCCGGGGTGGAGGAATTCGCGGATCGGCGCATCGACACGCTCTCGGGTGGGCAGCGGCAGCGCGTCCTGGCCGCCCGCACGCTGGCCCAAGCGACGCCGGTCGTGCTGCTGGACGAGCCGACCAACCACCTCGACCTCGCCGCGCAGCATGAGCTGCTGGCTCTGTTCCGCCGCCTCGGCGTCACCGTCGTGACGGCGCTGCACGATTTGAACCTCGCCGCGGCGTACTGCGACGAGCTGCACCTGCTGGATGCAGGCCGGCTCGTCGCGTCCGGGACGCCCGACGAGGTGCTGACGCCCGAGCGGATCGGCGCCGTGTTCGGCGTGGCCGCCGCGATTACCACCAACCCCCTCACCGGAACCCGTGCGGTCCACCTCGGGCCGCGCCCTGTCACAGAAAGCACACCATGACCGCACTCCGAAACCGCCTCGCAGCCTCCGCCGCGCTCGTGGCCGCCGGCCTCGCGCTGGCCGGCTGCTCCACGACCGCCCCCGCCGAGAGCTCTTCGACCTCCGGGGAGGCCGCGACCGCTGGCTACCCGGTGACCGTCGCTTCCTGCGGGCGCGACTTCACGTACGAGAACGAGCCCTCACGGGTCGTGCTCGGCAACTACCGCACCCTGGAGACCCTTGACGCGCTCGGCGTGGGTAAAACGGTCACTGGGGTCGTCCTCGGCCCCGACGACAAGGGCCGGACGCCGGCCGATCTTCCGGCCGGCGTCGACGTCGTCTCCCCGGACACCATCCCCGCCCGTGAGCCGGTGATCGCAGCCACGCCTGACCTGTTCCTCTCTTTCAACGAGGCGCAGCTGGTCGGGCAAGGCACGCTCTCCTACGACGACCTCGCGGGGATCGGCGCCAACGCCTACGTCATGGGCGGCTACTGCGCCCAGCCTTCCGGCAATCAGGGCATCGAGACCGTCTACACCGATGTCACCAACCTCGGCGCGATCTTCGACGTGCCCGAGAAGGCCGCACGGCTGAACGACAAGCTGCGGGGCCGCGTCGCTGCCGCCAAGGATTCGCTGAATGGCAGCACCGCGACTGTCGCGTTCCTGAAGGTCGTCGGCGGGAAGGTCTACGCGATCGGCGGCTACCCCGCTTCCGCGTTCATCGAGGCCCTCGGGCTCACCAACGAGTTCGCCGACCTGCCCACCCCGTTCGCCGAGCTCAACACCGAGCAGGCGCTCGCGATGTCGCCGGACGTCGTGTTCGTGAACTACGTCGGCGACGAGCAGGCAGCCATCGGCGACCTCGCCGCCGCACTACCCGACCTGACCGCCGTCAAGGAGGACCGCGTCTACGGCGCGAACGAGGATCTCGCCCAGGGCGGCGGTGTCGGCATCATCGACGCCCTCGAGCAGATCTCCGCGTCCGTGAAGACCGCGACCGGGAACTGAACCATGAACGACGAGGCGACCGAGGAGAACAGCGGCAGACAGTCCGTGCAGGGCTTTTGGGACGAAGTGCGAGCGAACCCGAACCGGACCGCGCAGCAGTTCTGGGACGACTTCTACGTCGAACACACCCGAGGCGAGCACGGACCCGTGAGCCGCTGGCTCAGCGCCGAGACCGAGGACCTGGAACCCGGTACGGCCCTCGACCTCGGCTGCGGCGAAGGCGCGGACGCCCTCTGGCTCGCCGGCCGTGGATGGGCGGTGCTGGGCGTGGACGTGTCGGCCACGGCCCTGGAGCGGGCGCGCGAGCACGCCCTCCGCCTCGCGCTCGCCGACCGCGCCCGCTTCGAGCAGTACGACCTCGCGAGCAGCTTCCCCGAGGGTACCTTCGACCTGGTGTCGGCGCAGTTCCTGCACTCCCCTGTCGCGGCCGCCGGAGAGCGTGAGCGTGTCCTGACCCGCGCGGCGCAGGCCGTTGCTCCCGGCGGACGTGTGCTCGTCGTCTCGCATCAGGGGATGCCGTCGTGGATGGGTGAGCAGCCGGCCGAGCTCACCCTGCCGACCCCGGACGACACCCTCGCCGCGCTGCAGCTGGCTCCAGGGGAGTGGGCGACGGTGAGATCGGAGACCATGCTGACGGATGTCCCTGGACCTGCCGGGCAGCCCGGCACCCGCGCGGATCACGTCCTGCACCTGCGCCGAATCCCCGCCGCATGACCGGCGCCGACGACGCGAGGTGGTAGCAAAGCAAGATGCCGGATCAGCAACAAGCCCCGCCCGATCTCACGCGGGCCGTCCTGCGTGAGATCGGGCCGCGCCTGCGCGCGGCACGGCTCAAGCGGAGCCTGACGCTTGAGGCACTGGCGGAGATCACAGGGATCTCGGCCTCCACGCTCTCCCGGATGGAAGCAGGAAGGCGGGCGCCGAACCTCGAACTGCTCATCCCCGTCACGAGAGGGTTGCGGATCAGCCTGGACGATCTGCTCCTGTGGAAAGCGCCCGACCCACGCGTGCAAGCACCAACCCGCCGATTCGCGAACCTCACGGTCGACTACCTCTCGCCCGAGACCGCACCGGTGCAGACCTTCAAGATGACGTTCACTCCATCGCCCGGTCCGATCCAAACCCGCAGCCACGACGGTTACGAATGGATCTACGTTCTGCGCGGCAGAGCGCGCGTCATCCTCGGCGACCGCGACCTCGTCGTCGAGATCGGGGAGGCGGCGGAGTTCGACACCCGCATCCCGCACGGCGTCGCCGCACTCGGCAACGAGCCGCTGGAAGTCCTGTCGATCTTCAACCGCAGCGGCGAACGCATCCACCTGCCAGGCATCAGCGACCGATACGAGCTGCCCGACTAGGTCCGGTCATGCCTCACGCGCGCTGGTGGCGGGCCGGGGTGACGATGCCGAGCGCCGTCAGGCCGGCGAGGCGGACTCGCACGGGCTTTCCCGCACCAGGATGCAGCCGCGGGCGCCGCTCCCGCATTCCCGTGTGACGGCTGGAGGCGACGCGGGATCGTCGTCGCGAGTCAGCCCGCCGCGACCGGCTGGGCCTCCCGCTGCGCGAATGCCGCCCGGTAGCGGGTCGGCGGCACTCCGACCTCCTGGTCGAAGTGGTGCCGCAGGAGCGTCGCGCTGCCGAAGCCGCACTGTCGGGCGACCTCGTCGATCGGGAGCGCGGTGGTCTCGAGCAGGAGGCGCGCGTGCAGGACGCGCTGGGTCGTGAGCCACTGCATCGGCGAGACCCCCGTCTCGGCGACGAACTTGCGCGAGAAGCTGCGGGTGGACATGTGGGTGCGGGCGGCGAGGGCGCCGACCGTGTGGTTCTCGTCGAGGCGGTCCGTGAGGTAGTCGATCAGCTCGCTGAAGGTGTCGTCCGCGCAGTCGGAGACCGGCTTGTCGATGTACTGGCGCTGTCCGCCGTCGCGCTGCGGCGGGACGACCATGTTGCGCGCGATCGTGTTGGCGGTGGCGCTGCCGAGCTCGCGGCGCACGAGGTGCAGGCAGGCATCGATGCCGGCGGAGGTGCCGGCGCTCGTGATCACGTCGCCGTCGTCGATGAAGAGCACGTCCGGGTCGACCTCGGCGAGCGGGAAGCGGCTCTGCAGCGCGTCGGCGTAGCGCCAGTGGGTCGTGCACTCGCGCCCGTCGAGCAGGCCGGCCTCGCCGAGCACGAACGCGCCGGAGCAGACGCTGAGCAGTGTGGCGCCGCGCGCGGAAGCGCGACGCAGCGCCTCCAGGAGCTCCTCCGGGTAGCTGTCGCGGATGGTGGCGGCGGGCACGGCGATGAGGTCCGCGTCCTCCATCGCGCTCAGGTCGTACGGGGCGAGCAGGCGGACCCCGGTCGGGCCGTCGAGGGGATTCTGCGGCTCGATGGCGCAGACGCGGAAGTCGAACGGCTCCAGCCCGGCGTAACTGCGGTCGAGGCCGAAAACCTCGCACACGACCCCGAACTCGAACATCGCGAAGTCGTCGAGCAGCGGAACCGCGACGGATCTCAACATTCCCCCATGATACTGGCCGAATCTTTGCGAAGATAGACCCGAGGCCATCTCGTGGCCGATTCTTTACGCTCGTAACGTCTGTGACATGGCAAACACGACATGGACCCAGGGAATGGAACACGGCTGGATCGCGCATCCGACCCGCACCGTGGATGGAGGACAGCCTCCGCGCCGCCGCCGCTTCGTGCTGAGCGACTGGCTCCCCTCCGCCATCGCCGCCCGCGGCGGCACCCCGTCCCGCGAGACCGACAGGGCGCTCTCGGACCTCCGCGCCGCCCAGGACGCGCAGCGGCGGTGAACGTCGCCCTAGGGTGAGGGGGTGGATGTGACGGCGCGCGGATTCCTGTTCGACATGGATGGCACCCTCGTGGACTCGACCCCGGTGGTCGAGCACGTGTGGGGCGAGCTCAGCGCCCGCCACGGGCTGGACCCGGCGGAGGTGCTGGAGTTCGCGCACGGGCGCCCCGCTCCGGACACGGTGGGCCACTTCCTCCCCGGCCTGACGGACGCGGAACGCCAGAGCATCCTGGAGCACCTCGTGCGCGAGGAGGTCACGCGGACTGACGGCATCGTCGAGATCCCGGGAGCCCTCGCGCTGGTCGAGGGCCTGGTCGGTGCTGGCGCACGGGTCGCGCTGGTGACGAGCGCGCCGCGCGAGCTCGCGGAGGCGCGCATGGCGGCGGCGGGCATCCCCCTGCCCGACGTCGTGGTGACCCCCGCCGACGTCGACAACGGCAAGCCCGCCCCCGACCCGTACCTGCTGGGTGCCCGACTGCTGGGCGTGCCCATCGCGGACTGCGTCGTTTTCGAGGACGTCGAGGCGGGCCTGCGCGCCGGCATTGCCGCGGGCGCGGAGACGATCGTGGTCGGGCCCTACGCGTCGGCGACGACGGAGGGGCTGACCCGGGTGCCCGACCATCGCGACGTGAGCATCACCGCCGTCGGCGATGGCGCCTTCCGCCTCCGCAGCGCGTAACCCCCGCCTCCACCCCCACCCCTCCTGCCTCGCGATTTGGACCGAATGTCGCGTTTCGCCGCCGCATTCCCGCGATTTGGTCCAAATGTCGCGGGCACGGGGACGCGGTGGGGCCGGTCCCGTGGCGTTGGTAGGTTGAGGGCGTGACTCATCTCGCCGACCCGAACCGCTACGACCGCATCCCGTACCGCCGAGCCGGCCGCAGCGGCCTCGTGCTGCCCGAGCTCTCCCTCGGCCTCTGGCAGAACTTCGGCCACGCCCGCGCCTACGAGGTGCAGCGCGCCATCGTGCTGCGCGCCTTCGACCTCGGCATCACGCACTTCGATCTCGCCAACAATTACGGACCGCCGCCCGGAGCGGCGGAGGAGGTCTTCGGCCGCATCCTCGCCACCGACCTCAAGGCCTACCGGGACGAGATCGTCGTCTCCACCAAAGCCGGTTACGAGATGTGGCCCGGGCCGTACGGCGACGGAGGCTCGCGCAAGTACCTCCTGTCGTCGCTCGACCAGTCGCTGAAGCGTCTCGGCCTCGACTACGTCGACGTCTTCTACCACCACCGCCCCGACCAGGAGACGCCGCTCGAGGAGAGCATGGGCGCCCTCGTCACGGCGGTCACGTCAGGCAAGGCGCTGTACCCCGCGATCTCGAACTACGACGCCGTGCGCACGGAGGAGGCGGCGACGCTCCTCGCCGCCGCCGGAGCCCCACTGCTGCTGCACCAGCCGCGCTACTCCCTGTTCGACCGCACCGTCGAGGGCGGTATCCTCGACGCCGTCGACCGGGTCGGCGCGGCAGCGATCGTCTTCTCACCGCTCGCCCAGGGGATGCTGACCGACCGCTACCTGAACGGCGTGCCCGAAGGCTCCCGCGCCGTGACCAGCGTCTTCCTCCACGCATCCGACATCACGGACACGTATCTCGAGCGCGCCCGCGCGCTCAACGAGATCGCCGCCGGCCGCGGGCAGAGCCTCGCGCAGCTCGCGCTGCAGTGGGTGCTCCGCCGCCGCACGGTCGCCTCGGCGATCATCGGCGCGAGCAGCGTCGCTCAACTGGAGCAGAACATCGGCGCCCTCGCCGGTGCCCCGCTCACCGACGCCGAGCTCGCCGCGATCGACGAGTACGCCGTGCACGGCACACTCGGATAGCCCGCCCGCACTGCACCGAGACGGCGAAAAATCGCACGAATCGCGCCGAGGCGGCCGATAATCCGCCGCCTCGGCGCGCTCGTTGTGCTCGGCCTGCTCGGGATGGTCAGAAGGCGAAGAGCTGCCCCAGCACCACGAGCAGGATCAGCAGGATCACCACCACCGCGCCGATCACGGTGATCGTGCGGGCCGAGAGCTTCGCGATCCCGTACCCGACGATGAACGGCAGGGCGAGGCAGGCGAGGGCCATCACCCACCAGAACGCCTGGAAGCCGAATTGCGACGCCGACTCCAGCCGCCCGCCGAACAGGCGCTGCGTCGCGGGATGCGTCGCGAAGGCGATGCTCGCCGACAGCGGGTAGGCGATCAGCACCCCCGTGATCAGCCCGGCCAGCGCTCCCCACAGTCGGCGGTGGTCGCGGACGTCGAGCGTGGTCTCCGGATGCGGCCCCTGGCGGCTCTTGGTGCTCATGCGGCACAGCATATCCAGGAGGGCCGCGCGGACGGGAGGGGGACATCCGGAGTTGACTGCACCGTCTACTCCACCGTTACGCTGGAGGGGTCAGCCGTTCCGTGCAGTGCGCGCTAGGGGGCGTCTCGAACGGACCGGTGGCTTACCCGAATGCCCGTATGGGAGTGGAGTCCCGCTCCCATACGGTCGAGGGTGGCCCAGCGCTCAGATCGCGAGCACGACCTTCCGCCCCGGCGCCACGTGCTCGGCCGCGCGGTTCGCCTCCCACACGTCGTCGAAGGCGTGCACCTCGGGCGTCGGCGGCTGCAGCCGCCCGGAGTCGACTGCGGAGAGAAGGCCGCGCAGCAGTGCGCGATAGTGCGGGCGGCGGGTGAGCACGAAGTACGGGATGCTGCAGACGCGTTCGCGCGGGTGGCCGTGGCGCCGCAGGGTAGCCTCCGCAGCGCCCTGCAGGGAGTCCGAGCGTTCGTGGCCCTCCCGGCCGGCGAAGGCGGTGCGGACGAGGGTCCCTCCCGGCGCGAGCGCGTCGCGCACCCGCGGGCCGCCGGTGTGGTCGATGGCGCCGTCGAAGGGGCCGCCGGCCGCGCGGCGGGCGGCGCCTGTCCAGTCGGCGGTGTGGTAGTCCACGACGGGGATGCCGAGAGACTCCGCGAAGGCGCGCGTGCGGGCGGAGGCGGTGCCCACGACGGTACGGCCCTCGTGGGTTGCGAGCTGCACGGCGAACGCGCCGACCGCTCCGGAGGCGCCCTGGACCAGGAGCCGGCGGTCCGGGCCGGTGCCGGGCCCGGTCAGACGCAGGGCGACGGCGGCGGTCACCGCGTCCAGGGGGAGCGTCGCCGCGACAGCGGAGTCGAGCGCGTCGGGGACCGCGACCAGGAACGTCGGCGACAGGGTCACCCGGGTGGCGTGCGCGCCCATCCGGGGCAGCACGCCCGCGACGCGCGCGCCGGTGCGCAGGCCGAGCGCCACGGAGACCGCCGACTCGGTCTCCAGCACGCCCACGAAATCGTAGCCGGGCGTGAAACCGGGGAGCGGCTGGAACACGTAGCCGCCGCGCCGCGCCAGCAGGTCGGTCGCTCCGACCGACGCGTGGGTGACCCGCACGACGACATCGTTGCCGAGCGGGCGGCGCAGCGCTTCGTCCGCGATCCCGAGCGCCGACGCGTCGCCGAACCGCGAGACGCGTACCGCCCGTCTGTCCGCCATCGCGCTCAGCCCGCGTCGCGCTGCTGCAGCAGACCGGCGCGCTCGGGGTGGGCGTCGAACCATTCGGCGACATACCAGCACATCGGGACGATCCGCAGGTCGCCTGCGCGCTCGATCTCGTCGACGGCGTACTCCACCAACTGGGCCGCGTAGCCCTTGCCGCGCTGCGCCGGCACCGTGAACGCCCGGGTGAGGGAGATCGAGCTGCCCAGGATGCGGTAGTCGAGCACGCCGACCAGCTCCCCGTCCCGGTGCATCGCGTACCGGCTCGCGTCCGTCTCGTTGCTGAACTCGGTGGCCATGCGCCCATGGTACGACCGTCCGCCGCGCGCAGGAGGGGCGTCGCGTCGCCGAGGCCGGCGAGGTAGGGTGTCGCTGTGGGACCCGACCCGCACCGGGGTCCTCGCGCAATCCGCGACCAGTCACAGCAGGCCAGGCCGCCGGCGACGTCCGTCGCCCGCGACGATGCGACCTCAGGAGAACACCCCGTGACGCTCGCCCGCCCGTCGACCGCCCATCCCACCCTGCTCTCGCCCGCGCACGAGGCGCTGTTGGCGCACGTGCCGGTCGGCGAGCACTCCGTCATCGAGACGGAGACGGTGGCGTACGACCACGAGGGTCTGCCGCTGGAGGGGTACCTCGCCTGGGATGCGCAGGCCGACGAGCGCAGGCCCGCCGTGCTGGTCCTGCACGACTGGCACGGCGTCGGCGACACGGTCCGGATGCGCGCCCAGATGCTCGCCCGTCGCGGCTACGTCGCATTCGCGGCCGACCTCTACGGCGCGGATGTGCGGCCGGAGGGCGACGAGGCGCAGAAGGTCGCCGGAGCCTTCTACCGCGACCTCGGCCTGATGCGCGCCCGCGTCGCCGCCGGGTTCAGCTGGCTGCGGCAGCATCCCGCGGTCGATCCCGCCCGGCTCGCCGTCATCGGCTACTGCTTCGGCGGGACCGCGGCGCTCGAGTTCGCCCGCACCGGCGCGCCCGCCCGCGGGGTCGTCTCGTTCCACGGCGGGCTCATCGCGCACGACCCGCCGGACGCCGCCGCGATCGCCGCCTCCCTCCTCGTGCTCACGGGCGGGGACGACCCGGTCGTGCCCGACTCCGCCATCGCCGCCTTCCAGGACGAGCTGCGCGGCGCTCCGCACGTCGACTGGCAGGTGACCACCTACTCCGGCGCACCGCACGCCTTCACCATCCCCGGCCGCGACAGCTACCGGCCGGTCGCCGACGCCCGTAGCTGGCGCGCACTGGTCTGCTTCCTCGACGAGATCTTCGCCTGATGGAGCACCCCCGCCTGTTCGACGCCGACGACGAGCTCGTCGCCCGCGTGCGCGCCCGCAGCCTGCGCCTCCCGGAGGCCGTGGAGATCCTGACCCATGGCCGCCCGGCGTTCAAGACCGGCGAGAAGGGCAAGATCTTCGCCCTCGTCGGCGCCATGATGGACCGCACCGACTCCGTCGTCTTCAAACCCGACCCCGCAGAGGACCCGGCCCTCCGGCAGGACCCGCGCATCTTCGTCCCGAAGTACTGGGGTGCGAGCGGCTGGCTCGGCATCGACGTCGACCGCGCCTGGCCGGACGACGCGGACGCCTGGACGGAGATCGGCGAACTCATCGAGACGTCTTACCGCCAGGTCGCCCTCCGCCGCCAATTGGCGGTCTTGGATGCGGTCATGTAAGCTCTAATCCGGCCCGCGCGAGAGCGGATGGGTCATGCGCCACTAGCTCAACGGATAGAGCATCTGACTACGGATCAGAAGGTTGGGGGTTCGAATCCCTCGTGGCGCACGGTGTTTGCACGAAGGTGCTCGCACAACGAACTGGTTGAGACAGTAGACGAAGGCCCCGGAGCGATCCGGGGCCTTCGTCGTCTCCGGGGCCGTGTCCCCTCGCTAGGCTCGTCCCCATGAGCGATCTCGACCATCTCCGCCGCGCCATCGCCCTCGCCGATGCGGCGCGTGCCCACGGCAATCACCCGTTCGGTGCGGTGCTCGTCGGGCCGGAGGGGTCCATCGTGCTGGAGGCCGAGAACACGGTGAACACGGAGCGGGACATCACCGGCCACGCGGAGACGAACCTCGTGCGTCTTGCCGGCCGCGATCTCCCCACCGGGGAGCTGCCCGCGTACACGCTGTACACCTCGTGCGAGCCGTGCGCGATGTGCTCGGGCGCGATCTACTGGGCCGGGATCGGGCGTGTCGTCTACGCGCTGCCCGAGGACGCGCTGTACGCGATGACCGGCGACCACGCGGACAACCCGACGCTGGCGCTGCCCGCACGCACGGTGCTCGCCGCGGGCAGCCGCTCGATCGAGGTCTCGGGACCGCACCTGGAGGAGGAGGCCGCGGCCTCCCACCTCGGCTTCTGGGCCTGACCGCCCGGCACTCAGGCGAGTGGAGCGGCGGGCGGCTTCAGGCCGTAGGCCGCCTCGCGGTCGACGCGGCCGCGCACGAAGACCAACGGCACCAGAGCGAAGATCATGATCACGACGTTCGCCAGCCCCGCGACGCCGGCGAGCGGTCCCGGGTGCATCGCGCTGCTCGTGGCGTCCACCCCGCCCGTCAGCAGGAAGAGGCTCGGGTCGGTCGAGGCGTGCAGCAGGATGGGCCAGATCAGGTTGCCTGTCACCCGCAGGGCCGCGTACATCACCAGGCCGAAGGCGAACGTGTAGACGACGGTGAACCCGACCGCGATCAGGTTCTGGCCGGACAGCGCATTGCCCGCGTGCAGGGCGGCGAAGAGGAGCGACGACAGCAGCATCACGCTGCGCTCGCCGTAGCCGGCGCGGCGCAGCAGGTTCACCGCGAATCCGCGCGTCAGCACCTCTTCCGCGAAGCCGATCACGAGCCCCGTCACCAGCACGGCGACCACCGCGCCGGCATCCCAGGCGGCGTAGTCGGCGCTCGCGAACCGCAGGATGTTGAACACGACGACGATCCCGACACCGATCCACATCCACCACGATCCGCCGATCGGCTGGCGCCCGAAGAGCTGCTTCAGCCACCCCAGCGACAGGGCGAAGATCACGAGCAGGATGCCGCCGACGACGATGGCGGCGCCGATCCCGAAGAAGACGCTCGCCGCGTTCGCGAACACGTCGTGCTTATCGATCAGGCCGCCGAACGCGAGGAAGACGAGCACTCCGGCGAGCTGGTAGAGACCCCAGTAGACCGCAGCCACCAGCAGGGCCTTCCACCATCCGCCGCGGTTCCAGAACCGCCGCCAGGCCGATTCCGCCGCGGCTCCGTGCTCTCGCTGCTCCGAATTCACGGGGCTCCCTTCCGCCTCGTCTTCCGAGCCGGGCGGCTCCGCACGCACTGTACACGGCCGCCCGCCCGTGCAATATCTCGACTTCTCTTCGGACGAACCCGGGCGTAATCCGGCGGATTCGCGTATCGTTGTTCACGCGCTTTCCGTAAGCAGCTCCGGAACGGTTCCGGCGGCGTCGGTCATCGCAGATTGAAAGAAGAAAAAACGATGGCAACTGGCACCGTCAAGTGGTTCAACTCCGAGAAGGGCTTCGGCTTCATCGCTCCGGACGACGGTTCGGCCGACGTGTTCGCTCACTACAGCGAGATCACGGGTAACGGCTACCGCAACCTGGAAGAGAACCAGAAGGTCGAGTTCGAGGTGACGCAGGGCAACAAGGGCCCGCAGGCCTCCAACATCCGCGCTCTCTGAGACGCTCTCGAAGCGCCCCGTCCGACGTCGGACGGGGCGCTTCGTGCGTTCGGCGGTGGTGTCGCCGGCACGGTGGATACTGATCCCATGTCCGACACCACTTGTCACATGTCGATCTCGCTCGACGGCTTCGTCGCCGGGCCCAACCAGAGTCTCCAGAACGGGCTGGGGGAGCGCGGCCAGGAGCTGCACCGCTGGCACATGGGCGACCCGCGCGCGAACGCCGCCGACGCGACGGCCGCCGGGTGGCTGATGCGGCCGCGCGGCGCCTACGTGATGGGCCGCAACATGTTCGGCCCCATCCGCGGCGAGTGGGATGGCGCCTGGGAGGGCTGGTGGGGTGCGGAACCGCCGTACCACGCGCCGGTCTTCGTGCTCACCCACTACGCGCACGACCCGATCGAGATGGAGGGCGGAACCACCTTCCACTTCGTCACCGACGGCTTCGACGCCGCCTACGCGCGCGCCGTCGAGGCGGCCGCCGGCGCCGGCGTCGACATCGCCGGCGGTGCGTCGACGGTCCGCCAGGCGCTCAACGCCGGGGTGATCGACGAGCTCACCCTCGACATCGCGCCCGTCCTGCTCGGCAGCGGCGAGCGGATCTTCGACGATGTCACCGCCTTCGACTTCGAGCCCGTCGAGGTGCTCCACTCTCCGCTGTCGACGCACATCCGCTACCGTCGCGTCAGCGCGGGCTGACCGCCGACACACAGAGGTCGCGCAACGCCGCTCCGGAGGTTCCGGAGCGGCGTTTCTCGACCCCGGTGTCGCGGGGTGGTCGGGAGGTCAGGCTCGGGGATCGCCCGGTCCGGCGTCCTCCGCGCCCACGGTCGCAGGCGCGCGTCCCGCGCGTTGCTCGGCTTCCAGACGCTCCGCCTCCTCGCCGCTGATGGCCTCGCCACGGGCGACGAGCCCGGCCTGATCCGAGAGCGGGATCTGCTTGAGGAACAGGGCCAGGATGAGCGCGATCGCGATGAACGGGATGAGGTACCAGAACACCGGGGCGAGCGCGTCGGCGTAGGCGTTCACGACGCCGGTGTGCACGGCCTCCGGGAGCGCGTTGAGCGCCTCCGGGCTGAGCGTCGCCGTCGCCCCGGCCGCGTCAGACGCGGAGGCGCCCGCCTTGGTGAAGACGTCGGTGAGGTTCTCGGTCAGGCGCGTCGTGAACAGCGTGCCGAAGACGGCCGTGCCGAGCGCGGCTCCGACCTCGCGGAAGTAGTTGTTCGTGGAGGTCGCGGTGCCGATCTGCGCGGCCGGGACCGCGTTCTGCACGACGAGCACGACCACCTGCATGATCAGGCCGAGGCCGGCGCCGAATACGAACAGGTACACGCAGATCAGCCAGATCGGGGTCGACGCGGCCAGCGTGGTCATGCAGACCATGGCGATGCCGGTGATGATCGCGCCGAGGATCGGATAGAGCTTGTATTTACCCGTCTTGGTGATCGCCATGCCCGACGCGATCGACGTGCCGATCAGGCCGACCATCATGGGGATCATGAGCAGCCCGGAGGCCGCGGCCGAGGTGCCGGACGACATCTGCAGGAAGGTGGGCACGAAGCCGATCGCGGCGAACATCCCGATGCCGAGCGCCAGGCCGATCGCGGTGGCGTTGACGAAGATCGGGTTCCTGAACAGCGCCAGCGGGATGATCGGGTCCGAGGCCCGCGCCTCGGCGATCACGAAGGCGATCGCCGCGGCGAGCATCCCGATGCCCCACGCCCAGGTCGCGAAGGAGCTCCAGCCGTAGTCCTTGTCGCCGCCGAAGTCGGTGAAGAAGATCAGGCAGGTCGTCGCGATCGAGAGGAAGAGGATGCCCAGGATGTCGATCGGGCGGGTGGCGCGCTTGCTCGGCAGGGTGAGCGCGACGATCGCGATGACGAGGGCGGCGATGCCGACCGGGATGTTGATGTAGAACGCCCACTGCCAGGTCAGGTGGTCGACGAAGAAGCCGCCGAGGAGCGGGCCGGCGACGGCCGAGAGGCCGAAGATGGCCCCGAGCGGGCCGAGGTACTTGCCGCGCTCGTTGGCGGGGACGATGTCGGCGATGATCGCCTGCGAGAGGATCATGAGCCCGCCGCCGCCGAGGCCCTGGATGGCGCGGAACACGACGAACGTCCAGAAGTCGCCCGCGAACGCGCAGCCGATGGACGCCGCGGTGAAGACCGCGATGGCGATGATGAAAAGCCACCGCCGGCCCAGCACGTCGCCGAGCTTGCCGTAGACGGGCATCACGATGGTGGTGGCGAGGATGTAGGCGGTGGTGATCCACACCTGGTGCTCGACGCCGCCGAGGTCGCCGACGATCGTCGGCATGGCGGTGGAGACGATCGTCTGGTCGAGGCTGCTCAGCAGCATCCCGGCGATCAGGGCGCTGAAGATGATCCAGATGCGCCGCTTGGTCAGCAGCAGCGGCGCAGGCGCGGTGGCGGTCATGGGGTCCGTTCGTTCTCGGGTGGTGCGTTCGTTCTCGGGTGGTGCGGTGGGATGCGGGGGCGCCGGGTCGGCCGGCCTCAGGCGAAGAGTTCGCGGACCGCGGCGATGCGTCGCCGGATGATGTCCGGGAGGTCGTCGGAGGTCTCGGGGCGGAAGAACTCCTCGGCGCTCGCGCGCAGCAGTCCGCCGGCGAGCTGCACGGCCGCAGCGGCTCGCAGGTCGCCGCGGGGCAGCCCTTCGCGGCGTTCGACGAGCAGGATGTCCTCCCGCTCGCCTTCGCCCGCCATCTTCAGCATGTGGGCGGCGAGCCGCGGCTCGCGGTCGACGGCGCGGAGCAGTTCGTGGATGTCGGTGGCGGTGAGTCCGCCGTAGTCCCAGCGCGCGAGGTGCAGCGCGATGAGGTCGTCCAGCAGGTGCACGATCCCACGCGGCCCCTCGGCCAGGAACCGTTCGGCGGCGCCGGATTCGTCGAGGTCGACCGGGATGCCGATGACCGCGTTCTCCTTGGAGGCGTAATAGTTGAAGAGGGTGCGGCGGGAGACGCCGACCTCCTCGCACAGCTCCTCGACGGTGAAGCCGGAGAGCCCGCGTTCGATGGTCAGCCTTCGCGCGGCCTCGCGGAGTCCGCGGGCCGTCTCGGCCTTGCGCCGCTCTCGCGCAGAGATTGCACTCTCGTTCACGAAGTGAAAGTTTGCACCTTCAAGCTGAAAGTGCAATGTGAGTCATCGGCGGCCCGAGACCGGCCACGACCGGCACGTTCAGTGCGCGAAAGCGGTCTTCGGGATGCGGGTCGGGTCGCCCGTCCGCAGCTCGGCGCACACCGCGCGCACATCGGCCACCAGGGCGTCGGCGAGCTCGGCGCTGAAGCCGTCGCGCACGACGATCCGGAGCACGGCGACATCCTCCGCGTTCGCCGGCATCGTGTACGCGGGCACCTGCCAGCCGCGGGCGCGCAGCTCGTGCGAGACCTGGAACACCGTGAAGCCCGATCCCGGAGCGACGTCGAAAGCGATGACGGGGATCGCCGTGCCGTCGGTCAGCACCCGCAGGTCGGGCTCGGCGGCGAGGCCGGCGGAGATGGTGACGGCGGTGTCCCGCAGCGCCGTCATGATCTCCGTGTACCCGGCCCGCCCGAGTCGGACGAAGTTGTAGTACTGCCCGATGACCTGGTTGCCGGGGCGGGAGAAGTTGAGCGTGAAGGTCGGCATCTCGCCACCGAGGTAGTTCACCTCGAACACGAGCTCGGACGGCAGATGGTCGGGCGACCGCCAGACGACGAAGCCGATGCCCGGGTAGGTGAGGCCGTACTTGTGGCCGCTGACGTTGATGGAGACGACGCGCGGCAGTCGGAAGTCCCACTCGAGGTCAGGGTCGAGGAAGGGGACGACGAACCCTCCGCTCGCCGCGTCCACGTGCACCGGCACATCCGGTCCGCCGCTGTCCGCGAGGGCGTCGAGCACCTGACAGATCTCGGCGATCGGCTCCAACTCGCCGGTGAAGGTGGTGCCCAGGATGCCGACGACGCCGATCGTGTCGTCGTCGACCGCGTCCCGCACCTGCTCGGGAGTGATGACGTACCGGCCGCGTTCGACGGGCAGATACCGCGGCTCCACCTCGAAGTAGCGGCAGAACTTCTCCCACACCACCTGCACGTTCGATCCCAGTACGAGGTTGGGTGCGCCGCCGCCGCTCAGCCCGCGCCGGGCCCGCCAGCGCCATTTGAGTGCGAGCCCGGCGAGCATCACGGCCTCGCTCGACCCGATGGTGGAGGTGCCGGTCGGCTGTCCGGGCTCGGCGTGGAACAGGTCGGCGACGATCGACACGCAGCGGCGCTCGATCGCGGCGGTCGACGGATACTCGTCCTTGTCGATCATGTTCTTGTCGAACGACTCGGCCATCAGCACCTCGGCCTGCGGCTCCATCCACGTCGTCACGAACGTGGCGAGGTTGAGCCGGGAGCTGCCGTCGAGCAGCAGCTCGTCGTGGATGAGCCGGTACACGCTGTCGGGGTCCGTCGCCTCGTCGGGCAACCGGTCGGGGGGAGCCTGCCGGGAGAGCCTCCCGGTGTAGGCGGGGGTCGTGGTCCCTTCGTGGACGAAGCGTTCGGACGTCATGGCGTGCCTCCCTCGCGGCCGATGCTAACCGCGGCATCCCGGTGCAGCAAGGACGCCGGTTCCGGGCGCTGCCCGCACGTCCTGCCCTAAGCTGGTCGGCAGCGGCCGGCCGGCGTCGGTCGCAGGCGGAAGGGGAGGCCATGGGCGCCATCGCAGTGCACGAGTTCGTCTCGCTCGACGGGGTGTTCCAGGATCCGAGCTGGACGTTCGACTACGGCTTCGACCCGGCCATGGGCGACGATCTCGCGCGCATCACGAGCGCCTCGGAGGCCATCCTGCTCGGCCGCACCACGTTCGAGATGTTCGCGCCGGCGTGGTCGACGCGCACCGCCGCCGAAGACCCGGGCGCTCCGTTCTTCAACGACTCGACGAAGGCCGTCGTCAGCGGCACTCTCGACGACGCCGGCGCGGAGGCCACCTGGCGCAACTCCCGCTCGCTCGGGGCGTACGACGCCGACCGCATCCGGGAGTTCAAGGAGTCGACCTCCGGCATCTACATCAGCGGCAGCGGCACGCTCGTGCGCTCCCTGCTCGCCGACGGGCTGGTCGACGCACTGCACCTCTTCGTGTATCCGGTCGTGCTCGGGACCGGCGCGCGGCTGTTCCCGGAGGGCACGGCGCGGGCCGCGCTCGAGCTGCGGCACTCCGAGGCCTACGACAACGGTGTGCTGCACCTCCTGTACACGCCGGCCTGACCTCCGCCTCCACCGATCGATCACCATTGCGGTCATAAGGTGACCGCACGTCGGCATAGCGTCGGCTCGTACACCCCTTCCGGGTTCGGAAGTCGGCGGCTCGCGCTACCGTAGTCGCTGTTCGAGACCACTCAACAGCGGCGTTGTGGCGACGAGCCCGTCGGCGCTGTGCTTCACTGGGGACTCCGCGCCCCGCCGTCCCGGCACCTCACCAGCATCGCGACACTCAGGAACTCTCGTGACCCTTCTCCGAATGGCTTTCCGCTTCGGCCGACCGTACTGGCGCTCAGCGCTCGCGGTCGTGCTCCTCCAACTGGTGGCGACCCTCGCCGCCCTCTACCTGCCGACCCTCAACAAGGACATCATCGACAAGGGCATCGTCACCGGCGACACGGATTTCATCTGGTCGACCGGCGGGATGATGCTCCTGGTCTGCTTCGTGCAGGTCGTCGCGGCGATCGCCGCGACCTACTTCGGCGCCCGCGCGTCCATGGCGGTCGGCCGCGACATCCGCCGCTCCTTCTACCGCACGGTGGACTCCCTCCCGTCGCTCGATCTCGCCCGGTGGGGCATGCCGACGCTCATCACCCGCAACACGAACGACGTGCAGCAGGTGCAGATGCTCGTGCTGCTGACACTGAACTTCATGGTGTCGACGCCGATCATGTGCATCGCGGGCATCATCCTCGCCGTGAACGTGGATGCGGGCCTCTCCTGGCTCATCTGGGTGTCGGTGGCCGTGCTGTTCGTGGTCGTCGGCGTGCTGGTCTGGCTGCTGCTCCCGCTGTTCCGCGAGATGCAGGAGCGCATCGACGGCGTCAACGGCGTGATCCGCGAGCAGATCGTCGGCATCCGCGTGATCCGAGCGTTCGTGCGCGAGCGCTTCGAGAGCGTGCGCTACGACGACGCGAACCTCGCGCTGACCCGGGTCTCGGTGCGCGTCGGCAACATCTTCGTGCTGATGTTCCCGGTCATCATGCTGATCCTCAACGCCGCCACGGCCGCCGTGCTGTGGTTCGGCGGCCACCGGGTGGATGCGGGCGACATCCAGATCGGTGCGCTCACCGCGTTCCTCCAGTATCTGCTGCAGATCCTCACCGCGGTCATGATGGGCGTGTTCATGGCCATGATGATCCCGCGCGCGATGGTGTGCGCCGAGCGCATCGACGAGGTGCTGAGTGCGACACCGTCGCAGCAGAGCGGTGCGGGGGGCGCTCAGCTCCCCACCGATGGCCGCGTGGAGGTCGAGGGCGTGACCTTCGGCTATCCGGGAGCCGAGAAGCCGGTGCTCAGTGACGTGTCGTTCACGGCAGAGCCCGGCCAGGTGACCGCGATCGTCGGCTCCACCGGGTCCGGCAAGTCGACGCTCGTCTCGGTGATCGCCAACCTCTTCACGCCGCAGAGCGGTCACGTGCGCATCGGCGGCGTCTCCGTCGACACCCTCAGCCGGCAGCAGCTCTCGGGTCAGCTCGGTCTCGTCCCGCAGCGCCCGTACCTGTTCTCCGGCACGGTGGCGTCCAACCTCCGGTTCGGAAGGCCCGACGCCACGGACGAGGAGCTGTGGGAGGCGCTGCGCGTCGCCCAGGCCGAGGACTTCGTCCGGGCGAAGGAACACGGCCTCGACGAGCGGATCTCCCAGGGCGGCACGAACGTCTCCGGCGGTCAGCGTCAGCGCCTCTGCATCGCGCGGGCGCTCGTCGCCCAGCCGAAGGTGTTCCTCTTCGACGACTCGTTCTCGGCGCTCGACGTCGCGACCGACGCGCGGCTGCGCGCCGCGCTCGCGGAGTCCACGGGCGACGCGACCGTGATCGTCGTCGCGCAGCGGGTGTCGACCATCCGCGAGGCCGACACGATCGTCGTGCTCGACGACGGCACGGTCGTCGCACGCGGCACCCACGACGAACTGCTGGAGACGAGCGACACGTACCGCGAGATCGTCGAGTCCCAGCTGAGCCTGGAGGTGGCCTGAGATGGCGCGCGACAAGCTGGCCAAGCGGCCGAAGAAGCAGAGCGAGGCCGACCGCGCCGCGCACGAGTCCGCCGTCGAGGCGACGCTCGAGGAGGTCGACTACGAGTACGAGCCGTCCGCCTCCGACGGCGATATGTTCGGCGACGCCCCGGCCCGCAAGGCCGAGAACTTCTGGCCGTCGTTCAAGCGCCTGCTCGGCCTCCTGAAGTCCGAGTGGGTCGGGATGACCTGGGTCACCGTGCTCGTGGTCGTCTCGGTCGCCCTCGTGGTGATCGCGCCCCGCATCCTGGGCAACGCGACCGACGTCATCTTCCAGGGCTCGGTGGGCACCATCGACGCGAAGGGCACCCTGATCCCGGGCACCGGCATCGACTTCGTCGAGCTGGGCCGCCTGCTGATGATCGTCCTCGCCATGTATATCGTCGCCTCGCTGCTGCAGTGGTGGCAGGGCTACATCCTCAACGCCCTCGTGATGCGGGTGGTCTACGGGCTGCGCCGCGACATCGAGGACAAGCTCAACCGCATCCCGCTGCGCTACTTCGATGCCCGCCAGCGCGGCGACCTGATGTCGCGCGTGACGAACGACGTCGACAACATCCAGACCGCGCTGCAGCAGGCGTTCTCTCAGCTGATCCAGTCCGTCCTGATGGTCGTCGGCATCGGGATCATGATGTTCATCGTGTCGTGGCAGCTCGCGCTGATCGCGCTCATCGCCATCCCGCTCTCGGGTGTGATCGCGGGTGTGATCGGCAGCCGCTCGCAGAAGCTCTTCAAACAGCAGTGGGCGTCGACGGGCAACCTGAACGGCCACATCGAGGAGTCGTACTCGGGTCTCGACCTCGTGCGCTCGTTCGGCCGCGACGGCGTGATGCTGGAGGAGTTCGACTCCCGCAACCAGAAGCTGTACCGCTCGATGGTCGGTGCGCAATTCGTGTCGGGCATGATCATGCCGGCGATGAACTTCGTCTCCTACCTGTCGTACGTGCTGATCGCGGTCGTCGGGGCGCTGCGCGTGGTCTCCGGTCAGATGACCATCGGCGACGCGACGGCTTTCATCCAGTACTCGCGGGAGTTCTCGCAGCCGATCGGTCAGATCGCGGGCATGGCGAACATGCTGCAGTCCGGTGTCGCGTCGGCCGAGCGCACCTTCGAGTTCCTGGATGCGGAGGAGCAGTCACCCGACCACGAGACGCGGCATCTGCCCGCCCGTGCCGACGGCCGGGTGGAGCTGGAGGAGGTCGAGTTCTCGTACGACCCCGCCATGCCGCTCATTCGCGACCTCAGCCTCGCCGTGAAGCCGGGGCAGACCGTCGCGATCGTGGGGCCGACCGGTGCGGGCAAGACCACGCTGGTCAACCTCATCATGCGGTTCTACGAGCTGAACGGCGGCGCCATCCGCCTCGACGGCATCGACACGACCGAGCTGTCGCGCGCCGAGCTGCGCGGCCAAGTGGGCATGGTGCTGCAGGACGCATGGCTGTTCTCCGGGACGATCCGTGAGAACATCCGCTACGGCCGGCTCGACGCGACGGACGAGGAGGTCGTGGAGGCCGCGAAGGCCACCATGGTCGACCGCTTCGTGCGTCAGCTGCCCGACGGCTACGACACGGTCATCGACGCCGACGGCGGCAACGTCTCGGCGGGTGAGCGGCAGCTGCTCACGATCGCGCGGGCGTTCATCGCGAACCCGTCGCTGCTCATCCTCGACGAGGCCACCTCGTCGGTGGACACGCGCACCGAGCTGCTCGTGCAGCACGCGATGGCCGCACTCCGCACGGACCGCACGTCGTTCGTGATCGCGCACCGCCTGTCGACCATCCGGGACGCGCACACCATCCTGGTCATGGAGAACGGCAGCATCGTCGAGCAGGGAGACCACGCGACGCTCCTCGAGCGCCGCGGAGCCTACTACGACCTCTACATGACGCAGTTCCAGGGCGCCGCCGCCGAGGCCGACCCCGAGCCCGAACCGCAGCCCGCCGCCTAGCAGCGCCGAACACACGGAAAGTGCGCCGTCTCGTGATGAGACGGCGCACTTTCTGCGTACTCGGGCGGTCAGGCCACCGCGCCGATGGCGAAGCTGACGGACCCCTGCTCGTCGACCTGCGCGTCGAGCACCTTGTCGTCGAGGGCGTCGGCCGCCTGCGGCTCCAGGAAGATGCGGGCGCCTCCGGCGTCGACGACCTGGTCGGTGGGCTCGGGGGCCTCCGAGACGGCCGCAGCGAAGGCGGTGTTGTCCGGGTTGCTGCTGCTGATGCGCAGCCCCGCCTCGTCGGCGGGCGCCTGGTCGGTGAGGGTCTTGACGATCGTGCTGGCGTTCTCAGTGAGGGTGAGCATGCGCTCTCCTTCCGTTCGATGGCTCCAGGAGCCAGCCACGTTCCCGCGCTCCGCGGGACCACGCAACCCCGGTCGCCGCCATTGCCAGGAAACACTCACGAACCGTCGACGGCGTCCTCGGCGGGGCGGTTGGGCGCCCGCCGTAGTGGGTGTCGATGTCCACCAGAGCCTCGAGCAGGGCAGAGAGCACGTAGAGGCGGATGCGTATCTGGACGGCGACAGCATCGGCCGTCATCACCTCGATCGCGCTGCCGGTGACCGTGTTCCACTCTCTTAGCGCGGCTTCCCGGGCCCGGTGCCTCCTGTCCGAAGCGCACACGCCCGACCGTGGCTGACCCGCATTGCGTATCCAGCGTGATCCGCTGTGGGCGATCAGGGGTGGACGCCAGCTGGGGCAGTGGGTGACGATCGAGGGACACGGGAGATGAGGAGGCCGGAGTGAAGTTCGCTGGCTACAACGAATCGATGGGGTGGCCCGCCGATATGCAGATTCGGGTCGCTGCTAGCCCGGATGCTCTGCTCGAACTGCTCTGGCTGCGTCACTACGGGGTGGGCCAGGCTGAACCCGGGCTGCCCGCTGCAGATCTGCCCGACGATCCCGTGCGCACGGAAGACGAGTTTCTCGTCACGGCGTGGGAGGCGTTCTGGGATCGTGCGCTCGAGCACCTGCGGATGGTTCACGAGCTGGATCCGGGCGCCGTCTCATCGCGCCCGGACTTGTGGGAGGTACCGCGGGCAACGGAATTGGCAGAGCGGTTGCGGTTGGAGCCGGGCGAACCGGTGCGGAGCTGGGCGAAGCGGCTGCACGCGAATCCGTCCGCGGAATTCGCAGCCGGGGAAGCGTTGCGCTCTGCTTGGGAATCAGGTCTGCGCGTGGTGATCGACGTTCCCATGCGTGGAGAGTTCGCCGCGAAGGTCGGCGAGTCCACGATGCTCGTGTCCGCGGCGTCACGGGCGAACCCGTTCTCCTACGGTCGCGCTCTGATCGGTTACGTCCGGGGCATGTGAAAGGGCGGGAGCGGCCGCCCCCGCCCTTTCAACTGGCTCCACTCAGGAGTGGAAGTTCTCGCCCGGGCTGCCGGAGACGCAGACGGCGCCGTTGCTCATCACGACGTTGGAGCCAGGGAGCACGTTGGCGAAATCACCGCCGCCGTTGAACGCCCAGCTGCTGAACCAGGTTGCCCCCGAAGGGCCGCTCCAGGTGAAGCTCGGAAGACCGGACCACCCCCAGACCTGAACGGTCCACGTCTTGGCGATCACCGGGTGGGTGACCACATAGCCGGTGGTGATCGTCTTCCTTTGGCCAGACGACTTCGCGTTTATCCACGATGACCCGCACGGGCCGTCGACGTACGCCGTCCTCGATGACGCCTGACGCGCAAGCTGCTGCTCGAACGCGATCGCGTCGGCCGAGACAGGAACGCTGGACCGCGCACCAGTCGCGTCGGTGACGATCGCGTACCCGTTCTGCTCCGCCGCCGTCGCGTCGTATCCGCTGAACGCCATCGGCAGAGACACCGTCGAGGTGCCCTCAGTCTCGGCTCCCGTCGCCGCAGACGCCGGCGCCGTAGCGCACAGCGACGCAGCCAGAGCGCTTGCGGCCACCCCCGAGGCCAGAATCCTCTTCCAGTTCTTCATCTGAAGGTTCCTTTCTGGAGAACTACACTGTTCTCGCATACAGGAAGCTAATCTATTGACCATGACAAGCGATAGACCTGAAATCTAGGCTCTTCCGTATTGATATTGATAGCTGCATTTCCTCCACGCAGCACTCACGGTCGGCCACGGATCACAGCTCGAACACCGGGGGCCCTCATGACCGCACTCACGACGTCCCACATCCTGAGTTCGAATGCCGACTTCTGTAGCGCCCGCTCCACGTCGCGCTCTCGTCCGCGACATCGCCCTCAGCAAGCTTCTTGCGGCGATCGCCGAGGGCGACCTCCTATCCGGCGAGCGGCTTGTCGATGCTGGCATCGAAGCATGGCTGGGCATGTCGTACACACCGGTGCGCGAGGCCATCGCGCAGCTCTCGCTGGGTCTGGTCGAGACCCGCTCGCGGAGCGCCACGCGTGTGACGCCGGTCGACACCACCCGTCTGCGCACGTTGACGTGGCCCGCGTGGCGGGCGGAGATCGTTTCGCGGCGGCTGCGGCGAGTTGCCACGTCGATTCCCGCCGCGCACACTGCGTTCCTGGCCAGCGGCTACGGCTTCCCCAACGCCCTCGGCGTCTCCGTCCTGGCGTCGAGCCTGCGTGGACCGCTCCTCCTCACTACGGGCAGGTGCATCCCCGTGAGCGAACTCCAATTCATGTTCGATCGCGGTGTCGACGACTTTCAGATCGTCGGCGGCGAGAACGTCCAGACGACGGAGGTGCGCTGGGCTCGTCCGTGCTGAGCCGGTGAGTCCGGCGGATCACCCGCCCAACGCCGCCACCAGCTCCCGGTTGAACGCAGGCAAATCGTCGGGCTTGCGCGACGACACCAGGGTGAACGGACCGTCGTCGACGACGACCTCCTCGTCCACCCATGTCGCTCCGGCATTGCGGTAGTCCGTCTGGAGGCTCGGCCAACTGGTGATGCGCCGCCCGTCGACGACGCCCGCCTCCACCAGCACCCAGCCGCCGTGGCAGATGACGGCGATCGGCTTGCCCGCTGCCGCGAACTGCTTCACCAGCTCGACGGCGCCAGGGAACGTCCGCACCTGGTCGCCATTCGCCACGCCTCCCGGGAGCACGAGCCCCGCGAAATCGTCCGCCGACACGGCGTCGAGCGTCGCATCCACGCGGAACTTCTGCGCCGGGGTCAGGTGCTCGAAGGCCTGCACCTCGCCGGCATCCTTCGAGACCAGCCGCGGCACTCCGCCCGCCTCCGTCACCGCCTTCCACGGCTCCGTCAGCTCCGCCTGCTCGATGCCCTCCGGCCCTACCAGGAAGGCCACTGCACGTCCGTCCATCGTCATGATGTCTCCTTTCGTCGCCCCACACGTACGCCGGGAGCGCGGCAGAATGAACCCATGACGAGCATCCCCCAGGTCTCTCTCAACGACGGCGGCAGCATCCCGCAGCTCGGATTCGGCGTCTACAAGATCCCGGAGGCCGAGACGGCCGACGCGGTGGTCGCGGCGCTCGAGGCCGGCTACCGGCACATCGACACCGCCGCCTTCTACGAGAACGAGCGGGGCGTCGGCGAGGGGGTCCGCCGTTCGGGACTCGATCGCACCGACGTCTACGTGACGACGAAGGTGTGGTGGACGGAGAACGGCTACGATTCGACGCTACGGTCCTTCGACGCGAGCCTGGACCGTCTGGGCTTCGACACGGTCGACCTCTTCCTCATCCACTGGCCGGCGCCGAAGCACGACAAGTACGTCGACTCCTGGCGCGCCCTCGAGCGCATCCACCACGAGGGCCGTGCCCGTTCGATCGGCGTCGCCAACTTCCACACCCACCACCTGGAGCGCCTCGCCACCGAGACCGAGGTCGTCCCCGCGGTCAACCAGGTCGAGCTCCACCCGTGGCTGCCGCAGCGGGAGGTGCGCCGCTACGACGCCGAGCACGGCATCGCGACGGAGGCGTGGTCGCCGCTCGCGCGCGGACGCGTGCTCGGCGACCCGACGCTCGACGCGCTGGCCGCGAAGCACGGCGTCACCCCCGCCCAGGTGGTCATCCGCTGGCAGCTCCAGCTCGGCAACATCGTCATCCCGAAGTCGTCCACCCCCGCCCGCATCCGCGAGAACCTCGACGTCTTCGGCTTCGTGCTCGACGCCGACGACCTCGCGGCGATCGCTGGGCTCGAGACCGGGGAGCGAACGGGCAAGGACCCGGACGACCTGGGGTGAGTGTCGCTCGTCGACTCGTGGCGAGCGCGGTGCCACGGGACGAGCGCCGCTGCGCGCCGCGCAGCGGTGGTCCCGTACGCCGGCGTTCGCACCGGGGACGGCGCGGCTCGGCCCGCTCACTCGCCCGTCGGGTGGGCTCCGATCACGTCCAGCATCCAGGCGAGCGAGAACGCCCGTTCCCGCCAGGCCGAGTACCGGCCCGACACCCCGCCGTGGCCGGCGGCCATCTCGATCTTCAGGAGGGCGTCGGCGCCCGCGACGTCGCGCAGCTTCGCGACCCACTTCGCCGGCTCCACGTAGAGCACGCGGGTGTCGTTCAGGCTGGTCACGGCGAGGATGCGCGGGTACTGCGTCGCGCGCACGTTCTCGAGCGGCGAGTACGACTTCATGTAGGCGTAGACGTCCGCATCGTGCAGCGGGTCGCCCCACTCGTCCCACTCGATCACGGTGAGCGGGAGCGACGGGTCGAGGATGCTCGTCAGCGGGTCGACGAACGGCACCTCCGCCAGCACGCCGGCGAAGTACTTCGGCGCGAGGTTGGCGATCGCGCCCATGAGCAGGCCACCCGCGCTTCCGCCCTGGGCGACGAGGCGGGCGGGGGAGGTCCAGCCCTCGTCGATGAGGTGGCGCGCGCTCTCGACGAAGTCGGTGAAGGTGTTCTTCTTGTGGAGCTTCTTGCCGTTCTCGTACCAGAGCCGGCCGAGCTCGCCTCCGCCTCGCACGTGCGCGATCGCGAACACCACGCCGCGGTCGAGCAGGCTGAGGCGGGGGATGCCGAACGATGGGTCCATGCTCGCCTCGTACGACCCGTACCCGTAGAGAACGAGGGGAGCGGGCTCGCCGGGGGTGACCAGGTCTTTCCGGTAGACCAGGGAGATCGGGATGCGCGTTCCGTCGGCGGCCGTCGCCCACTCGCGCTTCTGCTCGAACAGCTCCGGGTCGAACTCGCCGAGCACGGGCTGGCGCTTGCGCAGGGCGAGCTCGCGCGTGCGCACGTCGTAGTCGTAGACGCTCGACGGGGTGACGAAGCTGCCGTAGCCGAGCCGGAGCGACGGCTGCGTCCACTCCGGGTTGCCGCCGACTCCGACCGTGAACAGCTCCTCGTCGAAGTGCAGCTCGTGGAGGGTGTCGTCGTCGGACCGCCCCTCCTCGGGGATGCAGGCGACGGCAACGCGGGTGAGCCCCTCGCGACGGTACTCGACGGCCACGAAGTCGCGGAACGCGTCGACCCCCTCGATGCGGATGCCGGGGTCGTGGGCCAGGATCGTCTTCCGCGGTCCCCGCGGATCCTCGGCGGAGACGCTCACCAGCTCGAAGTCGACCGCGTGGTCGTTGTGCACGATGAGGAGGCGGTCGCGACCGTTCACGACCGCGTGCTCCACGTCGTATTCGACGCCGTCCTTGCGCGGCCACACGACGGTGAACTCCCCGGCCGGGTCGTCGGTGCGCAGCAGCCAGGTCTCGCTCGTGATGTTGGAGCCCGCCTCGATGACGAGGAACCGGCGGCTGCGGGTCATGCCGACGCCGATCCAGAACCGCTCGTCCGGCTCGTGGAAGACCTGCGCGTCCTCCTCGCCGTCCGGGCCCTGGCCGACCCGGTGCCGCCAGACCGTGTCCGGTCGCCAGGCGTCGTCGACGGTCGTGTAGAAGACGTACTCGCCGGTCTGGTCGAAGAGCGCTCCCGCACCGGTTCCCTCGATCTCGTCGGGGAAGACGGTGCCCTCGTCGACGAGGGAGCGCACCCGCAGCGTGTAGCGCTCGTCGCCCTCCGTGTCGACGCCGTAGAGCAGGCGCGTGCCATCGGCGCTCACGTCGAAGCTGCCGAGCGCATAGAAGTCGTGGCCCTCCGCCTCCACGTTGTCGTCGAGGAGGATCTGCTCGCCCGGGAGGCCGGAGGCCTGCGCCGCGTCATCGAGCGCGGGCGGCTCCCAGTCGTCGGGGGAGGCGATCGGAGCGCGGCAATGGATGCCGTACTGCTGCCCCTCCACCGTGCGGGTGTAGTACCACCAATCGCCCTCACGCACGGGAACGCTCAAGTCGGTCTCGCGCGTGCGCCGTTTGATCTCCTCGAAGATCTGCTCCCGGAGCAGGGCGAGATGATCGGTGCGCGCGTTCGTGTACGCGTTCTCCTCGTGGAGGTGCGCGAGGACGGCCGGATCGTCCTTGTCGCGCAACCACTCGTACTCGTCGACGTAGACGTCTCCGTGGTGGACGCGTTCGGTCGGCTTCTTCGCGGTGGTCGGCGGGGTGAGCATGGATTCAGGCTACTGTGCCGCCGCGGAGCGCGGCAGCGAGCCCGACGAGTCGACGGTGCACCTCGTCGGGATCGAAGGGAGGGCGCAGGCTCGCGCGCGCGCGTCGGATGGCGAGGTCCACGCGTTTGTCGTCGTCCGTCTCCTCGACCCATTCCGCGACTGCCGGTCCGAGTCCGCACGCCGCTTCGACACAATCGATCGGCTGGATGCCCTTCGCGCCCAGCCGCCGTCGCGCCCGGTGTGCGGGTGCGAGCTCCTCCACCCGCCGGAGGGCCCAGCGGAAGGCCGCCTCGTCCTCCTCCGCGTCGTGGGCGGATCGGTCGGCGCCGGCCAGGGCGGCCAGCGCGGCCAGCAGGTCCGACAGACGGCGCCGCAGCACGTCGGACGAGCGCACGGGGAGGACGAACCAGGCTGCGCCGATGCCGAGCAGGGCGCCGACGACGATCGCGGCGACGCGCTCGGCGAGCAGGCCGGCCTCTCCGGCGGCCGGGCCGGTGCCGGCGACGTGCTGCAGCAGGGTGAGAACGATGGTGACCGCGAGCGCCCAGTACGCGTAGCTATATGCGCGCAGCCAGGTTCCGGCGAAGAGCGTGACGAAGACGAGGAGGGTCGTGGTCCTCACGTCCAGGGTCGGCAGCGACAGCAGGAGCAGGGCGATCACTGTCCCTCCCACGGCGCCCGTCACCCGCAGGCCGCTCTTGTGCAGCACATCCCCGCGCCCGCGGTTGCCGGCGTTCACGATGTACGCGGTGAGCACGATCCACATCGCGTGCGACGGGAAGAGCAGCCAGCCCGTCACGAAGGCCGCCGCCAGCGCCGTCGCCATCTGCACCGCCATCCGGGTGCTCGCGGGCAGGCGCCGCGACGGAGAACCGGATCGCGCCTCCGAGGGGCGGGATGCCGGACGCGTGGCGCGAGGCGGGTGAGCCGTCCCGTGCTGCGAGTGCCCCAGCCACGGCCGCATCAGGAGCTCCCGCGCCGCGGTCACCCAGAGCGTCGCAACGGCTCCCGCGCCCGCTGCCAGCAGGGCGGCCGGCCACCACGGCGTCCCGGGCGCCTCCGGAGCAGCGGGGACCACGAGCATGGCCGTCAACGGCAGGGCGATCAGCGCGCCCACACGTGCGCCGAGCGGTCCGAACCGGCGCAGCCAGATGGGGACGCTCATCCCGGCGATGAAGAGCACGGCGCCCAGCGGAGGAACATCGACGAGCAGCCGGCCGACACCGGCGGCGGCCATCCCGACGAGCGGCAGCGCCGCCGCGGAGCGGACGAACTCGCGCCGCCCCGCGAGATCGCGCCGGGCGAGACTGAGGGCGACAACGGTGGCGAGCACGGCCGGCTGGGTCGCCGCGGCCGGTCCCGCAATCGCGTTCACGGCCAGCCACACCGTGGCGCAGGCTCCCGCCGCCGCGGCCACGGTGACGAGGGCCGCGAGGCCGATACGCACGTGCTTCACGGGCATCATCGTCTCACTGCCCGGCGCCGCCCGGGACGCTTCGCCGCCACCGCAACGCCGGGCCGATGCCGAGTAGGGTGGGCGCGTGAACGACACGTGGTGGCAGTCAGCGGTGGTGTACCAGGTCTATCCGCGGAGCTTCGCGGACAGCGACGGCGACGGCATCGGCGACCTGCGCGGCGTCATCCAGCACCTCGACCACCTCCAAGCGCTCGGGGTCGACGTGGTCTGGCTGTCGCCGATCTACGCCTCCCCGCACGATGACAACGGCTACGACATCAGCGACTATCAGCGCATCGATCCGCTCTTCGGCACCCTCGACGACTTCGACGAGCTGCTCGCCGGGATGCACGAGCGCGGGATCAAGCTCGTGATGGATCTCGTCGTCAACCACACGTCGGACGAGCACCCCTGGTTCGTGGAGTCGGCGTCGAGCCGCGACAACCCCAAGCGCGACTGGTACTGGTGGAGGCCGCCGCGGGACGGCGCGCAGCCGGGGGAGCACGGCGCGGAGCCGACCAACTGGGGCTCGTTCTTCTCCGGCTCGGCCTGGCAGCTCGACGAGCAGACCGGCGAGTACTACCTCCACCTGTTCTCCCGCAAGCAGCCGGACCTCAACTGGGAGAACCCGGAGGTGCGCGACGCGGTCTACGCGATGATGAACTGGTGGCTGGATCGCGGCGTCGACGGGTTCCGGATGGACGTGGTCAACTTCCTCTCCAAGGACACCGCGCTCCCCGACGGCGTCGTCCCCACCGGCGGTCTCTACGGAGACGCGTATCCGTTCTTCGCCCAGGGGCCGCGCATCCATGAGTTCCTGCACGAGATGCACGAGCGGGTGTTCGCGGGGCGCGACGACCGCTACCTCACCGTGGGTGAGATGCCAGGGGTCGATATCGCCGAGGCGCGCCGCTTCACCGACCCCGCCCGAGGCGAGCTCGACATGGTGTTCCAGTTCGAGCACGTCGACCTCGACCATGGTCCCGGCGGCAAGTGGGACCACCGCGGCGCCTCCGTCCTCGAGCTGAAGCGCAACCTCGCGCAGTGGCAGGAGGGTCTGGCGGAAGTCGGCTGGAACAGCCTCTACTGGAACAACCACGACCAGCCGCGCGTTGTCAGCCGGTTCGGAGACGACGGCGAGCACCGCGTCGCGTCGGCCAAGGCTCTCGGGACGGTGCTGCACCTGCTCCGCGGCACGCCCTACGTCTATCAGGGCGAGGAACTCGGGATGACGAACGTGCCGTTCGACACCATCGACGACTTCCGCGACATCGAGACGCTCAACCACTACGCCGAGGCCGTCGACCTGCTCGGCGAGCCCGCCGACGAGGTGCTCGCCGCCCTGCGGCGCACGAGCAGGGACAACGCGCGCACGCCCATGCAGTGGACCGCGGGCCCGAACGCGGGGTTCACGACCGGCGAGCCGTGGATCGCCCCCAACCCGAACTTCACCGAGATCAACGCGGAGGCCGCGCGTTCCGACGACGACTCCGTCTTCGCGCACTACCGGGCGCTCATCGACCTCCGTCACCGCTCCCGTGCGGTCGCCGTCGGCGGGTTCGAGCTGGTGCTGCCGGACCACGAGCAGATCTTCGCGTACGAGCGGTCGACGGCGGACGAGTCGCTGCTCGTGCTGGTGAACCTGACCGGTGACGTGGCGCAGTACGACGACGCCGCGCTTCCCGGGTGGGGCGACGCCCGGGTGGTGCTGTCGTCCGGCGGCGCCGCGGCCCCGGCAGGGCTGACGGGGTCGCTGCGGGCGTGGGAGGCCGTCGTCCTGCAGCGCTGACCCCGGCCGGAGCCCGCCCACCCTTGCGCGCCGCCCCGCCGGGGTGTGGGATGGTCGGCGAGACGCGAGACGCGAGACGCGGGAGGCGGTCATGGGCGACTTCGTGGCGCGGGCAGAGGTGACGATCGCGGCGCCGAGGGGTGCCGTCTGGCAGGTGCTGACGTCGAACGGCGCGCATCCCGAGATCCTGTTCGGTGCCGAGGTGCGCTCGGACTGGAGGCTCGGTTCGCCGATCACCTGGACCGGCGAGTGGCAGGGCCGGTCGTTCGCGGACCACGGCCGGGTGATCGAGCTGGAGGACCGCGACGAGCCCTGGCGCATCGTGCTGACTCACTTCAGCCCGCTGTCGGGCCTTCCCGACGTGCCCGAGAACTACCACACCCTCCGCTTCGAGCTGGAGGAGACGCCCTCCGGCACGCGGGTCACGCTCGATCAGGACAACAACCCGACCAGGGAGGCCGCCGAGCACTCGCAGCGGAACTGGTCGCAGATGCTGGCGGGAGTGAAGGCGGTGGCGGAGGGCTGAAGGCCTAGGGCGCGTCTGAGAATGTCTTGGCCCAGGCGATGACGGCGTTGAGGACGACCGCGGCGCGGTAGATGACGGCGTGCTTGATCGGCGCGTTCTCCCAGATTGAGACCGACTCCGGTCGGGCTGGACCCGGTGAGGTGCCTGCATCCCGGCTGACTTCATGGCGGCTGCGGGATTTCGAGGGCACCGGGTCACTGCCGTTCGTCGATCTCGAGGCGACTGCCACGCACGCCTACCTCCCCCGTGAGGCGGCGTCGGTGCTGCGTCACCAGGAGCGTGAGAACCTCGACGTCGCTGACGTCCGCGGCCCCAACCGGCTCCTGGCGCGCGCAATTGCGAGCCGGCTCTACCCGCGAACCGACGTGCACGGCCATCCGCTCCATGCCGGCATCCGCCACATGTCCCGGCGCGGAGACTTCGAGTGCTGCGCCATCTTCGACGGCACGGCCGTCGAGCTGTGCGCCACTCACGACCTGAAGCGAACGGACCCAGCACTTCGCGCGGTGCTCGAACGATTCGGTATGGCGACCCACTCATGACGGCGCTCCCCGCCACCGTGGCGGGGACCAGGCCACGACGAGAAATCTCCTGGTGTGAGCATCAGCAGGCTCAGGCAGCTCCTTCAGCTCCTGGAGCTCTGCCCAGTGCTGTTCGAGTCCGACTCGTGTTGGGCTGACGCCCTGAGTGACGAGCGCCGGCGAGTGGTCATGACCCGGTTTCCCGGAACTGCAGCTGAGGAGTCGTGGCTCATTGAAGGTGTCTGTTCTCGACCCCTAGCGGGGTGTCCCAGCCGAGCGATCCGTGCCGGCGTCGGCGGTTAGAGAAGCCCTCGATGTACTCGAAGATCGCCTCCGCACGTCGCTCAGCCTGCGTGGTCCCGCCAGCTGGCGAGCACTTCGGCAGCCGGGCGGCTCGCGATGTCTGCGCGCACCGCGGCGAGAAGGCTGTTCGCCTCCTCCGCCCCGCCGGCGTCCATCCTGTGCAGCTCATGCGAGCCGTCCCGCAGCACGAGGTCGAAGTCGCCCGTGTGCTCCGCCGTCCCGTCGAAGAGGGCGGAGACGATGCCGCCGAGCGCGCCGAGCAGGCGGCCCGTTCGTCCCTGACGGCGTGGCTCGAGCGTCGCGGTGAGCATCGGGGGAGCGCCGAGCGGATCAGCCGTTGTTGACCTGGATCTGCCCGTTCGCCGCCGCATTCGCGAAGAGGACGAGGACGAGGATCAGCCAGAGCACGGTGACGACGACGGCGACGAACCCGATGACGATGCCTGCGATCGCGAGTCCGCGCCCGCGCTCACCCGTCCGCCGGATCTGCGACAGGGCGATGAAGCCCAGGATGATGCCCAGCAGAGAGACGAAGAAGGAGCCGACGAAGCCCACGATCGCGAGGACATTCCAGCGCTCGGAGCCAGGTGCGGTCGCAGGCTGGACAGGTTGGTACGGTGCGGACATGGGGTACCTCTCCTCGAGTGTGTAGGGCTCACTTTGTCAGATGGCCGGCGCCCCCGGAAACCCGAATCCGGGGGCGCCGTTGAGCCGCTACGGGGGAGGCGGCTGCTGCAAGTCTTCGGGTGTCCCACAGACGCCGCCCCGGCTCGCCACCAGCGTGGCGCCCCCGAGTGGGGCCGTCGCGGCGATCGGGGTGGACCAGGGGGTGAATCCGGGGGTGAATTCTTCACCGATCGGGGGCACCGGTGGCGAGAAGGTGCAGTGGCGGCGTGCTTACAATCGGGCGTGGGAGGCGAGAGTTCCGGAACGGGTGTGCGCCCCCAGCTGCCAGGAGCCGTGCGCGCAGCCGACGAGCTCATCGAGCTGGTGCAACGGGGCGCGACCCGCATACCGCCGCTCCTGCTCCAGCACGTCGCACTTTTCGATCCCGCTTCGATCCCACGCTCGCGCGGCTCTGTCAGCCGGCGCATGACGGCTGCCGTCATCATCGCGTCGACGCGGCTCGGGCGCCTGGACGACGCGGTCGAGCAGGCGCGACGCGAACTGCGCTCGGTGGGTGCCGTGCTGGAGGAACGCGATGTCGAGAGCGCCGAGGCCGTGCTGTGGTCGGCCATCGCCGAAGCATTCGCCTCGGCCGGCTGGTCACGCGAGGGGGCATCGTCCGCGTTGCGAGCCCTGGATGTCGCGGATCGAGAAGCCGATGCGTGGATCGTCCACCGTGGCCGTGCCCTCCTGGCCGTCTGCCGTGCGATGAACGGCGAATACGACGGCGCCGAGCGGGCGATCCGCGAGGGCGGGATGGTGGCGGATCTGACCGGCGCAGGCGCAGAGTCGACGTTCAACGACTACCCGTTCTTCCTTGCCGCGATCCTGGTCGCGTCAGCCGCGTTCGACAGCGCCCGGCTGCGGACGCTCTCGGAGCGGGTGCGCTCGATCGACCCGGAGGACGAGACGATGGAGGTCACCGCTCGTGCGGCGGAGGCGATGGCCCTCCTGGTCGACGGTCGCCTCGACCAGGCCGCCGCGGCCGTGGCGACGATCACCCACGGCACGGCCGGCGACCAGAGGCAGCACATGGTCCGGGGGTTCGCCCTCGGGATGCAGGCCGACATCCTCCTCGCCCGTGGCGATCCGCGTCGAGCGCTGCGACTGCTGGAGGGCGTCCCGTCCACCGGAAGCCACTCCCTGTGTTTCGACATGCAGCGCGCCTCGGCGCACCTCCAGCTCGGTCAGGAGCGGGAGGCGCTTGCGGCGACGGCGGGCTGCATCCGGCTGGGTGCCGAGCACTGCCTGCGCACCCTGCCGCCCCTCCTTCTCCGCCGGGCCATCGCGCTGGAGCGGCTCGGACACGAAGCGCGCGCGGATGCGTCGTTCGCGGAGGCGTTCCACCACATCCTGTCGTCCGGCTCGGCGACGCCCCTCCTGACGCTGCCGCACGCCGAGACGCTGAGGCTGCTGCACCGGCTGAGGGAGGCGAACCCCGACCTGGCTCCGCAGGCCGCTGAGATCGCGTCGCGGGTCGAGGCCGTGCCGCGCGATCCGGCGGAGCCGCCGTCGATGCCGAGGCTGTCGCCGCGAGAACAGGTTCTCGCTGATCGGCTGCGCTCCGGCGCCACGCTCACGCAGATCGCCCAGGACGGCCATGTGTCGATCAACACGATCAAGTCACAGGCGCGCAGTCTGTATGCCAAGCTCGACGTCTCGGGCCGCGACGAGGCGGTGTCGCTTCTGGAGCGGCGAGGCTACTTCTGAGGCCGCATCCGGAGGGAGTCTCCGACGGAGGGCATGGGCCGCGAGGGCCAGGTTCCGGTTCATGATGGACTCGAACTCGATCGGCGTCAAACGGCGGAGGCGGGCTTGCCTGCGACGCCGGTGGTAGGTGCGTTCGATCCAGGGATGATCGCGATGCGCAGTTCTTGCCGGGTGCGCCACGAGCGCCGGTTCAGAACGTTCTTCTGAAGCAGGAGCCCGACGACCAGAAGGGCCACCGCAAGCGTCGCGGATCGCGGGGCGGCCGCCCGGTCGGGCTCGACGTCGCCGACTACAAGAACCGTAACGTGATCGAGCACCGCTACTGCCACCTCGCACAATGGCGGGGCCTTGCCACCCGGTACGACAGGCACGCCGTCATCTACCGCGCCGCGGTCGTCCTCAACGCCGTCATCGCCTGGACCAAGACAGTGTCAGACACGCCCTAGTCGCCCAGTGCCTCGCGCAGGAACAGGTCGAGGAACAGGTCGAAAGCGGCGACCGTCGCGGTGCGGTCGTCACTGAGCAGGAAGCCAAACTGGAGTCCCGCGGCCGTGTCCACGAGCCCGTGCGCCAGGACGCCGGACCGGCGCGTGTCGACGCCCTGCTTTCGCAGCCACGCGCGGACGGTGTCGCGCCACTCGCTGAAGGCGGTCCCGATCCGGGTGCCGAGGTCGGGGTCGATCGGCTCGAGCACCCCGGCCTCGAACTGCAGGCGCAGTCCGGTGCGGTTGCTCTCGCGGAGCGAGTGACGGAACGCCTGGCGGTACCAATCGCGCAACTGCGTCCGATCGAATGACACGATGTCGAAGCCGACCTGCGACTCGTTCTGCTGTCGCACACCCTCCTCGAGGATGGCGTCGATCATCTCCTGCCGGGAGCCGAAGTGGTAGACGAACGAATAGGTGCTGACGCCCAACGCGGTGGCCAGGCTGCGGAAGGTCATGCGGGACAGCGGCTCGGTGGCCACATGCTCCATGATGCGGCTCAGCAGCTCCGGCTTGCGTGTCGGATCAGGTGTGCGTCCCACGCGCTAACGATAACGGAGGTTTCTTCACTTGTGGGAGGGGCAAAACCCGCCGTGGATCAGCCGCGTCCACCGCCCGGGCCACCTCCGCCGCCCGGGCCACCGCCCGGGCCGCCGCCCTGGCCGCCACCGCCTTGGCCGCCGCCTTGCCCTCCGCCGCCTTGCCCCGTGCCCGGCTGGGTGGGGTTCGTCGGCGTGCTCGGCTTCGGCGCGGGTGCCGAGTACAGGTACTTCGACGGCGGGGTCGGGAAGGCTCCGCCGCCGTAGGCCGCGTTGAGGGCGGCCACGATCGGCTTGACGATCGAGAACTTGACGTTGCCGCCGCCCACGCCCTGGAACCGCTGGCTGCGGAGCGCGACGGCGCCCTCCACGTTGCCCACCCAGGTCGCCTGCGCCGTCTTCGTGGTGGAGGTGACCAGCCAGTTCTCGAGCGAGTCGTCCGTGGTGCCGGTCTTGCCGAAGATCGGCACTCCGTCGCCGGGATTGGCGGAGGACGCGGTGCCGCCGCCGCGCAGCACGCCCTGCAGGGCGTAGATGGCCGCCGCCGCCACGCCCGGGTCGATCGGCGTGGTGGAGCACTGGGTCTTGGGCACGGCGTGCTCGCCGCCGTCGGCGTCGACGATCTTGTCGATCGCGACCGGGCTGCAGGCGACGCCGTTGTTGGCGATGCCGGCGTACGCGGTGGCCATGGTCAAGGGGGCGATGTAGTTCGTGCCGAGCACCGACGAGGGGTTCGACATGAAGGGGTTGATCGACTCATCGGCGCCGTGGACCAGGAGGTCCTGTGCGCGTTGCTTGATGCCGCACAGATCGAGCTGCGTCGCCATCTTGGCGAAGATCGTGTTGATCGACTGCGCCGTCGCGTTCATCACCGTCGTGCTGCCGACCGACTCGCCCTCGTCGTTCGCGACGTTCCACGGGGCACCGCCGATGTCGTTGCACGGGTCGCTCGCGTGGAAGGCGCTCTGCGGGAACGTGTGCTGCGTTCCGCTGACCGTCTGGTAGAGCGAGTGGCCCTCCTGCAGCCACTCGAGCAGGTCGAACGCCTTATACGAGGATCCGGTCTGGAAGCCCTGTGAGCCTCCGTAGTCGCTGTCCGTGTTGTAGTTGACGGCCGTGGTCCCGGGCGCCGGCTGCGCGGTGTTGTCGTACGGTCTGTTCTGCACCATCGTGATGACACGGCCGGTGCCGACTTCGACAGAGACATTGGACGCGCCGAGGTCGAGGTTGGGGCTCGTCGGCGGGATGTACGCGCTGAGCGCCGACTGCGCCGAGTTCTGCAGGTCCAGGTTGAGCGTCGTGTAAATCTTCAGGCCACCGCGGGTCAGGAAGCTGGTGCGGTCGTCGTCCGTCTTGCCGAAGGTCGGGTTCTGCTCGATGGTGCGCTCGACGTAGTCGCAGAAGAATGCGGCGTTGTACTGCTGCGCCGTCATGCAGCCGTTCTGCACCGGGGTGATCTTGGGCTCCACCGGCGTCGCGCGAGCCGCGTCGTGCTCCGCCTGGGTGATCTTGCCATTGACGAGCATCCTGTCGAGTACGTAGTTGCGGCGGTCGAGGGTCTCTTTGTACCCGTTGGCCGCGCCGTTCTCTTTGCTGTCCGGCTGGTCGATGCGCAGGTTGTCCGGGTTGTTCAGGATGGCGATGAGTGTCGCCGCCTGCTGCAGGTTGACGTCTTTCGCAGAGACCCCGAAGTAGTAGGAGGCCGCCGACTGCACCCCGTAGACCCGACCGCCGAAGAGCGCGATGTTCAGGTAGCTCTGCAGGATGTCGTTCTTCGAGTACTCCTTCTCGAGGCCGATCGAGTACCGCATCTCTTTGAGCTTGCGCGCCGGGTCGACTTCGGTGGCGTCGTTGTAGCACGACCGGTACGCGGCCAGCTGCTTCTTCTGCACTTCGGCGCTCGCGGTCAGGTCGGGCTGCTTGCTCTCGCAGCGCTGCACCAGGATGTTCTTCACGTACTGCTGCGTGATGGACGACCCGCCCTGCACCGACTTGTGCAGTGCCGTGAGCACCGCACCGCGCAGGGTGCCGGTCACGTCGATGCCGCCGTGCTCGTAGAAGCGGGGGTCCTCCGTGGCGATCGCGGCGTCCTTCAGGTTCTGCGAGATCGCATCCCAGCCCACCTCGACGCGGTTCTGGGAGTAGAAGGTCGCGATCGGGACCTCCTGGCCGTTGGAGCTCGCGTACATCGTCGAGGCCTGCGCGAGCGGCTCGACCTTGATGTACTCGGGGAGGCCGTCGAAGACGCCGATGGTCGAGTCGGCGGCCGAGCCGGTCAGGGCGACGGCAGGGGTCACCGCGGCCGCGGCGAGGACCCCGGCGATGCCGCTCAGCGCGACGAATCCGACGAGCGCAGGCGCCCACTTCCATCTTCTGCGAGTCGTCGAGGCCATGCGCGTCATGATACGCGTGGGATATGCCCGGCTCCCCGGGGCGACGCTCAGTTTGGGGAGAGTCGCGACCGAAACGTCAGGTGTGGAGGGATCCGTGCCGGGCTGATCAGGCTGCGCCGCGCAGCTTGTCGCAAAGCGCGGCGAGCGTCTCCAGCTCGTCGGGGTCGAGGCGGCCGCCGACGCGGCTGGTGATGGTCTGCATGTGCTCGACGGCCACGCTCCGGAACATCTCGAACCCGGTGTCGGTGAGCTTGATCAGGGTGCCGCGCGCATCCACGGGATCCGGGCATTTGGCGACGAGGCCGCGCGCCACGAGCCGGTCGACGAGCCGGCTGACGCTCGGCTGCGTGAGCAGCACGTGCTTGTTGAGGTCGCGCAGCCGCAGCCGGCGGTCGGGCTGGCGCGACAGATTGAAGAGCACGTCGTACTCGTTGAACGAGATGTCCTTCGTCGGGAACTCGGCCGCGAGGGATCGCATCACCGCGACCTGGGCCCGGAACAGGGATTCCCACGCCGCGACGGCGGTGACGCGATGACGGGCGGGAGAGGTCCCCGTGGCGCTGCTGCTCATGACGCCTGCCTCCTGGTTCGAACGCGTCTCAATGCATTCGCATCTTCTCATCATCCGCCGACAGAGCCATCCGTGCCAGCACGGGAGGGAGGGGGAGGGGCCGGGAGACAGATTGAGGGCCGGCCGCAGAGGCTAGCGGCCGGCCCTCTCCCTTGCACCAAGAGTGTCCTGCAATCACATTCCGCGATGGCTGCCACAGCAAACAACCATTGCTCTTGAACCATATAACGAAGAGGTAACGGAATCTAGTTATCAAGTCGTTATTTTTGCTGCGAGTTTTCTATGAGCGCCCGACGCGTCGTTTCTCATTCGATCTGGCCGTTTCTCGTTTGATTTGGCCGATGTATCACGCATTTGGCCGTTTTCTCATCGATTTGGCCGCTACGGCGCCCGGGATATGACGTGAGATGGAGCAGCGGGGCTTGGCGCACCCGTCATGCAAGGAGGCTCATCGTGGTGGTCGGAATGGCGGCGGTGACTCGATCGTCGCGCACTCATCTAGAAGTCGCGGAGTCCGGTGCGGCGTTTGTTGCGGTCGTATAGCGGGCGAGTGAGAGCGCCGGGTGGTTCGATTGCGTGACCGCGGATCGGTGGTTTTCTGTCGCCGTGGGGCGCATCGATACGCGGGTCGTAGGGCACCGGGGTTCGGGGTGGTTGATCGACGTGCGCTGTCCGCGTGTCGGGGAGGGTCAGCGTCCAGGTCGGATTTGTTTCAGTGTCTCGGTGAACTGGGTCAGCTTGGTGTCGAAGTCTTTGCCCAGCAGGCGTTCCCAGGGGCCGTTGGGGTCGGCCTTCGCGATGTCGTCGCGGAGGTCCTGTTCGAACCAGGGTGGGGTTTGGTACGAACAATCGATCGCGGGAGTCTCCAGCGATCCCATCTCCGCTAAGAAGTTCCGGGAACAGATCAAAGCGTGGGCGGAGCGCGAGGGCGTTGAGATGTACGCGCCGCCGAAGTTCGCCGAGATGACGTCGGCTTTGATCAATGACGTGATCCCGTCCAAGATTCACGGCCCGCACGGGGACGCGCCCTACGGGGATCTCTATTACTCACAGTTGTCGGCTGTCGCGCATGGTCAGAGCTTCGCGATCGCGATGTTCGCACAAGTTGACGTGCGCGAGGACCCCGCGGATGTGTCCCCGGCCGACATCAGCCTCCAAGCACCTCGGGGCCTGGCGCTCGATGACGCACAGACGATGCTCCGCTGCACCATTCATGCTGCAGCTCAGCTAGCTCATATCGCTTGGCCGCCCACGGCTGTGAACGATCGGTGGCGCGCCGCCTGCGACCGGGCATTGGCACGGTTCGCTGCTCTCGAAGGGTCTCCCCAGTGGGAGTATCCGACGTTCGACTGAGAAGCGAACCCGTAGCGGCAGTCAGGAGGACGTGTCCCCGTCCGTTGGGGGATCGTTTACCGCGCGACGAAGCGTGTCGGCTGCTTACCTACGTCAGACCCAGGCCATCTCGAACCACGCGGTGGCGGCTACGTAACCGACGAGAGTGACGAGGGCGAAGCGCGTCGGAGTGTCCAATGGGTTGCGTTTCGTGAACGCGAATGCAGAGTTCGCATTGAACAGGTGCAGCAGCAGGCCGCCGCCGAGCACCCCCACGAGCATCGACGGGCGCGCGGTGGTGACCACGACTGCGGCGAAGAACATGTACTCCGCGACGAACGTGAAACGCGGGTTACGCCATAGGCCGGCTCCGAGCCGATGGTCACCGATGCCGAATCCGATCACGGGCAGGTCCGGTTGATGTACGACAAGGTCCAATACCCAGTGAGACAGCGCCGCGAGCCAGAACACCAGCCCGGCCACGACGTTCTGATACGCCGACCCGATAACGACCGCAGGCAAGATAGCGATGAGGTTGCCGAGTACGAGCGAGTGCGAGAACGGGTACGCGTCGAAGCGAACCGCTCGCTGCAATGGGTCAGTGGGACTCACCGTGACACGCTCGACACCAACGATGACGAGCGCGGGCCACAGCAGGTCTGGCCACGCGACACCGACGGCGGCGGGCAGCACGGGGGACTCCGGAACGAGTGTGACGAGCGCGGCGGCGGCCGCATAGTGACCGATGTACATCAGCGTTGCTCGACGCCGGACCAGGTGGTCAGGTTGAGTGACGTCGCAGATAGCGGGAATCGGCTGTCCAGGTGCGGATCTATAAGGAACCGGAACGTGGCCTGCAAGATGAGCGAGCCGCCTGCCCAGTAAGCGGGGAGGACGAACCAGCCCCACCACGGCAGTACCCCGGTCATCGTCGTCGCGATCGTCGCCAACGTCACCACGAGTCCGACACCCCGGAAGACCAGTACTGCGCCCTGCGTCAGGGCATCGCGATGCTGTTGTTGTGCACGCTTGCGCGCATCCAACTCGTCGATCGCCGCCTGGAACTGCGTCGTCTCGACGTGAGCGAACAGATCGGACACTGGAACCTGGAGTGCACCCGCGATCAGGGCAAGCGTCTCCGGGCTCGCATCGCTCCCCGACTCAAGCCGCTGGATCGTACGCACAGCGACACCGGCCGCATCTGCAAGGCGCTCCTGCGTCCACCCTCGTGCCCGCCGCAGTTCGCTAATGCGCGCTTTATTCACGCCTCTCACAGTAGGAAACAAAAGTACGACAGAGCCACGACACGAACACGCCAATCACCCGCCACAGCGTCAAGTCGAGCCGTAAGTGACTCTCAGGACGGGGCGGACCCTCATGCAGTAGCCGGTGGATCAACGGGACACCGGCGCGACCCATCCCAATCTTGATGTTTCGCGGATTTCCACATGTTCGCGATTCCCGTAAGACCCGCCCGCGAAAATGCCCGGTGACGGTGCCCTAAACGCTTCACTCCGGATCATGCTCATCGGCTCTGCCCGCGTCTTCACCAACGCGCAGGCTCACCGCGCAAAAGTGGCTACCCTATTTGAGAAAAGTGGACTCGTCGGCGAATCGCACAATGGACAAATACCTGATCAGTTGAGAGTATTTGGTCAGATCAACTGGGAATTAACCTCCGAGCTGTCGTTTCTCAGCGCACGTGGCCGTTTCGCGTTTGATTGGACCACCGTCTCAAGCATTTGGCCGGTTTCTCATCGTTCTGGCCGCTTCCGGTGACTGTATTTTCTGTCTGACGTCGGACCGAATGCCGTTGGTCTCCCAATGCTACCTTGGCCGACTCGGCGGTCACGCGATGAAACTAGTCCCCGGGGCGCCTAGTAGGTTAGGCCTTCGGGAGTGGTCCTTCGGCGGAATGGACGCGCGGAAACACATCGCAGTCGAGCGGTCCATCGCTGTTGGAGCCCACGAGCCCGGACCGGGAGAGCCGATGGCGTTCTCGACTTTCGCACGAGCCGGGTCTCGGTCGCCGAGCCTTTGAGTCGGAGGTACTCGCTGCCACACTGAGTCCGTGGCCGTAGGGGCTGGATCGGTGGAGGGGTAGAGCTCTCCCCTGAAGACGAGCTGTCGCTCTGGACGGGGCGCGTCGTACGCACAGAGCTGCAGATCGAAGCTTCGGTGCGCGGAGCGCTCGACACGCTGGCCTCTCCAGGCGTGGGCGGAGCAACAATTCCATGGAGCTTCGGCCGGGTCCTCGAGAAAATGCCAGAGCTCCTTAACGCAGCCGAGCTGAATAGGCCGGTGCGGGAATGGAGTCTGGCTACGGTCGCTGAAATCCGCGCGCAACATGACATACGTAATCGAATCGTTCACGACATGTGGCTTCTCAGTCCCGGAGGTACCCGTGAGGTATCGCCCCGTGGCATTGCGCTCGCGCCCACTTCGCCTCGGCAATCCCATCTCGAAGCAGCTGGACGAGGCCATGCTCGCGGCGCAGAAGGCACAGCCGGCATGGGCTCGCGATGAGGCCGCTCGCCGGACAGCGCTTCTCGCGGCCGCGGATCGGGTCGAGGCACACGAGCCCGAGCTCGCGGATGAGTCGGGCCGCCTGACGCGTCCTCGCTCACGCGGCCTGGGACCGCAACCGGGGTGCGACCTGCGACGCGAACCGCTCCAGCGAGTCGCGCGCCGTCCTCCGTGGCATCCCGCCCCAGTCCGGTAGGAGCTGGAGGCGGTCGTAGTGCACGAGTTCGTGCAGCCTGGTCAGCTTGTCCGAGACCTCCTCGACGGTGCCGATGGCGCGCGCGACGTCGGGTGAGAATCCCGCCTCGAACTCCGCGGGAGTGACGTGGATGCCCGGCACGCCCGGCCGCTTGGGGGCGAGGAAGTCCCTGTAGTAGGGGTAGATCGCATGCGCCTCCTCCGAGTTCGCAGCGGTGAACGAGTGGAGACCGATCCCGAGGCGGAGGGAATCGAAGTGGCCGGCCCGGGCGCCCGCGGCGCGATAGACCTCGGCGAGGTGGGCGATGGTGTCGAACGAGGAGGCGATCGATCCGATCATCAGCGGGAGTCCGAGAGCCCCCGCCCGTTCAGCACTCGCCGGAGTGCCGCCGACTCCGATCCACACGGGCAGCCGCTCCTGCAAGGGAGTCGGAGCGATGAGGGCGCTGTGCAGGGGAGGGCGGAATCGTCCGCTCCACGTGATCGACCGCTGCTCGCGCAGCCGGAGCAGGAGGTCAAGACGTTCGGCGAAGACCTCGTCGTAGCTTTCCACCGGCACGCCAAAGAGCGCGAACGGTTCGATGAACGCACCGCGGCCGACCGTCAGCTCCGCTCGGCCTGTGCTGAGAAGGTCCAGCGTCGCGAAGTCCTCGAAAAGCCGCACCGGGTCGTTCGCGGCGAGGACGGTGACCGCGGTGCCCAGGCCGATGCGGCGTGTGCGCGCCGCGACGGCGGCGAGGACCACGGCGGGAGACGAGACCGCGAACTCGGGGCTGTGATGCTCGCCGACGGCGAACCCGTCGAGGCCGAGCTCCTCGGTGAGCAGCCCGAGTTCGACGATCTCGTTGGTCCGCTCCCTCAGGGAGACGGTTCGACCGTCGTGGGCGGTGCGCACGAAATCGGTGAGCGTGCCCGTGGTGATCTCCAGGGCGGGGCGTGCGGGGGACATGAAGTGCTCCGATCCATAAACGAACAGTTGTGTCCGTTTTAACGGGGTGCCGATCCGCGTATTCCCTAAGGTGGGGTCATGAGCACCGACTCGGCACCCGCACCTCGACGCGACGCCGCCCGCAACCGCGGCCTCCTCATCGCGGCCGCTCGGGAGATCTTCGCCAGGGACGGTCTGAATGCGCCGCTGGACCGCGTCGCGGAGCGGGCGGGCCTCTCGCGGGCCACGCTGTACCGGCACTTCCCCGATCGGGACGCCCTGTGGGAGGCCGTCGTCACGGCGCCGCTCTCCGACATCTGGCATCTGGCCCGACGCGCCGCCGCAGCATCCGACCCGCGGGAAGGGCTGATCGAATACCTCGTCGGCGTCGGGCAGCTGGAGTCCGGTCCGACGGGGTTCGCCGGGATCATGACGACACGATTCACCCGGGGGTCCCGTCTTGCGGCACTCCGCGAAAGCGTCCAGGAGGAGGTCGACGGAGTGGTCGGCCGTGCGGCGCGAGTAGCCGGCGTGCGTTCCGACCTCGCCGAGACGGATCTCGCGCTCGTGTCGATCGCGCTGGCCGCGGTCGTCGAACGGACGCGTGCCGTGGCTCCGGACGCCTGGAGGCGCCTGCTGCGACTCCTCCTGGAGGGGGTGCTGGAGCCGACAGAGGACCAGAACACCGACAAGCAACCCGTCCTCGACGTTCCGCCGCTGCGGAGGAACGAGGTGTGGCGCGCCTTCAGCGGCTAGGTCGCCACGCGTCCGCGGCGCGGACTACAGGTTGATGGCATGCCCCAGCAGTCCGTGGAACGCCTCCTGCAACGCCTCGCCGAGTGTCGGGTGGGTGTGGACGTTGCGCGCCAGCTCGAGCGCTCCGAGGTCCCATTTCTGGGCCAGCGTCAGCTCCGGGAGGAGCTCCGACACGTCGGCGCCGATCAGGTGTCCACCGAGCAGCTCGCCATAGCGTGCGTCGGCGACGAGCTTGACGAAGCCCGCCGGTTCACCGAGGCCCTGGGCCTTGCCATTGGCCTGGAAGGGGAAGCGGGACACGACCACCTCGTGTCCTTCGGCGCGGGCCTGCTCCTCGGTCAGCCCGAACGAGGCGACCTGCGGCTGGCAGAAGGTGGCGCGGGGCATCATCCGGTAGTCGCCGAGGGTCATCGTCTCCGCGCCGGCGATGGTCTCGGCGGCGACGACGCCCTGCGCCTCCGCCACGTGGGCGAGCTGAAGCTTGGCCGTCACGTCGCCGATCGCGTAGAGGTGCGGCACGGACGTGCGCATGTGGTCGTCGATCGCGATCGCCCCGCGCTCGGTGAGATCGACGCCGGTGTTCTCAAGCCCGTAGCCGGTGGTGCGCGGAGCGAAGCCGATCGATATGAGCGCCTTGTCCGCGATGAGGACGGACTCGGCTCCGGAAGCGTCGGTGATCGAGACGGATACGCCGGTCTCGGTGTCGGTGACGGAGTCGACGCGGGTTGACGAGCGGATCGTGACGCCGAGCTTTGCGAATTGTCGGGTGATCTCTTTGGAGATATCGGTGTCCTCGTTGGCGAGGGCGCGGTCGAGGAACTCGACGATGGTGACCTGGACGCCGAAGTTCGCGAAGATGTAGGCGAATTCCATGCCTATCGCTCCGGCGCCGACGATGACGATCGAGGACGGCAACTCGCGGTCGAGGATCTGCGTCTCGTACGTGACGACGTTCTCGCTCAGCTGCACGCCCGCGGGAACCCGGACGGTGGAGCCGGTGGCGATGATCGCGTCGTCGAACGTGACGGTCTCGGTGCCGCCGGCGGTGAGGGCGACCTCCAGCCGGCCGGCGTCGATGAAGGTGCCGAAGCCATCGATCTCGGTGATCGCGTTCTTCTTCATGAGGAAGTGGACGCCCTTCGCCCGACCGTCGGCGACCGTGCGGCTGCGGTCGACGGCGACGCCGTAGTCGAAGTTGACCTCCCCGCCGATCCCGAACGTCTCGGCTTCCCGTGTGAAGACGTGCGCGAGCTCGGCGTTGCGCAGCAGGGCCTTCGACGGGATGCACCCGATGTTGAGGCACACGCCTCCCCAGTATTGCTTCTCGATCACGGCGACCGTCTTGCCCAGCTGCGCTGCTCGGATGGCGGCGACATACCCGCCCGGTCCGGCTCCCAGAACGACGACATCGAAATGCATGGCCATGAAAGACTCTCCTCAGGTGGGTGCGGGTTCAGGCGAACTGCGGTCGTGTGGGCGACGGGCGGGTCGACGCGGTGCGGAACGTGCGGCGGTAGGCCATCGGCGACACCCCGAGTGCCGCGGCGAGGTGGTTCCGCAGCGAGGTCGCCGTCGCATAGCCGACGGTCGCGGCGATCGCGTCGATGCCGACATCCGTGGTCTCCAGGAGCTCCCGGGCGAGGGCGAGCCGTTGCCGGGTGAGCCACTGACGCGGCGCGAGCCCCGTCTCCGCCCGGAACCGTCGGGTGAAGGTGCGTTCGCTCATGTTGGCGTGCCTCGACAGCTGGGACACGGTCAGCGGCTCGCCGAGTCGTTCGAGCGCCCACGCGCGGGTGGCGGAGGTCGACACGTTGTGGGCGTCGGGCACGGGACGTTCGATGAACTGCGCCTGGCCGCCATCCCGGTGCGGGGCGACGACGCAGCGCCGGGCCGCGCGGGTCGCGAGTTCGGAGCCGTGGTCGAGGCGGATCAGGTGCAGGCAGAGGTCGATGCCGGCGGCTGCTCCGGCCGAGGTGAGGATGTCGCCGGCGTCGACGAAGAGCACGTTCTCGTCGAGTTCGACGTCGGGGTACCACTTCCGGAACAGGGGTTCGCACTGCCAGTGGGTCGTGGCGGTGCGCCCCGCGAGGATGCCGGCGGCGGCCAGCGTGAATCCTCCCGTGCAGATCGAGACGACCCGTGCCCCCGGCCGGATCTGCGACAGCGCGTAGCGCATGTCGTCGTCGAGCTCCGGTTTCAGGAAGGACGGGTCGACAGGGGCGACGATCACCGTGTCCGCCGTCCGCAGCGCCTCCGGGCCGGCGGCGGGGAGGACGTCGAACCCGGCGTTCGTGGTGATCGCCCGGCCGGTCGCGGTGCAGAGGACGACCTCGTAGGCGCCGTCGGTCGCACCGAAGATGCGCGACGGGATGCCGAGCTCGAAGGGGTAGGCGCCCTCCTGGGCGATCACGACGACGCGGTGCGGTGTCTCGACGGTCATGACTTGATCGTAACCCCACGACAGATTCCCGCCACACCGAGGCGGGTCCGGAGACGTGCCGGACGCGATGCGGGACGCGTCAGAAGGATCCGTTCCCGTGCGGGAGGCTCGGGGGCACCGGTACGACCAGCCCCCAGTGCTCGACTATCCTGCCGTCGGCGACGCGCCAGACGTCGTTGACGATCACCGGCGTCTCCGCGACGCCCTCCGACCGGGTGTACACGAGGTCGCCCTCGGCGATGACCGTGTGGAGGGCGGAGTAGACGACTCCCTCGGTCAGGCGGAGGTCGGAGGCGACGGAGTCGGACCGCGCTTCTGCGGCACCGCCGATCAGAGCCTCGCGCACCCACGTCGAGACCAGCGAGCGGTTCGCGTCGGTGTCGGCCGCGGCGTCCGGAGCGGCGTTCGTGGAGACGGAGGCGCCGGCGAGCGGGCCGAGAGCGTCCCAGTGCTCGACGATGCGGCCGTCCTCGACCCGCCAGACGTCGTAGCCGGCGAGAGGGACCGGCGCGAACCCCGTGAAGACGCCCTCGGTGATCGCCAGATCGCCGTCGGCGAGGACGCGCACCAGCTCGTAGCCGTTCGCCTCGGTCAGCCGGCTCACGAGTCCCCGCAGCCCGTCGACGCCATCCGGCGCGAGCGCTGAATGCTGCACGTAAACCGGACCGAACAGGTCGTCGACGGCCGACAGGTCTTTCTGGTTGAACAGCCGCTCGGTGGCGGCGACGACGATATCTTCTGTCGACATGGGTCTCCTCCGTTGCGGCGCCGACCGGCGCCGTCCGACGGACGTTACCGAACCCGCCGGCGCCCCCGGAAGCGATCAAACGGTCAGCTTTCGCCACTTTCGTGCCGAACAGCCCGGAGCGCATCGACTCCGACGCGGGCGGCATAGAACCCTGGAGCCATGACCGAGGCCACGAACACCCAGATCGGATACTCCGCGAACCTGCCCGCCTCCGACCCTGGTGCATTCGAGGTGCGCTCGTCGCCCCTCCCCGCGCCCCGCCCGGGCGAGGTGGTCGTGCGGGTCGAGGCGGTGTCCGTCAATCCCGTCGACGTGAAGCTGCGGGCCGGATCGCCCGCGCGCGGCTTCCGTGTGCTGGGCTTCGATGCTGCCGGCGTGGTGACCGGGGTCGGCGACGGCGTAGCGGGTTTCGCCGCCGGCGACGAGGTCTTCTACGCGGGCAGCATCGCGCGCCCGGGATCCAACCAGCGGTACCAGGCGGTGGAGGCCCGCCTGGTCGGACGCAAGCCGGCGAACGTCTCGTTCGGAGAGGCGGCATCGCTGCCGCTCACCTCCTTGACGGCCTGGGAGGCCGCCTTCGACCGGCTCGGGATCACCGACAGCTCAGAGGGCTACCTCCTCGTCGTCGGTGCGAGCGGGGGCGTCGGCTCGGTGCTGCTGCAGCTGGTCCGCGCGCGAGCGCCGAGGGTGCGGACGATCGGAACCGCGGGCGCGGCGAACGCCGACTGGGTTCGGTCCATGGGAGCGCACGAGGTGGTCGATCACCGTGGCGATCTGGTGGAGCAGGTGCGCGCGCTGGCGCCGGAGGGAGTCAGCTGGCTGTTCACCTCGCATTCCCGGCATCAGGAGGCGGTCTATGCGCGTGTGGTCCAGCCGTTCGGCCGGATCGTGGCGATCGACGACGGCGCGCGGGATGTCGCCCCGCTCAAGGACAAGAGCATCGGCTGGCTGTGGGAGCTGATGTTCACCGATCCTCTGCACCTACCCGACTCGCATCACCAGGCGTGGATCCTCGATCAGGTCGCGGCGCTCGTGGAGGCGGGCGCGGTCCGACCGACCGTCACCTCGGACCTCGGGACGATCTCCGCCGAGTCGCTCGGCCGTGCCCACGCGGCCGTGGAGAGCGGCCGAACCGTGGGGAAGATCGTCCTCGAAGGCTGGGCGATTTGACGGGTTGGCGCGAACGTATCCAAACCTGACGTTCCAGTCATTGGTCCGCGCCACCGGTCTTCCTAGCGTGGAAGGCATGGCAGAGACGATGCGTGCGATCATCCAGGACGAGCTCGGTGGGCCCGATGTCCTCCACGAGGCGACGGTCGATCGCCACGAGCCGGGGATCGGTCAGGTGCTGCTGCGGGTGTCGGCGGCCGGCGTGAACCCGGCGGACGGGATGAACCGGCAGACCGGTCTCTTCAGCGGGCCGCCGCCCTTCGTCCTCGGGTGGGACGTGTCCGGCGTGGTCGAGAAGGTCGGCCCCGGGGTGACGGTGCTCTCCGCCGGCGACGAGGTCTTCGGTCTCCTCCCGTTCCCGCGAGGGGGCGGCGCATACGCCGAGTTCGCCATCGCCCCCGCCCGGGCCCTCGTGCCGAAGCCGGCCCGCCTGTCGCACGTGGAGGCGGCAGCTCTCCCGCTCGCCGGCCTGACCGCATGGCAGGCGCTGGTCGAGACGGCAGGCGTCGGAGCGGGCACCCGGGTGTTGATCACCGGCGCCGCGGGCGGGGTGGGGCATCTGGCTGTGCAGCTCGCCGCGGCCCGTGGTGCGCACGTCATCGCGCTGACCTCGGAGGCGAACGCGGACTACGTGCGCTCCCTGGGCGCTGCGGAGGTGCTGGATTACCGCGCCGTCGACTTCGGCGAGGTTCTCGACGACCTCGATGTCGTCCTCGACGTGGTGGGCGGTGACTACCCGCTGAAGGCACTCCGCACTCTCCGGCCCGGCGGCTTCCTCGTCTCCACGCTGCCGCAGAGCCTCGCGGCCGCGGTCCCGGCCGCAGCGGAGCAGGGCATCCGGGTGGCCGGTCTCTTCGTCGAGTCTGACCGGCTCGGGCTCTCCGCCCTCGCCGAGCTGGCAGCGGAGGGGCGGCTCGTCCCGAGGATCGCCGCGACCTACCCGCTGGACGAGGCGGCGGCCGCGCACGCCGCGAAGCACGGCGCCGGCAAGGTCGTCCTCGTCGGCTTCTGACTATCCCCGCCCACCATCCGTTCGAAAGGCCCCCGCACATGACCGACTCCCCGATAAAGCTGACCCGGACGAGCGCCCGGCTCGCCCGTATCACGTTCGCCAGCGCCCCCGTCAACCTCGTCACCGGCGCGATCGCGCAGCGGCTCCACGAGATCGTGGACGAACTCGCCGCCGATGCGGACCTGCAGGTGCTGGTCTTCGACAGTGCGGTGCCGGACTTCTTCCTGAACCACTTCGATCTTGCGCACCTCGCCGACTTCCCGGAACCGGACGTCGCGACGGGCAGGCAGGCGTGGACCGACATCGCGGTGAAGCTCTCGACCGCGCCGTACATCACCGTCGGGGTCATCCGGGGGCGGACGCGCGGTGGTGGCAACGAGCTCGCACTGGCTCTCGACCTGCGCTACGCCAGCCTGGAGAAGGCGTTCTTCGGGCAGCCCGAGGTCGGTACCGCCGTGGTCCCCGGCGGTGGGGGCACCGAGCGCCTTCCGCGCCTGGTGGGTCGCGACCGCGCCCTCGAGGCCGTGCTGACCTCCTTCGACTACGACGCGGTCACCGCCGAGAGGTGGGGCTGGGTCACCCGTGCCCTGCCCGACGCCGAACTGGACGCCTTCGTGGACGGGCTCGTCGCCCGCCTGGCCGCCTTCGACCGGACCGCGCTCGCGACCGCCAAGCGCATGATCAACCGGGCCGCGCTCCCGCCGGAGTCGGACCTGGACGCCGCCTACGCCGAATTCCTCGAGACGACGACGCTGCCCGGCTACCTCGCGCGGGCGGCGGCCCCGGCTCCGGCGGGCCAGCAGGCGGTGGAGATCGAATACCGCCTCGGTGAGGTTCTGGGCCTGGCCGCACTGCGTCGACAGGCGGCCGAGGATGAGTGAGTGAGGTCGCCGTTCGGCATCGACCTTCGCGACGAAGTGCGTGCGCGACCCTCCGGGCGCGCCCGCATCTGCCCACCTCAGTTGAGGACGAACTGCTGGCGGGTGCAACCCGGTTAGGAAACGGGAATCGGGATCCCACAGGGCTGTCCACCTAGGGCGGATGTGCGAGGGTGCACTCGCCCCGACTTCGGGAACATGGAATCGGCGTCAGGCGCCCCTGATCTCGAAGCGGCCAAGTGATGTGACGACTATCGGGCTTGGACAGTCGATCGACACGGACAAATCCCTGATCAGCGATGCGACGCTGGCCAGCGGTAGCGATAAACAACACGACGGAACTCTCACGGTCGGTCTGACCCCGGTCAGGGGACGCTCGCCGAAGGTGCAGCAGCGGGTGCGCGCGGCCCTCTCCGTCGAGCTCCGAGCGGCCCGTCTGGACGAACCCCTTGGCGGCGTAGAAGGTGCGTCCGCTCTGATTGTCCTCGTTCACGTCGACGCGGAGGATCGGGTGCTCGGCGGCGATCGTCTCGAGGAGGGCTGTGCCGATGCCTGAACCGTGCGCGACGGGGTCGACGAAGAGCATGTGGATCTCGCCGTCGTCCTGAGCGATGAAGCCGAGCGGTTCCGCGCTGGGCGCCGAGACCGCCACTCGGAGGTCGGTCATCTGCGGGAGATAGCCCGCGACCATTCCCTCGTACCAGTCCACCTCCACGGCTGTGAGGAAATCGTGGGTCGCCTCCACCGCCCGTCGCCAGATGGCCAGCAGGTCGGCATGGTCGTCGGAGGAAGCGGGGCGGATCTCGACAGTCACGCGCTCCACGATAGCGGCCTGTCGCGCCACCCTGTCCCGCGTTCGCGGTACCCGCCGTACGTGGGAACGATGGCCGGGGAGCGGCGACTCCCCGGCCATCGAGAAACCTTCAGCCGTTCCATGCGGAACCTGTGTCAACAGTCACCGAGGGTCGAATCAGATGATATCGCGTGCCCGGCGTGCGGCCGCCGGGCGGCGGTGGCTCAGAACAGGTCGGGGGAGGGAGCGCTCGCGTGGCGGATGGAGACATCCGCGTGGCGGTCGAAGCGGTAGCCGACGCCACGGACGGTGCGCACGATGTCCTCGTAGCGGGCCAGCTTGGCGCGCAGACGGCGCACGTGCACGTCGATGGTGCGCTCGTTCGGCACGTCCTCCTCGTCCGCACCGCTCCACAGCGACGAGATGAGCTCGGCGCGCTCGATGGTGCGGCCCTCACGCAGCACGAGGTACTGCAGCAGCTCGAACTCCTTGTAGGTGAGTGCGACGGTCTGGTTGTCCAGGATGAGGCGCTTGCGGGAGATGTCGACGACGACGCCGGAGGCGGCGCGGTCCTCGTCCTCGTCGATCGCGGCGGTGTGGCGGTGCTTCGCGATCGCGGACGGGTCCTGCAGGGCGAGGCGCACGACGTCCACATCACGGCCGCCGGCGCCGGCCGGGGCGATGGCGACGGCGGCATAGGTCTCCGCGGCCGGGGCGAGCTCGGCGGTGAGGGCCTTCAGCGCCTCCACGATACGACCGAGGTCGGTTCCGGCAGCGGCGGCCTTGGCCTCGTCGATGCCGACGTAGAGCACGAAGCCGCGGGCCTCGGTGCCGTCCGGTACCGCACGGATCTTCGGGGCCGGGGCGGGGGTGGGCGCGGCAGCGGTGGGGCGGAGGGCGGTGGGGGGGAAGGTGTCGACGGTGGCGAGAGACATGGGAGTCAAGTCCTTAGATGATGTCGCGTTCCCTGTTGTCCACCGTCGCCGCGGGACGGTCGTCCCGAATGGATGAGTGCGGAGAGCGGTGCGGGGAATCGCACAAGAAAATGTGTTGGCCGTATCGGTGACGGCTGGTGCGCGGGAGCGTGCGTGTGGCGCTCCCGGGGAGCTTCCGCCCGATCACGAGGGGGTGGTCGGAGGGCGGTCGGCTCGGCGAAGGGTCGTCAGATCAGCGACACATTCGGCAACACATGACCGAGTCGCGGCCGGCCATCATCATGCCGGCATCCCCAAGGGCCTCGAAGGAGGTCAGGGTACGCGAGTTGTCAGTCATGGTGGTAGTAAAGCGAACCATGACTCGCGGTGTCAAATCATTACGGAATATTGCAGGCGTTCACACAGTGCCGTAGAGGCGGTCTCCGGCGTCGCCGAGACCGGGGACGATGTAGCCGTTCTCGTTGAGGCGCTCGTCCAGCGCACCCAGCACGATCGTCACGTTGCGTCCGGCGGTCGCCTTCTCCAGTGCCTCCAGGCCCTCGGGGGCGGCGAGGATGCAGATGGCGGTGACGTCGACGGCGTTGCGCTTGAAGAGGAAGTCGATGGCCGCGCCGAGCGAGCCTCCGGTCGCCAGCATCGGGTCGAGCACGAAGCACTGCCGGTCGGAGAGGTCGTGAGGAAGACGCTCCGCGTACGTGGTCGGCTGGAACGTCTCCTCGTCGCGGGCCATGCCGAGGAACCCGACCTCTGCGGTCGGCATGAGCCGGACCATGCCCTCCAGCATCCCGAGTCCGGCGCGCAGGATGGGGACGACGAGCGGGCGCGGCTCGCTGATCGCGACACCGGTCGTCGTGGTGACCGGGGTCTCGATCCCGATCGGCTCGACGCGCACCGCGCGGGTCGCCTCGTAGGCGAGCAGGGTGACGAGCTCCTCGGTGAGCGCGCGGAACACGGGCGACGGCGTCGTCTTGTCGCGGAGCACGGTGAGCTTGTGGGTGATGAGGGGGTGGTCAGCTACGTGCACTCGCATAGGCTCAAGGCTAGCCGACATCCCGCCTGGAGGAGCCTGTGTCCCTGTCCGTCCCCGCCGACTACGAGCAGTGGATGCGGCGCGCCGTCGCCGACGCCCGCCTCGCCTTCGGTACCGGGGACGTCCCGGTCGCGGCGCTGGTGCTCGACGAACGCGGCGAGGTGATCGGCACCGGCCGCAACGAGCGCGAGCTGCACCACGATCCGACCGCGCACGCGGAGGTGCTCGCCCTGCGTGCCGCGGCGGCCTCCCGCGACGATTGGCACCTCGACGGCTGCACGCTCGTCGTCACGCTGGAGCCGTGCGTGATGTGCGCGGGCGCTGTCCTCGCGGCGCGCGTCCCGACCGTCGTGTTCGGCGCGTGGGACGAGAAGGCCGGGGCCGTGGGATCGGTCTACGACGTGCTGCGCGACCGTCGGCTCAACCATCGCGTCGAGGTGTTCGCCGGGGTGCTGGCGGAGGAGTGCGCCGAGCTGTTGCTCGACTTCTTCCGCGCGAAGCGCTGAGGCCGCTCCCGGCCGTGGCCGCTCAGCGGGGCAGCTGCTCCAGCCACTCCGAGAACGCCGCGCGGGAGGCCTCCTGCATCCGCGCCGAGTACAGCTCGCGGTCGCGCCGGAGCGCTTCGGGGTCGATCGCCTGCTCGTCCAACTCGTTGTATCCGTCCGACACCCAGGTCTCGTGCATCTCGTCCGTGACCTCGGGATGGAACTGCACGGCCAGCGCGAAGTCGCCGATCGCGAACGCCTCGTTGGAGTAGTCGCTCGACGAGGCCAGCCGGGTCGCCCGCTCGGGCAGTTCGAACGTGTCGCCGTGCCACTCGACGACCGGCACACCCTCGAAGTGGCGGAGGGGAGAGGCGGCACCGGCCTCCGTCGTCTCGACGCGGCGGTAACCGATCTGCGTGGTGTCGCCCTTGTAGACCCGCTCCCCGAGCGCGCCCGCCATGAGCTGGGCACCCAGGCAGACCCCGAGGGTCGGCCGCTCCGCCTCGATCCGGTCGCGCAGTAGGGACTTCTCCGCCTCCAGGAACGGGAACTCGTCGGTCTGGTAGGCGCCCATCTCGCCGCCGAGCACGACGACCAGATCGGCCTCCGCCGGGTCGATCGCGGCGACGTCGTCCGGGCTGGTCACCTCGACGATGCGCAGCGCATAGCCGTGCTCCTCAAGGGTCGGGCCGATGTTGCCGAGATGGATGGTGGGGTCGTGCTGCAGGACGAGCGCGGTGCGGGTGGGGGTGCCGGTCACTCCAGGCCCTTCAGGATGATGGTGTCGGTGGCGGGGTGCTTCTCGTTCGGGTCGATCCAGACGTCCGGCTCGATGTAGATGACGCGGGCCGCGGGCACGGCGGCACGGATGCGGCGCTCGACGGTGTCGATCGCCGCAGAGACGTCGGCGAGTCGCTGCTCGCCCGGGAGCGCGAGCTTGGCGGCGACCATCAGCTCGTCCGGGCCCAGGTACAGCGTCTTCATGTGGATGATCCGCTCGACCTCGCCGCCGCCGAGGATCGCGCCCTCGATCGCAGCGACGTCCGCGTCGCTCGCACCCTCGCCCACAAGGAGGCTCTTGGTCTCGATGCCGAGGATGATCGCCACGACGATGAGCAGCAGGCCGATGAAGAGGGTGCCGATCGCATCCCACACGCCGTTGCCCGTGATGACCGTGAGGCCGACACCGAGGAGGGCGAACACCAGACCCGTGAGCGCCGCCACATCCTCCAGCAGCACCACGGGAAGCTCGGGGGCCTTCGCGCGGCGCACGAACTGCGGCCACGACATCCCCTTCTTGTGCGGGCGGGACTCGTGGACGGCCGTGCGGAGGGAGAAGGACTCCAGACCGATCGCGATGGCCAACACGAGCACCGGAAGCCACCAGTTGTCGAGCGGGTGCGGGTGGGCCAGCTTCTCGAAGCCCTCGTAGAGCGAGAACACGCCGCCGACCGAGAACAGGATGATCGACACGACGAAGGCGTACACGTAGCGTTCGCGGCCGTAGCCGAACGGGTGCTCCTTGTCCGCCTGACGCTTCGCCTGGCGGCCGCCGAGCAGGAGCAGCAGCTGGTTGCCGGAGTCGGCGAGCGAGTGGACGCCCTCGGCGAGCATCGAGGAGGAGCCGGAGAAGAACCAGGCGATGAATTTCGTCAGCGCGATCCCGAGGTTCGCCGAGAACGCGGCGATGATCGCCCTGGTGCCTCCTGATGCGCTCATGCCCTCATCCTAGGATGGCCGCATGACCGACACGCAGAACGTGACGCTGCCCACCATCGCGATGCTCGGAGCCGGCTCCATGGGCCGCGCCATCCTCTCCGGGCTCCTCGCTCCCGGCGTGTCCGTGGCCGGCGGGGTGCGCGTGACCAACCGCTCCGCCGCCCGCGCCGCGGAGCTCGCCGACACCCCTGGCGTCACCGCGTCCGCGACCGATGACGACCCCGAGGCGAACCGCCGCGCCGTCGAGGGCGCCGAGATCGTCATCGTCGCCGTGAAGCCCGCGATGGTCCCCGACCTGCTCCGCGAGATCTCGTCGTCGCTCACGCCGGGCGCCGTCGTCGTCAGCGTCGCCGCCGGAGTGACCGTCGCGACGTTCGAGTCCCTGCTGCCCGAGTCGGTCTCCGTCGTCCGCGCGATGCCGAACACGCCTGCCGTGGTCGGCAAGGCGGTCACCGGCATCAGCGCGGGCACCCGCACGGAACCGGAGGACCTCACGCTGGTGCGCGTGCTCTTCGAGACCGTCGGCCAGGTCGTCGAGGTCCCCGAGTCGCAGCTCGATGCCCTCAGCACCATCTCCGGGTCCGGACCGGCGTACGTGTTCCTCCTGATCGAGGCACTGACCGACGCCGCCGTCGCCAAGGGCTTCACGCCCGAGCAGGCGGCCGTGCTCGTGAACGGCACGTTCCTCGGCGCCTCGGAGCTCCTCGCGGCCTCTCACGACGACTCCGCCGAGCTGCGTCGGCGCGTCACCAGCCCCAAGGGCACCACTGAGCGCGCCATCGCGGTCCTCCAGGAGGCCGACCTCCCGGACCTCTTCGCCCGCGCCACCGACGCCGCCCTCGCCCGCGCCCGCGAGCTCGCCGCCGGCTGACCCCCGCGCCGGCGCCCAAGCGGCCCAAAATCGGGTCCAGAGTGCCGAGCGGCCCGACAATCAGCCGCCTCGCGACGCTCTGAGCGCAGTTCGGACCCGTTCGGCCACAGCGCCGAACTCGTCGGCGGCTGTGACGAACACGACGTTCCAGCCGCGCTGCACGAGCCACTCCCGCCGGGCGATGTCTTTGCGGTACGCCTCTGCCGTGAGTCTGTGGTGGTCACCCAGATACTCGATCGCCACCCCGGCGGCCGGATACGCGAGATCGATCATCGCCGCGGTGCGCCCGTCATCCCCGCCCACCCGGTAGTTGGGTTCGGGCGTCGGGAGTCCGGCATCCTCGAGGGCCAAGCGCAGTCGTGTCTCCTGCGGAGACAGCGAACCGTAGCGGATGCGCGCGAACGCGCTTCGCAGGGTGCGGGCTCCTCGGCGTGCACCGTACCGCTCGAGCGCCGATTCGAGCTGACCCGTCGTCGCGGGAGGCGCGGACCCGTTGTACGGCTGGTCGCCGGTGACGACGTAGTCGCCGGCGACGATGAGCTCCTCCGTCGTGAGGATGCTGCCGAGCTGCACCCACGCCTCTTCGGGTGCGAACACCCGCACGCCGTGCATCCACAGTTGCCGCTGCCCGTTCGGTGTGATGCGGTGCCCGATGACCCCTCTCGCTTTGACGCGATGTGCGGGCTCGAACACGCAGACGTCCACGTCGCGCGGCTCCGCGCTGCGAGGCAACGGGATCCCGTGGAGCAGCGCGGCGGAGCGATGGGAGATGACGGCGTCCGGTGGAAGGATCAGCGTGGCCGCAGTGCAGAGTTCGACGTGGTTGCGAGGTGCCGTCTCCGTCCGTGCGCCGTGGAACGGCCGGTGGTATCGCTTGCTGTAGAGGCTGCTCCGTGGCATTCCCACGGCCAGCCCGTCCTCGACCCTGAATCCATCCATCCCGCGACCCAAGCACACTCCGCATCACCGCGCGGTTGTCTCTCCACAGGCGTGCGATCGAGAGGGCGCAAAGTGGGGTCTAAGCACGCGAAGCGGCTGAGAATGGGCCGTCTCGACGGGCGGCTAGGAGTCGAGGGCGGCGAAGCGCTCGATGTCGGCGGAGGTGCCCGAGATGATGATGAGGTCGTGGTTGGAGACGACGGTGTCGGCGGTGGCGTAGGTGAAGGGCTTGCCGGGGCTCTTCACGCCGACGACGGTGATGTTGTACTTGCTGCGCACGCCCGACTCGGTGAGGTTGAGGCCGCGGATGGGCTTCGGCGGATACATCTTGACGAGGGCGAAGTCGTCGTCGAACTCGATGAAGTCGAGCATTCGGCCCGAGACGAGGTGAGCGACGCGCTCGCCCGCTTCGGCCTCCGGGTAGATGACGTGGTTGGCGCCGATGCGCTCCAGGATCTTGCCGTGGGACTGCGAGATGGCTTTGGCCCAGATCTGGGGCACCTTGAGGTCGACGAGGTTGGCCGTGATGAGCACGCTGGCCTCGATGGAAGAGCCGACGGCGACGACGCCGATCGAGAAGTCCTCCGCACCGATCTGCCGGAGGGTCTCGATCGAACGGGCGTCCGCCTGCACGGTGTGCGTGACGCGGTCGGCCCATTTCTGCACCAGGCCCGCGTCGGTGTCGATGGCCAGCACCTCCCGGCCGAGCCGGTCGAGCTGGCCCGCCGTCGCGGCCCCGAAGCGGCCGAGGCCGATCACGAGGACGGGGGCGTTGTGCTTGATCCGGTCAACCAACGAGCGGCCTCTCCTCGGGGTTCTGGTACAGCTGCTTGCGCTGGCTCTGCGCCAGCGCTGCGGCGAGAGTCACTGTACCAACGCGCCCGCAGAACATGGTGACGGCCATCACGTAGACGCCGGGATCGGGGAGGGAGGCCGTCAGGCCGGTCGAGAGGCCGCAGGTCGCGAAGGCGGAGATCACGTCGAACAGCACGTGGTCGAGCGGCGCCTTGGTCATCTGCAGGATCACGATCGTCGAGACCGCGACGATCGTGGCGCCCCAGAGTGCCACCGCGACCGACAGTCGCAGCACGTCGACGGGGATGCGCCGCCGGAACGCGTCCATGGACTCCACACCCCGCGCCTCCGCGAACGCCGCCAGGAACAGCACGGCCAGCGTGGTGACCTTGATGCCGCCCGCGGTGGAGGCTGACCCGCCTCCGATGAACATCAGCATGTCCGTCACGAGCAGGCTCGACCCGTGGAGGTCGCTGATCTGGATGGTCGAGAAGCCTCCCGACCGCGCCATCGTCGACAGGAAGAACGACTGGAAGACCGTGTGCCCCGCGTCGAGGTTCCCGAACGTCTTGGGGTTGTCGTACTCGAGCACGATGTAGAGCACGGCGCCCGCGACGAGCAGGATGACCGATGTCAGCAGGGTCAGCTTGACGTGGATGGACCAGCGCCGCCGCTTCTTGCGGAGATTGGAGGCGATGGCGAGGATGACCGGGAAGCCGATCGCGCCCAGGAACACGCCGATCATCAGCGCGCCGAGGAACCAGAAGTCCTCGGCGAACGGCGTCAGCCCCTCCGCGTTGGGCGCGAATCCCGTGTTCGTGAACGCCATGGCGGAGTAGTACAGGCTCTCCCAGAGGGCCGAGCCGAACGACATCCCGGCCAGGAGCATGCGGGGGAGCAGGAGCACGGCGACGAGGCCCTCGATGACGACCATGCTGAGCGCGACGGTCGTGAGCAGCTTGCCGACCTCGCCGAGCCGAACCGCCTGGCCTTCCGCCACGGGGCCGGCGTGGATGCGCAGCGGGTTGCTGTCGCTCGCCGCCATGAGCTTGGCGCGCAGCCCGAGCCGGCGCGAGATGACCAGGCCCAGGATGCTCGCCATGGTGAGCACGCCGACGGCGCCGATCTGGACGCCGAGGTAGACCAGCAGGTGGCCGAAGACCGACCAGTGGGTGGCCATGTCCACCGTCGAGAGCCCGGTGACGCAGATGACGGAGACGGCGGTGAAGAGGGCGTCCGCCAGCGGGGTCACCGAGCCCTTCACCGTCGCGATGGGCAGCGAGAACAGCAAGGTGAAGATCAGGATGAGGAGGGTGAAGACGAGGATCGCGAATCGCGACGGGCTCCGGGAGGCGAAGGCGTTGAGCGCGCCGCGCACCCGGACCACGGGGGTGGCGGCGCCGCGCCGGGCCGCCGGGGTCGTAGCCATCGTCCGTTCCCTCCCACCGAAGCTTCGGACATGGTACTCCGCCAGTGGAGTGACTAGCCTGGGGGGATGGCCGACATCTTCGACGTGATCGCCGACCCCACGCGGCGCGACATCCTTCGCGTGCTGCTCGACCGTCACTCGGAGGCTCCCGACGGCGTCGGCGAGATCTCGGTCTCGGAGATCGTGGCGACCCTCGAGCTGAGCCAGCCGACCGTCTCGAAGCACCTCAAGGTGCTGCGGGAGGCCGGCCTCGTGTCGGTGCGCGAGGAGGGTCAGCACCGCTACTACCGGCTCGACGCGACGCCGCTGGAGCTCGTCGAGGACTGGGTCATCCCGTTCACCGCGGCCGATGTCGACGCCGCCGCGATCTCGGCGCAGCTCGCGGAGGAGACTCGCGAGTTCGCGAGCACCGTCGGAAAGGTGCTGGCCGACACCCGGCACGCGGTGTCGAACGCGACCGAGCGCGTCACCAAGTGGCGGCGCGACTGAGCGGCGCCTCCTGGCGCTCGCGCTTGCCGCGAGAGGCAGCGGCCCAATAGAGTCCTGTCACCCGCCGGACACCCGAGTACCATGGCGGGCGGAGAGAGGACGTCGATGGCACACGATCTGAAGGACGTGCGCTTCCTGACGGTCGCGGAGGTGGCCGACATGATGCGCGTCTCCCGTATGACCGTGTACCGGATGGTGCACTCCGGGGAGCTCCCGGCCATCCGTTTCGGCCGCTCGTTCCGGGTGCCGGAGTCGGCCGTCGATCAGGCTCTGGAGAACCACGTCGCCGACACGGCCTGACGTCGGGTAAACTGGGTGTTCGTGTCGCCGCGCACCCCGCGGCAAACCCCCCTAACTTTGTGAGGTCTACGTGGGTTCCGTTATCAAGAAGCGTCGCAAGCGTATGGCGAAGAAGAAGCACCGCAAGCTTCTCCGCAAGACGCGCCACCAGCGTCGCAACAAGAAGTAGACCTCAGCGTCTGCGGCTCAAGCGTCGGTCCGTTCTGGCCCGGCGCTTTTTGCTGTTCCCGGAAGAGCGCAGTGCTGTGCCCGGAAGAGCACAGCGCTGTTCCCGGAGACATACAGTGCTGTGCCCTCACGGGCTAGGCTGATCCCTGTGTCCGCCGTCACTCTGACCCTCATCGGCAAGCCGGGCTGTCATCTCTGCGACGACGCCCGCGATGTGATCCGCACGGTCGTCGACGAGCTCCCGGACGGCGCTCCGGTCGTGGACGTCGAGGAGCTGAGCATCCTCGACGATGCGGTCCTGCACGAGAAGTACGTGGAGGAGATTCCGGTCGTCCTGGTGGCCGGGCGCATGCACACCTACTGGCGGGTCGATCCGGCCCGGTTGCGCACCGCGATCCTGGAGGACCGATGACCATTCGCCACGTCGTCACGTGGAAGCTCGCCTCGTCCGACGAGGCCGAGCGTGCCGAGCACGCCGCCGCCGTGAAGGCGAAACTGGAGTCGCTCGTCGGCGTCGTGCCGGAGATCGAGCGCCTCGAGGTCGGCGTCAACGTGCTGCCCGGTAACTTCGATCTGGTCCTGATCAGCGATTTCGCCGATCTGGATGCCGTGGCGCGGTACCAGGTGCATCCCGCGCATGAAGCGGTCGCGTCCTACATCCGCTCCGTGGTCGACGGGCGCAGCGCGGTCGACTTCGAGGTCTGATCCCGGAACGTGGAAGCGCCCGGCCCCTGTGCGGGGCCGGGCGCTTCTCTCGTGGTGGCGATGGTCAGACGGTGGCGTTCTCGTCGATCTCGCGGTCGCTGCGGCGGTGCTCGGCGAGGAACTCGGTGAGCGTCGGTGCGAAGAGCGCGCCGACGAGGTCGCCCGCCTTCTGGCCGTCGCGCGCCTTGGCCGCCTCGAAGATCGCCGTGACGTTCGCCGCGAGCTCGTCCGTGTCGAACGGGCGCTGCCAGGCCGCGATGTAGCGCAGCAGCTGCGGGCCGAGGCCTTCGCTCACGGAGAGCAGCACCGCGTTGTCGGAGTTGCGCGCGAACTCCAGGAAGAAGTCGTTGAGCGCCCGGCCGAGCGCGGGCTTGTCGCCGGCCTTGGCGGTCTTCTTGACCTCCTTCTGCGCCTTGTCGAGGCGGGTGACCGCGGCGTTGTCGAGGCCCGGGACGGCCGTGCGGGCGGCGTGCTCGTGCAGCAGCCCGGTCGTGTAGATGGCCTCGTCGATCGCGCGGCGGTCGATGGGCGCGACGCGCGTGTACCGGTTCGGCGCCATCTCGACCAGTCCGATGTCGGCGAGCTTCATGAGCGCTTCGCGGATGGGGGTGCGGGAGACGCCGAGCCACGAGGTGAGCTTGTCGTCGAGCAGGGTCTCGCCGGGCTCGAGCGTGCCGTCGAGGATGCCGTCGTAGAGGCGGGTGTAGACGACGTCGCGCAGCAGCTGCCGCTCGACGGGGGCGGAGTCCTTCACGGGCAGCGGCATCAGGCGGTCTTCCCTTCGAGTGCGGCGAACTCGTCGACGGCGGTCTGGAGGCCCTTGTCCCAGTATGCGGCGAACGCGGCGGCGGCCTTCTCGGCATCGCCGGCGGTGGCTGCCGTGACGACCGGCTTGAGGAGCGGAAGGCTGCCCACGAACGCGGCGTCGGACGGCGTCGCGATCAGGGCGCGGCGCACTTCGGGGAGGTGTCGCTTGACGAGGCGGGCGATGGTGCGGTTGTCGAGGCGGCGCACGAAAACGTCGATGAGGCCCGCGGTGAGGAGGCCGTCGCGCTCGAGTTTGGTGGCCGTCTTGTCGGCCGCGCTCGTGAGCGTGGCGCGGAGGATCTCCTTGTCGGCGTCGGTGAGGAGCGGGGTCGCATCCCGTACCACGCCGCGCAGCAGGGTGCCGACGGTGTCGACGAGCCCACGGAGTCGGGTCGTGTCGATCGGCGTGACGCGCGTGCGCTTCTGCGGCATGATCTCGACCAGCCCCATGGTGGCCAGCTGGTTCAGCGCTTCGCGGACCGGCGTGCGCGACACACCCACCCACTTCTCGATCTCGGCGTCGTAGAGCTGCTCGCCGGGTGTCAGGTCGCCCTCGACGATCGCGTCGAGGAGACGGAGGAAGACTTCGTCTCGGATGAGCCGTCGCGGGCTGACGGCCTCGGTTACGGGTACAGGCATACTTGAATATTACATCCGCCCCGCCAAGATTCAATCGCCCGATTCCGGACCGGCTCAGAAGCGCCGGCCAAGCGCTTTCCCTCCTGGACCTCGGGTTTCGCGACGAGGCGATCTGGAACGCCGACATCCTGGCCACGGCGCTCGCACCGTGGCTCTCGCGCCGTGGGCGTGGCGTCGCCGCGCTGACATCCCTACGATGGACCCACCCCGACCGAGGAGGAACCGTGGGACGAGAGAGCTATTGGAGCGCGGACCCGGACGGACTGCTTCGCGTCGACGCCGGCGTCCGGCTCGCCGATCGTGACCCCGGTGCGAAGCCCGCCTTCGACGGCGGCAAGCAGGAGGGTGTGTCGGCGCTCGCCGAGGGAGCGGGCATCCTCGCCGACCTGCAGGAGCGTCTCTATGCGGCGGCCACACAGGGCGATCAGCGCCGGGTGCTGCTGGTGCTGCAGGCGATGGACACGGCAGGCAAGGGCGGCATCGTCTCGCATGTCGTCGGCGCGATGAACCCGGGCGGCGTGCGGTACGCCGGGTTCAAGAAGCCGACCGCGGAGGAGCTCGCCCACGACTTCCTCTGGCGCATCGAGAAGGCTCTCCCGGGTGCCGGGCAGGTCGGCGTGTTCGACCGGTCGCACTACGAGGACGTGCTGATCGGACGCGTGCGCAGGCTCGCCCCCGCCGAGGAGATCGAGCGCCGGTACCGCGCCATCAACGACTTCGAGCGGGAGATCGTCGAGACCGGGACGACCCTGGTGAAGGTCATGCTGCACCTCGGCAAGGATGAGCAGCGGAAACGCCTGCAGGACCGCCTGGACCGGCCGGAGAAGCGCTGGAAGTTCAACCCCGGCGACGTGGACGAGCGCCTGCTGTGGGACGACTACCAGGAGGCGTACCAGGTCGTCTTCGATCGCACCTCCACCGCGTACGCTCCCTGGTTCGTCGTGCCCGCGAACCGCAAGTGGTACGCGCGCATCGCGGTGCAGCACCTGCTGATCGACGCCCTCGAGCGCCTGGACCTCGGCTGGCCAGAGCCGGACTACGACGTCGACGAGCAGCGCGCCAGACTCGCGGCGAGCTGACGCCGACCCGGCGGAACGCGGGTCAGCCGAACGCCTCCACGATCGGCCGGAACTTCATCGTGGTCTCGGCGAGTTCGCGTTCCGGATCCGAATCGGCCACGATGCCCGCGCCGGCGTACGCCGTGAGGTCCCCACCGGAGTCGAGCTGCGCGCAACGGAGGGCGATCGCCCACTCGCCGTCGCCGTCGCCACCGACCCAGCCGACCGGTCCGGCGTAGCGGCCGCGGTCGAACGGCTCGAGCTCGCGGATGAGGGCGAGCGCGTCGGGAGTCGGAGTGCCGGCGACGGCGGCCGTCGGGTGGAGGGCGTCGGCGAGGTCGAGCGAACTCGCCCCGTCGCTGAGGGTGCCGGCCACATCGGTGGCGAGGTGCCACAGGTTCGGAAGCTTGAGGGTGAAGGGGAGGTCGCTCGCGTCGAGGTCTGCGCTGTGCGGGCGCAGGGCGTCGAGCACGCTCGCGACGGCGAAGCGGTGCTCCTGCTGGTCCTTCGTGCTGCTCGCCAGCGTGACGGCGGCGTCATGGTCGGAGGCGGCGTCGGTCCCGCGCGAGATCGTGCCGGCGAGGACGCGAGCGGTCACCGTGCCGTGGTGCACGCGCACCAACGTCTCGGGTGAGGAGCCGACGAGACCGTCGACGGCGAACGTCCAGCACTCCGGATAGCCCAGGGCGAGCTCGACGAGGGCGCGGCGGATGTCGGACTCCAGCGGCAGGTGCCCGCGCAGGTCGCGGGCGAGGACGGCCTTGGAGAGGTCGTGCTCGCGGATACGGGCGACGGCGGCCGTCACGGCCTGCCGGTAGCCGTCCTTGCCGAGGCGGCCGGGGAGGAGCGTGAGCCGGTACTCGTCGCCGAACGCGGTCGGGCGGGGAAGCGCGGGCGCCGCCGAGGAGGCGGACCCCTCGGCGGAGTCGGGCTGCGTCAGCGGGCGGATGCGGGTGATCCAGCTCGTGCTCCCGCGGCGCCCGATCACGATCTCGGGGACGATCAGGGTGCTCGTCGCGGCGCTCTCGTCGGCGAACGCGAAGGTGCCGAAAGCGACGAGCCCGGAGCCGGGCGTCGCCACGGCGTCGGTCACCCTCGCGGCCTCGACCGTCGCCCGCCAGGCTGCGGACGCGTCGCTGATGCGGTCGGGGCCGGAGAATTCGAGCCGGAGCGCCTCGCCGATGCCGGCGATCCCCTCGCCCTTCCTGATCCAGAGGAGCGGATGGTGGGCGTCGATGAAGGGGATGAGCTGGCGGACGTCGTCGAGGGGAGTGGTCTCGACCGAGAGCGCCGTCACGTCCGTCGCCTGTCGCGTGGTCGCTGGTGCTGTCACCGCTACAGCCTACGCCCGGGACGCTGGGCGCCGGATGCGCGCCCGCTGCACGTTCGCCCCGCAGATCCCGTCCATCCCGCCCGCGGAATGCACGGGATCACAGGGCAGCCTAAGCTGGTGTGGTGAGTAAGGCCGACCTCGACAAAAAGCCCGCCCAGGTCGCCGCCATGTTCGACGAGGTGTCCACCCACTACGACCGGACGAACACCGTCCTGTCCGTGGGCAACGCATCCCTCTGGCGAGTGGCGACGACGCGTGCCGTGAGCCCGCGCGCCGGCGAGAGGATCCTCGACGTCGCCGCCGGGACGGGCACATCGAGCGCCTCTCTCGCCCGCGACGGCGCGAGCGTGGTCGCCGCCGACTTCTCCGAGGGGATGATCGAGGTCGGTCGCCGCCGCCAGGCGGGCAACCCCTATGTCACCTTCGTGCAGGCCGACGCGACGCAGCTCCCGTTCGACGACGACGAGTTCGACGCCGTGACGATCTCGTTCGGCCTCCGCAACATCGTCGACCCGCAGAAGGCGCTCGCCGAGTTCTACCGGGTCACCAAGCCGGGCGGCCGCGTCGTCATCTGCGAGTTCTCCCACCCCCCTGTCGGTCTGATCCGCGCGGGATACGGCGCCTACCTCAAGTACGGCATGCCTCTGCTCGCCAAGGTCGCCAGCTCCAACCCTGCCGCCTATGAGTACCTGATGGACTCCATCCAGGCATGGCCGGCTCAGCCCGAGCTCGCCGCGTGGCTGCGCGACGCCGGGTACGAGGCGGTCGCCTGGCGCAACCTGACCGCCGGCATCGTCGCTCTGCACCGCGGCCGCAAGCCCCTCACCGCGAAGACTGCCGCGGCCCCGGCGACGAAGCCTGCTGCTGCAGCGAAGACCACGGCTGCGAAGAAGCCCGCTCCGACCGCGAAGAGCACTGCGAAGCCTGCTGCCGCCGCGAAGCCTGCTGCCGCCGCGAAGCCTGCTTCTGCTGCGAAGCCTGCTGCTGCGCCGAAGCCTGCTGCTGCCGCGAACAAGCCTGCTGCTGCCGAGAAGGCCGCCGACGGCGCCACGTCCGCTGCCGCGAAGAAGCCTGCTGCCGCGAAGAAGCCTGCTGCCGCGAAGAAGCCTGCTGCCGCGAAGAAGCCTGCGACCACGAAGAAGCCGACCACCGCGAAGAAGCCCGCCGCCGGCGGCACGTCCGCGACACCGTCCGTCCCATCCGAGGGGGAGTAGTGCCACGAAGTGTTCCTGCGGTGCGCCGGCCCGCGTCGGTGTCCAGCCAGCTGGGCCTGACCGAGCGGATCTTCGCCCGCGGTGAGGATCGTGCCCTCGCGGCGGCCATCGATGACGGCCTGGTCGCGATCGAGGACGGTCTGCGCGCGCAGATGCGATTCGCCGACGACCTGGCGGACGTGACGACCCGATATCTGCTCGAGGCCGGCGGCAAGCGGGTGCGCCCGATGCTGACGCTCCTCGCGGCGCAGCTCGGCGGGGGGACCACGGACAAGGTGCTGCAGGCTGCTCAGGCGGTCGAGATCACGCACCTGGCGTCGCTGTACCACGACGACGTGATGGACGATTCGCACATGCGGCGCGGGGTGCCCAGCGCCCAGTTCGTGTGGGGCAACTCCGTCGCGGTGCTCACCGGCGACCTGCTCTTCGCCCGCGCGAGCAAGCTGGTCTCCGCGTTGGGCACCCGCGCGATCGAGCTGCAGGCGGACACCTTCGAACGGCTCTGTCTCGGGCAGCTGCACGAGACCATCGGCCCGCAGGAGGGCGAGGACCCGATCGCCCACTACATCAAGGTGCTCGAGGACAAGACGGGTTCGCTGATCGCCGTCGCCGCGCAGATGGGCGTGGTCTTCTCGGGTGCGGACGAACGCTACGAACAGCCGGTCGTGACCTTCGGTGAGAAGATCGGCGTCGCGTTCCAGATCATCGACGACGTGATCGACCTCTCCGCCAAGGGCGTCGAGGAGACCGGCAAGACCCCGGGCAATGACCTCCGCGCCGGCGTCGCGACCCTTCCCGTGCTGCGCCTGCGCGAGCGTGCCGCCGCGGATCCTGCTGCCGCCGAGCTGCTCGAGCGGCTCGAACGCGACGTGATCGGGACGGCCGAGGAGGGCGAGGTCACTCCGGAGGCCGTGGCCGCCATCGCCGCGCTGCGCGAGCACGAGGTCACCCACCAGACCCTGGAAGAGGCCCACCGGTGGGCGCGCGAGGCCGTCGAGGCGCTCGCCCCGCTGCCGGACGGACCTGTCAAGAAGGCGCTCGTCCGTTTCGCGGACTCGATCGTCGAACGTTCCAGCTGAGCACGAAGGACACAACGCATGACCAAACTCCGACTGGCCATCGTCGGCGCCGGGCCTGCCGGCATCTACGCCGCGGACATCCTGCTCAAGGCGGAACGCGGATTCGACGTGTCGATCGACCTGTTCGAGCAGCTGCCCGCGCCCTATGGTCTCGTGCGCTACGGCGTCGCGCCGGACCACCCGCGCATCAAGGGGATCATCACGGCGCTGCGCGACGTGCTCGACCGCGGCGATATCCGCATCTTCGGCAACGTCACCTTCGGGACGGACATCACGCTCGACGACCTCAAGCGGCACTACAACGCCGTGATCTTCGCGACGGGAGCCGTGCGCGACGCCGGTCTGGACATCCCCGGCATCGATCTGACGGGCTCCTACGGCGCCGCCGACTTCGTCAGCTGGTTCGACGGGCACCCCGACGTGCCCCGCACCTGGCCGCTGGAGGCCGAGTCGGTCGCGGTGATCGGCAACGGGAACGTCGCCCTCGACGTCTCGCGGATCCTGGCCAAGCACGCCGAGGACCTCCTGCCGACCGAGATCCCCGACAACGTCTTCGAGATCCTCAAGGACTCGCCCGTGACCGACGTGCACGTCTTCGGGCGCCGCGGCCCGGCTCAGGTGAAGTTCACGCCGCTGGAACTGCGCGAGCTGGGCGAGCTGCGCGACGTCGACATGATCGTCTACGACGAGGACTTCGACTACGACGAGCAGTCGAAGGACGCGATCGCCAGCAACAAGCAGGTCATGGTGATCGACCGCGTGCTGCAGCAGTGGCGTCAGCGCGAGGTCGGTTCGGCTTCCCGTCGCCTGCACCTGCACTTCTACGCCAAGCCGTTGGAGGTGCTGTCGGACGACGACGGTCGCGTGCGCGCGATCCGCTACGAGCGCACCGAGCCGGACGGCGAAGGCGGCGTGCGTGGCACCGGCGAGGTGCGCGAGATCGAGATCCAGGCGCTGTACCGCGCCGTCGGCTACTTCGGATCCCCGCTGCCCGACATCCCCTTCGACAAGAAGCACGGCGTCATCCCGAACCACGAGGGTCAGGTGCTCCGCACGGAGGACAACGAGCGCATGTACGGCGTCTACGCCACAGGGTGGATCAAGCGCGGCCCCGTGGGGCTCATCGGACACACCAAGTCCGATGCGATGGAGACGATCAAGCATGTGATCAACGATCAGGGAAACTGGTGGTCCCCCACCGACCCTGATGAGGAATCGGTGGAGAACCTGCTCCGCGAACGAGGTGTGGAGTACACCGATCTCGACGGCTGGCACAACCTCGACGAGCACGAGCAGGCGCTCGGTGCCGAGCGCGGTCGCGCCCGCATCAAGGTCGTCCCGCGCGACGAGATGGTGCGCGTGTCGAACCGCACGGCCGTCTCCGCCTCGACCGAGGACTAGGCGGCCGACCGGCGGACGCGGAGCGCGCCGGGAGTGGCTGGCCCGGCGCCGGCATGCCAGTCTGAGGGGATGACGCGCGCGCAGGAGTGGCGGCCGGATGTGCTCGGCGAGCCGTTCGAGCAGCTCACCTTGCCCTTGACGCCCGACGCCGAGGGCGAGGTCGTGGCCACGCTGGTGCGCTACGCGCCGCCTCCCCGGCTCGCCGACCTGTGGTCGCACCGACCCGCGGCCGATGTCGACGTGCTGTACGTGCACGGCTGGTCCGACTACTTCTTCCAGAAGGAGCTGGCGCGTTTCTGGCACGATCGCGGGGCACGGTTCTACGCGCTCGATCTGCGCAAGTACGGCCGGAGTCTGCGCGAAGGGCAGACTCCCGGATTCGTCGACGACCTGGCGACGTACGACGAGGACATCGCTGCGGCGCTCGACGCCATCGGCCACGCCTCCGGTGACGGTCGCCGTCTGCTGCTGCTGGGTCACTCGACCGGCGGACTCACGCTCAGCCTCTGGATCGATCGGCACCCCGGCCGGGCGCACGCGCTCGTGCTGAACAGCCCGTGGCTGGAGTTCCAGGCCGGCGGCCCCGGCAGGGCGGCGCTCGCCCCGCTGATCGATCTGCACGCCCGCCTCGACCCGAAGGCGGCCATGCCGAACGTCGACCTGGGCTACTACACACGGTCCGTGTCCGCGACGATGGACGGCGAGTGGGACTACGACCTGGCCTGGCGGCCGGTGCGCGGTTTCCGCATGCATCCCGCGTGGCTGACCGCCGTGCTCGCCGGGCACGCGCGGGTCGCGGCCGGGTTGTCGTTGGACGTGCCCGTGCTGACCCTCCTCTCGGCGCGGTCGGCACTGTTGCCCTACTGGACGCCGGAGATGATGAGCAGCGACGTCGTGCTGGTGGTGCAGGACATCGCCGTGCGGGCTCTGCGACTGGCGCCGACCGTGACGGTCTCGCGCATCGACGGAGCCCTGCACGACGTGTTCCTGTCGCGCGAGCCGGTGCGCGCGGCCGCCTACGGTGAGGTCGAGCGCTGGCTGCGCGGGTACGTCAGCGGAAGTTGACGAACTGGAGGGCGACGTCGAGGTCGGCGCCCTTCAGCAGGGCCATGGTGGCCTGGAGGTCGTCCCGGCTCTTCGACGAGACCCGGAGCTCGTCGCCCTGGATCTGCGCCTTGACCGACTTGGGGGCCTCGTCGCGGATCAGCTTCGAGATCTTCTTGGCGGCATCCTGCTCGATGCCGTTCTTGAGCCCGATCTCGATGCGGAACTCCTTGCCGGACGCGTACGGGTCTCCCGCGTCGAGCGACTTGAGCGTGATGCCACGCTTGATCATCTTGGACTCGACGACCTCGAGCACGGCCTTCACCCGCTCCTCGGTGTTGGCCTTGAGCAGGATCTTCTCGCCGCTCCACTCGACCGACGCGCCGACGTTCTTGAAGTCGTAGCGCTGCTCGACCTCCTTGCGCGCCTGGTTGACGGCGTTGTCCGCCTCCATCTTGTCGACCTTGCTGACGACGTCGAACGTGGAGTCTGCCACGGTGACCATCCCCTCCTGCGAGCTGTCTAGGTCCTCCAGTCTACGAGTCACAACCCGGTGGTCAGCCAGATCACGAGCAGGCTGGTGGCCGCGACGAGGGTGGAGAGCGTCGCGCCGAGCAGGAGGGGGCGCCACCCGGCGCGGCGGATGGCGGCCACGTCGGTCGAGAGGCCGATCCCCGCGAGCGCCACCGAGACCAGGAACACGCTGGCGGTGACGAGGCCGTCGTGCACCGGCGCGGGGATCGGGATGACCGTGTTCGCCACCGCGACCAGGAGGAAGCCGACGAGGAACCACGGCACGAGGCCGACCGCGCGCCGCACGGTCATCGGCTCTCCGGCGGCGCGGCGACGGTTCTCGGCGATGGCCAGGCCGATGCTGATCGGGATGATCATGAGGGTGCGGACGAGCTTCACCACGACGGCGAAGCCGAGTGCGGAGGTCGCGAACAGGCTGGCGGCCGCGACGACCGAGCTGGTGTCGTTGACCGCGGTGCCGGCGAAGAGGCCGAACGTGTGCGGGTCCATCCCGAGCGCGTGGCCGAGGTACGGGAAGACGACGACCGCGACCGCGTTGAACAGGAAGATCGTCGACACGGCGTAGGCGATCTCGGCGCTGGTCGCCCCGATGATGGGGGAGATCGCCGCGATCGCCGAGGCGCCGCAGATGCCCGTGCCGACGCCGATGAGGGTGCGCTCCCGCCCGGGGATGCGCAGCGCGCGGCCGATGAGCCATGCGGCGAGCAGGCACACGACGAGCGAACTGAGCATGACTGGGAGCGATTCGACCCCGACGACGAGGATGCTCGTGAGGGAGAGCTGCACGCCCAGCAGGACGACGGCGAGTTGCAGCAGGAACTTGCCCGAGTAGGCGACTCCCGGCGCGAAGCGCCCCGTCGGCTTGCGCACGACCGCGACGAGCACGCCGAGCAGCAGGGCGGGCAGCGCGCTCCCGAGCGCGGGGACGACCCGGGCGATCGCGGTGGCGACGAGAGCGATCGCCACGGCGATGCCGACGCCGGGTGCGACATCGACGGCGCGAGCGGCGAGGCGGGAGGGGAGGGTGCGGACGGGTGCGACGTTCATCCCGTCGAGCATCCCCCGACGGGCCGGGGCGGGGCTACCGGCGCGCGGTTGTGGCGTCACAAACGATCGTTGTGGCGCTCCGCCCGGCCCGCCGGCAGCCGCGCGACCTCAGCCCTGACGGCCCTTGAAGCGCGGGTTGAGCTTGTTGATGACGAACACCTTCCCGCGGCGGCGGACGACCTGCGCGCCGGGCTGCTTCGTGAGGGATTTGAGGGATGCACGGACCTTCATGGCGACTCCTATTGATAACCGTTATCGTTAAGGATAGACCCATCCGACCGACAGGAGACCTCCCGTGCCACAGATCGACGTGATCGCCGTCGTCGGCCCTCGCGCCCCGGAGCGTGTCCGCTGCGCCAAACGCCTCGCCGAGCGCACGCAGCGCGCGTTCATCCCGGCAGCGCGCCTCTCCGTCGCGGCCGACCCGATCGAGGAGGCCATCGCCCTCGTGCCGTGGACGACTCCGTCGAGCGGTGCCGTGGTCGAGTTCCCTGCGGAGACGCCGGTGCTGGAACTCATCGGCGCGCTGACCGCGCCGGAGGCTCCCACCCGGCTGCTCGCGGTGGTCTGCGTCGCGGACGCCGAACGGCTGGAGGTGGACCTCGCCGACGAGAGCTACGTCACGCGGACGGCCGGAGCCGGTGAGGTCGAGCACACGGCCCGGGCCTGGCTCACGGTGACGCAGGTCGAGCACGCGACCACCATCGTCCTGGCGAACGCCGACCGGCTGCACGCGGAGCGTCGCGACGACCTCATCGGGCTCCTCGGCCTGCTGGCCCCGACGGCGCGCATCCATGCAGCGGGGACGGGGTCCGTCTCGCCGATCCCGCTGGACCTCGCGGAACTCGGGCCCGCCCAGGCGCGGGCCGGATGGTCGCGCGCCCTGAGCGGGGACCTGGTGCGCGCGCCGCGCGGCGCCGCAGGCGCCTTCCGCTACGAGAACGAGCGGCCCCTCCATCCGTGGCGCCTGCACCTGCTCCTCGCCGAACGCTTCGAATCGGGGGAGTTCGGGACCATCATGCGCTCGGCCGGCTTCTGCCGGCTGGCGACCAGGCCCGGCGCGATCGCGCAGTGGGAGCAGGTGGGAGCGATGTTCGACCTGGTGCCGCTGGCGGACGCGGTGTGGTCGGAGGGAGGATCGGCTGCCGAGGAGGTCGAGCTCCTCACACTGGGGCAGGACCTCTTCGTCGCCGGCTACGATCTCGACCGCGCCGCGTTCACGGCCGCGCTCGACGATGCCGCCCTGCACGACGGCGAACTCGTGGCCGGGCCGGACGAATGGCGCACCTACCCGGACCCGTTCCCGGACTGGCTCGTGGCCGACGACCACGAGCATTGACGCGAGACGCGGCAGACCGAACCCCGCCGGGATCGGTCAGCCGAGGGTGACGGCCGTGCCGTAGGCGCAGACCTCGACGCCGCCCTGGCCGTAGTCGTTCGTCTCGAACCGGAAGGCGAGCACGGCGTCGGCGCCCTTCGCCTGCGCCTCGTCGGCGAGGCGGCCGAGCGCCTCCGTGCGGGCGTCGTGCAGCAGGGAGGTGATGCCCTTGAGCTCGCCGCCCGCCAGTGATTTGAAGCCGGCACCGAGGTTCGAGCCGAGGTTGCGGGAGCGCACGGTCAGGCCGAACACCTCGCCGATGACGTTCGTCACGGTGCGGCCCGGGATGTCGTTGGTCGTCACGATCAGCATGGTCAGACACTCGCACAGCGGCGGATGTCGCGCGGCCTCCAGTACGGGGCGCACGACATCGGCGAACGACACGCGCGCGAGTCGCTGCGCGACCGTAGCGCGGTGTCGCTACGCGGTCTGCTCGAGCTCGGCGTAGTAGGTGACGTGGCAGCCGTCGCCGGAGCACTCCACGCACACGGTGATCTCCTCACCGTGCTGGAGCGGGTCGGCACCGGTCCCGTCGCACCGTTCGCAAATCTCCAAGGTCCTCATGCGGACGATTCTGCGCCCGACCCCCGACATCCGCGGAAGGGACGTCGGGGTGTCGCGGATCGACGTCGTCGTCCGCGTGGATGACCCGGGAGGTGGTACGACGGTCCGACGACATCGCGGGCGGCGCCGCGTAGCGTCGGACCATGCGCATCGTCTACGACCCCGAACTGGATGTGGCGCACCTCCTGTTCGACGAGGACGCCGTGGCCACGGCGGTGCGCGGCGCTGTCGCCGGCGTCGCGGCCGGCGGCTACGTGGACGCGGAGTACGACGCCGCCGGACGGTTGGTCGGGCTGGAGGTGCTCGGGGCGCAGCGGGTGCTTCCGCCGGAGGTGCTCGCGGGCGCGGAGCCCGCATGACGGTGCCCCGGTGCGGCCCGGCCGCGTTCTGCTCTGAGCAGAATCCCCCGACCCGCCGGGTCCGGATCCGCGCCGGGCGGCTTAGGCTGGCGCCATGCTTCTGCGGCACGCCCTCGGCTCCGTGCTCCGTCGCATCCGGACGGAGCAGGGCACGACGCTGCGCCAGCTCTCCGAGACCTCCCGGGTGAGCATCCCGTACCTCTCGGAGATCGAGCGGGGTCGCAAGGAGGCGTCGTCCGAGATCCTCGCCGCGCTGTGCCGGGTACTCGGTGTCCCGGAGGGGGAGCTCCTGCTTCGGGTCGCGGCTGAGTACGCCGCCACGGCGTCGCCGGTCGCCGCTCCGGTGCAGGTGCTGAGCCTGGTGCCCGAGCGCGAGCGGGTCGAGACCCGTACGTCCGTGGCCGACGCCCCGGATGCGGCACCCGCCGCGCCCGCGGCGCTCCTCCTCGTCGCCTGACCGGCCTCCTCCTCGCCTGACCGGCCCCCTCGCCGTTTGGACCGAATGTCGTGATTGGCGTGCACTTTCGCGACATTTGGTCCAAATTGCGAGTGCCGAGTCAGGCGCGGAGGGCGCCCGTCGTGCCGACCACCGCGTCGACGAAGCCGTAGTCGAGCGCCTCGTCGGCCGTGAACCAGCGGTCGCGGTCGCCGTCCTCCACGATCTGCTCGACGGAGCGGCCGGTCTGCTCGCTCGTGAGCTGCGCCATCCTGCGCTTGAAGTGCAGGATCTGCTTCGCCTGCGTCTGGATGTCGGCGCTCGTGCCGCCGAAACCGCCGTGCGGCTGGTGCATGACGACGGACGCGTTCGGCAGGGCGTACCGCTTGCCGCGCGCCCCCGACGAGAGCAGGAACTGCCCCATCGACGCCGCGAACCCGAGCGCGACGGTCGCGACGTCGGCACGCACGAAGTTCATGGTGTCGTAGATGGCGAACCCGGCCGTGATGGAGCCGCCGGGGGAGTTGATGTAGAGGAAGATGTCCTTGTCCGAGGCGATCGAGTCGAGCAGCAGCAGCCGCGCGCAGATCTCGTTGGCGGCCTCGTCGGTCACCTCGGTGCCGAGGAAGACGATCCGCTCTTCCAGCAGGCGCTGGACCGGGGAGTTCGTGTCGGTGTCCATGCGCCCATCCTGAGTCGCCGCCCGACCCGGTGTCGCGGCCTTCTGCCGGTCGCGAATTCGCCGCGGGCAGACGCCTCTCCCACCCGATTTCGCGAGTCGGCGTGCGGCAAGTATCCTTATCTGGCGCCTTCGGTCAGCAGCTGACTGGTGGTCGGGAGCGCGAACGGCGAGTTACCCTAGCGGCCAAAGGGATCTGACTGTAAATCAGACGCGTAATGCTTCGGGGGTTCGAATCCCTCACTCGCCACCACCCGAAAGCCCCCGGTGCTCTGCGACCGGGGGCTTTCGTCGTTTCCGGCAGCCGACATTCGGCACGAATGGCGCGAAAGCGAGTGGTGGAGCCGACATTCTGCGCGAATGGGCCGCGCGTGTCAGGCTGGTCCCATGACCTCGAATGCAGAGCTCCGCGACATCGCCGTGTCCATCGCCAAGCGTGCGGCGGCGATCGTCCAGCAGCGGCGGCGAGACGGGGTGGAGATCGCCGCCTCCAAGTCGTCGGTGTCGGACATCGTGACGCGCGCGGACCGGGAGGCGGAAGAGCTGATCCGTGGCGCGCTCTCCGCGGCACGGCCGGCGGACGGGTTCCTCGGCGAGGAGTCGGGAGCCGAGGCGGGGACGAGCGGGCTCACCTGGGTGGTCGATCCGATCGACGGGACGGTCAACTACGCGTACGGCATCCCGGACTACGCGGTCAGCATCGCGGTCGTCGAGGGCGACCCCGATCCGGCGAGCTGGCGGACTCTGGCCGGTGCGGTCGTCGCCCCGGAACGCGGCGACGTGTTCGCCGCAGCGCTGGGGGAGGGCGCGACGCTCAATGGAGGACCGCTGCGGGTGAACGGGGCGGTGGAGCTGCCGGTCGCACTGGTCGGCACGGGCTTCAGCTACGACGCGGAGACGCGGATGCGCCAGGCGGAGTTCGTGGGCCGGCTCATCGGGGAGGTGCGCGACATCCGGCGCATCGGCTCGGCCGCACTCGACCTGTGCGGACTGGCGGCCGGTCGGCTCGACGCGTACTACGAGCGCGGGCTGAATCCGTGGGATCACGCGGCGGGTGCGCTCGTCGCACGCGAAGCGGGAGCGCGGGTCGGCGGGCTCGACGGCGGTCCGGAGGGGAGGCGGCTGCTCCTCGCCGCCGCACCGGGGCTCTATGAGGCGCTCGAACCCCGCATCGCCGCGTTCTTCGGGGCCTGGGACTGAGGAGGGGCGGAGCCGTCCGCGCCGGCGTGCGCGTCTGCGCGCGCCCGGCAGTCGCCTCTCGACTGGCATGATGTTTATCGATTTGTTACTTTTGGTCGAGTGCGCCCGACAACCGACCTCCGCGCCGGCCAGCCAGAGCCGGACGCGCCGCTGACCCGCCGGGCGATCCGGGAGGCCCGCGAAGCCGGGCGGAGGCGCCCCCGTGCGGTTCGCCGTCCCGCCGCTCCCACGGCCCCGGAGTCCCGCCCGCCGCAGGGCAAGCGCGGCCGCGGCGTCAGCCTCGTCGCGATGTTCGCGGTGCTCGGCATCGGCGTGGCCACCTCCCTTCCGGCGATGGCGCTGCTGACCGAGGATCAGGTGCGGGCGAAGGCGATCGCCGAAGCCTTCCCGGTCGCCGGCCAGGGCGAGGTGCAGGCGCTCGACCGCGTCGAGTCCGACCGCAGCGCCGTGGTCGACCGCGAGAGCCCGGAGGTCATCGCCGCCGAGCAGCTCGCCGCGGTGCGCTCGATGCGCATCGCCGACACGTTCACCAACAACCCGCGCGGAGCCGTCCAGTGGCCGTTCCCTGTGGGCGTCCCCATCTCGTCGTACTTCGGGCCGCGCGCGGCCCCGACCGCCGGTGCCTCCACGAATCACCTCGGCGTCGACTTCACGCCGGGTGAGGGCGTGCCCATCCAGATCATCGCCGACGGCGTGGTGCGGGAGGTCGTGCTCGGCGACAACGGCGGCTGCGGGGTCAACGTCACGATCGACCACATGATCGCCGGTGCCCTCGTGAGCAGCAAGTACTGCCACATGCAGCGCGGCTCGGTGCGGGTGCAGGTGGGACAGGTCGTGAGAGTCGCGGACACGGTCGGCAAGGTCGGCAACACCGGCGTCTCCACGGGTGCGCACCTCCACCTGGAGATCCGCCTCAACGGGACGGAGCCGGTCGACCCCTACGCATGGCTGAAGGCCAACGCGTCCTGAACCGACCGGCCCGTCGCTTCACCGTCCGATCGCGTCAGACCAGCCAGGCCGTGGTGTCCTGCGGGAGGCTGCGCCCGTCGAGCCGACCGCTCGACAGCAGCACGTCGCCGGCGGGCAGCTCCAGCGGCTCCTCGCGGAAGTTGGCCACGACGGTGACCTCGCCCGACCGGAAGGCGAGCGTGTCCGGGCCGAGGTCGAACCACTCCAGCTCGCCGAACGCGAGGTCGTGGGCCCGGCGGGCCGCCAGCGCCTCCTGGTACATGGTCAGCGTCGATCCCGGCACACCCTCCTGTGAGGAGCGCGTGTAGGCCGCCCACGAGGCGGGCTGCGGCAGCCAGCTCCGCGCGCCCGGGCCGAACCCGTACGACGGGTCCGCGCCCTCCCACGGGATCGGGACGCGGCAGCCGTCGCGGCCGTACCGCTCGCCGTTCGTGCGGAACCACGTCGGGTCCTGCCGGGCGTCATCGGGCAGGTCGATGGCCTCCGGAAGGCCGAGCTCCTCGCCGTTGTAGAGGTAGGCGGAGCCGGGCAGGGCGAGCATGAGCGCCGTGGCGGCCCGCGCGCGGTTGAGCGCGAAGGCCGGGTCGGGCAGCCCCGTGGTCTTCGGGCCGATGCCGTGCCCCTGCAGGTTCTCACCGGTGAGGGCCAGGCGGGTCGCGTGGCGCACGACGTCGTGATTCGACAGCACCCACGTGCTCGGCGCGCCCACACTGCCGAAGACGGCGATCGAGCGGTCGATCACCGTGCGGAGGGCCGCCGCGTTCCAGGGGGTCTCGAGGTAGCCGAAGTTGAAGGTCTGCTGCATCTCGTCCGGGCGCACCCAGCGCACGAGCTTCTCCAGGGGCTCGACCCAGGCCTCGCCGCAGAGCACGCGGTCGCCCTCGTACTCCGCCAGCACCCGGTGCCAGTCGCGGTAGATGTCGTGCACGCCGTCCTGGGCGAAGTACGGCGGGGTGGCGGGCTCGTCGCCCGCGTGGCCCTCGATGGCCGGCTCGAGCGTGACCGAGCCCGCGCCGCCGCCCATGCTGCCCACGTTCTCGGGCGGCGTGTAGTCGGGGAGGCCGGCCTCCTTGATCATGCCGTGGGCGACATCCACACGGAAACCGTCGACGCCGCGGTCGAGCCAGAAGCGCAGGATGCCGCGGAACTGCTCGCGCACCCACGGGTTGGTCCAGTCGAAGTCCGGCTGGGACTTGTCGAACAGGTGCAGGTACCACTGGCCCGGGGTGCCGTCGGCCTCCTCGATGCGGGTCCAGGCGGCTCCGCCGAAGATCGACTCCCAGTTGTTCGGGGGGAGCTCGCCGTGCTCGCCTTTCCCGTCGCGGAAGAGGTAGCGCCCGCGCTCCTCGCTCCCCGGCCCGGCGGCCAGGGCCTCCTGGAACCACACGTGGTCGCTGGAGGAGTGGTTGGGGACGATGTCGATGATGACGCGCAGGCCCAGCTCGTGGGCGGTCTCGAGCATCGTGTCGAAGTCGGCGAGCGTGCCGAAGAGCGGGTCGACGTCGCGGTAGTCGGCGACGTCGTACCCGGCATCGCGCTGCGGCGAGGTCTGGAACGGCGACAGCCAGACCGCGTCCACACCGAGGGAGCGCAGGGCGGGAAGGCGGTGCGTGATGCCCGGCAGGTCGCCGATCCCGTCGCCGTCGGCATCCGCGAACGAGCGCGGATAGACCTGGTAGATGACGGCGGAGCGCCACCACTCGCGTCCCGGGGAGCTGGGGGCGAGGGAGGAGGAAGGGCCGGGGGTCGTGGCGGCGATGGTGGTCACCTCTCGTTCGGGCTGTCGGCTGACAGGGCTTGCAGGGCGGGATCGGGCGCGGACGTGCTGGCGCGCACCACCAGGTCGGTGGAGACGGGGACGGTCACGGGAGCGGCCGTTCCCGCGTCCGTGCGGCGGCCGGCGGTCGCGGACCCGCGGGGGCCGGAGCGGCGGCGCACGTCCTCGATGCTCTGCACCAGCAGCTCGACGGCCTCCTCGCCCTGGCGTTCCGGGTACTGGGCGATGGTGCTCAGCCCGAAGAACGCGGCGAGGGGATGGTCGTCGACTCCGATGACGGAGAGGTCGCCCGGCACGGTGAGGCCGAGCTCCCGTGCCGCGAGGATGCACCCGATCGCCATCTCGTCGGAGGCGGCGAAGACGGCGGTGGGGCGCTCGTCGGCGCCGGCGAGCAGCTCGATCGCCGCGGCGTGGCCCCCGGGAATGGTGAAGTCGGAGCCGCGGAAGAGCGACGGGTCGGGGGTGATGCCGGCGTCGCGCAGCGCCGACTCGTAGCCGAGCCGGCGATTGCCCGGGGTGTGGAACTCGAGGTCGTACTCCTCGCTGCCCCCCACGTGGGCGATGCGCCGGTGCCCGAGGGAGAGGAGGTGCTCGGTGGCGACTCGCGCCACGGCGACGTCGTCGATCGTGATCGCACTCGCCCCGGGCAGCGGCCCTCCGACACCGGCGATCGGCTTGCCGAGGGAGAGCAGCCGGCTCACCTCGTCCTCGTCCAGGGCGAGCGCGACGGCGATCACCGCATCGACCCTGTTGCGCAGCAGGTGATGGTCGAAGACACGGCGCCGCTCCTCGCCGTCCCCGCTGAGGTTGTAGAGCGTGAGGTCGTAGCCGCGCCGCAGGAGCTCGCGCTCCGCACCCTCGATGACGGCGGTGAAGAACCAGCGGTTGAGGCGCGGGACCACCACGCCGATGTTGCGTGTGCGGCCCGACGCGAGGCTGGACGCGTCAGAGGAGACGACGTAGCCGAGCGCGGCGGCCGCGTCGGCGACGCGGGCTCGCGTGCGCTCGGAGACGGGACCGTTGCCGCTCAGTGCGCGGGAGACCGTGGCGGTCGAGACGCCGGCGAGGCGCGCGACGTCGTCGATGCCGGGCATCGCACCCCTTCCGCGGTCCGAGAGGCCGCGACCGGACGCGCGACCGGGACGAGTCTAGTCGCGGCGCCTCGGCGGGATGCAAGCGTTTCCAGGGTGCGGGCTCCCGAGTGCGGGTCCGGATCGCAGGACGATGCGGACCCGCACCGGCGTCAGCCGGCCTGCCCGGGGCGCTCGCCCTGGCGTTCCCGGCCGATGCGAAGGCGTCGCGCCCCGAGCAGGGAGAGGCCTGCCAGGAGGGCCAGCGCTGCGGCCGCGGCGAGAACGGGGGACGCGGTGGAGCCGGTGTGCGCGAGCGCTCCGGTCGTCGGCAGGGAGGTGGCGCCTGCGTCCGCCGGCCCGGGTGCGGGAGTCGGGGTGGCCGACGGGGCACCGCTCGGCGGCGGAGTGCCGGTTCCGCTGCCGGGAACGACGGGGGTCGCGGCGTAGGTGTTCGTGACCGTCACCCCGATCGGGTCGTCGCCTTCGGGAACCGTGATCGAAGCGGCAGGCGAGTAGGCGATCGATGTCGCGCCGCGGGAGTCGGTCTCGCTCACTGCGCACTGGGCACCCACGGGCACACGGGGGAAGACGTGGGTCTCGTCGGCCGCGATGGAGGCGCTGGCCGGGTAGCCCGCGACCGGGGCGCCACCGAGCGTGCAGGCGACGGTGATCGGGAACCCGCCGGTCGGTGCGACGCCGTCTCCCGCGACGCGCTTGGTGACGGCGAGTTCGCGCGTCGTCTCTCCGCTCGCGGCTCCGCCCGCGGAGACGTACGCGACGGACGCCTCGTCGGATCCGACGCCGTCGCCGCGGACCGTGTTGGCGAAAACGGTCCCGTCGGCTGTGCCGGCGGGGACGCTGAGCTGGTAGAGGACGACGTAGGTGCTCTGCGGGTCGGGCGCGTGGACGGTCAGCGTGAACGACGGAGGGGTCGAGCCGACGGTGTAGGCGCCGGCACCCGTGCCCTCGGCGAGCGGGACGGCGGAGCCGGACCAGTCGCCGCCGTTCCAGTCGGCGTCCGCCACGCGGAGGACCGAGAGGGAGCCGGGGACGAGCGACAGGCGCGCGTCGTAGGTGTCGGTGACCGTGACCTCCGCGCCGTCGTGGAGGAGCTGACTTCCCGGCAGGTAGATCAGCCAGCCGAGCGTGCCGTCCGCGTTCTGCCAGCCGCCTTTCGCCAGCGTGGTCGGCGGCTGGGTCGCCGGGGAGCCTGTGCCCTCCCCGATCCCGCCGCCGGGGACGGTGACGTGGTAGACCGTGCCGTTCGACGACTGGAACAGCAGCGTGCCGCCGGAGGTCTGGACGGCGCTGGCGTAGAAGAACAGCGTGCCGGTGATACCGGTGTGTGTCGCGGCGTAGTCGCCGAGCGTGCAGTGGAAGGAGTCGGAGTCGACGGTGCAGGTTCCGACCTCGGCTCCGGCGGCGTCGGTGAGCGTGAAGGAGGACGCGTAGCCATGGACGGGGGAGGGGAACGACACCGAGAACGTGTCTCCGGGGGCCGCGGCGGCGGGCAGCGACCAGGCGACGTCCACCCGGAACATCTGGCCGACGGTGAGCGGCACGGTCGGGTCGGCGGGATCCGGCGAGGAGATGGTGAGGGACGTGACGACGTCGAGGTCGGCGGCGCGGGCCTCGTCGGCGGCCAGGACGGGGACGAGGGTGAGCGCCGCAACCCCCAGTGCGGCGAGGACGGTTCTGTAGACGGGCATCGGGCTTCCTTGCGATCAGACGGGGAGGCTCGGGTGCCTTCCCGCGCCTGAGAGACCGCGCCGGGCGCGGATCATGACGCCGTTTGTCGAATAAATCTCACTTACGCCAGTGCGAGGGCCGTTCCAACCCGGCCGGGAGACGCGTGCGCGCATCGCCGGAGGCCGCGTTGACCTGGGCCTGGGTGAGGTAGAGCGCGTCGCGGAGGTCGGCGCCGTCGAGGCGTGCATCCCGCAGATCCGCGCCGAGGAGCTCGGCGAACGCGAGATCGGTGCCACGGAGGTCGGCCGCGATGAGGAGCGCCCCGCGCAGCTCGGTCGCGCGCAGGTCGGCGCCGCGCAGGTCGGCGCCGAGGAGGTCGGCGCCGGGGCGCAGGCGGGAGCGGGCGACGCGGGCACGGGCACCGGGAGCCGTCCCGGGGCGCGTTGCGGGCGGCCGCCTGGTCGCGGCCTCCCTGGTCAGGCGCGCGGACTCGCGGAGCAGCTCAGCGGCGGGCGCCCGCAGGGCGTCCACGTCGAGCGCGCGGATACGGTCGGGAGAGTCGTCGGCGGCCGCGCGGACCGCGCGCTCGGCTGCACGCAGACGCGCGTGGAGTCGCTCGGCGGCCGGCATGCCGAGCGCCTGGCGCAGGTACCAGAGCAGCTCGTGCAGCTGGCGGACGATCGGGAACACGGCGAACATCCCGTCGCGCACGTCGCCGCCGTCGCGCCAGGTCGCCCCGCCGAAGGTGTGCTGCGTCACGTGCTGACCGGCTCCGAAGCAGTCGAACACCGTGCATCCCTTGAAGCCGCTCTCCCGGAGGTGCGGATGGATGCGACAGCGGAAACCGTCGTCGAGGTTGTCGCAGGGGTCGCCCGCGGCTTTGTCGACCGCGAAGTCCGCCGAACGGGCGAACGCCAGCGCGACGCAGCACAGGCCGGCGCAGCTCGCACAGTCGGCCGAGAGCGGCGGGGCGGCGGCGACATCCATTCCTCCACAGTAGGGCCGCGCTGCAACCTTTCCACATCTTCATCCGCTCCCGGAATTTCGGCCGGTCGTCCGCGTTAGCGTGAAGGGACCGGAACGACAGACTCATGAACTGGGAGAGACCTTCTATGACTGCACCCCGTCGCACGATCGGAACCTCCGACCTCGACGTCTACCCGCTCTCGCTGGGCGGCAACGTCTTCGGCTGGACCGCGGACGCGGACACCTCGTTCGCGGTGCTCGACGCGTACGTCGCCGCGGGCGGCAACTTCGTCGACACGGCCGACGGCTACTCGGCGTGGGTGCCGGGCAACACCGGTGGCGACTCCGAGCGCATCCTGGGCCGGTGGTTCGACGCGCGGGGCAACCGCGAGGACGTCGTGCTGGCGACGAAGGTGAGCCAGCACCCCGACTTCAGGGGACTCGCCGCCGACAACATCCGTCGCGCCGCCGACGCCTCCCTCGAGCGCCTCGGCAGCGAGTACATCGACCTCTATTACGCGCACTTCGACGACGAGACCGTTCCGCTGGAGGAGACCGTCGCCGCTCTTTCCGGCCTGGTCGACGCCGGCAAGGTGCGTTACATCGGCATCTCCAACTACAGCCCCGAGCGCATCGAGGAGTGGTTCCGCATCACCGAGGCCGAGGGTCTGCACCGTGCGGTCGCGCTCCAGCCGCACTACAACCTCGTGGAGCGCTCCTACGAGCAGAACTACCGTCCGATCGCCGAGCGCGAGAACCTCGGCGTCTTCCCCTACTTCGCCCTGGCTGCGGGGTTCCTGACGGGCAAGTACCGCGACGGTGTGGCTGTGGACAGCGCCCGGGCGGCCGGTGCCGCCAAGTACCTCGACGACACCGGACGCGCGGTGCTCGGAGCGCTGGACGAGGTCGCCGCCGCACACGGCGTCTCGGTCGCAACGGTCTCGCTCGCCTGGCTCGCGGCCCAGCCGACCGTCACGGCGCCGATCGCGAGCGCCCGCACCCTCGACCAGTTGCCCGACCTCCTGGCGTCCGTCACCCTCGAGCTCACCGGCGACGAGATCGCCGCCCTCGACACCGCTTCGGAGGCCGCCCCTGGCGCCTGAGCCGGCGCACGTCGGCCGGGTCCGCGATGGTCGGAAGCACCCCCGCGGTGATGGTATCCTCGTACGGTTGCCAAAATCGTTCGGGCCTTCCGGCCAGGACCGGCTTCGCCCCCTTAGCTCATTGGTAGAGCACTTCCTTGGTAAGGAAGAGGTAGTGGGTCCGATTCCCACAGGGGGCTCTGTCTCCCCGTCCGTCGACGGGAGGCCGCGGCGGGGTAGCTCAGGTGGTTAGAGCACACGGCTCATAATCGTGGTGTCGCGGGTTCGAGTCCCGCCCTCGCTACAAGACCCCCGGAATCCTACGGTTCCGGGGGCTTTCTCGTTTCTCGGGCGGGGAAAGGCAAGATCGGTTTCGACCCACCGCTGGACGTCACTGTGTCGACTCTCACCGAGGTGTCGTGTTTCCTGGTCGGCGCTCGTGTGGGCGCCACGCAGACTCCAGCGCAGCCACCGATGACGGCGTGAGGTTGCTCTGTGCAGTCATCCACTGCTCGCCCAGGTCACCGATCGTCGCACCGGCGACTGACGCGTCGACGTCGGGGCTCGTGCGGGTTCTCGACCTCCGCGGGACGCCAGGCGCTCCGTGCCGTCGGAGGAGTCAGCGACAGCACCTCGGTCACTCCCGCCTCTCTGACAGCACCTTCACCTTCCGCTGGTGCCAGACGATCGGCGTCGGCAGCTCGTCGCTCATCATCGAGAGCACGCGCAGGACGATGATGTCGTGGTCGCCCGCCGGGTAGCTGTGCTCGACGGTGCACTCGAGCCAGGTGGGAGAACCTTCCAGGAACACCGCGCCGGAGGGCAGTTCGGCCTTGCGGACGCCGCGGAGACGGTTCCGCTTGTCGCGGGAGGCGAGCTGTCTCGTCTGTCCCGCGTGGTCCTCGCCGAGGACCGAGACACCGATCGCCGCTGCTGCCGCGAGGTCGGGCCAGGTCGTCGAACTGCGCTGCGCCGCGAAGGAGACCATCGGCGGGTCGAAGGAGACGCCGACCGAGAAAGAGGAGGTGATCATCACGACCGGCTCCTCCCCGATCATGGCGGCGAGGGCGGCGACGCCGGAGGGGAAGCCGGCGAAGGCCGCGCGCATCTGCTCGGGATCCGAGGTGAAGTCGTGCGTCATCGTCATCGCGACCGATCCATCCGCAGAGAGGCGTGGATCGCGGGCGCCCAGGCGTCCACCCATTTGTCGAGCGCGCCCTCCTCGGCGTAGCGGGAGTCGAGCTGGTAGAGCCCCTGGGCGGGGCAGATGGCGCCGAGCTCGACCAGCACGGGCTTGAGGGTGAGCTCGGGGGCGAGCGCATGCGCCGGGCCGGCGCCGAGCATGAGAGGCACGCCGACCTGGTCGGCGAGGCCGGTGCCGGTGGCGAACTGGTCGAGGAAGAGCTTCAGCAGACCGGTGTACGTGCCCTTGTAGGTGGGAGAGGCGGCGACGACCAGATCTGCATCCTGCACTCTGGCGACGGCTTCGGCGACGACCGGGTCCCCAAAACCCAGGAGACGCGGGCCGAGTTCGGAGACCTCGATGGTCGTCGCGCTCGCGCCGAGGACGGCGGCGAGGCGCTCGGCGGCGTCCCGAGTGCGCGACTGCGGCGTGGGGTTGCCCACGATGACGGCGGCAGTGAACATCAGGAGACATTCCTTTCGTGTGGGTTCCGGGCTGCGGCAAGCAGAGAGCGGGCCTCCCGCTCGTCCTGCCGCATGGCCTCGGCCAGTTCGTCGGGACTCGCGAAGGTCTTCTGGTCGCGGAGGAGCCGATCTGCGGTCACCTCGGCGCGGTGCCCGTAGAGGTCGCCGACGAAGTCCAGCACGTGCACCTCGACCGTGTGCGCGCGGCCGGGGAAGGTGTCGTTCGTCCCGATGGAGATCAGGGCAGGCAGCGGCTTTCTCCACGACTGGGAGCGGAAGCCACCGATGTAGACGCCGTCGGCGGGCCGGGTGCCGGGCTCTTCCAGGTCGATGTTCGCGGTCGGGAAGCCGAGGCCGACGCCGGCGCCTGCGCCGCCGACGACGGTGCCGACGAGGACGCCGCGCCGACCGTCGTCGTGGGCATCCGCTGGATGCGCGCCGAGGAGCACTGCGGCGACGATGCTCAGCACGGCCACGAGCGCGAGCGCGGCCAGTGCGGCAGCATTACCCGTCCACGCCAGCACGACGGCGGTCGCAGCGCTGCCGAGCACGGCGCCCAGCTGCTTCATCGCATTGAAGGCCCCGGAGGCGGCGCCGATCGACGATCGTGGGACAGCGCTGACGGTAGCGATGGAGAACGGCGACCAGATGAAGGAGTTCGCGATCCCGAACAGTGCGAACACCGCGGCGATGGTCCAGAGCGGCGCTTCCGCCCAGACCAGCGCGGAGGTGCCGCCGATCGACAGCACGAGCGCGATCCCGCCGATGACGGCGACCGTGCGTAGCCCGACGGTGTTGTTCAGCCGGGCCGAGACGGGAGCCGCGAACAGGCACACCACCCCCATCGGGACCAGGACCAGCGAGGAGGTCACCACATCCAGCCCCCGGTCCTCCTGCAGCGCCAGCATCAGCGGGATCGGCGCGGAGCCGACGCAGAAGGCGGCCGCCGCGGCGCCCCACGATGCGGTGACGAAGCCGTTGCTACGAAACAGGGACGTCGGCAGCAGCGCGCGATCGCCCGAGCGGCGCTGCAGCCACACCACGGTCACGACGATCGCGGCGCCGAGCACGACCAGAAGCCAGCGCGGGACGTTCGCGACGGAGGCGGAGGCGGCGTCGGTGCCCTGGATGCCGAGGACCAGCGCGGCGACGCCGAGGGCGTTGCCCGCCATCGCCCAGAGCGGGATGCGCGCGGGCTGCCGCTCCGACACCGGCACCCAGACCAGCACGGCCGCCGCGGCGACCAGACCGATCGGCAGGTTGACCCAGAAGATCGACGGCCAGCCAGCCGCCCCGACGAGCAAGCCTCCCAGGATCGGACCGGCGGCAGTGGCGGCGCCGCCGACCGCACCCCAGATCCCGAGCGCGACCGCGAGCCGTGGCGGGGCGAACAGGGTACGGATGATCGTCAGGCATTGCGGCGTCATGAGCGCGGCTCCGACGCCCTGCGCGACGCGCCAGCCGATCAGCGAGCCGACATCGTGCGCCAGCGCGCACAGCACGGAACCGACGGTGAACGCGGCGAGCCCGATGAGGTAGATGCGCCGGCGGCCGAACCGGTCGCCCAGCCTTCCGGCGATCAGCAGGGGCACCGCGTACGCGATCAAGTAGCCGCTGTTGACCCAGATCGCGAAGGTCGCGGTCGTTCCGAGCTCGGCGATCAGTGCGGGCAGGGCGACCGACGTTATCGTGCTGTCCAGCAGCAGCATGAAGAAGCCGAGGCAGAGGCTGGACAGAGCGAGCCAATCCCGCGTCGATCGTCGCACGGCGCCACCCACCTCAGACCGCCAGGTTCTCGCGGAGCGTCGAGCCGGGGTACTGCGGCGCGAGGGCACCGCGGCGGCGCAGCTCCGGGACGAGCAGCTCGCTCAGGTCGGCGAGACCGGACGGCATCGAGAGGGGGCTCGAGAGCATGTAGCCGCCGCGCGAGCCGGTCTGGGCGAAGTTCTCCTCCAGGGCGTCGGCCACGGTGGCGGCATCGCCGACGACGGTGTGGTCGAGACCGCTGGCGGCCTCGAAGCCGTGCTCGAAGAACTCGGTCCGGCCGATCGTGTAGTCCTCGCCGAACTCCGCGACGAGCGCGCCGACGAAACCGCCGGGGCTCGCCTGGGACGCGACGATCTCGTCCCGCAGCTCGCCCAGCCGGAACGAGTCGGGCAGCGTCGAGAAGTCGTACCCGGAGTTGTGCGAGAGCATCGTGCCGATGGCCTCCTCCGTCCAGAACTCGAGCACCGCATCCCTCCGCGCCGCCGCCTCCGCAGCGGTGCGGCCGACGATGGCCTGCGTCGCCCAGAGGATGCCGACGTGCGCCGGATCGCGCCCCTCTGCGGTGAGCGCCTCGTCGAGCATGCGACGGTGGCGCTGCTGGCCGGCGATGCTGCCGCCGAACCCGAAGACCAGGTCGGCGAACGCGGCCGACCCGGCGATGCCGCGCGGCGAGTTGCCCGCCTGCACGATCACAGGATGCACCTGCGGGCTCGGCACGGAGGCGAGCGGGCCCTTGACGGTGAAGAATCGGCCGTCGTGGTCGATCGGATGCACTTTCGACGGGTCGGCGAACCGGCCGGTCGCCGGGTCGCGCTCGATCGCGTCCGGGGCCACCGAGTCCCACAGCGCGCGGCAGACGTGGATGAACTCCTCCATCCGCTCGTATCGCAGGTCGTGGTCGACCAGCTGCGCGTAGCCGTAGTTCGCCGCATCCGCACCGCGGCTGGAGGCGACCACGTTGAAGGCGATCCGGCCGCCGGTGACGTGGTCCAGCGAGTTGAGGAGGCGGGCGACGTAGAAGGGGTGCATGAACGTCGACGAGTAGGTGAGCCCGAAGCCGATGCTCTCCGTCACCGTCGACATGGCGGCGATGACCGGCGACATGTCCTGCCGGGGCCATTGGATGCCCCACTCGACCGCCGGGTCGATGCTGCCCCGCCAGGTGCTCGGGATCCCGGAGCCGTCGCCGAAGAACAGCATGTCGACGCCGGCGCGCTCGGCGGTGCGGGCCACCTCCAGATACATGCGCACGTCGGGGAACTGCCGCCCGACCCACGACCCGGGCTGCGCCCAGCGGCCCTCGGTGTGCGTGAAGGAAAGGTCGTAGGCGATGTGCATGCCGCTCAAACGGTCACCTGCTTCCAGAGGGAGACGACCTCGTCGGTGTCCGAGAGGACCGCGACGTTGAGCTCCAACTGCACGAGCGCGGCCTCGTTGACGGCGAGGTCGTACGCGGCCGTCGCATCCGTCGGCACCACGACCGGCCAGTCGAGCTGCATGGCGTCCTGCGCGGTCGCGTCGACGCAGCATTCGCTGGTGAGACCCACGATCGTGAGCCAGTCGTACCCGGCGGCGCGCATCCGCTCGTCGAGGTCGGTGCCGAGGAAGCCGCTGTAGCCGCGCTTGACGACGCGGAGCTCGCCCTCCGCGGGCTGCATCCGGTACCACTCCGCGCCGGGGGTGCCGACGATGCAGGGCTCGGTGGGTCCCATGGGTGCGTCGTAGTCACCCTCGCGCAGCCAGTTGCTCGACCGCCACGGACGGGCCGGGTCGCTGCCGAGCTCCACCCACACGACCGGGACGCCCAGTGCGCGAGCGGAGTCCACGAGCGCACCGATGCGGGTCACGGTGGCGTCGAGCTCGGCGACGACCTCGTCCGTCAGTCCGTAGGCGCCGAGCGCGGCCGGGTCGCCGAAGTCGCGCTGCACGTCCACCACGACAAGGGCCGGGACGCTCCCGGGCCGGGTCAGCTGCGCGAGCTGCGCGTCGCGGAGGTCGCTCACCGGTCACCGCCCGCGTCGTGCGCGCGCAGGGCCGGGAGCACGGTCTCGCCGAACAGGACCATGTCCTGGTCGTACTCGGGGAAGATCAGCATGAGGCCGTCGAGGTCGGCCTCGCCAACGATGTACTGGATGTGCTCGGTCACCGTCTGCGCGGAGCCTGCGACATACGCGGTCTGGAACGCCGCCTCGCCGACCGCGCCGGAGGCCCAGGCGCGGGCCTGGTCCTCCGGCACGCCCCACGACGCGCGCATGTTCGCCAGCGCCTCCCGGTCGACACCGGCGCCCCACTGCTTCACCTTCGCCTCGGCGAGCGCATCCGTCTCGTCCTGGACGACGGTGAGCATGGAGTATGTCTTGCAGGCGCGGCCGTTCGCCGCGGCTCTGGCGTGGACGTCGGCGGAGAGCTCCTTCATCTCCTCCAGGCTGTCGCCGGCGAGGAAGGCCCCGTCGGCGAAGCGCGCCTGGAAGGCGCGGGCGGCCTCCGACTTGCCCGCGCTGATGATGGTCGGCGTGGCCGACGGGTGCGGCCGCGACTCGCAGTCGACCAGGTCGAAGTACGGGGTGTGCATGGTGACGGAGTCCTCCGACCAGAGCCGGGTGACGGCCTCCGTCCACAGCTCCGTCATCGTGTACCGGTCGGCGTGGCTGAGCGCGGGGTCCCAGATGCCGAACTGCTCGAACTCCCCGGCGTAGGCGCCGTTGACGATGTTCATGCCCGCCCGGCCTCCGGAGACGTCCTGCAGCGTGGCGTACATCTTCGCCGCGATCGCCGGGTTGTGCACGTTGGCGTGCATGGTGGCCCAGATCTTCACCCGCTCCGTGGCCTCGGCCAGCGCCGACATCATGGTCATCGACTCCAGCGAGCGGCCCCAGTGATCGGTCGTGCCGCCGAAGCCGCGCCACTTCGCCATCGACATGATGAAGTCGAGGCCGATCTCCTCGGCGTGGAGGGCCGCACGCTTGTTCCAGGAGTACGTGGCTTCGGGGTGGGGTGCGGTGGTGGAGAGCATCCAGCCGCCGTTTCCGATCGGGAGGAAGATCCCATAGTCTTTCGCGGGCATTGAGGGCCTTTCGCTGCGTTCGGTGGTGGGGCTTACGGTGCGGGCCAGATGAGCGTGTCGCCCTTGTAGATGGCCTTGATGTAGGAGTCGTCGAACCACTTCTGCGCCGTCTCGCCGGTCACGCTGTCCGGGACGATCTGGAACTGGTGCAGCATGTCGACGAGCTTCGTCACGTTGGACTCGTCCATCCCGCCGAGCGGCTGGCCGGGGGTGGGGTTGTCGGCGACGACCTTGGTCTCGGTCTTCCAGATGGTCGCGTTGAGCTTCTTGTCGTACGTGGCGCCGCCGGAGAGGTCGGCCGCGAAGCCGACGCACTTCTCGGTGTTCGCATCGCTGGAACTGCAGTAGTCGTAGGCGTGCAGTGCGGCGCGGAGGATGTCCTGCACCGCGGTCGGGTGGGCTTTGGCGAAGGCCGGGTTGACCGCCATCGCGCCGAGCGAGCTGGGGATTCCGTACGTGACCGGCTGCCAGACCGTGACCTTGTCGCCGGCCGCCTTGAGCTGGTTGGGCTCGTTGGAGATGAAGCCGGTGAGGGCGGCGAGGCCGTCCTGCTTGCGCGGCAGCACCGAGGGGTCGTAGCCCTCCTTGACCAGGGTGAGCGACTTCCAGTCGACGCCGGCCTTGACCATCATCGCCTCGACCGCGGCGGGGACGTAGCCCTTGTGGCCGACGACCTTGCCATCCAGCTGCTTGAGGTCGGTGATGTCGGGGTTGGTCATCAGGATGTCGAGGCCCGCGTTCGAGTACGACGAGATCCCCTCGATGTCGATGCCGTTGGCCCGCGCCTGGATGAGGTCCTGCTGGGAGATGGCGGAGACAGACGCCTGCCCGCTGGCCAGCAGCTTCGTGTTCTGGGCGGTGTCGCCGGTCCCGGGCTTCAGCTGCACGTTCAGGCACAGGTCGTCGAAGTAGCCGAGCTTGCTGGCGGCGACGTACTCCAGGATCGAGGCGGACGACTGGAACTGGTAGCCGGAGAGGTACGTGATCGTGCCGGCCTTCTTGTTCTCGGCGCAGCGCTCGGCCGAGATGGCCTTGCCGGACGACGCGGAGTCTGCGGGGGAGCCGGAACTGCACGCGGCGACACCGAGCGTCAGGACGACGGCGGTGAGGGACGCGAGACCGGCCTTGATGAGACGGTGCTGCATGGGTCACTCCTTCGGGGGATGGGGTGGTGCAGGGGTGCGCGATGGCAGGGGTGGGCCTGGTCGCCGGTCGGCGACAGGTGGGAGGAGCGCGAGGAGGGCGGGAGCGCCCTCGCTCAGTCGGTCGAGCTCTCGTGCCAGTGCAGGACGCGACGCTCGATCAGGGTGATGAGGGCGAGCAGGAGGACGCCCATGACCGCGAGGACGAAGATGGCCGCGTAGACCACGGCGAGCTGGTTCATCGACGACGCGACGCTGATGGCCGTGCCGAGACCGCCCGTCGACCCGGAGGCGGAGAGCTCGGCGACGACCGCGCCGATGATCGACAGCGGGAAGACGATCCGCAGGGCCGCGAAGATGTACGGCAGCGCGTTGGGGATGCGGAGGTGGACGAGCATCTCCAGGCGGGATGCATCCATCGTCTTGTACACCTGCATCACCTGCTGCGGCACCGACCGGAGGCCGACCGCGGTGTTGATGAGGATGGGGAAGAAGCAGATCAGCGCGGTGATGATGAGCTTCGGCAGCGGGCCGAAGCCGAACGCGACGACGAGGGCCGGCGCGATCGCCACCAGCGGCGTGACGTTGAGCACGACCGCGATCGGCATGATCGCCCTGCGCGCCACCGGCAGCTCACTGATCAGCACGGCGACGACGAACGCGGCGACGAAGCCGATCGCCAGCCCGGCCGTCGCCTCGCCCAGGGTGATGAGGGCGTTGCCGAGGTAGTAGCCGATGTTGCCGGCCAGGGAGTCGCCGATCGCCTGAAGCGGGGGGAGCAGGTAGGGCATGGATGCGGCGCCCCACTGCCAGAGCCCGGCGAGGAGGGCGAGCATGACGACCAGCGGCAGCCACACCGTGGGCCGGATCCACGCCAGCCGCGACTTCGGGTGCTTGAGGCTGAACCGCGAGGGCTCGGCGGGGACGCCCTCCGGAAGCGAGTGGGACACGGCGGCCCGTTCTGTTGCGACGCTCATCTCGTGACCTCCTACGCCGCGTCCGTCGATCGCCACGCGGAGTGCAAGCGATCCCTGATCAGGTCTTCGTATTCGTGGAAACGGCGGTCCTCGAACAGCTTCTGGTTGCGCGGCCGCGGCAGGTCGATGTCGATCACGTCGACGATGCGCCCCGGACGCGGCGCCATCACGACGACGGTGTCGGACATCCGGACGGCCTCGGAGACCGAGTGCGTGACGAACAGGACCGTGGTCTTCAGCTCGTCCCACAGGTCGAGGAGCTGGTCCTGGAGGCTCTCGCGGGTGAACTCGTCGAGAGCGGAGAACGGCTCGTCCATCAGGAGGACATCCGGCTGAAGGCCGAAGGCCCGCACGATCGCCGCACGCTGCTGCATGCCGCCGGAGAGCTGGGCGGGGAGCTTGTGGGCGGCATCCGCCAGCCCGGCCCGGTCGAGCAGCTCGAGCATGTCGGGGGACTGGTCGCCGCCGCCGCGCTCGGCGAGGTCGCCGATGCGCTGGCGCCGCTTGGCGGCCCCCGGGTTGATCTTCTGCGGCAGGGTCACGTTCTGCAGCACCGTCAGCCACGGCAGCAGCGCCGGGGTCTGCGGCACGAGCCCGATCAGCTTCGCCGCGCCCGCCTCGCCGGGTGTCACGTCGTGGACGCGGACCTCGCCACGACCGGCCGACTCGAGCCCGGCGACGATGCGCAGCAGCGTCGACTTTCCGCATCCGCTCGGGCCGATGAGGCTGACGAACCGTCCCGGCTCGATGGACAGGTCGACGTCGTTCAGCGCGACCATCGCAGAAGGTCCGTACCCGTAGACTTTGCCGACCGAGGTCAGCTCTACCGCTGGCGTCACTCTTCACACCCTCCATGCCGTGCACGGACCCACAGGCCCGTTCCCAGATGGCGGAGAGCGTGCGTGGCGAGTTCGATGTCTGCCACGCGGAGTCCGCTTGATATGACCCAACGATATCCGGGCAATGTTTCGGCGACCGCGCCCGAAGATTGCGTGCGTGTTAACTCTGAGCGTGGAGAGGGACGACCGTGGTGCCGTCGAACAGGTACACCTCGACGCCGAGATCCGCCGCCGCGACGGCCACCCACCCGTTGAGCGCGCGGGCGGTGACCGCGCTCACCACGACCGCCGCTCGCTCGACCTTCGGGGCCGCGGCGCGCAGCCAGAGGAGCTTGAACATGTCGGCCATCACCTTGTTGCGGTAGGACGACCTGTAGGAGCCCTGGTTCGCGACCAGTTGCACCACGATCGCGCCCGCGGCATCCATGCCCTCGACCTCGACGCGGACGCCCCCGGCGAGCAGCAGCTGGCGGGGGCGCAAGGACGTTCCGAGCCGGTCGCCGAGCGCGGCTAGCATCAGCCGCTCGACGGAGCCTTCGCCGAAGCGTTTCCACTCCGCTGCGCCGGACTCGTCTGGACCTTCCATGTGGTCAGGATAGGCGCGCAGGGTTTCCGTCAGGTTTCGGCTGGGTCGAGAGGGCTGGAGCGGATCGCGCAGATCGCGGAGTCCCACACCATCACCGGGTGACGCGGATCTGCTCGTGAAGGTGGCGGCGCGTGGAAGGGGCAGCGCGGGTCGTGCGCGTTCGCCATCACGAACCCGGGCTTGTCGCCCGCCTGGGTCAGGACTCGGCTCCCGGTCACCGGTCCTCGAGCGCGTAGACGAAGGGGTCTGTGCGTGCGCGCGAAGGGCGGCCGTCGATCAGAGCCCGCCGTCACCCGAATGCCGGGCGGCATCGACGGGAGGTCTGCAGCGGTACAGGTCCGTCGGCGACGGGCGCCGGTGGAACGTCCCCGACACGACGTCGTGGAACGCCCGGACGAAGCGGCACTCTCCCGACAGCGCGACGGAGCGGACGGCGTCCGTTGCGTGCCCGCCCTGTGCGACCACCAGCACCCGCACCTCCCCGGACGCGATCATCCCGCGGATCGCGCTCGCCGTGAAGACCGGGACCGACCCGGAGTACCCGCCGTCGGTCAGCACACTGGTGCCGGTGCGGGAGATCACGGCGGCAGACAGGGACCACGAATCCGTCAGCATGAGGGGTCCTCCCGCGGCTCCACCGCCTTCCGCGCGCGCCAGGTCGACGACCTCCTGCTGCTGCCGGGAGAGGGTCGAATGGCCTCCGACGACCGCAGGTGCCGAGATGCGGAACCCCGTGTCCATCGATGACGGCACGGGAAGCCGGACGCCGACGGAGGCGTCGCCTCCCGAACCGTCGCGAGCCGCGTCCAGCGCTTGGAGGCTGAAGGAGGCCTGGCCCGACACGAGGGCGAGCGCGACCAGCAGGGGCAGCACGGGACGGCCGCGCGGGCGCCGGAGCACGAGGCGTCGCAGCGACGGCACGACGAGGACGATGCCGGCCGCGATGCCGAGCAGGAGCAGTACCCCCGCTGCCGCGAACAGCGCGGCGGGTTCGGAGCCGTCCGCGGCCAGTGCCACCGTCCAGCCGGATTGCGCGAGCACCACGCCGGGCAGAGCGAGCCGTGCGGCGCCGGTGCCGTGGAGCGCGAGACGGATGAGCTCACACCATCCGATCGCGGCGAGCAGGGCGAGCTGCACACCGATCGCGGCGACGTACGCCGTGTGGGGGAGATGGATGACGGACAGGACCGCGGCCGCCGTCGCGCACCAGGCGACGAGCCCGAGTCCGACGGCGAACGCCGCCCGGCCGTGGCAGCCCGTCCGCCGCCGTCTCGGCCCCCACCGCACGAACACGAGCACCGCCCCGGCGATCGCCGCCGGATAGAGCCAGCCGATCTGGGTCGCGTACTCCGGCGAGAGCAGCTTGGCGAAACCGCCCGCGGACACCCGTCCCCCGGGGGCGATGAGGGCGGGGAGGACGCCGCCGTGGCCGCCCGGCGCGGAGTGGAGGGCGCCGACGGCCCCCGGCACGGCGCCCGGGAGCAGGCGGTCGATGCCGTTGTAGCCGAAGACCATCGCGAAGACGTTGTCGTTCACGGAGCCGTCGATGAACGGTCGGCCGGCCGCGGGAGTGAGCGCGATGGCCGTGATCCACGCGAGAGAGGCCGCTACGGCGCTCGCGACGAGAGCGGCACACGCCGCAAGCGCGCGGCGTCGGCGTGCGCGTGTGACGGCACCGGCGCACAGGGTTCCGACCACGAGCGCGGGCAGGATGAACCAGGCTTGCATCATCTTCGCCTGGAATCCCACGCCCACGAACAGCCCGGCGACGAGCATCGGCCACACCCGACCGCTCAGCAGACCGCGCTGCCACCAGAGCAGCGCCAGGGCGAGTGCCATCGTGAGCAGCCCGTCCTCCATGGGGTGCCCGAACATCGAGACGAAGATCGGCGTGCTCGCGGCGCAGGCGGCCGCCAGGAGGCCCACCCGCGGACCTGCCCAGCGCAGGCCGATGAGCGACACGGCCCACACGGCGATGACGCCTTCGATCAGCTGCGGGAGGGCGAGCGCCGAGGTGGACATGCCGAACAGCGCGACCGAGGCGGCTTGGGGGACGGCGAACCCGCTCAGCTTGTCGAGCGTGACGGTCGCCGCCGGGTCGAAGGCGCCGAAGGCCAGCGCGCGCAGGGACTCGGACATGGAACGGGCGGACGCGGCGTAGAAGTCGAAGTCGCCGCCGCGAGCGAGGTTCCAGCCGGCGAGCACCGTGAACCCCGCGAGGATCAGGGCGAGAGCGATCATGCGGCTCCGACGTTGCCGGCGCCACCGGGGCAGAGGTCGGGCGGGGGTCACGGGACGACGGTGGCAGACGGGGCTGCGAGGAGGCCCCGTCTCGCCCCCTTCCGTCTGAGGCTTCTCCCATTCCGGGCTGTGTGCCGGGCACACCGGGCTGTGTGCCGGGCACACCGGGCTGTGCGCCGGTGCGGCGACCGGCGGCCCGGCTCATCCCCGCGCGATCGAGTCCCGCCGGACGCGGGACGTCCTCGGGTCGGCCTGATCGGATCACGGCGCGCGCGGGGGAGCCGTGCTCGAACGGATGACCAACTCGGGAACCGGGAGCTCGTCCGCCGGTGAGTCGCCGGTGCCCTCGATCTGCGCGAGCAGCACGGTGATCGCGCGCGTGCCGAGTGAGTCGAAGTCCTGCCGGACGGTCGTGAGCGGCGGCGAGTAGTGCCGTGCCTCCGGGATGTCGTCGAACCCGACGATGCTGAGCTGCTCCGGCACCGAGAGGCCGAGGTCCGCCGCGGCATGGATCAGGCCGAGAGCCATCTGGTCGTTCGACGCGAAGACGGCGGAGAAGTCGGGTTGCTGCAGGATCTTGAGCCCGACCTCGTAGCCGAGGTCCGCTGTCCAGTCGCCCAGGATCGGGGCGGTGATCGGCAGGTCGTGGTCGGAGAGCTCGGCGAGGAACCCGTTCATCCGGTCCTCGGCCTCCTTCCAGTCCTGCGGCCCGGCGAGGTGGCGGATGCGCGTGTGGCCGAGTTCGATGAGGTGCCGGGTGGCGAGGCGGGCGCCGGCCATCTGGTCGAGTGCCGCGACATGCCCGTCGTCGGCACTCTCCCAGTGCAGGCTGACGAGAGGCATCCGCACCGTGACGCGCTGGAGGGCCTCATGGGCACGCTGCTGGGGCGCGATCACCACCACCCCCTCCACACCCTGCGCGACGAAGGCGTCGAGTGCGGCCTCGATGCTCTCGTCGTCCTCCCGGGCGAGCGTCGCGGTCACGATGGCGTATCCGCGGTTCCGTGCCGCCTCGTCGATGGCGGCCGCGGCGCTGAAGGGACCGTAGTGGGAGCGGGCGGACACGAGCAGGCCGATCGTTCTCGAGCGCGCGGTCGCCAGTGCGCGTGCAGCGCTGTTGGGCCGCCACGAGTGCTCGTCGATCACCTTGCGGACCTGTGCCTCGGTGGACGGCTTGATGTAGCGCTCGCCGTTGAGCACCCGCGACACCGTCTGCCGCGACACGCCAGCCAACCGGGCGATGTCCCGGATCGAGAGCGCGCGCCGGTCGGCGGGCGGGGGTTCTTCCATGCGTCCTGATTCCGTCGAGAGGTCGGCTGCGCTGCCGGAGGAGTCGACCTGGTTCATCTTATTTGGCCGGGAGGCTTGACGAACGATGGGTGAGGGTCGTAGCGTCTAACCCGTTCTGGGACCGGTCTCATATATTGCGTACGGCCCAGCATACGACGAGGGAGTCACCGATGTCAGCAGTCCGATCGCACCGCAGCGGTCGCGCGTGCGACATCCCGTCGAGTGCTGGGCGTCGCGGGCGTGACGGTTCCGAGCCCGGCGAATCCGCGCGCATCGGGCGCACGGGTCGCCTCACCGCTCGAAGGGAATCACAGTGAAGTTCAGGAAAGTCGCACTCGCCGCCGCGGCCCTCGGCGTCGCGGTCGCACTCGCCGCCTGCACAGGAGGGGGTCGCGGAGGCACCGGCTCGGGATCGGGCACCGACAACAAGGGCGCGCTCGTCGGAGTCGCGATGCCGACCAAGGTCTCCGAACGCTGGATCGCCGACGGCAACGCCGTCAAGTCCGACCTGGAGAAGGACGGGTACAAGGTCGACCTGGAGTACGCCAACAACGACATCCCCACTCAGGTCCAGCAGGTCAACACCATGATCACCAAGGGCGCCAAGGTGCTGATCATCGCCTCGATCGACGGGGGCTCGCTCACGGACCAGCTGGACGCCGCGGCCAAGGCCGGCATCAAGGTCATCTCGTACGACCGCCTGCTCACCGGCGACAAGAACGTCGACTACTACGTCTCCTTCGACAACTACAAGGTCGGTGTCTACCAGGCCAACTCGCTCCTCACCGGACTCGGTGTGCTCGACAAGGACGGCAAGCCCACGGGAACGAAGGGTCCGTTCAACATCGAGGTCTTCGCCGGCAGCCCGGACGACAACAACGCGACGTTCTTCTACAACGGCGCGATGGACACGCTGAAGCCGTACATCGCCGACGGGACGCTGGTCGTGGGCAGCGGTCAGACCGTCTTCAACCAGGTCGCGATCCAGCGCTGGGACCCGGCGACGGCGAAGGCCAGGATGCAGGACCTGATCGCCAAGTCGTACTCCACCGGCGCGACCGTGCAGGGCGTGCTCTCGCCCTACGACGGCCTGTCCGACGGCATCCTGAGCGCGCTCGAGGGCGCCGGCTACGGGTCGGGCGGCAAGACGATCCCGGTCATCACCGGTCAGGACGCCGAGGTCGCGAGCGTCAAGCAGATCATCGCGGGAACCCAGTACTCGACGATCTACAAGGACACCCGCAAGCTGGCCAACGAAGCGGCCTCGATGGCGAACGACCTCCTCACGGGCAAGAAGCCGGAGGTCAACGACACGAAGAGCTACGACAACAAGGTCAAGGTCGTGCCGAGCTACCTGTTCCAGCCGGTGGTCGTGACGAAGGACAACTACAAGGAGATCCTGGTCGACAGCGGCTACTACAAGGAATCCGAACTGCAGTAGCAGCGGACCACAGGCCGGCGGGTGTGCCTCGAGCCCGCCCGCCGGCCCTCACCACGAGCAAGGGAGACCATGGCCCGCACGATTCTCGAGATGCGGAACATCTCGAAGAGCTTTCCCGGCGTGAAAGCGCTGCAAGACGTCTCGATCACCGTCGAAGAGGGATCCGTCCACGCGATCTGCGGTGAGAACGGCGCCGGCAAGTCCACCTTGATGAAGGTGCTGTCCGGCGTGTACCCGCACGGAACCTTCGAGGGTGAGATCGTCGTGAACGGCGAGCCTGTCGAGTTCCGGTCGATCAACGACTCGGAGGCGGCAGGCGTCGTCATCATCCACCAGGAGCTGGCGCTGTCGCCGTATCTGTCGATCGCCGAGAACATCTACCTCGGCAACGAACGCCAGAAGCGCGGCTTCATCGACTGGAACGCCACGAACCTCGAAGCCGCGAAGCTGCTCGACCGCGTCGGCCTGAGCGACAATCCGATCACCAAGATCAAAGACATCGGCGTCGGCAAGCAGCAACTGGTCGAGATCGCCAAGGCGCTCTCCAAAGAGGTCAAGATCCTCATCCTGGACGAGCCGACCGCCGCGCTCAACGACGACGACTCCGCCCACCTGCTCGATCTCATCCGTCAGCTCCAGACGCACGGCATCACGTCGATCATCATCAGTCACAAGCTGAACGAGATCAAAGCCATCGCCGACCGTGTGACCATCATCCGCGACGGACGCACGATCGAGACGCTCGAGATGGGGGAGCGGGGAACCAGCGAAGAGCGCATCATCAAAGGCATGGTCGGCCGGGACGTCGCCAGCCGCTTCCCCGACCATGTCCCGCACACCGGCGCGGAACTGCTCCGCGTCGAGAACTGGACCGTGCACCACCCTCTCGATCGCACCCGCACGGTGGTCGACGATGTCAGCTTCTCGGTGCGCGAGGGCGAGATCGTCGGCATCGCGGGACTGATGGGTGCGGGGCGGACCGAGCTCGCCATGAGCATCTTCGGTCGCAGCTACGGGGTCGGGATCACCGGACAGGTCTACAAAAGGGGCGTACCGATCTCGGTCAGCACCGTGTCGAAGGCGATCGCGAACGGCATCGCCTACTCCACCGAGGACCGCAAACACTTCGGCCTCAATCTGATCGACAACATCCAGCGCAACATCTCCATCGCGGCTCTCGACAAGCTCGTCAACTGGTTCCACTTCGTCAACGAGCAGCGCGAGCGGCTCGTGGCCGAGGATTTCCGGCGGTCGATGAACATCAAGACGCCGAGCGTCCTGGCGATCACCGGAAAGCTGTCGGGGGGCAACCAGCAGAAGGTCGTGCTGTCGAAGTGGATGTACTCCGACCCGGACGTGCTGATCCTCGACGAGCCGACCCGCGGCATCGACGTGGGCGCGAAGTACGAGATCTACACGATCATCGACCGGCTCGCCGACCAGGGCAAGGGCATCGTCGTCATCTCCTCCGAGCTGCCCGAGCTGCTCGGCATCTGCGATCGCATCTACACCCTCAGCGAAGGCCGGATCACCGCCGACGTGCCGAGAGAGAAGGCGACCGCCGAATACCTCATGCAATTCATGACCCAGGAACGCGAGAAGAAGCACGCATGAAACCGTTTATCAACGCCCTCAGCTATCTGACCGGGCAGCTGCGCCAGATCGGCCTGTTCATCACCCTGATCGCGATCGTGATCTTCTTCCAGGTGGCGACCGGCGGCATCACCCTCGCCCCGATCAACGTGTCGAACCTGATCGTGCAGAACAGCTACATCCTGATCCTGGCGATCGGCATGGTCATGGTCATCATCGCCGGCCACATCGACCTCTCGGTCGGCAGCGTAGTGGCGTTCATCGGCGCGATGGCGGGAGTGTTCATCTCCCAATGGCATCTGCCCTGGCCGCTGGCCGTCGTGTTCTGCCTCGTCCTCGGCGCGCTCGTCGGCGCGTGGCAGGGGTTCTGGATCGCCTACTTCGGCATCCCCGCCTTCATCGTCACCCTCGCGGGGATGCTCGCGTTCCGCGGGGCGGCCCAGATCGCGCTCGGAAACCAGCAGATCTCCTTCTTCCCGAAGGAGTTCCGTGCGATCGGCTCCGGTTTCCTGCCGACGTTCGGCACCACCGGGTATGAGCCGCTCACCATGGTCCTCGGCATCCTGGCGAGCATCGCGATCATCGCGAACGCGCTCCGTCAGCGGGCGGTCCGCCGCAAGTTCGACCTCGAAGACGAGCCGCTGTGGTGGTTCCTCGTCAAGCTCGCGTTCCTGGTGCTCCTGGTGCTGGTGATCACCGTGCTCCTCGCGAGCTACAACGGCACTCCCATCGTCCTCATCATCCTGGCGGTGCTCGTGATCGGCTACTCGGCGATCATGAACCGTTCCGTCTTCGGGCGGCACATCTACGCGATCGGAGGCAACCTCGCCGCCGCCGCGCTCTCGGGCGTCAAGACGAAGCGAGTGACGTTCCTGCTCTTCGTGAACATGGGCGTCCTGTCGGCGGTGGCCGGTCTGGTGTTCACGGCCGGTCTCAACCTGGCGAGTCCGAGCGCGGGCAACGGTTTCGAACTCGACGCGATCTCCGCGGTGTTCATCGGTGGTGCGGCCGTCACGGGAGGTATCGGCACCGTCCCCGGCGCGATCATCGGCGGCCTGATCATCGGAGTCCTCAACAACGGCATGTCGATCCTCGGAATCGACAGCGACTACCAGCTGCTCATCAAGGGCCTGGTGCTGCTGGCGGCCGTCGCGTTCGACGTCTACAACAAGCGCCGCTCCGTCACGGCGTAGCCGGTCGCGCCCGGACAGGTGGTCTCGTGGGGGACCTGGCCGCCATCGCCGATGACTTCGATGGCGGCCAGGTGGCTCGCGTCGCTCAGGCGCTGTGGCGAGGGAGGAACACCCGCATCGTGCTCGGCCCGTTGTTGCCCCAGCCGAAGTAGGGCTTCAACTCGAGGGTGCGCTCCTCGGCCCCGGAGACGATCCCGGGCTGCGGCGCGTACGGCCACTCGGCGCCGGGGCTGCGGACGACCGTGATCCGGGCCTGCGCTCCCGTCGGGGTGGCGGCGAGCGGGAGTCCGTCGTGGATGCGGATCTCGTCCACGTGCACGCCCTCCGGGAGGCCGGTCGACTCCGCGCAGAGCACCAGGGGGCCGCGCTCGACGGCGACCGTCCCGCGCACGGCGTCGATGCCGGGCGCCGGGTACGCGAACCGGGGCTCCATCGGCAGCGACAGGCGGATCGGATCCTCCGGATCGAACCAGGCGCGGATGCGGACATAGCCGTCGACGGCGGTGTGATCGGTGCCCGCGTGGCTCACGTGCGCCGAATGCGCCCAGGCCGGCACCCTGACTGCGATCTCGACCTCCCCGTCCGACCGCGCGGCGATGACGATCTCGCCCCCGAAGGGGTACCCGTTTGTCCGCATCTCGAGCTCGACGGTCACGCCGCCGCCCGTTCGCGTGGCGAGTTCGGTGTCCGCCAACTGGTGCAGCTGAACGCCGTCGTGGGTGGCGGTCGCGATGTACGAGCCCACGCTCGCGAGCGTGCGCGCGAGGTTCGTCGGGCAGCAGGAGACCTCGAACCAGGGCGCCCGGAGGCTGGACTCCGCCCGCTCGCTGAGCTCGTCGTCGGCGGGGACCGTGCCCTGCACCCGCTGGTGGAGCGTGTTCGCGTAGTAGAACGCCCTGCCGTCCTCACGCGGCGAGACGAGGATCGCGTTGTAGAGCGTCCGCTCGATCAGGTCGGCGTACTTGCTCTCACCGGTGGCCAGCAGCAGCCGCCAGCTGAGCATGACCGACCCGATCGCCGCGCACGTCTCTGCGTAGGCCCGATCCGGAGGCAGCTCGAGGTCGGCACCGAATTCCTCGTTCTGATGGTGGGCGCCGACGCCGCCGGTGATGTAGGTGCGGGAGGCCACGGTGTTCGCCCACTGGCGTTCGACGGCGGCCAACAGCTCCGCGTCGCCACGCTCCGCTGCGACGTCCGCCGCTCCGGAGGCCAGATACATGGCTCGCACGGCATGACCGCGCAGTCGATCCGACGATCGCACCGGCTGGTCGTCGAGGAAGTAGTCGCTTCCCTGGAACAGCGTGGTCTTCAGCCGACGCCGCCCCCGGCGTTCGACGAGGACGGCCGCGAGGTCGATGTACCGGGGCTCCGACAGCGCGCGGCCGAGCTCGACGAGTGCGGTCTCGATCTCGGGATGGCCGCAGACGGCGTCGCGTCCGCCCGGTCCGAACTCCGCGTGGACGTGTTCCGCGAGCCGGCGTGCGACCTCCACGATCGTGTCGTGGCGGCCGCTGCGCACGCGGGCCACGGCGGCCTGGAAGAGGTGGCCGAAGCAGTAGAGCTCGTGGCCGAACTCGAGGTCGGAGTAGCGCGCCCGCTGACCCGGTCGGCCGAACGATGTGTGGAGGTAGCCGTCCGGCTCCTGGGCCGCCGCCACCCGGGCGACGAGTCGCTGATAATCCGCTTCGAGCTCCGAACCCGGATCGCGGCCCAGCTCCCACGCCATGGCCTCCAGCAGTTTGTAGACCTCCGAGTCGACGAACTCGATGCCGTCATGGTGCTCGGCGACGGTGCCCGCTGCAGCGCGGTCGAAGTTGGCGATCCAGCCGATGCGTTCCATCCAGCTCAGACAGTGCCGGATGATCGTGCGACCGTTGAGCTCCTGCTTGTCGCCCCAGAAACCCCCGGTGATGCGGAGCTCGTCCGGGCCCAGGGGGCGCAGGGCGGAGCGGCTGGGGTCCACGGGGCCGCCGCGGCGGACGCCGCTGATCGTGTCGGTCATCGTTCTCCTGGTCATGCGGCGCGTGCACCGCGCTGAGCGGCGTCGGAACGCAGGGTGAGGTAGGCGGCGGCAGTCCAGCTGTAGGCGCGGTCGCGCAGGCCCGCCCCGGTTCGCGCATCGAAGTTCTCTGCGAATCCGGAGGTCTCGCAGAGTGCGCGGAAGCGCGCGCTGATCTCGTCGGCCAGGATGGTGCGCCCGGCTCGGCGGAGTCCGTCCTCGATCAGGGCGGTGGACGGTGCCCAGATCGGGCCGCGCCAGTAGCCGTCGTCGTCGTACTCGGGCGAGCCGACCGGTTCGGTGGCCGGTCCCCACGCCGTCAGATGCTCGCCGATCCGTCGCTCGAGCGCATCGGCGACCTCTCGCGGCAGCAGCTCCCCGAGCACGATGGGGAGGCAGTTGAGGAGGCTGCTGGCCGGAGCGGCCTCGCCCGTCGTTGCGAGCCGTGCGACGAAACGCTCGCCGGTCCACAGCTCCTCGAAGAGGGCCGCGGTCAGATCGCCTTCGGCGGCCTCCCACTCGAGTGTCGAGCGGCCGAGCCTGCGGCCGAGCTCGTGGAGTTCTCGAAGCTGCAGGATGAGGAAGCTCGCCAGGTCGGGCGACTCGACGACGCCGCCCGCGTCGAACGTGGTCGAGTTGTCCCAGCCGCTGTCGTTGCCGTGCTGATAGTACGGCAGGCGGTGGCCGGGGCGGCGCCGGTGATCGAGCCAAAAGCGCGTCCAGGCGCTGAGGTGCTCGTAGACGCTGGTGAGCTCCGCCTCCGCGTACGCGTCGCCGGTGCGGCGGCGCAGCTGCGCGAACGCCCAACCGTGGATGGGCGGCTTGACGAAGTTGTAGAGCACTTCGGAGTGCGTCACCGAGTCGGGGATCGCGCCCGTCGCCTCCTGGTGGTCGAAAGGGACCAGGAACTGGTCGAGTGCGGCCCGGGGATCGGCGCCGGCGAGGGCGATGGCGTTGAAGCAGTGGTCCCAGCTCCAGACCTTGTCCATCCAGTGCTTGGACATCAACACGGCCTCGCGCCGCACGAACCCGGCCGGAGCGACCGTCGCCGACCACAGCACGTACGCGGCCTTGATCGCGCCGTCGTCGATGTCCGCTCCGTGCAGCCCGTCGAGGTACTGCGCGAACTCCTGCCGTCGCGCGGCGGCGAGGTCGTCGAACCGCGCCGAGACATCGGGTCGCGGGGGGGGCGCGCCCCCCCGCGCCCCCCCCGGGGGGCGGGGCGCGGCCGCGCCGATCTCCTCCACGAGGACCTCCCATGCGCCCTCCGCGCCGAACTCGATCGAGCGCGAACTCTGCCCGAGCGCACCGACACCGGTCGTCGTGGGGGATCCCTCCACGACGGTGAAGCGGTATCGTCGGCCGGACTCGTAGCTCGTGAGGGTGAGCGCGCCGTCGACGGGGTCCTCGAAGAGGTAGCCGCCCGTGAACGGGGTGAGATGGTCGCCCGCGACGAACCGCATCCCGAGCCCCCGCCCGCGAAAGCGGATATCCCGGCCGGAGGCGAAGACGGCCCGGGCCTCCCCGGCACCCGTTCGCCAGGAGAGCGTCGCAGTCGTGGCGATCACCTGCGGTTCCTCGGCCCCGTCCACCCCGACGGGCACCAAACGGAAGATCGGGTGCATGCCGCCGGTGTGGGTGACCAGATGCACCTCGGGGGAGCTCCTGTGCAGACCGATGACGCGGGACAGGTCGAGCCAGGAGCCGCGGAGCGAGAACGGGATCTCGCCGATGTCGAACGCGAACTGATCGAGGAGTGTCATGTCAGTCCTTCACCGCCCCGGCAGTGACGCCCGCTGCGACGTACTTCTGGGCGAGGACGAGGAGCACGGCTGCCGGGATGGAGGCCACCACGGCAGTGGCCATGATCGCGTTCCACTCCTGGTTGTTGTTGCCGATGTACCTGTAGATGCCGAGCGTGATCGTCTGCAGGGTGCCTCCGCTATTCAGGGTCGACGAGAAGATGAAGTCGGACCAGGCCCACAGGAACGCGAAGAGCGACACCGTGACGATCGCGTTGCGGCTCACCGGGAGGACGATCGAGCGGAAGGTGCGCCACGTGCCTGCTCCGTCGATCTTCGCCGCGCTCATCAGCTCGTCGGGGATCCCCGCCATGAAGGCCGAGAAGATCAGCACTCCGAACGGCACCGCCAGAGTCGAGTCGGCGATGATCAGGCCCCAGATCGTGTTGAGGATGCCGAGGTTGAGGTAGATGGCATAGAAGCCCATCGCCATGATGATGCCGGGGATCATCTGCGCGATCAGCAGCACGAAGTTGAGGACCCCACGCCCCCTCGGACGCAGCTTCGCGAGCGAGAAGGCGGCCGGGGCCGCGAGGGCGATGGTCAGGACGACCGTGCCGACGCCGATGATCAGGCTGGTGCCGAGGTACGGCAGCTGCTGGCTCAGCACGGCCTGGTAGCCCTCGAAGGTGGCGTGGACCGGGAAGAGGTCGGGCGGGCTTTTGCGCATCTCGGTCGTCGGGGTGAGCGAGACGTTGATCATCCAGTAGACGGGGAACAGCATGATCGCGGTCAGCACCACCCCGACCACGGTCTTCCACCACGGCCGCCTGCCGTTCATGAGATGTCCTGCTTTCGCTGCGTGCGGATGTAGATGAACCCGAAGATCAGGGCGATCACGATCAGCACATTGCCGACCGCTGCCGCGGGGCTGAAGTCGGGCAGCGTGGAGGCGAACCCGAGTTGGTACGACCAGGTCGCGAAGGTCGTCGACGCGGTGCCCGGGCCGCCTCGCGTCATGATCCAGATGATGTCGAACACCTTGAGGGTGTAGATCAGGCCCAGCAGCAGGGTGATCGCCGAGACCGGCTTGAGCAGCGGGAAGGTGACGCGCCAGAACTTCTGCCAGCCGTTCGCGCCGTCGAGGGCGGCGGCCTCGTAGAGGTCTGTGGGGATGTTCTGGAGACCGGAGTAGATGATCACCAGGTTGAACGGGATGCCGATCCAGATGTTCGCGATGATGACACTGGTCAGGGCCCAGTCCGGCGAGGTCAGCCAGTTGATGCCTGGCAGACCGATGGCCTGCAGGAACGCGTTGGCGACGCCTGAATCGCTGTTGAGCATCCACGACCACGTGGAGGCCGACACGATGAGGGGCAGCAGCCACGGGACCAGGAACAGGGCCCGCAGGGTCGCGCTCAGCCGGAAGTGCTGGTGGAAGAACACGGCGAGAGCCATTCCGATCGTGAACTGGAACACGATGGAGATGACAGTGAAGAGGGCGGTGTGCAGGAACGCCGGACCGAACGTCGGACTCTGGAACACCGAGATGTAGTTGTCGAAGCCCACGAACGGCGCGTCGCCCATCACGAACGAGCGCACCGTGTAGTCGCGGACGCTCAGCTCGATGTTGCGATACAGCGGGTAGGCGTAGAACACGGCGAGGTAGATCACGACAGGGGCGAGGAACGCCCACGCTGCCCACTGCCCGGTGCGCCGCCTGCGCCGTCGGGACCGGGGCGGGGTGGCGCCGCGCGCCACCCCGCCGTGGTCTCCGACAGAACCGGGCGGCACTGTCTGAATGGTTGTCATCGGTTTGCCTTACTCGGGTTGTGCGTCGGCGCTACTTCGTCGCGGCCGCCGCTGCCGTCTGGGCGGCCTTGAGTGCGTCGGCGGGGGACTGGGAACCGCTCAGCGCGTTCTGCACGGCACCCCAGAGCTGCTGCGAGATTTTCGGGTACTTCGTGCCGAGGTTGTCGCTGGTGCGCCCCTTGGCCGCGGCGACGGCTTCGACCCAGGGCTTCAGCTCCGGGTCGGCCGCGACCTGCTTCTCCTGCGCGGCCGTGGTGGGCGCGATGTAGGAGAGGGTGGTGTCGGTCTTCACGAAGTTCTCGGTGCTGGTGAGGCAGTCGGCGATCTTCTTGGAGGTCGCGTACCGCCCGGTGTCCTTCTGCACAGGGATCGTCATGAACTCGCCGCCGGTCGGAGCCGGCGCGGAGCCACCGTCGATGCCAGGGATGTTCAGGATGCCGTAGTCGATCCCGGCCTTCTTGACGTTGCCGAGCTGCCAGGTGCCGTTCTCGCCGAAGGCGAAGTCGCCGGTCGCGAACTCCTGCCACGACGTGGTCTGGGTGTTGTTGATCACGGAGTTGGGAGCGTAGCCCTGCTTCACCCAGTCGGTCCACAGCGACAGCGCCTGCACGGCCTTGTCGGAGTCGAGCTGCTTGAGGTTGGCGCCGGAGCCCCAGAACCACGGCAGGAACTGGAAGCTGCCCTCTTCGGTGCCGATCGCCGAGAAGGTGATGCCCTTCTTGCCCGCGGCCTTCACCTTGGCGAGAGCGGCGGTCAGGCTGTTCCAGTCCTTGATGGTGGACACATCCACGCCCGCGGCGTTCAGCACGGCCTTGTTGTAGTACAGGGCCAGCGTGTTCGCGCCGATCGGAACGCCGTACGTCTTCCCGTCGAGCTCGCCGGCGGCCAGGATGTTCTTCTGGATGTCCGAGGTGTCGAGCTTGTTCTCAGCGGTGGTCGTGAGGATGCCGGCCTCGGCCAGGGTCGAGACGACCGGGTTGTCGACCAGGAGCAGGTCGGGGGAGCTGCCCTGCTGCCCGGCGAGGAGGGCCTTGTTGGTGAGGTCGCTCGTGTCGTAGCCGGTGCGCTTGACGGTGACCCCGGCGTCCTTGCCGCACTGCTCGACGAGCTTCGTCCAGTCTGCGGACGCGTCGAACTGGGGATACGGGTCCCAGAACGTGTAGGTGCCGCCTGCGCTGCTGGTGGAGCCGGGGCTCGAGCTGGAGCAGGCCGATACGCCGCCGATCACGGCCGCCGCGAGCACGGCGGCGCCGATGAGCCGCGTGCGCTTGTGTGCGATCACAGTATTCCTCCTTGAATCGTGTAGTGCTGTTCGGGTGTCGCGGGAGCGATGCTCTGCTGCGTTGTAGGGACCGGGTTACTCGGTGCTCCCGCGGATGGTGAGTTCGGGTGCTATGAAGCGCGTCACCGGTGCTCCTGCGAGCTCGGGGGATGCGATCCTGCGCACCAGGTGCCGGACCGCTTGCTGGCCCAGCTGATCGGGGGAGCTCTCGATCGCCGTGTACGGGAGCGAGAAGGCTCGACCGAAGTCTTTGGAGTAGAGACTGACCACCGACAGATCCTGCGGCACACGAGTCCCGCGCGCCGACAGCACGGGCGGCAGGGCTGCGATGGTGGCGTCGTTGTGGACGATCATCGCGGTCGCGGTCGGTCGGGCGTCGAGGATGGCGTTGATCGTCTGCCCGATGGCCGGCTGCTTCGCCTCGCCGAAGTACGGATGCATCTGCAGGCCGTACCGGGCGCCACGCTCCAGCGCCGCGTCGCGGAAGCGCCAGCCGTAGGCCCCGCCGCGGTCGAAGACGTGCCGCGGAGGAGAGACGACGATGATCTCGCGGTGCCCGAGCTCGTGGAGGTGGTCGACGAGGATCCGCGCCGACTCGCCGAAGTCGAGGTCGAACACGTCCAGTCCCTCGGTGTGCTTGGGGAGGCCGACGAGTGCTCCCGGCTGGGGCGCGGCGCGCAGGGTGTCCAGCCGCGGATCCTCGTGGACGACATCGAGCAGGACGACCCCGTCGACCATCCCCGCGCTGGTGACTCGGCGGAGCGCGGCCGTCGCGTCGGCTTCGGTCACCAGCAGGATGTCGTAGCCGAGCTCGCGCGCGGTGTCGGACACCGGCAGGACGTACTGCAGCATGGCCGGCGCGAACTCGTCCTGGTGGAACTGGGTGAGCAGCCCGATGACCATGGTCTGGGACGTCGCGAGTGCTCGCGCGCCGGCGTTGGCGGTGAAGCCCAGAGTCGCGATCGCTTCGTCGATTCGCGCACGTGTCGACGGTGAGATCGGTCGCTTGCCCGACAGCGCATAGGAGACCGTGCTGGGTGACACGCCCGCGTGGCGAGCGACATCCGTGATGGTGATGGCCATCGCGTCTCCTTTCATCGTCGAACCGGTTCGATAACTGTAGCGACGCCGAGAGATAAAGACAAGTCGAAGCGGTTCGACTGCTCATCGCGGTCGGGCGGTCTGCTCCCGGTCTCCGCGTGGACGGCCGCCGCCGCTCGCGGCTAGCCGATGTTCCCGGTCAGGCGACCGGGCGGGTGCTCCCTCGATCGACCAGACCCGGCTCGATCAGGCGCACGATCGGGGCCCCCGCCCGCTCCGGATCGGCGATCCGCGTGACCAGCTGGCGGACGGCGAGCTCGCCCAGTCGATCCGGGGAGGTCTCCACGGCTGTGTACGGCAGCGAGAACGTCTGGCCGAAATCCCGCGAATAGACCCCGATGACGGAGAGGTCGTCCGGTGCGCGCACGCCGCGCTTGTGGAGGTATGAGGGCAGCGCGGCGATCATGGCGTCGTTGTGCACGATGAGTCCGGTGGCGTTCGGCGCGGTGGCGAAGGCCGCGTCGAACGCGGTGTCGATGCCGGGCTGGCGTGAGTCGCCGTAGAGTACGGAGATCCGGATGCCGTACCGCGCCGCCCTATCCACGGCCGCGTCCCGGAAACGCCAGGCGTAGGAGCCGCCGCGCTCGTAGACGTGACGGGGCGGCGTGATGAGGACGAGTTCCGTGTGATCGAGCGCGGCGAGGTGGTCGACGGCCAAGCGGGCCGCCTCGCCGAAATCGAGGTCGTAGGAGTCGAAGCCGGAGCTGTCCCTGGCGTAGCCGATGAGCACCGCCGGCTGGGCGGCCTCCCGCAGTGGCTCGAGCCGGACGTCATCGTAGGTCACGTCGAGCAGCACGACGCCGTCGACCATGCGCGACGAGGTCGTCCGCCGCACCGCTTCGACGAGGTCGGTGTCGGTCACCATCAGCAGGTCGAAGCCGTCTTCGCGGGCCGTCGTCGACACCGGGAGCACGTACTGCAGCATGGCCGGGGCGAACTCGTCGTCCTGGAACTGCAGGTACAGGCCCAGCACATTCGTCTGCGCGGTCGCCAGCGCCCGTGCTCCGGCGTTCGGGGTGAAGCCGAGATCGTCGATGGCCGCCTGGATCCGGGCCCGGGTCTCGTCCGAGATCATGCGCTTGCCCGAGAGGGCGTATGACACCGTGCTCCGCGACACTCCGGCAGCGCGGGCCACGTCGCCGATCGTTGCTGCCATCAGTCCTCCGGTAAGGGTCTGCTGATTGTTTCACGTCGTGAGGATGTGCGCATTGACGCGCCGAGATGGTCGTCGAATCGGTTCGCCAGGCTTACACGATGTTCTGTCGACCGAAGGTCGAATTCGCCTCCTCTCTGCATCGAACCGATTCGAGTCCCGCAATGCCGCTTGCCGGGCTCGCGTGCGATCATGTCCCATGCCGTCCTTCACGGAGAGCCTCCCCGACGCGCCGAACCGCCGACCCGACATCGATGACGACTTCCATGCCGGGCTGAGTCCGCAGCGGTGGGTCGCGAGCTATCTGCCGCAGTGGACCACGGCGGAGCGGGCACGTGCGCACTACGAGATCGGCGCCGCCGGGATCGTGTTGCGGATCGACGCCGACCAGCTCGATTGGCGCCCCGAAGACGCGCCACTGCGCGTCTCGAACCTGCAGACCGGCGTCTACTCCGGGCCGGTCGGCTCCCGGCTCGGGACACATCGTCACCGCGAAGATCTCGAGGTGCGCACGGAGACGCCGCAGACGCTCCTCTTCGCGCCGTCGCGCGGGCGAGTGGAGATCACGGCCTCCGCGAGCCGGGACGCCGGCTGCATGCTCGCGGCGTGGCTCGTCGGAACCGAGCACCGATCCCCGTCCGAGTCCGGTGAGATCTGCATCTTCGAGATCGACGCCGACGCGATCGGGGAGACCACCGTGGCCCGCACAGGAATCAAAGCGCATCACGACCCGGGACTTGCCACCGACATGGCCGAGGTCGTCGTCCCGGTGGACGCCTCGTCCCCACAGACCTGGACGGTGGTCTGGGGTGACGGCGAGACCGTGATCGGATGCGACGGCCGCACGCTCCGGCGCATCCCGCAGGCCCCCGACTACCCGCTGTTCCTCATGATCGACCTCTTCGAGATCGGGCCACGCGACGGCCACTACCCCAAGACCGCAACCGTCCACCGCGTCCGCGCCTGGCAGTGAGATGCTGACGACCGCGGTCCAGCGACACCCTCAGCGGCGCGCAGCGAGGAGGGCCTCCGTGTGCTCGACGACTTCGCCGGGTCCGTCATGCCGGCGGAGCGCCGCGCCGATGCGTTCGGCAGCCGCCCGGTAGTCGGCTCCGTCGGAGATCCGCCGCCAGGCGCGCAGGATCGCGCGGGGAGACGGCGTTCCCGTGCGCAGATTCACCCCGGCACCGGACCAGGCGACGCGGGCTGCGACTTCCGGTTTGTCCAGGTCTCCGCCCGCGATCACCAGGGGCACGCCGTGGCGCAACGCCGCCAGCACCCCGCCCCACCCTCCGTTGGTCACCATCACGTCGACGCGGGGGAGCAGCCGATCGTACGGAAGCAGGTCTGCGACGCGCGCGTTCGCCGGCGCGGGGAACGGCAGAGCGCTGTTCCCGCGCACTCCCGTCGCGACGGCCAGCTGCACCTGCTGCCGCCCGAGGGCGGCGAACGTCGGCCGGATGAGGTCGTCGGGGTCCACGTTCTGCGTGCCCTGGGTCACATGCACCAGTGGACGCGGGTCTGCGACCGACTCCGGCCACCACGCGGGCTCGGGGATGCCGCTGCCGGCATGGTCCGCGAGCTCGCCCACCCAGACGATCCTGCCCGGCCACTCCGGGCGGGGGTACTCCAACTGCTCGACGCCGCTGGCGCACACCAGGTCGCGTGAGTACAGCGCCTCCTGGAACGTGAGTGCGGTCGGTGGAAGACCGGCGAGCGCGCGTTGCTCGTGGAACGCGCGCTGGATCGGGCGGGATGCGGCCGAGATCGCCGCCCACAGGGCGCGGTCCCGCAGACGGCCCAGCGCAGACGCCGCCGGACGCAGGCCCAGACCGGGCGGCGGCGCACCCGGCGACGGTGTCGCGAGGGGTACGAGCGAGACGGTCACCCGCGGCGTGCCGGTCCGCTCGGCGGCCAGATGCGCGCCGAGGGAGAGGCTGTCCGCGACGAGGACATCCCAGGGCCGTGTGTCGAAGGCCGCCGTCAGGTCGGCGCATTGCGCCGCTCCCGTCCGGACGAACAGGTCCTCGACGTTCACGATCATCTGGCGGGGCCCTTTCCGGCCGCGCAGCCGCGGAAAGGTCCGGGCCGGATCGTTCTCGTCGAAGTCCGGCGCCCTCACCCACGGCACGGTCTCCGCCCCGTCCGCGCGGAAGGCCTCGGCATGGGCAGACCCTGTGTAGACGCGCACCCGGTGCCCGGCGGCGGCGAAGGCGCGCGCGACCGCACGCATGGGTGCGACGTGACCGGAGAACGGCATGACCGCGAGCATCACTTCTGCCATACCAGACATGGTGACGCATGGGGTCCGGACGGTGCCAGAGGGCGCCTCCCGGACCCGCCGGTGTCAGACGATCCCGCCCACCATCGCATCCCGGCGCAGCTGCGCGTGCGTGGCGTGGAACTTCCCGTCCGGCGTCCACCACGCTTCGTGTCCGGCGGCGTCGGGGTCGTTCTCGACGACGACCGGCCAATGGTCGCGGATGTTCTTGATGTAGTAGCGGAGTTCCCCGCCGACCGTGCGCTTCTCGACCTTGTCGGAGGCTTCCAGCTGTTCCTGAGTGGGCTCGTCCATGCGAGCATCATAGGTCCGCGTCGCCCGGGACCGTGCTCGGTCGAGCCGGGTGGGGAGGGGTGGATCGTCAAGGCGTGGATACCGGGCGGCGTGTGCGATAGACATGCGGTGAGGCGTGACCGTACGGCGAGGGGAGGCGGCCGTGATCGACAGGCGCGGGCTTGCGGAGTTCATCCGGCACCGGCGGGAGGCGCTCCAGCCCGAGGACGTCGGGCTGCCTCCGGGCCGGCGGAGGCGCGCCGTCGGCCTCCGGCGCGAGGAGGTGGCCGCGCTGTCCCACATGTCGACCGACTACTACTCGCGCCTCGAGCGCGGCGACGGCCCACAGCCGTCCGAGCAGATGCTCGCCGCGATCGCCCAGGGCCTGCATCTGACGCTCGCCGAACGCGATCATCTCTTCCGTCTGGGCGGTCGCACTCCGCCGGACCGGGGAGCGTCCACCGAGCACATCAGCCCGGGAATGCTCCGCGTGTTCGACCGGCTCGACGACACTCCCGCCGAGATCGTCACGGAGCTGGGCGAGACCCTGCGGCAGACGGCGCTGAGCGTCGCGCTCGTCGGGGACCTCGTCGCGCTGACGGGGGCGGAGCGGTCGATCGGATACCGCTGGTTCACCGACCCGGGAAGTCGTGCGGCCTACACCGAGGAGGAGAGGGAGGTCCTGTCGCGCGTCTACGCGTCCGGACTCCGGGAACTCGCCGCCGCCCGCGGCGCGGGATCGCTTGCCGATCGTCTGCGGCAGCAGCTGCTCGATTCGAGCGAGGAGTTCCGGAGCGCCTGGGACCACCACGACGTCGGATTGCGTCCCCCGGATCGCAAACGCTTCCTCCATCCCGAGGTGGGCGTTCTCGAGCTGAGCTGTCAGACGCTGCTCGACCCCGAGCAATCGCATCGCCTGCTGGTGTACACGGCGACGCCGGGGAGCGACAGCAGCGAGAAGCTGCGCCTGCTGTCGGTCATCGGCGCCCGGTCCTTCGCGTGACCGTTCCCGCGGAGAGGTGGATCGGATGTCAGTGGATCGCCGCGCACTGGATCGCGCGCGCCGACGGCGCGAGCATGGGATCTCTCGATCGAACTCGACGAAGGGCCTACTCGCCATGAACGCACGACCCGCACTGCTTCCTCCCCTGACGGGCACGCTCGTCGTCGTCACCGGGGCGAGCGACGGCATCGGCCGCGCGATCGCGTGGCGACTGGCGGAGGCGGGCGCCGAGCTCGTCCTCCCGGTCCGCTCGCCCGAGAAGGGCCGGCGCGTCGCCGACGAGCTCGCGTCGCGGTTCCCCGGTGCGATCGTGGCGACGCCCGCCCTCGATCTGGCCTCGCTGGACTCGGTGTTCGCCCTGGTCGACGCCCTCGGCGCGGAGGGGCGGCCCATCGACATCCTCATCAACAACGCCGGTGTGATGACCCCGCCCACCAGGCAGGAGACCAGCGACGGCTTCGAACTGCAGTTCGGCACGAACCACCTCGGCCACGTCGCGCTCACCCTGGGGCTGCTGCCGCTGATCCGAGCGGCTCGCGGACGCGTGACCCACCAGACCAGCATCGCCGCGCGCCGCGGGCGCATCAACTGGGACGATCTGAACTGGGAGCGGTCCTACGACGGCGGCGCGGCCTACGCGCAGTCGAAGCTCTCCGTCGCCCTCTTCGCACGGGAACTCCACGAGCGCAGCCGGCTCGGGGGGTGGGGGATCAGCAGCAACCTCTCGCATCCGGGTGTCTCGCCCACGAATCTGCTCGCGGCACAACCCGGTCTCGGTCGCGATCGGGAGCTGATCGGACGCCGCGTCATCAGGGGTCTGTCCCGCATCGGCGTGACGGGGACGGTGGAGAGCGCTGCGCGCCCTGCGCTGCTGGCGGCCGTCGCCCCCGACGGAGACGAGAGGTTCTACGGCCCGCGGCGCGTTGTGAGCGGGCCGCCGACCGTTCGGCCGCTGTGGCGCCCGATGACCGACGGGCCGGCGGCGGGACGACTCTGGGACGAGTCGGTGCGGCTGATCGGGCCCCGGTTGCAGGAGCGGATGTCCGCGTCGAGCTGACAGCACCCTCGAGTTATGCAACCGGAGGCGCTCTGAGGCGAGCGGGCGGTACGGTGACGGCATGCCCGCCAGTCCGCCCCGTTACTGCCCGAGTCGCAAGCGCGGCCAGCACTGCACGCGTCCGCTCGGTCACGCCGGATTGCACCGCCGCGAGGGGCTTCTGTGGTCCGACCGGGATGCCGACCCCGCTCGGTGTCCCGGATCGGGAGAGAGCGCCGGATAGCCACACACCGTCCGCGCTCCCGGTCGCGCACCTCCGAGAAGCCGAACGAGATCACCGCCCTGGGACGACGCGATCGATGCCGCCGTCCTCTACTCGACGACGCTCGGTTCAGCTGCATTGCGCTTCACGATCGTCAACGTGGTGACGTGCCGGAAGACCCCCGGCCGCGCTCGTCGACGCCGTCACCGCGTGCGACCGTCCACGGCACCGAACCGCTCACCCCGCGGCGAGCGGCGCGAACACGTTGACGAGGTTGCCGTCCGGGTCGGCGATCAGCAGCGACCGGTTGCCCCACGGCATGTCAGCGGGCTCCTGGATGATGCGGGCGGCCCCCTCGCTCAGATCGCGGTGCGCGGCGTCCACCGCATCCGGGCTCCCGACGCGGAAGTCCAGGCACACGGAGTGGTTGTCCGCCGCGCGCATCCCGCTGTCTCCCATCGCGGCGACCGTCCGGGTGCTGGCGATCGCGAGTGTGCCGGACGGTGTGACGAGCTCGGCGAACAGCGGGTGGCGGCGGGTGGCGCCGAGGCCGGTGACGCGCTCGTAGAACGCCACCATCCCGTCGACGTCGTCGGTGAAGATGCGGGTTGCTGCCAGATCCATGGAACGGCCCTTCTCGTCGGGGATCCCGGGTGGATCCGCTTCCGACGCTAGGTCGCATTCCGGTCGGTAACCGGCCGCAATCGATCAGGCCTTCGCGGCCAGGTTCTCGGCGATCGACGCCAGCGAGCCGTCGAGGGCCTCCTGCATGCCGGGGAAGTCGGAGGTGGTGTGGATGGTGAGCTCGACGCCGCCCTCGGTCAGTCGTAGCGAGCCGTGGTAGTCGTGCGGGCCGGGAGCCGACCAGGTGATCTCGCGGGCCGCCCGGTCGACGTCGAACGTCGCCTCCGAGGTGACGGTCTCGTCCCGGCCGTCGCGGTCCGCATCCACGTGGGCCGTCGTCTCGACCTTGCCGTCGGGGAGCTCGTGGGCCTCCGTCATGCGCGGGAAGTAGGCGGGAAGGTTCTCCGGATCGGAGACGTAGTCGAAGTACTCGTCGGCGTCGCCCTCGAGCGGCCGGGTCGCAGTGTAAGTGGGCATGCGGCGACGGTACGGCGAAGGGACCGTGTGCGGGAGGGCGTTGACGCGCGGGCGGGATGGGTGTCGCGCAAGCGACGCGGCCCCGAACGGCGGGGGCCGCGCCGCGCCTGCCCGGCGTGAGGCTCCTACTCGCTGACCGCGTCCCGGCGCGGCCGGCGGCGCAGCAGCAGGCCGCCGCCCACGAGCAGCAGAGCCAGCGCCGCGATGATCGCCGAGCCGCTGAGGTCGGAGCCGGTGGAGGCGAGACTGCTCGCGGTCGAACCGGTGCCGGTGACCGCGGGGTCGGCCGCGGCCACGATGGTGAATGCGGTGGAGGCGACCACCGTGCCGCCGATGGAGGCGGTGACGGTGTGGGCTCCCGCTGCGACGTTCGGAACGGTGAACGTGAAACTCAGCTTCCCGTTCGCGTCGCTCGTGGCGGTGCCGAGCAGCACCGGGGTCGAGTGGAAGACGAACGAGACCGCGGTGCCGGGTGTGAGGTTGCTGCCCGCGACGGTGATCGTGTCGCCGATCGAGCCGGAGTCCGCCGACAGCGTGAGCGCGGGCGTCGGGGTGGTCACCGGGGGGACGCCCTGCTCGCCGAGGGCGAGGTCGCAGGAGATGCGGCCGCTGTAGAGGGCGTGGCCCTCGCCGGTCGTGCCCGTGCCCGTGCCGTAGATGCCGTCATCCGACCACAGGGCCTCGCGGGTGCCGTCGACGCACGTCGAGGCCGGCGCCAGGGCGAAGCCCTCCAGGTTGTCGACCGGCAGGCCGGCCGGCTTGCTGTAGGAGACGTCCGGGACGATCGCGCCCGTGCTGCTCATCTTGAGCACCGTCGACACGACGCCGCAGGTGTTGTCGCAGAGCGCCCAGATGCGCTGGGTGTCCGTGTCGAACGCGACGTCCATGACGTGGCCCATCTTCGTGTCGACGACGGCGACGCGGTGGAAGGTGCCGTCGCTGTTGAGCGCGTAGGCGTAGAGTTTGCCGTCGTTCTCGAGGGCGGCGAAGTAGAGGCCGGTGCCGTGCTTCGGGTAGTCGGCCGGGACGTAGGTGCGACCGGTCGACTGGTCGACGAACCCGTTCGCGGTGAGGTAGCTGTCCGGCACGAAGGTGACGCCCTCGAAGCCGAGGTTGGCCTCCGTCTTGTTGCCGGCGTGGAGCTCCGGGAACTCGGCCGTCAGATTCCACTGCTCCGTCGCGACCAGCTGGGTTCCCGACTGGTTCGGGTCGATGCGCAGGATGGAGTTGAGCGGGATGCTGTTGGCCGCGTTGTTGCGCTCGGTGGTCACGTACAGCGCGCCGTCCGGCCCGACCGTCAGTCCCTCGGAGTCGGGCTGGTTGGTCGCGGTGTCGGTGCTGCCCGGGAAGAAGATCTGCTTGCCCGCGCCCCAGCCGTTGCTGGTGTCGGCGACCCACAGGCCGTCCTGCTTCACCATCCGGAACACCCAGGACTTGTTCTTGACGCTGTAGAGCACGTTCGCGTCCGTCGGGTCGAAGACGAGACCGCTGACGTCGCGGCCCTCGGGGCCGGTGGTCGTCGTCCACGCGCACTGCTTGTCGGCGACGGTGACCTCGGAGCTGCCCGGCCAGGCGGACGGGGGGAGTGCGGTCGCGGGGAGGGCGCCGGTGCCCGAGGGGGCCTCCGGCTGGCAGTTCAGCGTCGGCTGTCCGCCGGTGCCGCCGTCGGCCGGGTTGGTGAGCGGGGTCGTGCAGGCGTCGGCGTTGGAGGCGCCGAAGGTCTTCGTGCCGACCGACACGAAGGCGCCGGTGCCGTCCGGGCAGCGGGCGAACGCGCCTGCCCCGAAGTTGTTGCCCTCGTCGGTGCCGGCCTCGCCGGCGGTGTAGTCGACCGAGTCGACGAGCGTTCCGGCCGTGCCGTTCGCGCCGTCCGGGAGGTACAGCTTCACGCTGTCGCCGCCGCTGCCGAGACCCTTGGTCGACGAGAAGTACACGTAGCCGTGCGCCGGGACGACCGTGGTCGCGGTCCCGTCCGGCAGCGTGGCCGAGAACGCCGTGGCGGCGGAGGCCGCGCCGCTGTCGATCTGCAGCCAGCCGGCGATGCTCACATCCGTGGAGCCGCTGTTGAAGAGCTCGATCGCGTCGCCTACCGGGGTGGCGCCGTTGTCGGAGGAGACCTCGTTGATGTGGATGTTCGTCCACTCGGGGGTCGTGCCGCCGTCGGCCGGCGCGAACCGGCTCTTCCCCGGCGAGCCGATGTCGCCCGTGGTGGACTTCCATGACGCCTCGGAGTCTCCTTCCGCCGAGAGCTGCCACTGCGACGCGTCGTTGGCGCCCAGCGCGGCCTCCGTCTTCGGGATGCCCGAGATGCCCTGCGTGCGCGGACCCTTGACCGCGCCCGTGCCCTGGTCGTTGTACGTCAGCCGGTCCACGAGGTTCGCGACCGCGTCCGGACCACTGAAGAGGTTGATCTCGTCCGCACGCCCGAGCCCGATTGTGTTTCCCGCCAGGATCTTGACCGATGCGTCCAGGCCCCACTCGGCCCGGAACGTCGCGTCGGGCGACTCGGTGATGATCGCCGACTCGCCGACCGCGAGCGTGCCCAGGCCGTCCAGCGGCACCGTGCCCGGCGTCTCGCTGTCGTCGTCGAACGACCAGCCGGCGAGGCTCACCGGCGCCGCACCCAGGTTCGTGAACTCGATGAACTCGCCCGACGAGTTGACGGGGTTGTACATCCACTCGGTGATGCGCACCCCCGAGGCGTCGGCGGCGCTCGCGGCTGCGGGCAGGGCGACGGCGAGCGCGCCGGCGGTGGCGGCCGCGGCGAGCACGGCGACGGCACGGGAGCGGTGAGGTCTCATGGCACGGGAACGTATCGACGCCGGCGGTACGGGGAACGTCGGGAAGGTGAACGGGAGGGGAACGCGGGGCACGCGGACCCGATACCCCTCGACAGTTTGTCGAAGGGGCCACGCGGCGGTCGACAGGGTGTATAGCTGAGCCGTGAGGCGGCCCGCCTAGCCTCGCAGTGACCCATCGAGGAGTGATAGCCATGAGCAGCATCGAACGTGACGTCGTCATCATCGGCGCCGGTGCTTCCGGACTGACGGCCGCGACCGAACTGAAGAAGGCGGGCCTGACCGTCGCCGTGCTGGAGGCGCGTGACCGCGTCGGCGGACGGCTGTGGACCGACGACATCGACGGGGCGACCCTCGAGATCGGCGGCCAGTGGGTGTCGCCCGACCAGGACGCCCTGATCGACACCCTCGCCGAGCTCGGTCTCGAGACCTACGAGCGCTATCGCGACGGCATCAACGTCTACCTCGGCGAGGGCGGGGAACGCCGCACCTTCGAGGGCGAGATCTTCCCCGTCGCTCCGACCACCGAGCGCGAGATCGTCGGCCTCATCGACCGGCTCGACGCGCTCGTCGCCGAGATCGACCCGGACCGCCCGTGGGAGCACCCGCAGGCGAAGGAGTTCGACGAGATCTCGTTCCGTCGCTGGCTGGAGACGCAGACCGACGACGAGGAGGCGCGGCTCAACATCGGCATGTTCATCGCCGGCGCCATGCTGACCAAGCCCGCGCACGCGTTCTCCGCGCTGCAGGCGCTGCTCATGGCCGCCAGTGCGGGCAGCTTCTCGCACCTGGTGGACGCCGACTTCATCCTCGACAAGCGCGTGAAGGGCGGCCTGCAGCAGGTCCCGCTGCTGCTCGCCGAGCGCCTCGGCGACGACGTCATCCTGAACGCACCGGTGCGCACGCTGCGCTGGGGCGACGACGGCGTCACCGCGATCGCCGACGGTGTGGAGGTCCGCGCCCGCCGCGTCATCCTCGCCGTCCCGCCGGTGCTCATCAGCCGCATCTCGTACGAGCCGCCGCTCCCGCGCCGCCAGCAGCAGATGCACCAGCACCTGTCGATGGGCTTCGTCATCAAGGTGCACGCCGTCTACGAGACGCCGTTCTGGCGTGAGGACGGCCTCTCCGGCACCGCGTTCAGCCCGTATGAGCTCGTGCACGAGGCGTACGACAACAGCTACCACGGCGACCCGCGCGGCACGCTCGTCGGCTTCGTCTCGGACGAGTCCGCCGACGACGTCTTCCGCTTGACCCCGGAGGAGCGCAAGGCCCGCATCCTGGAGTCCCTCTCGCACTACTACGGCGAGAAGGCGCTCAGCCCGGTGGTCTACTACGAGAGCGACTGGGGCAGCGAGGAGTGGACCCGCGGCGCCTACGCGGCCAGCTTCGACATGGGAGGCCTCGCCCGCTACGGCTCCGACCTCCGCGTCCCTGTCGGCCCCGTGCACTTCTCGTGCAGCGACATGGCCGGTCGCGGCTACCAGCACGTGGACGGCGCGATCCGCGTCGGCCGCGAGACCGCCGCGGCGATCCTCGCCTCCCTCACCACCGCAGGAGCCGCTTCGGCATCCTGACCCCAGACGGCGTGCGGCCTGTCGTGGATGCCGCACGCACTCCTCCGTCGGCCCCCAGCGCCGGCGGAAACGCAGAACGGGCCGGCTTTCGTGGAGCCGGCCCGTTCGGCGCCTGTGCCTTCGGCATCTGCGGCGTCCGCGCTGCTCCTACGCCGCGGCGCCCGTCCCGACCAGCTCCTGCACCGCCTTCTGGACCGCGGCGAACTCGTCCTGCTTGCGCGCCACGAACTCGAGGGCGTCGAGGCCTACCGTGAGGAGCTCCTCCGTCAGCTCGCCCGGGTCGGTGAACTTGTGGCTCGCGTCGCCCGCCAGGCCGCCTTCGAGGGCGAGCCGGCCCACCAGGTCGAGCTTGAGCACTTTCGTGCCCTCCGCGAAGCTGACCTTGTCGAAGTCGACCCAGACGACGTTCGGTCGCGTCGTCGACTCGAACGCGTAGCGCCTGTTGGTGAGGTCGAGCACGACCTGCCAGATCGTCTGCGAGGCGTCCGGCTTGCCCGGTTCCGGCGTGCGGAACGGCTGCGCCGCGTTGCGGATGATGCTGAACATGGCCGCCATCGCGGCGATCTGCGTCTTCGGCTGCACCTGGTGCGCGACGTAGTACGACGCGCGCGCGAACCGGTCGCTCGCGAGCGTCGACCCCGGGAGCGGCTGGTCTCCGCCGAGCCCGTCGATCTGCTTCACGAGCTCGAGCTGCTGGTCGAACGCGGGGGAGTTGGTCATGACCTGGTAGTCCCGGCTGTGGTAGACGGTCGGCGTGCCGTCGGTGTACTCGATGATCGCCGAGTCGCCGGTTGCGTCGTTGATGGCGAGGTGGAGGGTCGGCACGATGTGGCCGGTGGGGTCGAAGAGCTGCGCGATTCCGACCTGCGTGCTGTTGGTCCACTCGACGGCCTCGGCCACCGTCGCGAAGTTGTCGAGGTAGTACTGCAGCCACACCGCCTGGCTCAACTGGGTGGAGCCGTCGGCCGGCTTACCGTAGTCCGACTCCGCCAGCCACAGGATGTGCCCGGCGAACCCCTTCTCGTTCATGCCGTCGGTCGCGATGAGGTCGAAGGCCGTCGCCACCACGCTGCCGTACTTCGCCTTCCAGGTGAGCGTGCCGTCGACGCCGTCCGAGCGCTCGATGCCCCGCGGCAGCTTCCAGAGGTTCGTCAGGAGATCGAGGTGGAAGTCCATGTTCCGCCCCACGATCACCGAGCCGTTGGCATCGGGCCAGACAACGCGTGTGCACATCGATCGCATCCGTTCTCTCGTTCCGCCCCCGGCGTCTCGGGGCCGGGCATTCCCCATCCTGCTCGTGGCGCGGCCGGGACCGAATAGGCGATTTGTGCGGCAAGCGCCCCGCATCCAAGGGACGCGGTCGGGGGTGTCCGGCGTCTCAAGCACCCAGAATCTAAGTTTCTAGGCGCTGGAGCACTTTTTGCAGATGTGAAATGCTATGCGCCATACGGCGACAAAGGTGTCGCTTGTGGAAGGAAAGATGCAATGAAGAACGCATTTATGAGAACGATGGCGACGGTGGGCTCTGTGCTGGCGACGGCCGTCCTCGTCATTTCATCGGCGATCCCGGCCCAAGCTCGTTCGGATATCGATCTCGAGGGGATTCGATCTCGGTTGTCCGATGCCGGAGTGGACGCTGCGACTCAAGATCGGCTGATGGCCAAACTCCTCGCCGGAGGGACGTGGGATTCTGTCAGCGGAGCACAGCCGGTCGCCGAGACCACGGTCGTCAGCGGCGATCGGGAGATCACGACACGCTTATACGCCGACGGGTCACCGATCGTGTCCTCCATCGAAATACCGCGGAACGGCCTCCAGGATCGAGTGGGCCGAGCGATCTCGGGCTGTAGAGAGGGGTCGGGCGCGGGTAACTTCCCGTTCTACGACTGCCGGGTTCAAACGAACACCGCCCTCTACACGATCTCGTTCCTTTCCGATGGGCGACGGAGCTCGATCGGCCAGGCCCAAGTCTCGAACTATCGGCAGATCGGTTACTGGACGGGTGCCGCGACCGTCAACTCGACCGGCTTCAACCTTGTACGGCGTGACCAGAGCGGTTCCTCTCCGGCTCATGTTCAGGGCACGCTCTATGTGACCTTCCTCCTCGGCAGCGGTTCGGGGGTCTACAACCTCTCGTTCTACGTGAGGGATACATCGCGTTGGGACTCGACGCCGTGATGGACATCATCCACGGTCTCGCCATCGTTGGCGTGGTCGGCGGGATCGCCGGCGTCCTCGCCGCCGGTGTGGTCGGCGTCCTCCTCCTCGTTCGCCGTGCATCACGGCGACAGCCGCGGGACTGACCCCGGACGCGCAGGACGGGCCGGCTCCTTCGAGCAGGCCCGTCTTGCGTGGTTGCGACCTCGGCGGTCGCGGGTGCGCTACTTTGTCGAGTGCTCGAGCTCGTCGAAGTCGTCGACGCCGGCCTCGGCGGCCTCGCGCCGCCGGGCGCGTAGCGACGGGGCGGCCAAGGCTGCGATGATGGCGAGCGCGCCGACACCGGCGGAGACCCAGAAGCCGATGGTGAACGCGTCGTCGGTGGGGGCGCCCTGCGGGGTGACGTTGGACGAGACGATCGCGGCGATGACGGCGGTGCCGATGCTGCTCCCGACGGTGCGGACGACCGTGTTGGCGCTGATCGCCTCGCCGGTCTGGGCCGTGGGCACGCTCTCGACGATCGCGTTGGAGATCGCCGCCAGGGCCATTCCGATGCCGAGGCCGGTGAGGATGCCGGAGACGATGATCTGCCACTCCTCGCTGTGTCCGAGCGCGGGGATGAGGAAGGCGACGGCGACCGCCACCCCGCCGATGACCATGGGGATCTTCGGGCCGGCTTTGCGGATCACGACACCCGCGACGACGCCGGCGATGACCATCGCGACGACGGTCGGCAGCAGGTAGAGTCCCGAGTCGCTGACGGACTTGCCGAACCCGTATCCGAGCACGGTGGGCAGCTGGAGCAGGGTGGGCACCAGGATGAACGTGCCGAACATCGCGAAGCCGAACGCGAGGGCGACGGGTCGCTCGCGGCGCTCGAGCTTCCTGGCGCAGCTTTCAGCCGGATCCGCGACCACTGTCGCAACCATGGCGCAAACTCGGCTCGAATCTTGTCGTCGCCAAGGAAGCCGAAGTCCCGGCAGACGTGAAATACGAGTTCGGACGCAAATCCCGGACGAGTGGCCCCAAGATCACGTATCACGGGTAGGCATTGGCGGGGACGAGCCCGAGCCTCGGCACGTCCCCGCCTAGTCCCGCGCCCGTATCGAAACGTTCGGAGAGACCCGCGTCCAGCCTCTGCCGACCTCGCCGCCTCCGTCGACGACGAATCGCGCTGTGATGGTTGGGCTCAGGACGTCGAACTGGGGTGCCGTTCCGCACCCCTCGACCGGATCCTCAGAGTCGTCGACGAGCACCAGGCAGACCCCGTGCTCCGTCGCGCGAGGCAGGGCGAGGTAGACCCTGTTGCCGTCAACGATCCCTGCGAGTCTGGTCGAAGTGGGATCTGCGAGCTCGAGGCGACGCGACACGTCTGTGGGGACGTCGTCGTCCGGTGTGCGTTCCGATGAGAACGGCGAGGGAGTTGCGACACACGCTGTCAACGCCCAGAGGCTCGAGAGAGCGGCTGCCCCAGACAGGAGGCGGCGTGCCGGGATCGGCGGGGGCGAAGACCTATTCATTACCTAGATGGTAGGTTGTCGCCTCGCTACTGCGCTAGAGAAGTGAGAAGTATGTGTGCAATACATTCAAAGATGGCGCAGACCTCCGCGCCACCTCGCCTGACGGCTGAAACGATGCCCGATCACGCCAGCGTGCGAATCGTCCACGACGCGGTCGTGGATGCGCCCGGCCGCAGCACGATCAGGTCGGTGCCGGAGTTGAAGGCGTCCGGCGGGCACGTCATCGGCTCGACGGCGAGACCGAGGCGGTCGAGCGCCGGGTCGGGCTGGTCGGCGGTGTGGATCTGGACCCACGGGCAGGCCTCGTCCCAGACCATCTCGACACCCGTTCCGTCCGCCGCGCGCAGGGCGACCGTGGCGAGGCCGTCCGCGTCGCGGGTGAGCCCGGTGAACGCGTGGTCGATGAATGTGTCGCCGATACGACGCTCGGCGCGGAAGTCGAACGCGCCGTCGCCCTCCGTCTCCACGCTGGTGAGGTCGATCGGGATGAGGCGCTCCGGGTCGACCGAGAGCACCGTGTCGGCGGGGAGGCGGAGCGTCCAGTCGTCCACCCGTCCGTCGCCGGCGACGAGATACGGGTGCGGTCCGGTGCCCCACGGTGCGGCCGTCGGGCCGGTGTTGGTCGCGGTGACCTCCGTGCGGAGGCCGCACTCGTCCAGACTGAAGGCGACCGAGACCTCGACGCGGTGCGGGTAGCCGGCCTGGGCCTCGATCGTGGCGGCGAAGGTGACGCTGCTGCCGGAGCGGTCGACCGCGGCGAAGTCGAGCCAGGTCGCGAGACCGTGCAAGGCGTGACCGCGGTCCGGCTCGGTGAGGGGGAGCTGCTGCTCCACGCCCTCGAACGTGTACTTCCCGTCCACGACCCGGTTGGGCCACGGGGCCAGGGTCGCGCCGCGATACGCCGGCCGCACCTCGTCGGCCTCGAACGGCACCACGAGCGCGCGCCCCTTGTGCTCCAGGGTGCGCAGCGACGCCCCGACGGAGGCGATGGTGGCGTGGTAGTCGCCGGCGCTCAGGCCGAAGTGGGTGCCGGAGAGGGGAGTGGTCATCCGCCCATTCTGGCGCTGCGCGGTGACCGGACACAAAACAGGGGTGCGCGGACCGCCGTGGGGCAACATCCCGGAAACGTGCGGAAATCTGGGGGTAACGCCGCGGCGCTAGCGTCAGCCCATGGGAGATCTGTTCGGCGGGTACGGGGTGCAGACGGCACGACGCCGGCGTGGCCGTGCGACTCCGTTCGACGAGATGTTCGGTGACGCGCGCACGGCGCACGCCTCCCGGACCCGGCCGGCCTACCGTGAGCTGTTCACGGCGCTCGCCGCGCTCACGCAGGACGAGCTGCGCGGACGCACCGACGCGCTGGCCAGCTCATACCTCGCGCAGGGCGTGACGTTCGACTTCGCGGGCGAAGAGCGGCCGTTCCCGCTCGACGCGGTCCCGCGCGTGATCGAGCAGCCGGAATGGGCGCACATCGAAGCCGGCGTCGGGCAGCGGGTGCGGGCGCTGGAGGCGTTTCTGAGCGACGTCTACGGCGCGCAGAACGCGGTGCGCGACGGCGTCGTCCCCGCCGGGCTGATCACCTCGTCCGCGCACTTCCATCGGGCGGCCGCCGGGATCGAGAGCGCCAACGGAGTGCGCATCCACGTCTCCGGGATCGACCTGATCCGCGACGAGCACGGCGACTGGCGCGTGCTCGAGGACAACGTGCGGGTGCCCAGCGGTGTCAGCTACGTGATCTCCAATCGACGGGTCATGGCGCAGACGCTGCCCGAACTGTTCACCTCCATGCGCGTGCGGCCGGTCGGCGACTACCCCTACCGGCTGCTGCAGGCGCTGAAGGCGAGCGCGCCGGGCGGCATGGACAACCCCAACGTCGTCGTGCTGACCCCGGGGGTCTACAACTCCGCATACTTCGAGCACACCCTCCTGGCCCGGTTGATGGGCGTGGAGCTGGTGGAGGGGCGCGACCTGTTCTGCTCCGCCGGGAAGGTGTGGATGCGGACCACCAGCGGGCCGCAGCGCGTCGACGTGATCTACCGGAGGATCGACGACGAATTCATCGACCCGCTGCAGTTCCGCGTCGACTCGGTGCTCGGCACGCCCGGCCTGATGCTCGCGGCGCGGCTCGGCAACGTGACGATCGCGAACGCCGTCGGAAACGGCGTCGCGGACGACAAGCTCGTCTACACCTACGTGCCCGACCTCATCCGGTACTACCTGGCCGAGGAGCCGATCCTCCCGAACGTCGACACCTGGCGGCTGGAGGAGCCGGAGGCGCTCGCCGAGGTGCTCGACCGGCTGGACGAGCTGGTCGTCAAGCCGGTCGACGGCTCCGGCGGCAAGGGCCTCGTCATCGGGCCCGACGCCTCCCGCCGCGAGCTCGCCGACCTGCGGGCCCGCCTCATCGCCGACCCGCGCGGGTGGATCGCCCAGCCCGTCGTGCAGCTCTCCACCATCCCGACCCTGGTGGAAGACGGCATGCGCCCCCGGCACGTCGACCTGCGCCCGTTCGCGGTGAACGACGGGCGTGACGTCTGGGTGCTGCCGGGCGGCCTGACCCGGGTGGCGCTCGCAGAGGGACAGCTGGTCGTGAACAGCAGCCAGGGCGGCGGCTCCAAGGACACCTGGGTCGTCGGCACGGCCGGCGGCGCGGTCGAGGCGGAGAACGGGCACGAGCCGCGCGCGGTCGCCGGGCTCGTCGCAGATCAGGCGGCACTCGCGATCTTCCCTGCCCCGCACGCGCCCGATCACTCCGAAGAGGACGCGCCGCGCGCCGACCAGCAACAACAGCAGCAGCAACAGCAGCAGACGCGCGCCGACCGGGAGGAGGCCCCGGCATGCTGAGCCGCATCGCGTCGTCGCTGTTCTGGATCGGCCGCTACGTCGAGCGCAGCGACGGCACCGCGCGCATCCTGGACGTGCACCTCCAGCTGCTCCTGGAGGACCCGTGGATCGACGAGGACACCGCCTGCCGGTCGCTGCTCGGCGTGATGGGCAGCGAGGCGCCCGACGGTGCGCTGGTGCGGGAGGACGTGCTGCGCATCCTCGCCGTGGACCGCAGCGCACCCGCTTCCATCGTCTACTCGCTCGCCGCCGCCCGGGAGAACGCCCGTCGCGCCCGCGAGATCGTCTCCACCGAGCTGTGGGAGTGCCTGAACACCACGGCCGCACGGATGCCGCGGCGGGTCACCAGCGACAAGGTGCACGAGTTCTTCACCTGGGTCCGCGACCGGACGGCGCTCGCCGTGGGGATCATGGAGTCCGGGGCGAGCCGCGATGAGGCCTGGCACTTCTTCACCCTCGGCCGCAGTGTGGAGCGGGCGGACATGACCGCCCGGCTGCTCGCGACCCGCTCGCTCACCGAGGCGAGCGGCCCGAGCTGGACGACCATCCTGCGCTCGTGCGGAGCGTACGAGGCGTACCTGCGCACCTACCGGGGCGTTCCGTCCGCGCGCAACGCGGCCGAGTTCCTGCTGCACGACAGGCTGTTCCCGCGCTCGATCCTGTACTCGATCGCGCGAGCGGTCGACAGCCTGCGCGACATCGAGCCCCGCACCGAGCGCGCCGGGGTCTCCGACCGTGCGGTGCGGCTGCTCGGGCAGGTGCAGAGCGAACTCGAGTTCCGGCCGGTCGCCGACGTGATCGACGACCTGCCGGCGTACATGTCCGCCATCCAGGATGCGACGAGTGCGGCGACGGCGGCCGTCACCCAGCGCTACTTCCCGGAGCACGCGGCGCCCAGCTGGATCGGAGACAGGGTATGAAGCGGCTGCGGGTCACCCACTCCACGGGCTACCGCTACGACGGCGAGGTCACCGCGTCGTACAACGAGGCCAGGATGCTCCCGCTCTCGGGCGAGCGCCAGCTGGTCCTGCACGCCGCGCTCGACGTGCAGCCGGTCTCCTCCCACCACCAGTACACCGATTACTGGGGCACCCGCGTCCTGGCCTTCGACGTGCTCGACCCGCACCGCGAGCTCACCATCACCGCGAGCAGCCTGGTCGAGGTGCTGGACGCGCAGCATCCCGCGGCCGGGCTCGGCTGGGACGAGCTGGAGGTCGCCGTGCAGCGCTCGGGGGAGTGCGTGCAGCAGCTGCGGCAGACGGAGCTGACCGCGCCTCCCGCGTCGCTCGCCGGGCTCGCGGCGGACGAGAAGAGCTCAGCGGCAGACCCGTGCGCTGTCGCGCGGGCGATCGTCGCGGCCGTCGGCGACGGGATGGAGTACGTCAGCGGCGTGACCGGGGTGCGCACGACCGCCGCCGAGGCCTGGGACGCCCGCAGCGGCGTCTGCCAGGACATCGCCCACGTCGCCATCGGCGCCCTCCGCTCGGCCGGCATCCCGGCCCGCTACGTGTCGGGCTACCTGCACCCGAAGGCGGAGGCGGCGATCGGCGAGACCGTCACCGGCGAATCCCACGCCTGGGTCGAATGGTTCTGCGGCACCTGGCACGGCTACGACCCCACCAACGGCATCGAGATCGGCGACCGCCACGTGCGCGTCGGCCACGGCCGCGACTACACCGACGTCACGCCCCTGCGCGGCGTCTACGCCGGCACGGGAACCTCGGAGCTGTTCGTCTCGGTGTCGATCACGCGGGAGGCGTGAGCGCGCGGGTTCCCCTGTCGCCGAAGTTCACGACGTTGCGCCCATTCCGCCGAAATGAGCGCAACGTCGTGAACTTCGGCGGGCCTTAGGCGGTCGCCCGCAGGGCGGCGTAGAGGTCGGCGCGGGCGGCGAAGCCGCTGAGGTCGCGGCCGAGAAGGCGTTCGGCGTCGGCGACGCGGGCGCGGAGGGTGTGGCGGTGGATGCCGAGGCGGCGGGCCGCGATGTCGTAGACGCCGTCGCTGTCGAGCCACGTGCGCAGCAGGGCCGGGAGGCCGGGGTCGGCGGCGACGAGCGGGGCCAGCGCGGTCTGCGCGACGGCCCGGGCGTCGGGGGTCTGGAGGAGAGCGAGCATCCCGGCCGTGGCGACATCGTCGAACGAGGGGACAGGGGAGGCGGGAGTCGCCCGCTGTCGCGCCACCTCGGCCTGCGCGAGGGCGGTCGGGAGATCGGCGAGCGACGACGGCGCCGACGTGCCGCCGCGCAGTTCGAAGCGCGCGGCGGCGGCCGGGCCGAGTGCGCCGGAGTTGGCGGCGTCGGCGCCCGCCTCCGACTCCATCAGGACGAGCTCCTGGCCGTCGCGCGCGAAGAAGCCGTCCGCGTGGGACTCCAGCCAGTCGGCCGCGGCGGCCAGCGCGGTTCCGGTGAGCACGGTGACGCGTACCGGGGCCTCCGGCAGCGCGCCGAGCACCGGCTCAGCGACGGACTCGGCCAGCGCACGGTCGCCCGCGATGAGGGCGCGCCAGACGGCCGTCCGGAGGCGAGCGCGAGCGGCGTCGGTGGCGCGGCTCTGCTCGAGCGCAAGGCCGGCCAGGGCGACGACTCCGGTGACCACCTGCTGGGCGGCCGGGTCGAGACCGTCGGAGCCGATGGCGAGCACGCCGCGCAGACGGCCGGCGGCGCCGAGGGTCTGGAGCGCGAACGCGCCCGCCTCGGTGTCCGCCGAGCCGGCGGCGCGGCGGCGGCTGCGCAGCAGCGGGTCGGCCGCGGCGAGGAGGGCGTCGCGCGACGCCGCCGTCAGCGCCCCGGCCGGCGAGACGCGGTCGAGGGAGCCGTCCGCCCCGATCAGGGCGACCGGCCGCTCGATCTGCCTGGCCAGCTCGGTCAGCACCGCGGCGAGAGCGTCGGGCCGCAGCGCGGCGAGCGAGATGGCGCGGGATGCGCGCAGTGCCCAGGTGTTGCGGGCGTAGGCGTCGGCGGCGACGCGGTCGGCGACGAAGCGGGCGATCGCGATGAACGGTGTGCGGTACGGCACCTCGAAGAGGGGGAGGCCGTGGCGCACGCACGCGTCGATCAGCGCGTCCGGAGTCCCGGCGCGCACCACCTCCGTGCCGAACCCGAGGCCGACGACGCCGTGCTCGGCCAGGCGCGCGATGTACGGGTCGACATCGTCGGGGGTGCCGGTGACGAGCAGCACCTGGCCGGGGGAGAGGAACGGCGTCGGGTCGGGCAGCTCCGAGCTGTGCGCCCATTGCACCGGGGCATCGGGGTCGCCGACGCCCGCCGGGGTCAGGAGCGTGAGGTCCAGCTCGGGGCGGGCGAGGAGCTGGGAGAGGGTCGCGGGCATCGTCGCCTTCCGAATTTGACAGGGTGTCGATTCCGACTCCACGAATTGTACGCGGTGTCCAGGACGGCGATGCGCCGCCCTCCATACGATGCCGCCATGACCATCACCGACACCGCCATCAGCACACCCCTCGGCGGACCGACGCTCCCGCAGGAGCGCCGGCTCGTCACCCCGATCCCCGGCCCCGAGTCCCGCAAGCGCTCCGAGCGCAAGGCGCAGGCCGTGGCCGCCGGTGTCGGCGCCACCATCCCGGTCTACACCGTGGCCGCCGGCGGAGGGGTCATCGTCGACGTCGACGGCAACTCGCTCATCGACCTCGGCTCCGGCATCGCCGTGACCGGCGTCGGCAACGCGGCCCCGCGCGTGGTCGAGGCCGTCACCGCCCAGGTCGCCGCCTTCACGCACACCTGCTTCACGGTCGCCCCCTACGACTCCTACGTCGACGTCGCCGAGGCGCTCAACCGTCTCACCCCCGGTGACCACGCCAAGCGCAGCGCCCTCTTCAACTCCGGCGCGGAGGCGGTGGAGAACGCGGTCAAGATCGCCCGCCACTACACCGGCAAGCAGGCCGTCGTCGCGTTCGACCACGCCTACCACGGGCGCACCAACCTCACGATGGGCCTCACGGCGAAGAATCAGCCCTATAAGAACGGCTTCGGCCCGTTCGCGCCCGAGATCTACCGCGCTCCGCTGAGCTATCCGCTGCGCGACGGCGGCCTGTCGGGCGCCGAGGCCGCGAAGCGCGCCATCACGCTGATCGAGAAGCAGATCGGCGCGAGCAACCTCGCTGCGATCATCATCGAGCCGATCCAGGGCGAGGGCGGCTTCATCGTCCCGGCTGACGGCTTCCTCCCCGCCCTGCAGGCGTGGGCGAGCGCGAACGGCGTCGTCTTCATCGCCGACGAGGTGCAGACCGGCTTCGCCCGCACCGGCACTATGTTCGCCTCCGAGCAGTTCGGCCTGGTCCCCGACCTCATCGTCACCGCCAAGGGCATCGCCGGCGGCCTCCCGCTGTCGGCCGTCACCGGCCGCGCCGAGATCATGGACGCGCCGCAGGTCGGCGGCCTCGGGGGCACCTACGGCGGCAACCCGCTCGCGTGCGTCGCCGCCCTCGCCGCGATCGAGACGTACGAGCAGGACGGCCTGGTCGAGCGGGCCCGTGAGATCGGCGACATCCTGTTCGAGAAGCTCGGCGCCCTGCGCGACGCCGACCCGCGCGTCGCCGAGGTGCGCGGCCGCGGTGCGATGGTCGCGATCGAGCTCGTCGACCCGGAGACCGGGGAGCCCGACGCCGCCCTGACCTCGAAGGTCGCTGCCGCCGCCCACGCCGCCGGAGTCGTGCTCCTCACCTGCGGCACCTATGGCAACGTCATCCGCTTCCTCCCGCCGCTGAGCATCCCGGATCACCTCCTCATCGAGGGCCTGGACGTCGTCGCGGAGGCGGTGGCCAACGCATGAGCGCCGTCGACACCGCCCCCGGACTGACGGCCCGCGAGAGCGAGCTGCTCGCCCGAGTCCCCGACGGCCTGTACATCGCGGGCCGCTGGGAGGCCGGGACCCAGGACCCGATTCAGGTCCAGGATCCGGCCACCGGCCGCGTGATCAAGCGCATCGCCAATGCGCGCCCGGAGGACGGCATCCGTGCTCTGGACGCGGCCGCCGAGGCGGCGGACGCGTGGGCGGCGACCCCGCCCCGCACCCGCGCCGAGATCCTGCGCCGCGCGTTCGACCTGCTGCAGGAGCGCCGCGACGACTTCGCTCTGCTGATGACGCTCGAGATGGGCAAGCCGCTGGCCGAGGCCAACGGCGAGGTCACCTACGGCGGCGAGTTCCTCCGCTGGTTCTCGGAGGAGGCCGTGCGCATCTCCGGCCGCTACGGGTCTAACCCGGAGGGCACCGGCACGATGGTCGTCTCGCAGCGCCCAGTGGGGCCGAGCTTCTTCATCACGCCGTGGAACTTCCCCCTCGCGATGGCCACGCGCAAGATCGCCCCGGCTCTCGCCGCGGGCTGCACCGTTGTGGTGAAGCCGGCGGAGCTCACCCCGCTCACCACCCTCTTCTTCGCGCAGCTGCTCGAGGACGCCGGACTGCCGGCCGGCGTGGTCAATGTGATCACGACCTCCACCTCCGGCGCCGTCTCGGCGCCGATCATCGCGGACCCGCGTCTGCGCAAGCTCTCGTTCACGGGCTCCACGCCGGTCGGACGCGCTCTGCTCGCCCAGGCCGGCCAGAACGTGCTGCGCACCTCGATGGAGCTCGGCGGCAACGCGCCGTTCGTCGTGTTCGAGGATGCCGACCTCGATGCGGCCGTGAACGGCGCGATGCTCGCGAAGTTCCGCAACATGGGCCAGGCCTGCACGGCGGCCAACCGCTTCATCGTGCACGAGTCGATCGCGGAGGAGTTCGCCGCCCGCGTCACCGAGCGCGTGAGCGCGCTCCGCGTCGGCCGCGGCACCGACGAGGGCGTCACCCTCGGGCCGCTCATCGACGACCGCGCGGTCGCCTCGATGGCGGCACTCGTGGAGGACGCGGTCTCGCGCGGCGCCCGTGTGCTCACCGGCGGTGCGGCCCCGGAGGGCGACGGCTTCTTCTTCGAGCCGACCGTCCTCGTCGACGTCCAGCCCGGCAGCGAGATCCTCCGCGAGGAGATCTTCGGACCGATCCTGGCCATCACGACCTTCTCCACGGAGGAGGAGGCCGTGGCGCGCGCCAACGAGACCGAGTACGGGCTCGTCGGCTACGTGTTCACCCAGGACCTCGCCCGCGGCCAGCGCCTGATCGACGGCGTCGACACCGGGATGATGGGCCTCAACACCGGTCTGGTCTCCAACGCCGCCGCGCCGTTCGGTGGCGTCAAGCAGTCGGGTCTCGGCCGCGAGGGCGGGCTCGAGGGCATCCACGAGTACCTCAGCACCAAGTACACGCTGATCCCCGCCTGATCGCCGCAGGATCGACATGACCACCACGACTCCGCCGCGCATCCTCGTCGGCTACACCGCGACCCCGGCCGGAGAGGACGCCCTCGCGGCGGCCGCCGCCCTGGCCGGGTCGACCGGCGCGCAGCTGGACGTCGTGGTGGTCCTGCCGATGAACTCGCGGCCCTCCATCGTGCCGAACGACCCCGGCTACGACGCCCTCCTGCGCGACACCGCGGAGGGCTGGCTGGGGGATGCGCGGTCGCGCATCCCCCAGGCGGTGCCCTCGCGCGAGCGGGTCGTCTATGGCGACTCCCTCGCCGGAGGGCTGCTCACCGCCGCCGAGGCAGGCCGTGCCGCGCTCATCGTCGTGGGTGCCGCGCGGGACGGCCTGCTCGGGCGCTTCACGGTCGGCTCGGTCGCCGGCTCGCTGCTGCACGCCTCGCCGGTCCCGGTGATGCTCGCGCCGCAGGGCTCGCGCGATTCGGCCGCGCCGCTCTCCCGCGTCACCGGGATGGTCGGGACGCGAGAGGGTGCGGACGCGGTCCTCGCCACCAGTGCCCGGCTGTCGGGGTCGGCGCACGCCCCACTGCGCCTCGTCTCGCTGCTCGCCCTCGACCTGCCGGGTGTCGATTCGGCGAAGGAGCGCGTGAGCGAGCATCACGCCGCCGCCGTGCTGGAAGATGCACGCGCGGCTCTGCCCGAGGGCGTCGAGGCCACGGCCTCCGTCGCCCCGGGCGACAGCGTCGCGCACGCGGTCTCCTCGCTCGACTGGCAGCCGGGGGAGGTCGCGGTCGTCGGGTCGAGCCGCCTCGCGCAGCCCAGCCGCCTCTTCCTCGGCACGACCGCCTCCACCATGCTGCGCGCCCTGCCCGTCCCGATGATCGTCGTCCCCCGCACCACCCCCTAGGAGCACCATCCGATGAGCACCCGCAGCGCCGCGGATTCCACCGAGACGGGCTCGACCCGCACCGCCAAGGGCCTGAGCGCCGGATCGGTCGGCCTCGTCGGGGCCGTCGTGATCGGGATCTCGTGCATCGCGCCCGCGTACACGTTGACGGGCGCGCTCGGCCCGACCGTCTCAGAGGTGGGGGTCCACCTCCCCGCGATCTTCCTGGTCGGGTTCCTGCCGATGCTGCTCGTCGCGTTCGGCTACCGCGAGCTCAACAACGCGATGCCCGACTCGGGCACGTCGTTCACCTGGGCGACCCGCGCGTTCGGCCCCTACATCGGGTGGATGGGCGGTTGGGGCCTCATCGCCGCCACGGTCGTCGTGCTGTCGAACCTCGCGGGAATCGCCGTCGACTTCCTCTACCTGCTGCTGTCGCAGGTCTTCCACGACCCGGCGATCGCCGACCTGGCCGAGAACCCGTTCGTCAACGTGGCCACGTGCCTGGCGTTCATGGCGGTGGCGACCTTCATCTCCTACCGCGACATGCAGACCACGCAGAAGGTCCAGTACGTGCTGGTCGGGTTCCAGCTGCTGGTGCTCGTGCTCTTCGGCGTCGTGGCGTTCGTGCACGTCGCGAACGGGACCGCGTTCGACGCGACGGCGCCGAGCCTCGACTGGTTCAACCCGTTCGGCGTCCCGTCCTTCTCCGCCTTCGCCGCCGGGCTCTCCCTCTCGATCTTCATCTTCTGGGGCTGGGACGTCACCCTCACGATGTCGGAGGAGACCAAGGGCTCCCGCTCCACACCGGGTCGTGCGGCGACGCTCACCGTCGTCATCATCGTGGTCGCCTACCTGTTCGTCTCGATGGCCGCCATCTCGTTCGCCGGCACCGGGGAGGGCGGAATCGGCCTGGGTAACCCGGGCATCCAGGAGAACGTCTTCTTCGCCCTCGCCGGGCCGGTGCTCGGTCCGCTCGCCATCCTGATGTCCATCGCGGTGCTCTCGAGCTCCGCCGCCTCCCTCCAGTCGACCGCCGTCTCCCCGGCCCGCACCCTCCTGGCGATGGGCCACTACGGGGCTCTGCCCGCCCGGTTCGCCCGCGTCAGCCCGCGATTCATGACCCCCGGCTACTCGACCGTGGTCTCGGCCGTCGTCGCCAGCGTCTTCTACGCCGTCATGCGCTTCGTCAGCGAGGACGTGCTGTGGGACACGATCACCACCCTCGGGATGATGATCTGCTTCTACTACGGCATCACCGCGTTCGCGTGCGTGTGGTTCTTCCGCCGGAAGTGGTTCGCCTCGCTCCGCAACGCGTTCTTCACGCTGGTGTGCCCGCTGATCGGCGGCGTCATCCTCAGCGTGCTCTTCGTCACGACCCTCGTCGACAGCCTCGACCCGGACTACGGGAGCGGATCGAACATCGGCGGTATCGGGCTGGTCTTCCTCCTCGGCATGGTCATCCTGCTGTCCGGCGTCGCCGTCATGCTCGTGATGCGCCGGCGCCTGCCGGCCTTCTTCCGCGGGGAGACGCTGCCGCGCTCGGAGGCGTGAGACGGCGAGAGCGTCCGGCGGGCGTCCACGTACGATGGGGCCGTGCGTCTGCTGCTGCTCTCTCTCGGTGTCTCCGCGATCCCCGCGTTCCTCCGGGAGGCTCTCGGGCGCGCCGACCGCATCCGCGTGGGATACGTCCCGGACGCGGCCCTCGCGTATGACGGTGCGCCCTTCGTCGACGCGGAGCGCGCGGCGCTCACCGGTCTCGGGTACGACGTCGAGACCCTCCGGTTGAGCGGCACCCCGCTCGCCGAGGTCGAGGCCGCCCTCGATCGCGTGGACGCGCTCTACGTCGCCGGCGGGAACACGTTCTCCCTGCTGCACGCCCTGCGCTCCGCGGGAGCCGACCGCGTGATCGTGGGCCGGGTGCGTGCGGGGCTGCCGTACATCGGGTTGAGCGCGGGTTCGGTGGTGGCCGGTCCGACGATCGCGCCGATCGCTCCGATGGACGATGCGACCGAGGCGCCCGGCCTGACCGACCTCCGTGGCCTCGGCCTGGTCGACGTGGTCGTCGTGCCGCACGCGGACGGCGTCTCGTATCCCGCCGCGGTGATCGACCGGGTCGTCGCGGAGTTCGGCCAGGCTCATCCGCTGCGGCTGCTCGTCGACGACGAGGCACTGATCGTCGACGACGAGGGGATGCGCGTCGTGGCCTCGCCGGTCTCGACGCGGGCCGACTGAACCGTCCGGGACGGGCTGCGCACCGCGGAGATTTCGTGTCCGAAATACATGCGTTGCGGAATATATCCGGCGCTACCGAGGGAGGCCGGAGAATCCGGCGAGTCCGCTGGGCCACCGCGGAGAAAGCTCGACGATGGCACTGCATGTCCGCGCGCGGACACGGTCTACCCCCGTTCGTCTGGTCAGGTTGAGGGACGCGATGCGGTGCCATCTCCGGCGTCGCGTCCGAATCGAAGGGGTGTCCGATGACGTTGCGTAACCCTCTGATCGCCGCCGCGACGGGCCTGATACTCGGCCTGACCGGGGTGGTGGTCGCCTCGCCGGTGACGGCCGTCGAGCACGGCGGAATCGACCCGGCCACCATTCGGATCACGCGGAGTCCGGCGACGGGTGCCGACCACGCGTTGACGGTCGGCGACTCCGTGCTCGTCACGGCATCGTGGTCCGTGCCGGACGGCACGGGCGCAGGCCACCGGTTCACACTCGGCCTTCCCGGCGAGTTCTCGACCGTCAGCATCACTCCGTTCGCGCTGGAGACACTGACCGGCGACCCGATGGGGGAGTGCACGGTCACCGGCGCGCCGCCGCTCCTCGCCTGCGTGCTGAACGCGTCGGTCGAGGGCAAGCGTGACGTGCACGGGTCGCTGTGGGCGACCGTGCGCGCGAGCACGGCCACGGAGGAGAGAGCGGTGACGGTCGCCGTCGACGGCGACCGCTCCCACCTCGTCCCGCTCCCCGGTGGCGGCGGAATCCAGGCCCGGGAGACGGGCGAGCCGTCCGGGCCCGCCGAACCCGCGCCGGTGATCACGCGCGTGCAGAAGTGGGGAGCGGACTATCGAGCCGAGGGCGAGGGCTTCTGGTGGAAGGTCGCGGTCCCGTCGAGCGCGTGGCCGGGCGACGGGGTGTCGCCGCTCGTGATCGTCGATCGCATCGGCGAGGGCGCGGCGCATCGATTCCTCGATCCGGGGGCGTACCCCGCGCCGCAATGGCGCCCGTACCTCGAGCAGAGCTGCGACACCGATCCTGCGCGCTACCCCCACGTGGTGGGGGACGATTCGCTCGCGAGCTGGACGATCTCTCCCGACGGCCTCTCGATGACGATCGAGGTGGATCCGGCGCTCGCACAGAAGGCCGGACTGGACGGGGCCTGCGCGATTCGCGCCAACTACATCACGCGGCCGGCCGGTGAGGCGCGCGCCGGGGACACCTTCCGCAACAACGCGACCGTGAGATCCGTCGTCGCCACGAGCGAGATCACCCTGTCCGGCTCGGGCGGAGGGACCGCGGGCGGCGACGAGGTGGGCCGGTTCTCCGTCTCCAAGTCGCTGATCGGGGCGGCAGCCGACACCGTCGACCCCGACACCGCGTTCCACGCGCAGTACTCCGCCGCCGGGTATCAGGACGCCACCGCGAGTGTCACGGCCGGCGGGGCCGAGGTCGTCTCGCCGTGGTACCGGGCGGGAACGCGGGTGACCATCGGCGAGGTCAACCTGCCGCCGGTCTCCGGGGTGACCTGGGGCGACGTGAGCATCGTCGTGGACGGTGTGGTCCGGGGGCCGGGTGCCGAATTCGTGATCGTCGCCGGTCAGACCGTCCGGGTGGAGCTGGTGAACACCGCCGAGGAGGCACCGCCGCAGACGGGTGGATTCACGCTCGCCAAGCGGGTGACCGGTGCGGCTCGCGACCTGGTTCCGGACGACGCCGCGTTCGCCGTCGAATACTCCTACCCCGACGGGGAGGGAGAGCATGTGCACGGTGAGCTGCTGCTCGCGGCGGACGGCACGGCCGAGCGGGTCGCCGGGATTCCGGCCGGCACCGACGTGGCCGTGCGCGAACGGGCCCCGCAGCCGCTCGACGGCGTCGCATGGGCGTCGCCCGCGTTCACGATCAACGGGGTCCCTGCGGGGGAGGACCTGGTGCTGACGGTCACCGCGGGCGGCGACATCCCGGTCGTGCTGACCAACACGGCGGAACGACAGCCCGAGACGGAGGTGCCTGTCGTGCCGGATCCAGAGCCGGAAGACCCCGGCGAGCCGGAGCCGGAGGTCCCGAGCGACCTGCCGCCGATCGACCCGCACGTGGGGGACCCGGGCGATCCGGGCGATCCGGGCGACCCGGGTGATCCGCGACCCGCTGCGCCCGTTCGCCTGCCGGGCGTCGGAGACGGGGCTCCGGCCGCGCCGGCGGCGACCGGACGGCTGGCGGCCACCGGAGCCCAGGTCGACCTTCCGGCGGCCGGCGGCCTCCTGACCCTGGCCTTCGCGGCCGTGGCGCTGGGGACGCTGGCGCTCACCGCCGACCGGCGACGGCGGCGAGCGGCGAGCGGCGCCTGATACGGCCGGGTCGGCACAGAGAATGCGCCGGATCGCGATGATCCGGCGCATTCTCGCCGTGGATACCGGAGAGGGCGTTCCCGCTCAGAGCCCGTTCGCCCGGGCGACCGAGCCGAGCCATGCCAGGCTCGGCTTCGGAGTGCGCACGAAGGTCTCGCGGTCCACCGCGATGAGACCGAAGGTCGGACGGTAGCCGCTCGCCCACTCATAGTTGTCGAGGGCGCTCCAGTGCAGGTAGCCGTCGATCCGCACGCCGTCCTGGATGGCCGCGTGCAGCTCGCGCAGGGCGGCCTCGGTGTAGGCGATGCGGCGCTCGTCGTCGGCGGTGGCGATGCCGTTCTCGGTGATCATCACCGGCACACCGCCGGAGAGCTCCCAGGCGCTGCGGGCACCCTCCGCCGCCGCGGGCGGGTAGAACTCCCAGCCGGTCAGCGTGGTCTCCACGCCCTCCTCGACCGGCAGCGGACCCGATGGCCCGATGAACGTGCGGGTGTAGGCCTGCACGCCGACGAAGTCGTCGCCGGCCGACTGCTCGAGGTACCAGTCGTCGCGCGGGTGGCCGTACTCCCGCAGCTTCTCTTCCGAGCCCGGCTCGCCGGTGGCGCGGAAGGCCTGCGTGGCGATGGTCCAGCCGGACTTCAGGCCCGAGACCTGTGACAGCACGTCGCGGGAGCGGTGGTGCGAGGCGAGCAGGGCGTCGGCGACGCCGAGGTCGGGGTTGGGGAGGCCGTAGGCGACGAGGTTGGCGGCGTCCTCCCCGCCGGCGAGCATGGCGGCGATGTTCGGCTCGTTGATGGTGCACACGTGCTCGACACCATCGGACACGATCGGAAGCGCGAGCTCCGTGTAACGGGCGAACAGATCGGCGGCGTCCGGTGCGCGCCAGAAGCCGTCCCGCTCGAACCAGCGTGGCACGGTGAAATGCATGAGCGTGACGACGGGCTTCAGCCCGAACTCGTGGCACGCCTCCACCATCCGGCGGTAGTGGTCGATCTCCGCGCGCGAGACGAAGCCGCGCTCCGGCTCGATGCGCGCCCACTCGACGCTGAACCGGTAGCTGTCGAGCCCCGCGTCGGCCAGCAGCTTCATGTCCTCGCGGTAGCGGTGGTAGCTGTCCATCGCGTCCCCGGAGGGCTCGACGATGCTCGTGCCGGGCGTGTGCTCGTGCACCCACCAGTTGCTGTTGATGTTGTTGCCCTCGATCTGGTGGGCGGCCGTGGAGGCGCCCCAGAGGAAGCCGTCGGGGAAGGTGAGCACAGTTCTCCTTGTCGTGCCGGGTGGTTCGTCGTGCAGGGTGGTTCGTCGTGCGGAACGGGGTCGGAAGCGCGGCCGGATCAGGTCGGCGGGTCAGATCGGCGGATCAGCCGTCAGCCGGATGCGGGGCCGGGCGGTGCGCCGAAGAAGGCGTCCAGCACGGCGAGGGTCGCCTGGGGCGCCTCGACCTGCGGCAGGTGGCCGCCGCCGGGGATGACCGCATAGGCGGCGCCGAGCCGCTCCGCCATGTCGCGCTGGTCGGGGATCGGCCACTTGTCGTCGTGCTCGCCGTGGGCGACGAGCGCCCGTACGCTCGTGGCGTGCAGTTCGTCGGTGACGTCGGTCTGCGTGCGCAGGATCTCCGCGCCGGCGAGGAGGTTGTCCCTCGACGTGCGCTCGGCGCGGAGCCGCAGGAACGCGAGCTCGATCGGCAGCGCCGCATCGGGCAGGCCGCGGGTGTCGGGATTGTCGCGGTACCAGAGTCCCATCGAGCCGTCGCGCGCGACGATGTCGGTCGTCTCCTGGTGTCGTCCGGGCCACCCGTGCGGTCCGGAGCAGAGCAGCGTGACCGAGGCGAAGGAGGCGGGCGAGGCGAGCACGGCGGCCTGGGCGACCACACCGCCGAAACTGTGGCCCACGAGGTGGACCGGCTGTCCGTCTCCGGCGAGCGCGGCGGACTCCACCGCATCCGCGGCGAAATCCTCCAGCCGGTACGCGCCGACGCCGGCGGGGGCTGCCGAGTCCCCCTGGCCGCGTTGGCTGTAGCTCCAGGCGTCCCACCCGCGGGCGGCGAGCAGCGGGAGGAAGTCGCGGAAGTCCTCCTTCGACCCGGTGAAGCCCGGCACCACCAGCACCGTGCCGCGCGGTGCACCGGAGGGGGCGGCGTGGAACGCGGTGAGCGTGCCGACCCGCGCCGGGAGGCCCACGATGTCGACCCCCGGCGGCACGGGCAGCGCACCGAACGGCGCGATCGCGTCGAACCGGGTGCGCGCGGCGTCGGTCACGCGAGGGCCTCCCGGGTGCGGGCCGGGTTCGGCACCGCGTCGAGCAGCGCGATCGTGTAGGGATCGGTCGGGTGCTGCAGTACCTCGGCGGTCCGGCCGCGCTCGACCACCCGCCCGGCGTTCAGCACCATGATGTCGTCGGTGACGAGCCGGGCCGACAGCAGGTCGTGCGTGATGTAGAGCAGTGAGACACCCCACCGTTCGCGCAGTTCCTCGAGCAGGGCGAGGACTCCGGCGCGCAAGGTGACGTCGAGCATCGACACCGGCTCGTCGGCGATGAGCACCTGCGGATCGCTCGCCAGCGCGCGGGCGATGACGACGCGTTGCCGCTGGCCGCCCGACAGCTGGTGCGGGAGCTTCTGCGCGAACTGCTCGACGGGTGTCAGGCCGACCGTCTCCAGGAGCTCGAACACCCGCCTCCGGGCCTCCGTGCCGCGTAGGCCGGTGTAGTTCACCACCGGCCGGCTGAGCGCGTACTCGACGGTGTGCAGCGGGTTGAGGGCGGCATACGGGTCCTGGAAGACCATCTGCACGTTCTTGTGCAGCTGGTGGATGCCGCGCTTGCCGAGCGACGCCACATCCGTGTCGCCGAAGCGGACGGTCCCCGCGGTCGGCTTCTCCACACCGGTGAGCAGCTTCGCGATCGTCGACTTGCCTGATCCGGATGCGCCCACGAGCGCGAGCGACTGGCCCGGCTCGAGCACGAATGTCACATCGTCGACGGCCGTCACCGGGCTCTCGCCACGGCGGGGGGCGGGGTAGACCTTGCTGACGCCCTCGACGGTGATCGCCGAGAGCGCGGCCCGGCCCTCCCGCTGCTCCACCGCGGTGGTGCGGGCGGAGCGGTCCGCCGGAAGGCCCGGCAGCTCGACGACCTCGCCGCGCGGGTCGGCGTAGTGGCTGAGGAGCATCTGCGTGTACTCGTGCTGCGGGCGCTCCAGGATGTCGCGGCTGGAGGCGTCCTCCACGATGCGGCCGTCGTGCATGACGAGCACGCGCTGGGTGGCCTCGAGCACGACGCCCAGGTCGTGACTGATCAGCACGGCCGTGAAGCCCTCCGACGCCTGCAGCTCGGTGATCGTGTCCATGATCGCGTGCTGCACGAGCACATCCAGTGCGGTCGTCGGCTCGTCGAACACCATGAGGCGCGGCTCCAGCGAGAGCGCCAGGGCGATCGAGACGCGCTGTCGCATGCCGCCGGACAGCTCGCCCGGGAAGCGCGCGAGCACCTGCTCCGGCAGGCCGACCTTGCCGACGAGCTCGCGCATCCGGACGTCCCAGCGGGCGCGGGCGACGTGCCCGTGAGCGGCGAAGATGTCGACGAAATGCTTGCGGATGGTGCGCACGGGGTTGAGCGCGTTCATGCCCGACTGCAGGACCATGGCGAAGCCGCCCTGGCGCTGACGGCGCAGCGACTCGTCGTCCAGCTCGCGGATGTCGTGGCCGTCGAAGCGGATGCTGCCGCCGTTGGTGCGCGCCGGCGGCTTCTGCAGACGCGTGAGCGCGAAGCCGAGCGTCGACTTGCCCGAGCCGGACTCGCCCACCAGGCCGACGAACTCGCCGGCGCCGATGTCGAACGACACGTGGTCGACCGCCTGCACGGGCGTCTGCCCGACCGACTCGTAGACGACGGAGAGGTCCCGGACCTCCAGGAGTGCGTTCATCGCTCGCTTCCTTCCTCGGCGCGGGCATCGGGCGCGGTACGGGCGGACTTGGCCGATCCCTCGCGCAGGCGCGGGTTGCTGATCGCATCCACGCCGAAGTTGACCAGGGTGAGGCTCATCGCCAGCAGAGCGATGCAGAGGCCCGGGGCGAACAGCAGGATCCACTGGCCGGTGAGCAGCGCGTTCGAGTTCTGCGCCCAGTAGAGGATGGTGCCCCAGCTGACGATCGAGGAGTCCCCGAGGCCCAGGAACTCCAGCCCCGCCTCCGCCAGGATCGCGGCCGTCGCGGCGCCGAAGAACGAGCCGGCGATGAGCGATGTCATGTTCGGCAGGATCTCGTGGAACACCACGCGGAACGAGCTGTCGCCCGAGAAACGGGCGGCGGTCACGAAGTCGCGCGAACGCAGGGACTGCGTCTGGCTGCGCAGAACGCGCGCCCCCCACGCCCATCCCGTGATCACGATGACCGCGATGATCATGGCCAGACCGCCGTTCTGCAGGTAGGCAGCGATGACGATCATGAGCGGCAGACCCGGGATCACCAGGAACAGGTTGACGACGAAGTTGACCACCTCGGCGCCGAAGCCGCGGATGTAGCCCCAGCTGAGGCCGATCAGCACGGCGACCAGGGTGGACAGCGCACCGGCGATGAAGCCGACCGTGACGCTGACGCGGGTGCCGTAGATCAGCTGGCTGAGCACGTCCTCGCCGGCGGCGGTCGTGCCGAACCAGTGGGCCCAGCTGGCGTCTGCGTTGCGGGGGAATCCGTCCTGGGTGGCGCCGTACGGGGCGAGCCACGGGGCGAAGATCGCGACGAGCACGAAGAGGCCGAGGATGATCAGGCCGAGGCGCGACTTCCAGTTGGCCCAGAGGGTGGCGAAGGCGCGGCCGATGAACGCGAGCCGGTGCGGCGGGCGCACGGTCTCGTCGGCGCGGATGGACTTGAAACTCTGTGTGGTGGTCATCGGCGGGTCCTTGGGTCGAGTACGCCGTACAGGATGTCGACGAGGAAGTTGGCGACGAGAACGCTCACGGTGATGAGCAGGAACAGCGCCTGCATCAGCGGGTAGTCCTGGCCGATCACCGCGTTGAACAGCAGGAAGCCGATGCCGGGGTAGCCGAACACCTGCTCGACGAGGATCGAGCCGCCGACCACGCCGCCGAGCGCCAGCCCGAAACCGGTGAGGTTCGGGAGGATCGCGTTGCGGGCCGCGTACTTCATCGCGACCGTGCGACCCCTCAGGCCGTTCGCCTGGGCGAAGGTCACGTAGTCGTCGCCGAGCGTGTTGATCATGGCGTTGCGCATGCCGAGGATCCAGCCGCCCACCGACGTGATGAGGATGGTGACCGCGGGCAGGATCGCGTGGTAGCCCGCGTCGACCATGAAGTCCCAGCTGAAGGCGGGGGAGGCCGTCGGCCCGTAGGCGCCCGAGGTCGGGAACCAGTGGAGCACGTATCCCAGGAAGAACAGCAGGAGCAGCGCGGTCCAGAAGTACGGGAACGTGCTGGCGAAGGTGCCGGTCAGTGTGGGGAGGGAGTCGAGCCAGGTGTTGCGCTTCCAGGCCGCGAGCACGCCGGTCAGGGTGCCGAGCACGAACGCGACGATCGTCACGATCCCGACCAGCATGATCGTGTACGGGAACGCCTGCCCGATCAGCTCGCCGACGCTCTGCGGGTAGAACGTGTAGGAGACGCCGAAGTCGAACGTGACGACCTGGTGCAGGTAGCTGACGTACTGGTCCCACAGGTTGCCGCCCGGCACACCGAGCTGGGCCTCGATCGCGTCGCGGGTGGCCTGGGTCACCGGGCCGTTCTGGGAGAGCTTCGCGATGGCGGCGTCGGTGGGGGAGCCGGGCATGAGGCGCGGCAGGAGGAAGTTCAGCGTGATCGCCGCCCACAGGGTGAGGACGAAGAGGCCGAGTTTGCGGAGTGCGTATTTCATGGCCTACTCACCGTCCTTCCGGAGTTTGAGATGCGTGAACACGAGCAGCGGGGTCTGGTCGTACGTCTGCGGCGGCGCGTACGGGTGGTCCGCATCGGGCCAGCCGGTGAACTTGGCGTCGTTGTAGAGGCCCCAGAGTCCGCCGTAGTACATGGAGATGACGGGGAGGTCGTCGTAGACGATGCGCTGCAGCTGGTGGCTGAGCTCGAGCCGCTTCGCCGGGTCGACCGTGACCTTGTACTCGGCGAGGAGCGCGTCCGCTTCCGGGTTCTTGTACCGGCCGAAGTTGCTCGCGGTCGCCTTGCCGATGGGCGTCGCGAACTCGCTCGACAGCGTCGCATTGAACGCCTGGAAGATCACGCCGCCGCCCATTCCGCCCATCGCGACCTGGAAGTCGCCGTTCTGGATGGCCTGCTGGTATCCCGGCGGCTGCGGCTGCTTGATCTGCACGTCGATGCCGAGCGCGCTCAGCTCCTTGCGGACCTCCTGCACCGCGCGCAGCCAATCGGAGTACCCGTTGGCCGTGGTGATCGAGAACGAGAACTGCTTGCCGTCGGGGCCGACGAGCTTGCCGCCCTGCTGGGTGTACCCGGCCGCGGCGAAGGCGGCGAGTGCGCCGGCGGTGTCCTGCTTGATCAGGCCGCCGTCGGGGATGCTCGGGTCGAGCTCCTTCTCCTGGTTCGGCAGGATCAGCCCGGTCTGGCCGGCGGGCTTCATGTAGCCCTCGGTCGCGGCGTCGGCGATCTTGTCGCGGTCGAGCGCCAATGCGAGGCCGCGCCGCACGTCGAGGTTGTCGAACGGGGCGACCGTGAAGTTGGGCATGAGGCCGATGATGCCGCCCGGCGGGAACCAGTACTTGTTGTGGGGGTTCGCGTCCACCCACGTGCCTTGCACGTCGCTCATGAAGGCGTACGCCCAGTCGAAACCCTTGGTGGCGATGTCGAGCTCATTGGTCGCGGCGGGGAGCACGAGGTGCTTGACCTCGACCTTGTCGGCCTGCCAGTAGTCCGCGTACTTGTCCATCGTGTACTGCTGCGAGGTGAAGTTCGCGAGGGTGTACGGGCCGGTGCCGACCGGGTTCGGATCCCGCCAGGTGTCGGGGCTCTTGACGTTCTTCCAGATGTGCTCGGGGACGATGAGCGTCTGGGAGATGATGTCCTGCGCCGGGGCGTCGTCCTCCTTGAGGTGGACGATCAGGTGGTCGCCCTTCGTCTCGAGGGAGGCGATGTGCTGCCACGCCCCCTTGAGGTCGAGGGTCGGGAACTTCTTGATGAGGTTCAGTGTGAACACGACGTCGTCGACGCTGAACGGCTTGCCGTCCGACCAGGTCACGCCGTCGCGGATCGTGTAGTCGATCGTGCGGGCGTCCGGCTGGTCGATCTTCGAGGCCAGCCACGGCGTCCCCGTGCCGTCGAGCACGTTGATGACGACCAGCGGCTCGTAGATGTACGACGACGCCGCGCGCTTGTTGACCAGGTACGGATTGAAGTTGCGCTCCATCATCGGAGTGCCCTTGTCGGCAGCCAGCAGCATGGTGTCCGCCGGGATGGAGGGGTCCTGCCGGCTCTGGATCTTGATGCTGCAGCCGGACAGTGCGAGAGCCGCGGCCGCGAGCGTCGCAAGGGCCGCGAGCCGGCGTCGGCGTCGCGCGCCGGGGGGTCGTGAGTGCGTCATTGCCACCTTCTCTAGGTTGTTGCCCTCCTGACTGTATGCGCATACATTGCAGTTTTCAACCCCGCGCGCCTCAAGCGTCGCCGCCTGCCCTGCCCGGGCTTCCGCCGAAGTTCACGACGTTGCGCTCACAACGCCGAAATGGCCGCAACGACGTGAACTTCGGCTGCGTCAGGGGGCGGCGGGCTCGGAGGACTCGCGGAGGTAGACCTGGACCGGGAGGCGTACGGAGGCCGCGGCGCGCCCCGGATCGGTCAGCCGACGCACGAGGGTCTGCACGGCGGCGCGTCCGACCTCCTCCATCGGCTGCTTGACCGTGGTCAGCCGCGGGGTGGAGAGGCGGCCCGCGTCGATTCCGTCGAAGCCGGTGACGATGAGCTCGCCCGGCACGTCGACACCGCCGATGCGGGCCGCGTCGATGACGCCGAGGGCCATCTGATCGTTCGCGCACACCACGGCGCGCGGCAGCACGTCGCGGGCGAGCAGCGCGCGTCCGGCGCGGCGGCCGGCCTCCCGGGTGAAGTCGCCGCGGAGATCGGGTGTGGCGGGGGCCGTCATCCCGCGCTCCGTGAGGGCGTCTCGGAAGCCCTGCCAGCGCTCGGCGTCGTCGGGGGAGCCCTCGCTGCCCGCGACGTAGGCCAACTCGCGCACCCCGAGGTCGTCGAGCAGGTGGCCGACGAGGGCGCGCATCCCCTCGGTGTTGCTCACCGACACATGGTCGAGCTCGTCGCCCTGCCGGCGGCCGGCCATGACGACGACCGGGAGGCGCCGGGCGAGCCGCGCGATCTCGTCGTCGGGAACGCTGCCGGCGAGCACGATGAGGCCGTCGACCCGGCCGGCCATGTCGACGAGGGTGTCGTGCGCGGTCGCGCCGCGCCCGACGCCCACCATCAGCACGAAGCCGGAGCGCCACGCCTCCACCTCGCTCCCGCGGAGCACCTCGTCGAAGTAGAGGTCGCCCCCGCGGGTGTCGACCGATCCGCCGACGTCGCGGATGATCGTCGCCGCCCCCGCGTCACCCTCGTCGAGCGCTCGTCCGGCGTCGGCGTCCAGCGCGTCCAGTCCGGGGAAGAACAGGCCGATCACGCCGGTGCGCCGCGCCGCGAGACCGCGCGCCGCCCCGCTCGGCACGTAGCCGAGGGCCTCGACGGACGCGAGCACCCGCTCCCGCGTGGCCTCTTTGACCGTGTCCGGCTGGCGGAACACGCGCGAGACGGTCGCAATGGACACGCCGGCGTGGGTGGCCACGTCGTAGACGGTGGGGACTCGGGTCATCGTGGCGTGCTCCTGCTGGTCGGGCACACCAATGATAGGCGGCAGCCCGCGCGGCTCCGGCCTGCGCCCCGCCCACCGGCAGGACCGGCGGACGCGGGCGGCGCGGCCGTCAGGCCTGCGCTCCGTCCGTCTCCGCCAGGAGCAACCGCTTCACGTCGTGCTCGACCAGCACGGGGACGAAGTCGCGTACGGGCGCTCCGGAGAACTCCTCGTGCCGCTCCTGCACCAGCTGCTCGATCCGCGTGCGAGGGACGTGGGGGAAGCGCTGCGCGAGTCGTTCCGCGGCGTGCTCCACCGCGACCAGCTCGTCGCTCTGCTTCTCATCGTGACCGGTCATGTGGGCATTATGCGCCCCGGGGGTGAACCGTGCCTGGGTCATCTGTCAGGCTGGGGGCATGGACGAGTCGATCGAGGTAGTGGTGGTCCGCGTTTTCACCGACGAGCGCGGCGGCAACGGCAACGAGCTGGGGATCGTGCGCAGCTCTCCGGCCACGGCGCAGCGGGAGCAGGCGATCGCCACGGCGCTGGGCTTCAGCGAGACGGTCTTCCTGGACGAGGTCGACGAAGCCGGCAGCACCGCCGAGCTGCGGATCTTCACCCCGGCCAGGGAGCTGCCCTTCGCCGGCCACCCGAGTGTCGGGACCGCCTGGTGGCTCGCCGACCGCCGCACTCCGGTCGGCGTGCTGCGTGAGAAGGCGGGCGACGTGACCGTCGAGGTCGACGACGACATCGCCTGGATCGACGCCCGCCCGGAGTGGACGCCCGACTTCGCCTGGCTGCCCCTCGCGTCGCCCGAGGACGTCGACGCGCTCGACCCCTCCGCTTTCACGACGGGACACCACTACGCGTACGCGTGGATCGACGAGGCCGAGGGCCGGCTGCGGGCGCGTATGTTCGCGCCGGACATGGGGATCGTCGAGGACGAGGCCACGGGCGCGGCCGCCGTGTCCGTCACGGCCCGGCTCGGTCGCGCGCTGCGCATCAGCCAGGGCGAGGGTTCCGAGCTCACGACGGTGCCGCTGGCCGACGGCCGCATCCGCGTCGGCGGGCGCACCGTGTACGACCGCACCATCGACGTCACCCTGTGAGCGCCGTCGCGATCCTCCCGGTCGGCGACGAGGGCGACGGCCCCTACGCTGTGGCCGCGACCGAGGACGGCGCCGTGTGGTTCACGCTCGTGCACGGCGGTCGTGTGGGCCGGCGCGATGCGGACGGTTCGCTGAGCTACCTCGCGCTCGGCGCGGGCTCCCAGCCCTCCGGCATCGCGGCGGCGACGGAGTCGACCGTCTGGGTGACGGACACGACCGGCGACCGGCTGATGCTGCTCGGCCCGGGTCCGCGGATCCTCGCCGAGGCGGCGACTCCCACGAAAGGCGCGCAGCCGTTCGGCGTCGTCGCTCCTGGCGATGGGACGGCCTGGTTCACCGAGCTGGGCGGCAACGCGCTCGGCCGGGTCGGCATCCTGGGCGCGGTGGACGAGTTCCCGGTCGCACCCGCGGACGCGATGGTCTCGATGATCGCGTCCACGGGCGACTCCCTGTGGTTCACCATGAACGCCGTCGACGCGCTGGGCCACGTGCGCGGCGGCGACGCGGCGATCGCGGTGACCGAGCTGCCCGCCGGCTCGGGACCGGTCGGCATCGCCGTCGCGCAGGACGGCGCCGTCTGGGCCGCCCTCATCCGCTCCGACTCCCTCGCCCGCGTGGCGAAGGACGGCAGTGTGCGGATCGTCGGGCTCGCGGACGGCGCGAAACCGCACGCCGTGGCGTCCGACCCCACGGACGACTCCGGCGGCGTCTGGGTCTCCGTCTGGGGCGCGAACGCGCTGGCCCACGTCTCCGCAGAGGGCCATGTGCGGCTCCACCCGCTCCCCGACGATGTCGCAGAACCCCACGGGCTCACCGTCGCTCCCGACGGCACCGTCTGGACCGCCCTCGAATCCGGAGCCCTCGCCTCCCTCTCCCCTCGCGAGAGGTGAGCCGTTGGGGGGGGGGGGGGGGGGGGGGCCCCCCCCCCCACCCC